>WRIC01000010.1 GCA_009782915.1 Propionibacteriaceae bacterium | reverse complement strand
AGGTCGGAGTCGGTCTCACTCCAGGTGACACTGCCAGTGAGGTGGCTCACAGCGTGAAGATCGGCCTCAACGCTGCGGAGGTGCCCCAATATCTCGGGGCGTCCTGAGATGACCATGGACTCCACGGGAGTCTTCATCGATGTCTTTGCTTCAGACTTGGCACCACGGATACCCACGAGAACCTCAGAAACAGTCGCCAGCACCCCGGGGTCGCCTTGACTAGGCAACTCCTCGGCGGTGGGCCACGCGCTGCGGTGAATCGACTCGGGGTTCCACCAGCGCCACACTTCTTCGGTCACGAAAGGACAGTACGGCGCGAAGAGCCGAAGCAGTACGCCCACAGCCAGCCCGAGAGCAGAACGAGCAGACTCAGTCTCAGCGGAATCAACCACACCCTCGGCGTTCCCATAGGCACGCTCTTTGACGAACTCAATATAGTCATCACAGAAGGTCCAGAAGAACCGTTCGGTTACTTCAAGAGCATCGGTGTATTCATAGGCTTCGAGGGCACTCGTCGCGCTCTCCACAGCAGTACGCAACTCCGCGAGCATCGACAGATCCACCGGGTTGGTAACCTTGTCGAGTGACCACGCAGCAGGATCATTCCCTGGGAGATTCAACACCAACTTGCTGGCGTTCAAAATCTTGGTCGCCAAGCGTCGCCCCACCTTCATCTGGGTCTCATCGAAGGGTGAGTCAGCCCCCGGGCGAGCCATCGCAGCACGCCACCTAACAGCATCCGAACCGTACTTCTCCAGGATCTCGGTGGGAACTACCACGTTCCCTTTCGACTTACTCATCTTCTTGCGGTCAGGATCAGTCACGAACCCCGACAAGGCAGTGGTCGCCCATGGCAGGGAATCATTCTCGGCATTGGCGCGTACGATCCTGGAAAACAACCAGGTTCGAATGATGTCGTGGGCCTGGGGTGCCATATCCATGGGGAAGGTCAGATTCCACAGTTGATCATCACGAATCCATCCGCACGCCAACTGGGGGGTGAGCGAACTGGTCGCCCAGGTGTCCATCACATCCTTGTCGGCGATGAACCCACCCGGTTTATCACGCTCAGACTCCGAGAAGCCAGGGGCAGCCATGGTCATCGGGTCCACGGGAAGCAGATCCTCGCTTGGGGTAATCGGTGATAAATAATCAGGGTTTCCCTGCCCGTCGAGCCGATACCACACAGGGAACGGAACCCCGAAGAATCGCTGGCGTGAAATCAACCAGTCACCACTGAGCCCATTGACCCAATCGGAATACCGATGCTGCATATAGTCGGGCACCCAGTTGAGTTCCTGACCGCGCGCCAGCAGGGCAGTACGCAAGGTCTCATCCTTGCCGCCATTGCGGATATACCACTGGTTGGAGGCCACGATCTCGAGCGGTTTGTCCCCACGCTCATAGAAGGACACTGGGCGTGAGATGGGTTTCAGCTCACCATCCAAATCCCCAGTCTCGCGCAACATGGCCACGACGGCTTCACGCGCCGAGAAGATGGTCTTACCCGCTAGCATCTCATAGCGTTCAGTATTCTCGATCCAGTCCGGGGTCTCTCGACTCAACCGTCCATCGCGTCCGATCACAGTACGCGTCGGCAAGCCCAGTTCCCGCCACCACTGCACATCGGTTTTATCACCGAAGGTGCAACACATGGCGATACCAGCACCCTTGTCCATCTCAGCAGCATGGTGGGCCACCACCGGAACCTCGATCCCAAACAGCGGATCAGTTACTGTCGTACCAAACAATGATTGATAGCGCTCATCATTGGGGTGAGCGATCAGCGCACACACACTGACCAACAACTCTGGGCGAGTGGTCTCAATGAACACCAACTCACCATCCGCGCGATGAAAGGACACCCGATGATAGAACCCCGCCTGCTCACGGTCCTCGATCTCCGCTTGGGCCACGGCAGTCTGATAGGTCACATCCCACATGGTCGGCGCATAGTCGAGGTACGCCTCACCGCGAGCTAGGTTCCGCAAAAAAGCAGCCTGGGACACACGAATCGCCGCCGGTGACACCGTGGTATAAAGCTGATCCCAGTCCACCGACAACCCCAGATACCGCCACAGATCCTCAAAGGTTTTCTCATCTTGGGTTGTCAACTGCTCACACAATTCAATGAAATTGGCTCGCGAGATAGGAATCTGCTTCTTCGGGTCCGGATTCTCCGGCGGAACAAAGTTCGGATCATACGCCAAGGTCGCATCACAGCGTACGCCGAAATAGGTTTGAACCCGGCGCTCGGTGGGAAGCCCATTGTCATCCCACCCCATCGGATAAAACACCTCAAGCCCACGCATCCTTTTGAAGCGAGCAATCAGATCGGTGTGAGTGTAGGAGAAGACGTGACCCACATGGAGTTTCCCGGAAACCGTCGGGGGAGGGGTGTCAATCGAGAACACGTGGTCGCGCGAAGCAGGGCGACGAAAAGCGTAAACCTCTTCGCGTGCCCATTGGTCGGACCACTTGGTTTCCAGCCCCTCCAATTGGGGGCGGTCGGGGGCTATCCCCACAGTCACATCATTCATGGGGGCAATTCTAGCGATATCCGCTAAGAGATGTTTGCCTCCGGGGAGGCTGCCCCCGCCCTCTCGCTGTCGACATATCTCACCTGCACGCGGTGGCTCTTCTTGTCCCAGGCGATCTGGCTGGAGCCGTTGCCCACGTCGTCGAGGTGAGCTTGTGAAAGCACTTCACCATCGAGAAGAACTTCAACTGTTGTTGAGGGGAGACCCGTCATCATGACCCACACATATGTGTCGTGGGTTTCCAGAACAATCGATGGTGGAAGAGAGATATCAAACATCGCCACAGCGGGACTGTCACCGTCGCCAATCTTCGCTTCAATGACACCGCGGGTTGTGGTCGCCATGGTGGCCATGGGTGGCGAATTCCATTGTCCCGTTTCGTCTGCCGTGGTGGTGAGGGTCTGATCGGCAATCGTGACTGTGACCTCACTGTTGGCCGGAGCAGTCCCCGAAACGACGGGGTAGAGATTATTTTTCTCCCCTGTGTCCACTTCAGTAATGACAACGGAACTGAGGCCAGTAGCTGGAGTCTCTGTTGCTGATGTGGGCGGCGAACTGGGTTGTGGTTCTGGGGGTCTGTCTGTCGAGCGGGTAGCAAGGAGGAAAACAACAATGAGTGCCACCAAACCCAGCAGGATCAGCCCAATAGCTCGTACGACGCTGGCAACAGGTGGTCTGGTGTGTGGTGTTTTTTCCGGTACGCTGCGCGAGCTGGGTTTGCGTGAGAATTCTTGGTCACCGCTTTCCACGTGAGGACCAGGGGCAGCCTTGGCTGGGGGATCAGCGTCAAGAGGCTCGTCGTCAACAGTGGAATCGACGGTCTTCTGGTTAGCTCTTCGACGCTTCGCAATGGTCTGCGTGGACCACAGGTCTTCGGGTTTGTCACTATGGTGGTGTCCACGCGGTCGGTTGGCTATGGGGCCTTCCAGGTGGCGACTGAGTGCGGGTGGCACCTCTGTCTGACTGCGATGAGATGGACCAGTGTTGTGGAGATAATCCAACAGTGATGCGCTACCGGATATCCCGGCAAGAACAGGCAGTAGTTCCGTTTGTAGCAAGGAACCGACATCGACAGCATCGAGTCTGGCTTGTTCGCAATGCTCACAGGAATGTGCAGGTTTCTTGGTCGTGGATTCTCCTGCTTGGTCGGTGGTTAGTGAATCCTCCCACACCTGGTGGCAACGACTGCTACCAGGAAGAATACTTAGGTGCCTGTGCACCCAAGCCTCACGCAGATTCGCTCGTGCTTGGGTGAGAATCTTTGACACTTGACGAGGGGAAACGCCGATGAGTGTGGCCATCGCTGACACTCTCATGGACTCGACATGGGAATACCACAAGACCTCCTGCTCGCGAGTGTGAAGACTGCGATAGGCGGGAACAACGAAACGGTCAGGGGCTACTGGTTTTTCCACTGAAGCCGTCATGCGAATGATGTGATAAAGGTAGGGTCGGAACCCTCCACGAGCATCAATATTGCCGACACCCATGTCATCGAAGATGCGACACCAGGAGCGGGTGTTGAGTGACTCGACACCCAGCTCGGGGGCTAGCCCCTGGGCGACAGCGAAACCATAGGGGCTATGGCGCTCCCAGAGTTCTTTGAGGGCTCGCCGGTCGCCACCCCGGGCCACGTCCAGTAGTTCTTGGTCGCTTCCTGGTGTATAGCTGTGACCAGGGGCGTACCCCTGTTTGGTTGAAGAAGAACCAGAGGTCACTGCGCATCCAAGATAGCTTTCAGAAGCGCAGGATCATAGGTCCCTGTGTTCTGATTGAATATTTTCTCGCCAATATTTTCACCATCAAGCAGGAAGGTGGGTGTCGAGGAGACCCCCTTCTTGCCTGCGTACTTCGATTGGGAGTTCACGAATGCTCCTGTGGCATCGGTGTCTATGCAGGTCTGGAAGTCGAGCAGTTCCACCCCAGTGAGCCCGAGTTTCTCGGGAATGGTTTCCCGCAAAAGTTCAGAGTCGAAACCATCGGGTGCGGCGGTGAAAAGCTCGTGGTGATACTGGGGGAAGACATCATAGAAATCGGAACAAGCCGAAGCAATAGCGGGTTGGCGGGAGTTGTCGAGGAAATTCAACATCACCACAACCACATTGATTTTTCCTTCCTCGGTGTATTCCTCCAGCAAGGTGTTCAAGGTCAGGTGGGCTGATCGACACCCGTTGCAGTTGTAGTCAGCGAAGATTTCAAGAGTGGGAATACTGTCTTTGAGTGGTACGACAGCGATCCCATGATCGCTCACAGCATTCGGTGGGGTGGCGTCACCACCGTCGGTTGCTGTTCCCATAAACCCCCAAATGGCCACGCCAATGACCGCGGCAAAAACAAGCAGTCCAGCTGAGGTGAACAAGATCTTGTTTCGTCGTTCCTTCCTTGCGGTGGCAAGGCGTTGGGCTTCGAGGGTTTCTCTACGCGAACGACGTACTTGCGAACTACTGGTCATGGAACAACCTTTCTTGGACTGATGGTGCCTTTATTACTGTAGAGCCTGGTGAGCCTTCCCCCAAAATCGAGCATAGGAAAGTTAGAGGAAACTAACCGTGATCATGTACGGGTTGGTCAGGTCAACGCGGACGGCCTGGATCTTGGTGGAATCGCCGAAATGGTCGAGCCGGTCCATGGACAGAGCATCGAATTTGATGGGGATCTCCACCCATGCTGTCGCACTCGAGAAGTCCTCCAGGTCAAGCTGGTAGTCCAGTGTGGCCCAATCGGGGGTGTCACCTGTGAGAGTCCATGTGATGGAATTCTCATCGAGTTCAGGTCCGCCATCGAAACCGAATCCACAGTCGTGTGGTTTGATTTCTTTCCGGTTGATGCAAGCGTTGAGGTGAGCGGAAGCGATCTCATCGACCTTGGCGAGTCCTTCCTCAGACAAAGTGAAATCCATCGAATAGTCGGGGTGGCTTTCTGGGTATTCCAGGATCATCAGTGGATTGGTGAAGGCTATCATCGGTTGGTTGACACTCATCGTGTAGACACCAGGGAAGAGCTGAACTCGGGTTTTGTTGCCCACATCATGGCCGTTGATGGATAGAGGCAGGAGGGCATTGACCTCAGAGATATCGAGATCTATGAATCCTCCATCAAGAAACCACCGCCCACTGTGGCGCTGTACGGTGAATTCGGCAGTAATCTCTTCTTCCCCCATGGTGTAGGTGGCTGTGATGTACGTCGGGGAGTAGCGTTTTTCTGGTTCGCCGACCTCGATGTTTGCGATGGGGTGGTTGGCCTGGTTTTCTTGCAGGATTGCCGAGGTGAGGAAGGTGGTGTCTGCGGGGGCAGTACGGGTGTAGCTGAGAGCGGCAGCGGCATCTGCTTGAGCCAAAGCATGGAGGTAGTTCTCAACGGCTTGACCAGGAGTACGCCCTCCACCGCCACCACCACGATTCATCCACCACAGGATGCCACCAGCACCAAAGGCAGCAAGACTCACGATGAGAACAAGAGCAATGACCACCCGGGTACGAGTCTTCTTGCGCTGATCGTCATGAGCAGGCTCGCCGGTGTCATCCCCAGAATCCCCACCGACGATTGCTGTGGTCTCCTGGGTGGGTTCATCTGCCCAAATGCTGAGGGTATCCAAGTTCATTGTGGTGTCCTTAGGTCAGGCTTTGGCCTTTGAGTTCGGGCAGGAACACACTCAAAGCGCAAGCAATGAGAAAGGTTGCCCCGAAGAGAATGAATATTGGTGCGGTCCCGAACCCCACGTTCGTACCCCACACGAGAAGAGCGGGAACAATGAGGGGGGCGACGATGGATGCGATTCGTCCAAAACCCGCGGCTGAACCCGCGCCCACACCACGAAGATCGGTGGGGAATAACTCTGGAGTGGAGGCATAGAGGGCACCCCAGGCGCCCAGGTTGAAGAAGGACAAGGACATGCCTGCAGCAATGATCGCCCAAGGCTCATGAGCAAAAGCAAAGAGCCCTGCCGACATTGCTGAACCAGCGAGGAAGACTCCCAGAGTCCACCGGCGCCCCCATTTCTCGATAGCCAAAGCAGCAGCCAGATATCCGGGGAGCTGGGCGAGTGTGATGATGAGCACGTATTGGAAAGACTTGGTGATCGTGATCCCACTGTTGACCAGCAGTGATGGTAACCAAATGAAGGCACCATAGTAGGCAAAGTTCACGCAGAACCAGATCAGTGCGATCACGATCGTTCGTCCACGCAAACCGACACTGAACAAGGCGCCGACTTTGGCTGGTGGTTCCGGGGTGTCCTCGTGGTGGGCAGAGGGGGTTTCCTCTGGGGTGATTCCCGCAGACAACTCGAAGTCTTGAACGATTTTCTCTGCTTCAGCGATCCTTCCTTTGCGATCCAGGAAACGTACCGATTCGGGAAGACCCATGCGAATCACCAGAGCATAAACCGCCGGAACAGCGCCCAGTGCTAGAGCCCAGCGCCAACCATTGGGGCTAGCAGGAATAACAAAGAAAGCAATGATGGCAGCCATGAGCCACCCGACCGCCCAAAATGCTTCCAGGGCAACAATGACACGCCCACGGATTCGTGCGGGAGCAAACTCTGAGACCAGCGTTGAAGCCACTGGTAGCTCCGCTCCAAGGCCTAACCCCACAATGACTCGAAGAACAATGAGGACCGCAACAGTTCCTGCCAAGGCAGAGGCACCAGTTGCCAACCCATAGACCAGCAGGGTGAGAGCAAAGACTTGGCGCCGACCGATCTTGTCGGCGAGCAGTCCACCGAAGGTGGCGCCGATAGACATCCCGATGAAACCAGCTGAACCAATCCAACCGGCTTGTGCTGCGGTGGCGAATTCGCTGGAAATCAGGGCAGCCATCACAAAGGAGATTAACCCCACATCCATGGCGTCGAGGGCCCAGCCGATTCCTGACCCGACAACGAGTTTGCCGTGCTTACGGGTGAAGGGGAGACGATCGAGGCGTTGGGCGTGGTTCATCTGGACTCCTTGGGTATGGGTGTGGCTCTAGTGTAATCCTTTTCTTTGGTTGTTGCGGTTGGTGTCCAAGATGCTGGGATAGGGGTGTACTAGGAGAGAAAAAGACTGGTTCCCTTCGGCGCCGTTGCCGATGGGAACCAGGGCATAAAAACATCCCCCAAGTGCAATCACTTCGGGGGATGGACGGTTAGGTGCTAGACAGAAGCCGCAGCTTTCGTCAGAGCAGACTTCCGATTGGCTGCATTATTGGCATGGATGACGCCCTTGGAGACTGCCTTGTCCAAACTACGACAGGCAACGCGTGCCAGCTCTTGAGCTTTCTCGGCGTCGCCTTCTTTCACGGCGTCGCGTACCTTGCGAATTTGGGTACGCAATTGTGACTTCACAGCCTTGTTACGAAGTCGTGCAACCTCATTGGTCTTGTTTCGCTTCATCTGCGACTTAATATTTGCCACTGGGTTTCCTCTTTTTTCTCGTGCGCGAACGCGGTGAATGACTCTACCAGGATAATCCGGTGAGTCCCAAATCACCACACCCCGTCATTCTGCGCGTCTCTGTCCCGTCATTCTGCGCGTCTCTGTCCCGTCATTCTGCGCGAAGTCGCAGAATCCAGACCCCACAGTTGCGCAACTGAGTAGTCTGGGCCCTGCGAGTCGCTTCTTTCCGCAGAACGACGTGGGAGGCGTGGCCAACGCAGATGGACGGTGTTTTCGTTACCGTCACATATAGGTGATCTTCGTGGAGTCGACCTCGTGGGGGGTGCCGGGTTCTTCCGCGTACCCGAGAAGGACGCCGACGCCGAACTCGAAGCCCTCGGGGATGTACTTATCAACGAGTTCACCAGACTTGAAGGCGATTTTGGGGACACCCACGATGCAGGAGTTGATGCCCAGGGATGCTGCGGCCAGGGTCATCGTCGAGGCGGCGATACCAATATCCATGGCAACAGGGAAAGGCGCATCGAGTTTCTCGGCGGCGATGATAATCATCGCAACTGCGTTGTAGAGGAGTTTTCCTCCACGATCCATCATGCGGCCGTGGGCTGCTTCATCTGATTCTTTGAGCAGGGCCATACCTGTAGCATCAATGTGTTCGATGGCTTCTTTGTCAGCGACCACAATAAATCTCCACGGTTGGCGGTTGTGGGCGCTAGGCGCACGCAGACCAGCTTCAGCAATAGAGCGCAGGCGTTCAGGTGTGATGGGGGTGTCAGAGAATTTTCGACACGAGAAGCGTGTGGCGATATGGGCCAGAGTTTCAGTCATGGTCTAGTTCTACCACGTGTGAACCCTCTCTGGGTATAGTTTTCTCTCAGAATGACCTGGGAGGGGAACGGAAAAGCTATGATGAGAAAAGGGTTAGTGCCGGGGATTCTTGCTGGTGTCATCGCTGCTGTGGCACTTGTTGTGGCGATGACCATGATGTCTGAAAAGAATGAGGAGGTGATTGGTTGTTGCGCATCCGAGATTCCCTTGGGTTCTTTTGTGCTGACCTCCTGGAGTGATCCAGCCGAACTACCATCGGCACAGATCACTTTAACCATTGAAGAGGATCAAGTTTCGGGAGTATCCGCCTGCAATAATTACCATGGTCCCGCTGAGATCGCTGCAGACAGCTTCTCGACAGGGCTGATGGCCCAAACCATGATGTTCTGCGAAGACACCGATGAAGCCGAGCGCACCTACCTCGCGCTGTTGGATTCTGTCACCACCTGGCAGATGGATGGTGATCTTGTTCTCTACGCCGGTACGACAGAGGTCCTGCGCTTCGCGCGGGCATAAAAAAGTAGATAGTACGTGCGCTGCTGGTGACAAATACCTCCGTCCATCGGCGTTGACCACCCACCTTCCGTCACCCTGTCTTGCCGCCCATCTTCCGTCACCCTGCGCGTAGTCGCAGGGTCCAGACTGCGTAGTTGCACAACTGTGGTTTCTGGATTCTGCGAGTCGCTTCGCTCCGCAGAATGACCGGGGCGAGTGTGCCAAACGCCCCGTCCCCTCGTGCCAGGGCGAGTGTGCCAAACGCCCCGTCCCCTCGTGCCAGTCACCCACCTTCCGTCATCCTGTCTTGCCGCCCATCTTCCGTCACCCTGCGCGTAGTCGCAGGGTCCAGACTGCGTAGTTGCACAACTGTGGTTTCTGGATTCTGCGAGTCGCTCCGCTCCGCAGAATGACCGGGGCGAGTGTGCCAAACGCCCCGTCCCCTTTTGGTCAGCTCAGTGAGGCAACCATCTCGGTGATGTAGTCGGTTAGCCGTTGGTCGGTGTCGTGGTCCTGGGTTGCGATGATGTTGACGAGGGCGCTTCCGACGATGACGCCGTCGGCGTGGGTGCTCATCTCGGCGACCTGGGTGGGGGTGGAGATACCGAAACCAACAGCGACAGGAACATCGGTGACCTCGCGAATCTGGGAAACAATCGCGGGAATATCGGTGGTGATGTCACTGCGGACACCGGTGACACCCAGCGAGCTCACCAAGTAGATGAAACCTTCCGCCTCGCGAGCTATCTCACGAATGCGATCGCGTGAGGTGGGGGCAATCATGGATATCAGGCAGACCCCAGCAGCTCGGGCAATGTCACGAACCTCACCATGCTCCTCAAAGGGAAGATCAGGAATGATCACTCCATCAACCCCGCTTGCCCCAGCTTGCTGAAAGAACTTGTCGTACCCCATGTGGTGGAGGGGATTGAGGTAGGTCATCAGAACAATGGGAACTGTGTGGAGGTCTTGTGTTCTCAGCGAAAGAACAAGCTGGAGGAGCCTATCTAGTGTGGTGCCAGATTGTAGAGCTCGAGCGCTTGATGCCTGAATACTGGGGCCCTCAGCGATCGGGTCAGAAAAGGGTACGCCTATCTCGATGAGGTCAACACCAGTGTCAACGAGCAGTTTCACGTAACGCCGGGTGGCTTCCATATCCGGATCGCCACCAGTGATGAAAGCAATGAAAGCCTTCTCATCGAAAGCCTTGCGAAGACGCCCGGAGGCTGTCATGACTCCTCCAGTTGTTGTCCGCGATACCGGGCGATGGCAGCTACGTCCTTATCTCCTCGCCCTGATAGGCAGACGATGACCGACTCGTCGCTGGGTAGGGTGGGCACCAGCTTGCGAGCGTACGCGATCGCATGGGCTGATTCGATGGCAGGAATGATTCCTTCTGTGCAGGAAAGATATTCGAATCCTTCCACGGCTTCCTCATCGGTGATGGGAACATAGGTTGCTCGACCAGTGTCATGCAACCATGCGTGTTCGGGCCCTATTCCTGGATAGTCTAAGCCAGCAGAAATCGAATGAACTGGCGAAATCTGTCCGGCATCGCCCTGGCAGAAATAGGATTTCATTCCGTGGAAGATTCCCAGAGACCCGGTAGCTATCGTGGCAGCAGTACGATCAGTGTCGACCCCCAACCCTGCGGCTTCACAGCCCACCAGATTCACCTCCCCATCATCAAGGAACCCATGGAAGATACCTATCGCATTACTTCCACCGCCCACGCAAGCGATCACGCTGTGGGGCAGCTTCGGCTCGAGGGCAAGAACCTGTTCACGTGCCTCTCGTCCGATCACTGCCTGAAAATCGCGGACAATCAGGGGGAAAGGATGAGGTCCCATCACTGACCCCATGAGGTAGTGGGTGTCCTGGACGCGAGTAGTCCATTCGCGCATTGCTTCGTTGACTGCATCCTTCAAGGTCTGTGTTCCTGAGGTGACAGGATGTACGGTGGCTCCCAGCAGTTCCATGCGATAGACATTGAGTGCTTGGCGCTGGGTGTCTTCCCACCCCATGAAGATTTCACACTCGAGCCCCAGGAGTGCCGCTGCTGTGGCGGTAGCGACCCCATGTTGCCCAGCGCCTGTTTCAGCGATAACCCTGGTTTTTCCCATTCGTTTGGTGAGAAGAGCTTGGCCGAGAACATTATTGATTTTGTGGGATCCGGTGTGGTTGAGGTCTTCACGTTTGAGGTAGACCTTTGCTCCCGCCAGATCTTGGGTCATGGTCCTTGCGAAATATAGTGGGGAGGGTCGTCCAGCATATTGGTTGAACAACTCAGTGAGTTCACGCCCGAAATCAGGGTCTTCTTGCGCTAGCTGATATTCTCGCTCCAGGTTGTGTAACTCATTCATCAGAGTCTCGGGAACGTACTGTCCGCCGTGCTGCCCGAATCGACCACTCATGATGGCCTCCGAGGATGATGCACTGCGCGTACTGCCGAAATGAACTGCTGAACCTTGGCAGGGTCCTTGACCCCACCAGTCTCCACACCTGAGGAGACATCCACACAGTAAACCCCTAAGTTCATTGCCGAACTGAGATTGTCCACATTGAGTCCACCAGCGAGGAAGAAGCCGGGAAGATCAGGGTAGTGGCGAATGTCATCGAGCAGACTCCAATCCATGGCCTGACCCGATCCAGGTTCAGGGCCATCAAAGAGAAGATAGTCGCCGTTCACGCTCAACGCCTCAGCAAAACTGTCGCCATCAACGATCGGGTGGGCATTGATCACGGGTACGCCAGGGAGAACCTCACGCAACCCAGCAACATAGGATTCAGATTCTTGACCGTGGAGCTGAACGATCGAGATCGCATCTGATTGAACCGCGGCAACAATCTGCGACACGGGCGCATCGACGAAAACCCCCACAGTGAGAATCCGCGGATCCAACCCACAGCGAAGGTGAGCAGCAGTTGAGAGTTCCACGTGTCGACGGCTGTGGGGGGCAAAGACGAAACCCACATATTCGGGTAGACAGGAGTTCAAGACAGGGAGATCCTCCCCACGAGAAATCCCACAAATTTTCACCGCAGGACACAGCGACTGTTGTCCCATAGGTGTGGCCATTTCGTCTAGGGCAGCTGAACGCAATTCACGCAAGGCGGCTCGGCGATCTTGTGCTCTCATCAGGTATTCGCCCACGAGAACCACGTCAGCGCGCGCGCGTACTGCCTCGGCAGCTTGCGTGGGGGAGGTGACCCCCGATTCCCAGACAAACAGGACATCCTCGGGCACCAAAGAGCGCAATCCAGCGCTCAGTGAGGTGTCGACAGCAAAAGAACTAAGGTCCCGGTTGTTGACACCGATGACCCGCGCTCCGGCCTCAACAGCACGCTCCACCTCCTGGGCACTGTGGGTTTCCACCAGACAACTGAGCCCCAAGGAATCAGCGAGTCTCAGATACTCCTTCAACTGGGCATCACCCAGAATCGAGCATATGAGTAAAACAGCGCTGGCGCCCAGTACCCGAGCCTGATAGATCTGATAGGCATCAATGGTGAAGTCTTTACGCAAGATCGGAAGTGCCACGTGGGCTGCGATGTCGCGAAGATGAGTGTCGGACCCCAAAAACTGGGTGGGTTCTGTTAAAACAGAGATCGCGGCAGCCCCTGCCAACTGGTAATCCTGAGCAATATCGAGGTAGGGGTAGTCGAATGAGATCATTCCCTTGGAGGGGGAGGCCTTCTTCACTTCGGCGATGAAACTCATTCCCGGCGCCCCCAAGGCTTGCTCGAAAAGGAATCCTTCACGAATAGGGGTGTCCAATGCCATCTGAGCCATGGCCTGGTCTGGCATGGTGATCTTGTCTGTGGCTACTCGTGATTGGGCCGCTTGGACGAGGGTGTCGAGGATCATGATGGTTGGTTGGTCAGCGTGATGAATCGGTCGAGTTGGAGACGGGCTTTCCCGGACGAAATGGTCTCGCGGGCCAAGTCGACGGCTTGGCTCATGGAGAGGTCTTCGCGCCCCAGATAGAGCGCGGCAGCGGAATTCAGCAGTACGGCGTCGGTCTTGGGTCCTTGCTGGCCATCGAGTATATCTCGGGTGATCTGAGCGTTTTCTTGCGGAGTTCCACCTTGGAGGTCTTCCTTGGTGGACAACGTGAATCCGTACTTTTCGGGGTTGAGGGTGTAGAGCTTGAATTCTCCATGCCGAACCTCACACACTGAGGTGGGCGCGCTCATGGATATCTCATCTAACCCATCTAACCCATGGACCACCATGGCGTTGTTGACCCCCAGATTGTGAAGCACCTTCGCCAGGGGTTCAACGAGGTCTTCGTCGTAGACCCCCAACAGTTCCATGGAGGCACCCGCTGGGTTGACCAGTGGACCCAGGATATTGAAGATGGTACGTATTCCCAGCTCGGAGCGTACTGGGGCAACAAACTTCATCGCCAGGTGATAGTTCTGGGCGAAGAGAAAACACAGACCGATTTCTTCGAGGACCTCCAGGGATTTCTCGGGGCTCACATCGATCTTGACTCCGAGGGCTTCTAGTACGTCAGCAGAACCCGATCGCGATGAGGCCGCCCGGTTGCCGTGTTTGGCCACTTTTGTCCCGGCAGCAGAAACCACTAAAGCCGAGGTTGTGGAGATGTTGAAAGAATTCGATCGATCCCCACCAGTACCCACAATCTCCAGGACATCCATGTCGTTGAGCAGGCGTACGCAATGCTTGCGCATCCCGGCAGCAGAAGCGGTGATTTCGGTGATGGTTTCACCTTTGAGACTCATCGCTGTCAGGTACGCTGCCATCTGGATTTGGGTGGCTTCACCGTTCATGATCTCATCCATGACTGCCTCAGCTAAGTCATAGGTGAGTTCTTGGCGAGCCACAGCCTTCAAGATGGCCTGCGCAATGTGGCTCGGCTCAGGCATGATCCCCTCCTTGGGTGGTGCAGATCGGTGGTTGCTTCTGGTGGGTTTGATTTTCCAGGTTTGGTTAATAATAGTCAGTTCGACTTTTCTTAAGAAACTAGCGTACACTGGGCGATCGTGGTCGATTCGACCTAGGCTGTCCTATGCCTTCCCAAGGGTAGCCGACTTTAGGGCAATAGCTCAATTGGCAGAGCAGCGGTCTCCAAAACCGCAGGTTGGGGGTTCAAATCCCTCTTGCCCTGCAAGGCAGCGCAAAAAGAAAGGCGAGTCCGTGGCGAAAAAGCCGAAAGGTCCCGACAAGGGCGATAAGGATATCACTCAAGAGGTTGATGCTACCCTCGATCAGGTGGAGGAGTTGGCTGAGGATAGTGGTGACGATCAGGATGTGACCGAGGGTGAGGACGCTCAAGAAACCAAGGACTCCGAGCCAGTAGATGACTCTGAACCAGGAGAGGAAACCCCCCAGGAGGGGACTGGTGAAGGTGATGATGTCGTTGAAGACGGAGACGATGACGGAGAAGATGGAGAAACTGAGGTTGAGGAATCCTCCGAGGAAATCACTGAATCCGAGGAATCACCAGACATCGAAGAATCAACTGAATCCGAAGAGCCAACTGACGCTGAAGAAACACCAGACACTGAAGAGTCAGCTGACAGTGATGATTCTGGTGACGTGGAGGAAATAGTCGACACCACAGATGTGGCCGAAACTGAGAAAGAAAAAGACATCGAAGAATCCTTAGATAGTGAGGATTCTGGTGACACCGATTCCATTCTTGCCATGTTCCGGGGGATTGAGGAAGACGATGATCTTGTTGATGATGAAGAACCTCAGCCTGTGAAAATTCGCCCCAAGAAGAAGCATTCATCTGCTGTCAGTGAAGCCCGTGACAAGAAAGCAGGGACTACTGCGGCAGAATCCACCAAGAAGAATCGCCCCACACGTACTCGTGCGGAAGCTACGGCTGAGGATGCGCCGAAGAAAACTAGTTTCCGCGAGTTCCTCTCCCAGGTGGTTCAGGAACTCAAGAAGGTCTCCTGGTTGACGAGTTCCCAATTGGGACGGTCTTTTGTCGTGGTTCTCGTGTTCGTGCTCTTCATGATCACCTTCATCAACGTCTTTGATGTTTTGTTTGGTTGGTTGATGCTGAAAGTCTTTGGCTGAGGGTAGGACATCATGACAGATGAAGAATTAATTGCGGATGACACTGAGCTGAGCTTAAGTGAAGACACTGCTGAAGTGGTGGGTCTCGACACGGATAAGCATTCCGAGGTTAGCTTGGTTCCTGAGGTGTCTGACGAGATCGAGGTCAATCTTGATCTGGGTGGAGATGACGAGAAGTCAGACGATGAACTCGATATTTTTCTTGAACTGAGCGAGGACACTGAAGAAAAACCTGAACCGGAAATCCTTTTTGACGCAGATGAGCCCGAACCAGCCGTTGAAGAAGACAGCCAAGCTGACGAAGCTGAGGTTGAGGCAACCCGCGAGGAGATTCGCAGTGAATTGATTTCTAAGCAGGGGGATTGGTTTGTTGTTCATACCTATTCGGGGATGGAGAAGAGGGTGAAACAAAACCTCGACTCCCGGGTGAAAACCCTCAACATGGAGGACTACATCTATGAGACTGTAGTCCCCACTGAGGATGTGGTCGAGATTCGCAATGGGGTGAAGAAGACACTCACCCGCACAGTTCTCCCTGGTTATGTGTTGGTACGCATGGTGTTGAGTGATGACTCTTGGTCAGCAGTACGCCATACTCCGTCGATTACTGGTTTTGTTGGACATGCTAATAATCCTGTTCCGTTGAGTCTCGATGAGGTCATCGGAATGTTGCTCCCGGCAGCAATGGCTGCCAAGGTCGATAAGGAATCCGGCAAGCCACAGCGCAAGAAGAAGGTCGAGTTGATGGACTTCAAGGTCGGTGACTCGGTTATGCTCACTGATGGACCATTCGCAGGGGTCCATGCCACGATCACTGAGATCGACACCCATAATTCACGGCTCAAGGTCTCTTTGGAGTTCATGGGCCGTGACACACCTGTGGATTTGACTTTGGATCAGGTACAGAAAATCTGATCCAACCCTGGTAGACAGGGAATGCTCTGCGGATGGTCCGTAGAGTCAAGGAAGGACCCTCATGGCCCCCAAGAAGAAGGTTGCAGCCCTCGTTAAAGTACAGCTGCAAGCTGGCTCTGCCACACCGGCTCCTCCGGTGGGTACGGCTCTCGGCCCTCATGGTGTCAACATCATGGACTTCTGTAAGCAGTACAACTCTGCCACAGAGGCCCATCGTGGCACGGTGATTCCTGCGGAGATCACCATCTATGAGGATCGCTCCTTCAGCTTCATCACGAAGACACCTCCGGCTTCGGAGCTGATTAAGAAGGCTGCTGGTTTGTCCTCGGGTTCTGCGAACCCTCTCAAGGACAAGGTTGGCTCGATTAACAAGTCTCAAGTCAAGGAGATCGCCGAAGTGAAAATGCCTGACCTCAATGCTAATGACATTGAAGCAGCGATGAAGATTGTTGAAGGATCAGCACGCTCGATGGGCGTGATCGTCAACGACTAAAGGGTTGTTGGCGTGGAAGGGGAGCGCTCCCCGTACCACATCTGGAATAGCTATCACGCGAGGTAGCAACGAAGAAAGGAACCAGACATGAAGCGCAGTAAAGGATATCGCGAGGCTGATGCTCGGCGTGATTCACTCAAACTCCACACCGCCAGTGAGGCTGTGGCTTTGGTGAAACAGATGGCCACCGCCAAGTTCGATGAGACTGTTGAGGTCTCTATGCGACTTGGTGTTGATCCCCGCAAAGCGGACCAGATGGTTCGTGGCACCGTTAATCTCCCCCATGGAACGGGCAAGACAGC
Organism: Propionibacteriaceae bacterium; assembly: GCA_009782915.1. GTDB lineage: Bacteria > Actinomycetota > Actinomycetes > Propionibacteriales > Propionibacteriaceae > WQYJ01. Next base: position 54,335 of record WRIC01000010.1, on the reverse strand, counting down.
TCGGGTGTTGGTTTTTGCCACTGGTGAAAACGCTACAGCTGCTGAAGCAGCTGGTGCCGATGAAGTGGGTGCCGATGAGTTGATCGAGAAGGTCGCTGGTGGTTACCTCGATTTTGATGCCGTGGTCTCCACCCCGGACCTCATGGGTAAGGTTGGTAAGCTCGGTCGTGTTTTGGGTCCTCGTGGGCTCATGCCCAACCCGAAGACTGGAACAGTGACCATGGATGTCGCCAAGGCTGTGTCAGATATCAAGGGTGGAAAGATCGAGTTTAGAACTGATCGTCACTCCAACCTTGCTTTTGTCATCGGAAAAGCGTCGTTTACCGAAGAGCAGTTGCTGGATAATTTCCATGCTGCCATGGACGAGGTTCTGAGGCTCAAGCCAAGTTCCTCGAAGGGTCGGTACGTCCGTAAGGTGACCATGAGTTCCACGATGGGCCCCGGAATCAACATGGAAGCCGGCAAGCGCGCTGGTGGAGAAAGCTAGTCGATTTGGTACGGGCGGACAAACCCCGTACACTACTAAAGCCGAAGACCGCCGGTTGTTAGCTTGCTAACCGAAGAAATCTTCTCGATTTGCCTGCGCAGGTTCACTTGTGAGCGTTGAAGTACGCCCTGGTTGCCTGTGCGACTCGGGGCGTTTTTCTTTGACCGGGGGGCCTTCGACGTTAATGGAAGGAGACCTCATGGCGAGGCCAGATAAGGTAGCCACTGTTCAAGAGTTGAGCGAAAAGTTCAAGTCTTCCACGGCGGCTGTCCTCACTGAGTACCGTGGCCTATCGGTCAAGGCGCTCAAAGATCTGCGTCGTTCCCTCGGGAAGGATGCCACCTACTCCATTACGAAGAACACTCTGACCCAACTCGCTGCCAAGGATGCTGGAATCGAAGGACTCGATGACAAGCTCGTTGGGCCGACAGCTATTGCCTTCATTGAAGGAGATGTAGCAACGGTGGCGAAAGGTTTGAAGAACTTCGCAAAGGATAACCATTCTTTGGTCATCAAAGGCGGCTACATGGACGGTCAAGTCATGGACGCCGAAACAGTCAAGAAACTCGCTGACTTGGAGTCGCGCGAGGTCTTGCTGGCCAAGATGGCTGGAGCAATGAAGGCCAACCTGTCCAAGGCTGTCTATCTTTTCGCTGCGCCGCTCAACCAGGCTGCGCGCGTGATGGGGGCGCTTCAGGACGCGGCCACCACCAACCCAACCCTCATTGCAGCAGAAGCTGCCGATGAAATCCCGGCAGAAGTTGCCGCAGAATAGGAAGGACGCCATCATGGCAAAGTTGAGCAAAGAGGATCTCCTCGAAGCTTTTAAGGAAATGACTCTCATCGAACTCTCCGAGTTCGTGAAACTGTTCGAGGACACCTTCGAAGTCACCGCAGCTGCTCCTGTTGCTGCTGTGGCCGTGGCTGGTCCTGCTGGAGCCCCAGCAGCCGAGGCCGCTGAAGAAAAGGACGACTTTGATGTCGTACTCGAATCTGGTGGAGACAAGAAGATTCAGGTCATCAAGGAGGTTCGTGCGCTGACCAGCCTCGGGCTGAAGGAAGCCAAGGATCTGGTTGAAGAGGCCCCCAAGGTTGTCCTGGAGAAGGTCAACAAGGAAGCCGCTGATAAGGCCAAAGAACAACTCGAAGCTGCTGGTGCCACCGTCACCATTAAGTAGTACACTGAAGGAGTCCAACTCCCCAACGAGGATGAGTGGATATCTTTTCGGAATGACTAACAGTGATCATCTTAGAGGTGGTCACTGTTAGTGCTTTTCGCTGGTGGACAGCCGTTTTTCGCCCAAGCCTTCGCTTTTCGGCGTACACTTGATCTGCGCACCTGCCACGAGGTGCATCACGAAAGGACAAACTGGTGAGAAAAATACTTGCCCTGCTTGGAGTGGGACTCATGGTCATGCTCACTGGCTGTGTGGATGGTGGATTGCAGGAGTCGCCTGAGGCGCTGGCCGCGCGTGTCACCACAGAGATGGCGCAGTATGGATTGACTGATCAGGCAGTTCTCGACTGTGGGAAAGACAAGATCTCCATTGTTGCTGACAAGATTATTCATTGCACCTTGACGGTTCCCGATGATACCCAGCAGTACGATGTCGTGGTCACCATCACCGAAGCTGATGCACTCACCTATCAGTTCACCTATGTGGTGGAGAAGATCGAGGACTGAACCAGCAAGTCCGAACAGGAGGCCACCGTAAGGGGAAAATTCCTCGGTGCCTTCCCGATTTTGCATTTCTCCTGTTCATAGGATAGTGTTGCTCTTTGCCCCTGTGTGTCTTTTTTTCGTGTGCTCTTTTCATGAAAAAGGACTGCTATTCCACCCTTCGAGTTCTGGAAGGACCGACCTTGGCCGCCTCGAATAGCGCGAAGAAAACCCACCTCATTTCTGGTACCGACCGAATATCTTTTGCTAAGATTCGCGAACCCATGGCGGTGCCACATCTCCTTGATCTTCAAAGGGATTCCTTTGAATGGTTGATTGGCTCCGACACTTGGAAAGCAAAGGTCGCTGAAAGTCATAGTTCAGTAGACCTGAAGACCCTCAAGTCTGGGCTCGACGAGGTCTTTGAGGAGATCTCCCCCATTGAGGATTTCGCTGAAAAAATGTCTCTATCGTTCCGCGAACCGGTATTCTACGACCCGGCTTTCACTGTCGCTGAGAGTCTCGATCAAGACAAGACTTATTGTGCCCCGCTGTATGTGACAGCCGAGTTCATGAACAACGAGACTGGCGAAGTAAAGACGCAGACGGTGTTCATGGGCGATTTTCCTCTCATGACCCCTGATGCAACCTTCATCATCAACGGCACCCAGCGTGTTGTTGTCTCTCAGCTGGTCCGTTCTCCTGGTGTCTACTTCGAGGTTGCACGCGACAAGACCTCCGATAAAGATATCTATACATCTAAGGTGATTCCCTCGCGTGGCGCCTGGCTGGAGTTCGAAATCGATAAGCGCGACACTGTGGGCGTACGTTTGGATCGTAAGCGCAAGCAGTCGGTCACTGTCTTTCTCAAGGCCCTCGGTTGGACTGAAGAGGAGATCCTCGAAGAGTTCTCTGAGTTTGAATCCATGCGAGCCACCTTGGAGAAGGACCACGTCCACACCGAAGATGAGGCCTTGCTTGATATTTACCGCAAGCTTCGACCTGGCGAGCCTCCTGCCAGGGATGCCGCCAAGGCGCTCATTGAGGGATACTTCTTCAATCCCAAACGCTATGACCTCGCCAAGGTGGGTCGATACAAGATCAACAAGAAACTGGGTCTTGATGTTGCTGGAGATGAACAACTCATCACGAAGAAAGACATCACTGCCACGATTCGTTATGTGTGTGCCTTACACGCAGGCATGAAAGACATTGATGGAGTTCCCGTCGAAATTGACGATATTGATCATTTTGGTAACCGCCGTTTGAAGACCTCAGGTGAATTGATCCAAAATCAGTTGCGCACAGGGCTCTCGCGCATGGAGCGTGTGGTTCGTGATCGTATGACCACCCAGGATATTGAAGCGATGACCCCGCAGACGTTGATCAACATCCGTCCAGTGGTGGCAGCTCTTCGAGAGTTCTTTGGGCAGTCCCAGTCTTCGCAGTTCATGGATCAGACGAATCCTGTTTCGGTGTTGACACATAAGCGTCGCCTGTCAGCCCTCGGTCCGGGTGGCTTGAGCCGTGATCGCGCAGGGATGGATGTACGAGATGTCCACACCTCTCACTATGGGCGCATGTGTCCTATCGAAACCCCAGAAGGTCCAAATATTGGTCTGATTGGCTCACTTGCCTCCTTCGCGCGGGTGAATGCTTTTGGGTTTATTGAGACCCCCTATCGAAAGTGTGAGAAGGGTCATGTCACCGACCAGGTGGAATACCTGACCGCAGATGAAGAGGATCGCTATGTCATTGCCCAGGCCAACGCCAAGGTTGATGCCAAAGGGAAATTCCTCGAAGATCGTGTCCTGGTGCGCATCAAGAGTGGTGATGTTGATCAGGTTCCCCCAGGTGAGGTTCAGTACATGGATGTCTCACCACGGCAGATGGTGTCGGTGGCTACTGCACTGATCCCCTTCCTGGAGCACGATGATGCTTCCCGCGCGCTCATGGGTGCCAATATGCAACGTCAGGCTGTTCCTCTGATTCGCAATGAGGCACCCCTGGTGGGTACTGGCATGGAGTATCGTGGCGCTATTGATGGTGGAGAGGTGACCCTGGCTGAGAAGCCCGGCGCCGTCCAATCAGTGTCAGCGGAACTCATCGAGGTAGCTAATGACGATGGAAGCTATTCTGCGTACAAACTGAAGAAGTTCGTTCGCTCCAATCAGGCCACCTGTATCAACCAGCGTTCTTTGGTGAAAGCTGGCGAGCATGTGGAGATCGGCACCCCTCTTGCTGATGGTGCATGCACTGATCATGGAGAGTTGGCTCTTGGCCGTAACCTTCTCGTGGCCTTCATGCCTTGGGAGGGTCTCAACTATGAGGATGCCATCATCTTGTCCGAACGCCTCGTCCAAGATGATGTTCTGACCTCAGTGCACATCGAAGAACACAGCGTTGATGCCCGTGATACCAAGCTAGGTCCAGAAGAAATCACTCGAGACATTCCTAACGCTTCCGATGATGCTCTGAGCAACCTTGATGAGCGTGGGATTATTCGTATTGGCGCTGAGGTCACCACTGGAGACATCTTGGTGGGTAAGGTCACCCCCAAGGGCGAGACAGAATTGACCCCCGAAGAGCGTTTGTTGAGGGCTATCTTTGGTGAAAAGGCCCGCGAGGTTCGCGACACCTCCCTCAAGGTTCCCCACGGTGAATCAGGAACAGTGATTGGCGTTAGATTCTTGGATGTTGACCAAGAAGATGAGCTTGGTCCTGGGGTCAACCAATTGGTGCGAGTCTATATTGCTCAGAAGCGAAAGATTTCTGTGGGTGACAAGATGGCAGGGCGCCACGGAAACAAGGGTGTGATCTCCAAGATCCTTCCCCAAGAGGATATGCCCTTCTTAGCTGATGGAACACCAGTGGACATCATTTTGAATCCGATGGGTGTGCCGTCACGTATGAATGTTGGGCAGGTGTTAGAAACCCATTTGGGGTGGATCGCCAAGACCGGCTGGGATATCACAGATGTGAAGGCGCCCTGGGCCGATCGGCTTCGCGACTATGGCTTGACGAAAGCTCAGCCGAACCAGCGGATAGCAACCCCAGTCTTCGATGGCGCTGAAGAATCTGAGATCACTGGATTGCTTGGTCATGGATTGCCCAACCGTGATGGCCTCACCTTGGTCAACGCCGATGGGAAAGCTCGCCTCTTTGATGGTCGATCTGGTGAACCCTACCATGAGCCAATTGGCGTGGGTTATATGTATATGCTGAAGCTTCACCACTTGGTCGATGACAAGATTCACGCTCGCTCCACTGGTCCTGTGTCCATGATTACCCAACAGCCCTTGGGTGGTAAGGCTCAGTTTGGTGGACAGAGATTTGGTGAGATGGAGGTGTGGGCCTTGGAGGCGTACGGCGCTGCCTGGGCTCTCCAGGAACTACTGACCATCAAGTCTGATGATGTGACTGGGCGTGTGAAGGTCTATGAGGCCATCGTCAAAGGTGAGAACATTCCTGAACCGGGGATTCCTGAATCCTTCAAGGTCCTGGTCAAAGAGATGCAGTCGCTGTGTCTCAATGTGGAGGTTCTCTCCGCTGACGGTCAGGTTGTGGATCTGAAAGACAATGAAGACGATTACCGAGTCTCCGAAGATTTTGGTATTGATCTATCACGTCGCCCAGGTGTGGACACCTTTGCCATTGAAGAAGTCTGAGTTACCTCAGTCGACGATTACGCAATATTCGAGGAAAGTGAATAACAGTGCTGGATAGCAACTTCTACGACGAGCTACGCATCGGTCTTGCCACGGCAGATGAGATCCGCCAGTGGAGCAATGGCGAGGTGAAGAAGCCGGAGACCATTAACTACCGTACCCTCAAACCGGAACGTGATGGACTGTTCTGTGAGAAGATCTTTGGTCCAACCAGGGACTGGGAGTGTTTCTGCGGGAAGTACAAGCGCGTACGGTTCAAGGGCATCGTGTGTGAGCGTTGCGGTGTGGTGGTCACGCGGGCCAAGGTACGTCGCGAGCGCATGGGTCACATCGAACTCGCTGCGCCTGTGACCCATATCTGGTATTTCAAAGGCGTGCCTTCACGCCTGGGATACCTGTTGGACATTGCTCCTAAGGATCTAGAGAAAGTGATTTACTTCGCCGCCTACATGATCACTGAGGTTGATGAGGAAGCACGTCACCGTGACCTGCCGGCATTGGCGGCAAAGGTGGAGACCGAGCGGAAGAATCTTGAAACCCGTCGGGACGCTGATTTGAATAATCGTCAGGCCAAACTGGAAGAGGATCTCGCAACTCTCGAAGCTGACGGCGCCAAGGCCGAGGCGAAGAGGAGAACCAAGGACAATGGTGAAAAAGAGATCAAGGCTATCCGTGATCGAGCCGAACGTGAACTGAATCGTTTGTCTGCGGTGTGGGACCGGTTTGTGGGTTTGAAGGTTCAAGACTTGGAGGGCGACGAGACCCTCTACCGCGAAATGAGGAACCGTTTCGGAGGTTATTTCTCCGGCTCCATGGGGGCTGAAGCAGTCAAAGCCCGCTTAGCGAACTTTGACTTGGAAGCTGAAGCAGAAAAACTGCGTGAGATCATCGACACCGGGAAGGGCCAGCGCAAGACCCGGGCCTTGAAGAGGTTGAAGGTTGTCTCTGCTTTCTTGACGACCAGGAATTCTCCTTTGGGTATGGTGTTGGATGCAGTTCCCGTTATTCCTCCCGATTTGCGACCCATGGTTCAGCTTGATGGTGGACGGTTTGCGACCTCAGACCTCAATGATCTTTATCGTCGGGTCATTAACCGAAATAATCGCTTGAAGAGGCTCCTTGATTTGGGTGCCCCCGAGATCATTGTCAACAACGAGAAGCGCATGCTTCAAGAGGCTGTGGATTCCCTGTTCGATAATGGCCGCCGTGGACGTCCAGTAGCGGGTTCGGGTAATCGGCCACTGAAGTCTATCTCTGACATGCTGAAGGGTAAGCAGGGACGTTTCCGCCAGAACCTGCTGGGTAAGCGTGTGGACTACTCTGGTCGTTCTGTCATTGTGGTGGGGCCACAGTTGAAGTTGCATCAGTGTGGTGTGCCTAAGACGATGGCTTTGGAATTGTTCAAACCCTTTGTGATGAAGAGGTTGGATGATTTGAACCACGCCCAAAATGTGAAGGCTGCTAAGCGTCTGGTGGAACGTCAGCGCCCAGTGGTGTGGGATGTTCTAGAGGAGGTCATCGTTGAGCACCCGGTTCTTCTCAACCGTGCGCCCACCTTGCACCGTTTGGGTATCCAAGCTTTCGAGCCCCAGCTTATTGAGGGGAAAGCTATTCAGCTTCACCCCTTGGTGTGTACGGCCTTTAATGCCGACTTCGATGGCGATCAAATGGCTATTCATATACCACTATCAGCGGAGGCTCAAGCTGAAGCTCGCGTACTGATGTTGTCGACAAACAATATTCTCAAACCAGCCGATGGGCGTCCTGTGACCATGCCCAACCAAGACATGGTCATTGGTCATTACTTCCTCACGATGGATCGCCTAGAAGCCAAGGGCGCAGGGCGGACCTTCTCCAGCATTTCTGAGGCCCAGATGGCTTTCGACTTGTCGGAGATAGAAATAGGCTCACCGATCACAATCCGTTTAACAGGGTTTACTCCCCCTGCTGGTGTGGAGCTTCGCAGCGATGGATCCTTCCTTCTCAACACGACATTGGGTCGAGCGCTGTTCAACCAAACTTTGCCTGAGGATTACCCCTACGTCAATGAGGTGGTGGGAAAGAAAAAGTCCGGTCAGATCGTCAACGATTTAGCTGAGCGCTATTCCAAGATCGAGGTAGCTACTGCCCTGGATAACCTCAAAGACATTGGGTTCAGGTGGGCTACTCGCTCTGGGGTGACAGTGTCGATCTCTGATGTGGAGACTCCTTCGTCGAAGCCGGAGATTCTTGCTGGTTATGAAGCCAAGGCTGCCAAGGTGAACGAGCTGTTCGACAGAGGTGCCGTGACTGAAGATGAGCGACGTTCTGAGCTCATCGATATTTGGACTGATGCAACTGCCGAGCTGACCTCGGCTATGGAAGCCAACTTCACCAAAGACAATCCCATCTACATGATGGTCCATTCTGGGGCTCGTGGAAATATGACTCAGATGCGCCAGATTGCTGCCATGCGTGGGTTGGTGGCCAATCCGAAGGGTGAGATTATCGTCCGCCCGATCAAGTCTAACTTCCGTGAAGGACTGTCAGTGGTGGAGTACTTCATCTCCACTCACGGTGGCAGGAAAGGCCAGGCTGATACTGCTTTGCGTACTGCTGACTCCGGTTACCTGACACGGCGCTTGGTTGACGTATCCCAGGACGTGATCATTCGTGAAGAAGACTGTGGTACGGACAGAGGAATCATCAAGACGGTGGCGGTTCCCCGTAACGGTGGACTGGTTCCACTAGCGAATATTGAAGCCTCCATCTACTCGCGTACCTTGGCGGAGGATGCCCTCGACGCCGCGGGCAAGGTCGTGGTGGCAGCCGGAACTGCCCTCGGTGACGCGGAGACAGCCTTGTTCATTGAAGCCGGTGTGACCGAGATTAAGGTACGATCTGTTCTCACCTGTGAAGCAGCTACAGGAACCTGTGCGATGTGTTATGGGCGGTCCTTGGCTACAGGCAAGATCGTTGATGTGGGTGAAGCGGTCGGAATCATCGCAGCCCAGTCGATTGGTGAACCAGGAACCCAGTTGACGATGCGAACCTTCCACACTGGTGGCGTTGCTGGCGATGATATCACTCAGGGCCTTCCTCGTGTCACCGAACTCTTCGAGTCCCGTACCCCCAAGGGGAAAGCACCCATTGCTGGGGCTGCTGGAACCATCCACATTGACGATTCAGACGGTTCGAAAAAAATCGTACTCGTTCGTGATGATGGAGATGAAGACATTGTCTATCCAGTGCCCCGTAATGTCCATCTCGAATGGGAAGACCAGGACCGAGTTGTGCACGAAATCACTGAAGGGATGCATGTGGAAGCTGGTCAACAGTTGACCAAGGGAACCATTGACCCGCAGGACGTCTTGAGGGTTCGTGGTGTTCGCGCCACCCAAGAACACTTGGTGGAAGAGGTTCAGCGTGTTTATCAGAGCCAGGGCGCTCCCATTCACGATAAGCACATTGAGATCATTATTCGCCAGATGTTGCGACGTATCACAGTCATTGATTCTGGGGACACAAAATTCCTGCCGGGTGAACTCGTCGATCGTGCATCCTTCGAGGAAGAAAATCGTCGAATCGTCGGTGAGAATGGCACAGCTGCTCAAGGCCGACCAGTGTTGATGGGAATCACGAAGGCTTCCTTGGCTACCGAATCATGGTTGTCGGCGGCCTCCTTCCAGGAAACCACCAAGGTGTTGACTGATGCTGCTATCCAAAGCAAGTCGGATACTTTAGTGGGGCTCAAAGAGAATGTGATCTTAGGCAAACTTATTCCTGCCGGAACCGGTCTGGAGAGGTATCGAAATATTCGCGTGGAGCCCACCCCCGAGGCAAAAGCCAAGGCGTACTCTCTCACCTTTGACGCTTATGTCTATGACAATGGCTTCACTGGATCAGTGTTGCCCATGGAAGACTACGAGCAGTTCTAGAACACAGACGAGTCAATTTCGGCGGAAACCGACACCAAAAGTGATGCCGACAATCATGACGATTGATGCCCAGGTGACCCCGAATTCGAGAAGGCCGAAGGCCGAAGGCCGAAGGAGGCTATGGCACCCGAGTCGGTCCATTGGCCATGGTGTCTTGGTGATTGCTCATTGGGTGATGCCGTCCTACTGTGAAATAACTCGGCTCCCTGATCTCCACCTGTCACCCTGCGACTCCCTGTCCGTCACCCTGCGCGAAGTCGCAGGGTCCAGAATCCACATCAGCCACAGTGTGGGGTCAGCCAAATAGTCTCACCAACCACAAAGAAACCCAGTAGTGGAAACTGACATATCTGGATTCCGTGACTTCGCACGGAATGACCGGGTTGGGTGTGCTGGGCGATGACGGTGGGGCTCCCCAGAGCCGCAAGTTGCACCGGCAACGCAACGATTCGGTCTTGCTGCGGTGCATCAATGGCGGCACCTGTGGCGGTTTCTTGTTGACTCGGCGAAGCCAGGGGCCACTGTTCACTGCTGCTCGTACATGGTTTTGTTGAGTTCTTATCCGAAAATGGCGTTCGTGTACACTCTCACCTGGTCTAACCAGGGCGACAGGGGGGCCCATCCACCGTGAAACAGCCATTTTTACTCCTCCGGAGGTGAAAATCCCGTACACGTACGCCATTTTCGGATAACAACTCACTTTTCTCTTGCACAACCACCATCTATCTGGGTTCCCTGGTATTCACGGAACGTAGCAACACGATCACTGACCAAAGACGAACAAAGTCCTGAGGCTAACCCACCCCTCAACTAGCCGCACATTGCCCACCGCAAACCCACAGGATCGTAGCGTAGTACTCCGTGGTATTCCTGAGTGCCTTCTAGCGAACCAACCCGAACTAAACCCCTTGTCAAAGCCATTTCGTTCCCCAAAATGAGCAAAAGAAATGACCCAACTTGGATGTGGCTTTGGTGTTAGTTTCGGCGGAAACCGACACCGAAAGTGATGCCGACAATCATGACGATTGATGCCCAGGTGACCCCGAATCCGAGAAGGCCGAAGGCCTGTGAGGCTACGACAGTCAGGGGAATGGCCAAGGTCATAACGATCGCCAAGGCAGCGATTTTGTGGCCAGGTTTGAAACCAGTATCTCTGGGTGTGATACTGAAACCTGAATCGGAATGCTTGTTAGTGTAGGGAACCATCTGGCTGGGGGGTAGCTGCGCAGGTGTCGATGGATAGAAACCCTGATCGGTTTCGGTCAGTGGCCAAGCGGCCTCGGGATCGTGAGTCATGATGTCAGTCTAGACATCGCGGGTCACGCACCACCACCAGTTCTCCCTGATCGCAGGGGTAGACCAGGGATATCCCTGGCACAGGTGCCTGTGGCCCTTGAGGACTAGCGTCGCAGGTAAGACAAGATGCGTAGCAGGTTAATGTAGAGCCACACCATGGTGACAGTCAATCCGTAGGCGGCTCTCCAGGATTCTGAAGCCGGGATACGGTTGGCGATTCCTTGCTCGATGTACTGGAAGTCGCCGAAAAGACTGAAGACTGCCAAAGAGACACCAACGATAGCTGCCACCCAGGCCCAGGCGCTCACGGGCTGACCGGGTCCTGGGAAGAGGCCGAGGTTAATACCGAGAAAGGACAAGCCGAAGTTGGCCAGAGCAACCACAACGAAAGCGATCATGCCCACGGAGACCATCTTGAGGAAACTGGGACTCAAGCGGACATTGCCAAAACGGAAAGCCACCAGCACAGCACCGGCAGTAATGAAGGTCGCAAAGACTGCCTGGATCACGATGCCGTGGTAGGCCGCTTCGGTTGCCAAAGAGATTGATCCGACAAAGACGCCCTCCACGATAGCGAACGGTATCGCGATACCTGGTCCAATCTTGTGTCGTGTCGCAGCGATCACAGGGAAGATAAAAGCAGCCAGAGCACAGACAAGACCGGCCATGGAAATCAAGGCAATACTCAAGTTGAGGGCGTAGGCAACCCAAACCGTACCCACAGCCACGGCGATCATCAGACCAATAGTGATGGTCGTCTTCGTCAGCACATCATCGAAAGTCATAGGCGTGTGCTCAAGTTGTGGAGGCTGATAGGGCATAGTGGGTTGACCAGGGAAGCCCTGTTGCTGCCTGAGATATTCCTCGGCGGCTTGGGTTTGAGCGTACTCGGGTGAAAAGACAGGTGACTTGGCAAGAACTGGATTGGCCACGGCGACTCCTTCAATCAGTCAGACCACCATTTTAGCGCCTCAAGACTTTGGTGGGGGTCATTCGCACCCCAGCGGGACTTGGGGACACCCGCCAAGTCCCACCACTGAGAATTTTCATTGACTGTTTGATGAGATCTTTTCTTTCCCCCACTGGTAGGGGTATCGTCGTACCCATGAGCAATGGGGCTCGAAGGCTGGGGTATCCCAGCTGAAACTAGAGAGGCTTGATCATGACGGAGCAAACCGAACCGCAAGCATCAGTCACCACCGTGGTTTCGCGGGTGGTGGACTATCCCAAGAAAGTCGTCTGGGGCGTACTGTTAAGTCCTGACGGGCAGACCGCACTCTTAGGTGAAGGTGCCACCTTGGGTGATAAAGGGGATACGTGGAGAGCTGTTGATGGCACCTGGGGAGTCACCAGGTCGTACCATCCACTCGAATCAATGAGATTCTCCTGGCACAAGGACGACGACTCGCCCAAGACATGGGTGGAAGTAACCTTGAGTGCCCAAGGTGACAATAGTACGAAGATCCAAATCAGCCACGATCATTCCGACACGGATTTTGATGTGGCCAAGATGACCGCCCACTGGAAGGCCGCACTCGAGCGGATTGATGCCGATGCCCTCTGAGGCTCGGCCAGGTGTGCCGACGTTGCCCTGCGATCCGGCAACGATCGTCCATACGATAACTCGGGTTCTCCAAGGTCAACGTGAGGCGATCGAACTTGCCGTGATCACGCTACTGGCTGAAGGACATCTGCTGATCGAAGATATTCCTGGGGTGGGGAAAACCACCCTTGCGCGCGCGCTGGCAGCAGCAATCGATGTTGATGATTCCAGGATCCAGTTCACCCCTGATCTTCTGCCGTCTGACATTGTTGGAGCCAGCATTTTCCGGCCCCACACCGGTGTATTCGAATTTGTGGAGGGCCCGGTTTTTGCTTCCCTGGTGATCGCCGATGAGATCAATCGGGCTTCCCCGAAAACCCAATCAGCTCTCCTCGAAGCCATGCAGGAGGCTCATGTCACTGTTGATGGACAGACTTATCGCTTGCCTCGCCCGTTCATGGTGGTCGCCACCCAGAACCCCCATGAGATGGAGGGAACCTATCCGCTTCCTGAGGCGCAGAGGGATCGTTTCATGGTACGGATGTCGATGGGTTACCCCCAGGCCGACGATGAGGTGCGGATGCTGGATTCAACTGAGGTGACTGATCCTTTGGATCGAATCAAACCAGTGGTGACGGCTGGGCAGGTGGTGACCATGATCCATGCTGTTCGATCCTTGCATGCTTCCCCCAGCATCAAACGCTATATTGTGGATTTGGCTCGCGCCACTCGTGAACTGAATCAAGTGAAGCTGGGTGTCTCCCCGAGAGCTGGGATTCAATTGTTGAGAGCTGCGAAGGGGGCAGCCATCCTCGCTGGTCGTGGATATGTGATCCCTGACGATGTGCAGAAGATGGTTCCCTCAGTGTGGGGTCATCGCCTGGTATCTGCGCGTACAGGATCACAGGAATCGGTTTTGGTTGCTTTAGACCATCTGATTTCCCAGGTGAAAGTGCTCTAATGGCGTTGTGGATTCGCCCCCTAGTGAGAACTGTGATGGTCATCATTGTGGGGGTCATTCTGGTGGTGGTGGGGCACCGAACTGCGTCGGTTCCGCTGGTTGCCGCTGGTAGCATCCTGCTGCTGACAGCGATAGCTGATGGTGTGATCTTCCTCCTGGTGAGCATTCGGTTCCCTGTGGGGGAGTTTTCTCGTGTGCTGGATCCCAACCCTTGTTTTATGGGCTATCCGGTGAGGGTACGGTTGGTGGGCCCTCCGGGGTCGCGGATGGGTTCAACCGGTATTGAGGAGTGGGTGCCGGAGGAACTCACTGGTTATGTTCAGATCGCCCCTCGTGGGAAGAGGCTTCCTGGCAGCGTGCTGGAGTACGATGCTCACCCTCCTCGTCGTGGAGTGTGGTCTCTGGGTCCAGCGACTGTGAATCGGTTTAGTGCCGTGGGTTTATGGTGGACTCGGGTGGTGGGTCATCGTACCGACGAGGTGATTGTGTGGCCGGAGATTCGCCCACTGGGTTTGGCGGTTCGCGCTCAGGACCGTGAAGGTGTTGTGGGGCGTACCACCTATGCTCAGCCTCACCAGGATAATGCGACGGTGCGCCCCTATAGTCCCGGTGATGATCTGCGCCGGGTGCATTGGCGTTCCTCGGCACGCCACGATGAATTGATGACTCGCGCTGAGGAACCCACTGATGCTGATCGCGCCTGGGTGGGGTTGACCGTCGGTGAGCAGGTGCCTTCTCAGGTACGGGAGTTGGCGATCTGTTTGGCTGCTTCCTGGATTGTTGAGGTTGCCCACATAGGTTTCACTATTGATCTGTCGTGTGGGGGACAAGCCCGTCGCGCCTCACGAGAAAAGCATCTCACCCGGCTGGCCTTGCTCAGTGATGAGGAGGTTTCTCGACCGGTCAGTTTCCAGGGTGTGGAGGGGATGACGATGATGATTCTTGCTGGTCACCATGATGACATCGTTCCAACTCCCCCTGGTGGGGTCCACGGGTTCACCTCGGCTTTGGCCGTCTTTCTGTCAGGAGATGCCACAGATCACCACCTGTGGCGTGAGGCGGGATGGAGTGTCCTTCGTCTTGAACCATCAAGCACCCTTGATCAGGGGATTGCGCAGATGTCACGGTTTGCTGATGCGATGAGGGCTCAGACATGAATAAGGCAATGATTGGGATTTACACCACGGGCACCATGGTCGCTACATGTTTGGGTGTCACTGCCTTTGTTCCCCACGGGTCATGGTTGCCTCACGTGGTGATTGTGGCTTGCTTGCTTACTGTTGTGATGTGGGTTGCATGGTTGCTCCTTGGTCGCTCACACCGGTTCTGGGCGAGTTTAGCTGGGATGACTGGAGCGATATTCGTGGCAGTGTGTTACCTCAGTGGATATGCCGGTGGGAAGTGGACCAGCGCTGTTCCGAGCCGAGCGAATCTGCAGGTGCTGGTGGAGGTGTTGGGCAACTCCTGGCAGCAGGTGATCCATGAAAGCCTTCCCCTTCCTACATGGGTGTACGTTGACCCGCTGATCCTGGTAGCTGTCGCTGTCATGGTGATCCTTAGTTTGGTGATGGCCCTGTATATTTCCCGGCCTGTTTGGGTGGGTGTTCCAGCGCTGATTGCATGGATCATCCTGGTGTCCATGGAGTCGTCCACACCGATGATCTGGGTTCTGCTCACCTGCGTCAGTTTCATGGGGTTGATCTCGGTGGCACCTCGAATAAATCACACCCCGGCGGGTTTCCCATGGGTGGCGATCCCGGTGGTGGCGGTAGCACTGATCTGTTCGCTAGCTATGCCAAGTGTGGTTCGCAGTATTCCCGGCTGGGGTGGTGGTTTCCCATCCCTGGTTGGTGTGGGCAGTGATCGTGCCTCAGTGACAGTGGAAGGTCCCATCCAGGTCACCGACCAGTTGAGAACTCAGTCCACGGCGTTGGTCATCTCGATCCGGGGGGACTACGGCGGCGTGTTGCCGATGATGTCCTTCGAGATATTTGATGGACATATGTGGAGGGCCCAACATTCGGGGCTTTATGGTTACCGTCTGGGTGATGATGTGTGGAGTGATGCTTTTCGTCACCGTCGATCCGATGTTGCCAGTGGATGGGTGAAGCAGGGAGAACTGTCGATCATCAATAGGACCTTGACCGGACGTACGATACCCACGGCGCCTGGACCTCGTTCAGTGGTGTCAACCTCAGACATGTTCATGCAGTACGAGACGGGTTCTGATGGTTTCTTCGCCCACAGGGATCTGCGTGTGGGGGATACCTATAGTGTGGGGTTTAGCGAACTGGAGCGTTCAGTGGTGGTGGGTGTTCAACCGTCGCCGGAGTTGTTCAGAGAGATTCATTCGTCCCGAGACCCGCAGGGCAACCAGGCTGACTTCGCTCATATCACTCAGATTCGCAGTCTCACCGAGCAGATTGTTGGTGAGGCTTCCACCCAAGATGAGATGCTGCAAGCCATCCAGGGGTATCTTCGTGGCCCCAATTTTTCCTATAGTCTCTATCCTTCTTGGCGCTCCAATGATCCTGTGTGGGGGTTCCTCACTACTGGTCAGGGTTATTGTGTCCATTTTGCTACAGCCATGGCGATCATGGCGGAGTCGGTGGGGATACCTATGCGGGTATCGGCTGGTTTCCTTATTCGCCAGTCTTCTGATGGCTTGTGGAGTGGTGTCTATGGGAATCAGGCTCACCTGTGGCCGGAGGCCTATTATCCTGAGGTGGGTTGGGTACGATATGAGCCGACCCCCGCGGCTCCGTTGCCCGATGAGAGACGTGAACCGGTTGTTATTCCTGTTCCCTTGCCCACCAACGAGCAATCGTTGCCTGCCCCCGATCCCTCCGCCACCACGGCTGAACCCTCATCCTCGCCTACACACCGGTTGCCTGTGGACACTGATTCACCTCAGGGCACTGCTGGGTTGTGGGGTGTAGGTGTGGCGTTTGCTGGCTTAGCCGGCGTTGTGGGTTTGTTGGTCTGGATTCGCACATACCACCTGGAGAGGGCTTGGCGAAGAATCATGCGTCGCGGTGTGAGGTCAGGGGTTCTCACCTCGGGGATGACCGTACGCCAGGTCACTGCGCGACTGAATGGATTGACACCTCAACTGAGCGAGGATCTCACCGTACTGCGTGATCAACTGGAGTTCGCACGCTATGGACTACCCGCAGAGGCTGACTCTGCACCACCGTGGACAGGGGCGAGACTCTTCTTGCTGACAGGCAGAATAATCAGCCCCCTGAGGAGGTATAAACCGCTACGAGGAACTGACTCACCCCACCTAGTCATTCTGCGGAGCGAAGCGACTCGCAGAATCCAGACTCCACAGTTGGACAACTAGGTAGTCTGGGCCCTGCGACTTCGCGCAGGGTGACGGAGATGGGATGACAGGGTGACGGAGATGGGATGACAGGGTGACGGTTGTTGGGCATGTCCGTGTGCGCGGTTATTGTTGTGGGGGTTTCCAGTCGGAGTGCAACCACCGCTACCGATCAACAGTGACAATCTGTGATTGTCGCGTTGCTACTCACTAGTTTGACCGGTGCGTACTGCTATGTCTGCTGCATATTGCGCGCGTGTCGGGAGACTACTTCACAACCTCAAATCCGAACCCCTCAGGCACTCAGGCAACTAAACCAACTCGGGAGAACCCTGAGAAAGACCACACCTTTTCATAGCAGAGACTTTTGATAAATAAGGGGTGGCAATCCCAGGGCACTGGTGGCCTTGCACGCTAGGCGAGGTCTCCACTCCACAGAAGGTCTCCGCCGCGACTCAGCTCATAGAACTCAGCATCCTCAAGGTCGAACAACTGGTTGAACTCGGCGATGAGGTAGTAGATTTCTACACGTTCAGCACTGGGTTGTGGGTCTCCCCCTCCCACCTCAGCGCTGACAACACCATCCTGGTCGTCACTGGTCTCACCTGACTGAGTGATGGTGATCTCACCATCACTGATTTGTATATCGGTGGTGGTGTCCATGGTCGTTGTTGGCTGGTGGATCCAAGGTAAGAGCAGTATCGGATCCTGGGGAGGTTGAGTCTGCCACCTCGTCGACCAAGTTTCAGTGACATAGAGGTAGATGACTTCGGTTGGTACTGAGTCAACCATGAGTAACCTGCTGGTCGAGTATTGCCCGTAGTAGTTCTTTGTCGCACTTAGTTTCACTAGTGTCTGGGTGGCTACTTCCTGGCTGTCTAAGGTGATATCGACTCTATCTGCGCTCACATTCAGTAGCTTTTCGGAATAGGCCAAAGGAGTGTCGTGATGGAAGATGAACCAGAATCCGCCCAGACCTAGTGCAAAAGCGCTAGTGGCAGCTACTGCAAGAATGATGAAGTTGCGCCCTCGGATTTTCTTCTTGGTTTTCTTCAGTATGTTAATGTGCGACGCGTCGGCTTTTCCTAATTCTTTGTCGAGCTTGCTTCGCAGATCGGCCAGTGTTGTCTCACAATCTTCACAGGTGGTGAGATGGTCGTCAACGAGTTGACGAGTGTCGTTGCTTGCGGTGTCGCCAACATAGGGTTTCATCAGGTCTGTGATCACACTGCATGATGTCGGTGGTTTCTTAGCCATGGTCATTACTTCCTTCTAGTTTGTCTTTAATGGAATTCTTGGCACGGTGAAAGGTCACTCGCGCCCAGGTTGGCGTTTTCTCGAAGATGGCCCCAATTTCTGTGAAGGACAGCTCCGAGAAAACCCGCAAAGAGAAAACCTCTTTGTGGGGTTCGCCAAGGGTGTGAAGGATGTGATGGATGTCGAGCCACTGCTGCTTGGACAGTACCTTCTGTTCGGTTTGGTCCTCACTGGGTGTGTCCTCCTCTAAGGGTGTGGTGTGGTGGTGTCGTTTCGCCCAAGTGAGGTAGGTGTTTTTCGCGATCTGGCATAACCAGGTAGACACTGAACTATCGCCACGGAAACCCTCACTGAAGCGAATCGCTTTCATGAAGGTTTCACTGGTGATATCTTCAGCGAGATCTGGGTCATCGCACAGGGACCTGACGTAGCGTAAGACATCATCAACATGGTTGGCGAATACTTCCTCGAAATCCATCTCACCTCCTTCACCTTATTAGACTGCGTAGGCAACAAAACGTTACACTTTTGGTGATAATTCCTGAAAACAGTCGCTGGCTACTGGCTTGAAATAGACTATCCCGCCATCCGATAGGCTGGGAGTTGTTACTCCTTGGGTGGGGCACCTAGGGATTTTTTCGATGGCGAGGTACCTGTGATGGCATCATTGAACTGGACGGAATTAGATCAACGAGCGGTGGATACTGCACGAATCCTGGCAGCTGATGCTGTGGAGAAAGTCGGCAACGGCCATCCGGGAACAGCGATTTCGATTGCGCCGATCGCGTACCTGCTTTATCAGAAAATAATGAACTATGATCCGAGTGATCCGACATGGTTGGGACGAGACCGGTTTGTCCTGTCGATAGGGCACTCCTCGATCACCCAGTACGCCCAACTTTTCCTCGCCGGATGTGGTCTAGAACTCGATGACCTGAAAGCGTTCCGTACACACGGGTCTCTCACGCCCGGGCACCCCGAATTTGGGCACACTGCTGGAGTGGAATGTACGACAGGTCCACTGGGTGCGGGTGTAGCCAACGCCGTGGGTTTTGCGATGGCCGCTCGCAAAGAACAAGCCCTGTTTGACCCCACTGCGACCCCGGGGGAATCCATCTTTGACCACTTTGTGTATTGCATTGCAGGTGATGGGGACATGCAGGAGGGTATTGCCTCAGAAGCAGCCTCGTTGGCTGGAACCCAGGAACTCGGCAACCTCATCGTGATCTATGACGACAATCGCATCTCTATTGAGGGTGACACGTCGATTGCTTTCACCGAGGATGTTGTCCAGCGCCACCAGGCTTATGGCTGGGATACTCACAGCATTGATTTCACCCAGGGTGGTGCAGCCTATGAAGAGAAGGTCCAGGAGCTTTATGATGCCATTGAACAGGCAAAATCAGTGACCAATAAACCGAGCTTCATCAAGGTTTCCACTGTGATTGGTTGGCCTTTGCCCACGAAGGCTGGCACCGCTGGAATCCATGGGTCGAAGATCGGCGCGCAGGAGATAGCCAGTCTGAAAACTCTGTTGGGTTTCGATCCAGCCCAAAGCTTCGAGGTGGCTGATGAGGTTCTGCACCACACGCGCTCAGGCGCAGCTGAGCGTTCTTCCGAGGTACGTTCGGTGTGGGATAAGAAGTACGCCACCTGGGCGTCGGTTCATCTCGAACAGAAAAACCTTCTGGATCGCATCCTCGAGCGCCACGTCCCTGACCTGGAGGGGATAATCGAGGAGTACGTGGCTGAGACGAAAAAGTCGACGCGGGCTGCCTCAGGGGAGGTTCTCACTGCGCTGGCTGACAAAGTCCCTGAATTATGGGGTGGCTCGGCTGATTTGGCTGGTTCGAATAACACCACAATGTCAGGAAAACCCTCCTTCCTTCCAGCGAGCAGAGCCAGCAAAGACTGGATCAGTGACCCGAATGGGCGGGTTCTCCACTTTGGGATCCGTGAACACGCCATGGGTGGAATCCTCAATGCCATCAACTCTGGGTTGACCAGGGCGTACGGGGGAACCTTCCTGGTTTTCTCTGACTACATGCGTGGTGCTGTTCGTCTGGCGGCGCTGTCGAAGATTCCTTCAATCTTTGTGTTCACCCATGATTCGATTGGTGTGGGGGAGGATGGTCCCACCCATCAACCGATTGAACATATTGCCTCGCTTCGGCTCATCCCGAACCTGGATGTGATCCGCCCTGGCGATGCCAACGAGGTGGTGGAAGCCTGGAAGCTCATGATCGACAATGTTGATCGCCCGAGTGCCCTGATTTTGTCTCGCCAGGATGTGGAGGTCATTTCGAGGGCTCCTTGTCGCGGGTTCGCGCCAGCATCGGACATGATTTTTGGAGCCTACACTCTCATCCATTCGATGACTGATGAACCACAGGTTGTTCTGGTGGCTACTGGTTCCGAGGTTGAGATCGCTATGAAAGCCCGGGAGTCTCTCCAAGATCAGGGGATAGGGACCTCAGTGGTTTCTGCTCCTTGTTTGGAATGGTTTGCTGAACAGGAGGAGGATTACCGCCGGATGGTTCTTCCCCCGGGTGCTCTCAAAGTATCCATAGAGGCGGGGTCAACCTCTGGGTGGTCTGAGATCGTGGGTAGCGACGGGATCAGGATAGGAGTCGACCAGTTTGGTGCTTGCGCATCAGGGGCAAGGCTCTATCAGGATTATGGGATCACCGCCGACAATGTGGTCACGATCGTCCGTGATGCTCTTCAGTTGGGTAACTGAAGCTGGATGACTTCATCAGGGCATGGGCCAGCCACTCGACGTATCACCACAAGACCAGGTGACGAACCAGGAACCCAGACAAGGTAAACTTCCTTTTCGCAGGGTTTTATTCGCAATTCACTTTTGAAGGAAGGCACGCATGAGGATTGGTTTCCCGATGGAGTCCGCACCGGCGGAGTCACGAGTAGCAGCCACACCTAAGACCGTTGGTCAGCTCATCAAGCTGGGGTACGAGGTGGTCGTTGAGGAAGGTGCGGGGGCGAAGGCCTCTTATCCTGATTCCCAGTACGCCGAGCAGGGTGCTGACATTGTGGGTCGGGCTGTGGCTTGGGCTGCTGACGTCGTGTGCAAGATCAATACACCGATTCCCGCAGAACTTGATGCCATGCGGGAGGGGGCCACGTTGGTCGCGATGGTGGAGGCGCCTCGTTCCCCGGATATGCTTGATGACTTAGCCAAGCGCGGTTTGACCGTACTGGCCATGGACAGCGTTCCTCGTATTTCTCGGGCCCAGTCTTTGGATGTTTTGTCATCGATGGCCAACATTGGTGGTTATCGTGCGGTGATTGAAGCGGCCCATGAGTTTGGTTCTTTTTTTACTGGTCAGGTCACGGCCGCTGGGAAGGTACCACCGGCACGGGTGTTTGTCTCGGGTGCGGGTGTGGCTGGTTTGGCTGCCATTGGTACGGCTAATTCTTTAGGCGCGGTGGTTCATGCCACCGATATCCGCCCTGAGGTGGCTGAGCAGGTTGAATCCATGGGTGCTTCTTTTGTCGCGGTCACAGTCGATGAAGAACAGACCTCCGCTGATGGTTACGCCAAGGAGGCCTCCGCCGCGTATGCATCGGCCGCTGAGGTGATGTATGCCGAACAGGCGAAGGTGTCCGACATCATTATTACGACGGCTTTGATCCCTGGGAAACCAGCTCCCCGACTGATCACCGAGGATATGGTGGCGTCGATGAAGCCGGGTTCGGTCATCGTGGACATGGCCGCTGGGTCGGGTGGTAATGTCGCCGGGTCGGTGGCCGACAAGATGGTCATCACCACGGGCGGTGTCAAGATTATCGGCTACACCGATTTGGCTGGCCGCCTGCCCACCCAAGCTTCCCAACTGTATGCCACCAACATTGTTAACCTGATGAAACTACTCACCCCCGAAAAGGATGGGGTACTCACTCTCGACATGAGTGATGTGGTGCAGCGCGCGATGACTGTGGTTGGTGATGGTGAGGTCATGTGGCCACCCCCGCAGGTGGCTGTTTCTGCGACCCCTGCAGCTCCTGCCCAAGCCCCAGTAGTGGCAACAAAGGAAACGAAGAAGCGCTCGCCGATGGTGACCTGGGCAATGATGGGGTTGTGTGTGCTTGCTTTGTTGGCGGTGTTCTGGAAATCTCCCCCGGATTTACTCGGACATTTCATGGTGTTCATGTTGTCGGTGGTGATTGGTTACTACGTCATTGGCAATGTCAACCATTCTTTGCACACCCCGCTCATGAGCGTAACCAACGCTATCTCCGGGATTATCATCGTGGGTGCCCTGATCGGGTTAAGTGCCACCACCGTACCCATGGTGGTCGCCATTCTATCCATTACAGGAATCCTGTTGGCATCGATCAATATCTTTGGTGGATTCCTGGTGACCCAGCGAATGCTCAAGATGTTCAGGAAGGCATGACATGACTCAATCACTGATTACTGGCTCCTACATTTTTGCTGGACTCTGTTTTATTCTTGCGCTGGCTGGGCTCTCCAAGCATGAAACCTCGAAGAGGGGCAACCTCTTCGGCATGGTGGGTATGTCTATTGCCTTGATTTTCACTGTCTTGGGTACGGTCCTCACAGTGGCGGGACGCCATAGTGGGATCGAAGCAGGGGGGCCCTCCTGGTCTATCTTGGCTATCGCCATCGCCATGGGGTTGGGGGCCATCATTGGCCTGTTCTTAGCATTACGCGTGGAGATGACCGGTATGCCTGAGCTGATTGCTTTGTTGCATTCTTTTGTGGGTTTGACTGCTGTTTTGGTGGGCTGGAATGCCTTCCTGGAACACCCGCTGGCGGATATCTCTCGACTCTCCTTGGGTGAGCTCTCTGTAGGGATTTTCATTGGAGCAGTGACATTCACTGGCTCGATCATTGCCTATTTGAAACTCTCAGCGAAGATGCGCTCCAAGCCGATCATGCTTCCTCAACATAATGTGGTCAATCTCGCAGCCCTGGTGGTCATCATTGGGATGACCGCGTGGTTTGTTGTTGATCCTCACCTGTGGCAGCTTGTTCTCATCACGGTTGTTTCACTGGCCTTGGGTGTTCACTTGGTCACCTCGATCGGTGGAGGGGACATGCCGGTGGTGGTGTCGATGCTGAACTCCTATTCAGGGTGGGCGGCTGCTGCAGCTGGTTTCACTCTCAACAATGACCTGCTGATTATCACTGGCGCGTTGGTGGGGTCCTCGGGTGCCTACCTGTCGTACATCATGTGTAAGGCTATGAACCGTTCCTTCATTTCTGTGATCGCTGGTGGTTTTGGTTCCGATGGTGAGATCACCGCTGGCGACAAGGATTATGGCGAACACCGCGAGACTTCAGCCGGGGAGGTGGCCTCTTTGCTGACGAACGCGTCATCGGTCATCATCACCCCTGGGTACGGCATGGCGGTGGCTCAAGCCCAAGCAGCGGTTGCCGATTTGACCAGTAAGTTACGCGCCCAAGGTGTGGAGGTACGCTTCGGTATCCACCCGGTGGCTGGTCGCTTACCTGGACACATGAACGTACTTCTGGCTGAGGCGAAGGTGCCCTATGACGTGGTCTTGGAGATGGACGAGATCAACGATGACTTCCCGAGTACGGATGTGGTTTTGGTCATTGGCGCTAACGACACGGTTAACCCTGCGGCACTGGATGATCCCACGAGTCCTATTGCTGGGATGCCGGTGTTGGAGGTCTGGAATGCTTTGAGCGTGATCGTGTTTAAGAGGTCGATGAACGCTGGATATGCCGGTGTTCAGAACCCACTTTTCTTCAAAGAAAACACCATGATGCTCTTCGGGGATGCCAAAGACAGAGTAGAAGATATCATCAAGGCTCTGTGAGCGTTATAACATCGTTGATCGAACGTTATCTGACCGTTACCAGTTCCTTAGGTTTGTCGACAATGCCCGTGTTACGATGTTGAAGTTCATGCAGCGAGTCTGTTGGAGTCGCTGCTTTATTTCACGAAATGGAGCACATAATGCGCACTCCTTTACGGATTGGTACAGCTCTGGTTGCCGTGGCCCTCATGGCCTTGGGCACAACCGCTTGTACAACCGAAGAGCCACTTCCTCCCCTGGAAGAGGGTCAAACAGAAATCACGGTTCGTGGCTGCACGCCTCAGAATCCCATGATCGCTTCCAACACCAATGAGGTGTGTGGCGGTAACATCCTTGACGCCTCCGAAGCTAAACTCGTTCACTACAATGCTGACAACGCTGCCCCTGAGCTCGACGTTGCCGAGTCCATTGAGTCCCCTGATGCCATCAACTGGACGGTGAAGCTCAAGCAGGGCTACATGTATCAAGATGGAACCGAGATCAAGGCCCACAACTTTGTCGACACCTGGAACTGGGCTGCCAATGATAACAATGCACAGATGAATGAGTTCTTCTTTGAAATGATCGAAGGCTACAACGATGTGAAGTTCACCGATCCTGACTGCGAGGACGATGCCTGTGAGACCGCTGCCGAGACCATGAGTGGTTTGGCTGTCGTTGACGACTACACCTTCACCATCAAGACCTATGAGCCCACCTCGAACCTGCTTGTTCGCTTGGGTTACACCGTCTTCGCTCCCCAGCCTGATGCCTTCTTCGCCGATACCTCCGCTGGTAAGGTCGAATTCGCTCAGGCTCCTATCGCTGCTGGCCCCTATCAGATCACCTCCGTGTCTGACACAGCTATTGTGATCGAGAAGTTCGCTGACTACTCCGGCGCATATGCTGGTTCCGTCGACCGCATTGTCTTCAAGATCTACAACGATGCCAACGCTGCCTACACCGATGTTGTGGCCAACAACCTCGATGTCACCGATCTTGTTCCCGCTGACTCCCTCGTGGGTGATGTGTGGAAGACCGACCTGGTTGCTGATGATGGTTCACCTCGTTGGGGCACCAAGGCCACTGGCATCTTCCAGGGTATGACTTTCTCTCCGGAAACCACTGATCCTGGTATGGCTGACGTTCGTATTCGCCAGGCCATCTCGATGGCTATCGACCGCGACGAAATCGTTGACGTTGTCTTCAACAACGCTCGTAAGGCTGCTGACTCCTGGGGTTCCCCAGTGGTTGATGGCTACAAGCCCGGTCAGTGCACCAATTGCGTGTTTGACAAGGAAAAGGCCAAGGAACTCTATGACGCCGCTGGTGGATACCCTGGTCCCCTCGAACTGTGGGTCAATGGTGACGGTGGCCACGAAGCATGGTCAGAAGCTGTCTGCAACCAGATCAAGAACAACCTTGATCTTGAGTGCGTTGTTCAGACCACACCAGACTTCAAGACCCTGCGTGATCGCATTGGCGCTCGCGAACTCAAGGGCATCATGAGGGCTGGATGGCAGATGGATTATCCCTCCATCGAGAACTTCATGACTCCTCTGTATGCCACTGGCGCTTCCGCCAATGATGGTGACTACTCGAATCCTGAGTTCGATCGCCTCATGCGTGACGCTGCTGCAGCTTCCACCAATGAGCAGGCAAACCTCCTGTATCAGCAGGCCCAAGACCTGTTGAACAAGGATTTCCCTGTCATGCCCATGTGGACACAGGAGAGCCAGTTTGGTTACTCCACCAAGGTCAAGTCAATCAAGATGACGCCGTTCTCGACGTTTGACTTCTCCACAGTGGAGCTTGCTTCCTAAGCAACACTCTTTTCAAGGAAAGTGGTGGTCGAGAAATCGACCACCACTTTTCTTTGTTTCCACCGCTTTTGCCCTGTAAAGTTCCCCCATGGGAAAGTACATCCTCCGGCGGTTGCTCATGATGATTCCGGTCATCTTGGGTGCAACCCTCCTGATCTACTTTCTCAACTTTTCTTTACCCGGTGATCCACTAGCAGGACGCTGTGGGGACCGCCCCTGTTCTCCTGCCTATGAGGCTGCGTTCCGTGCAGAATATAATCTCGACCAGCCCTTTATCGTCCAGTACGTTCGCTACCTAGGAAAGCTTCTACATGGAGACTTGGGCACCAACTTTTATGGAAAATCTGTTGCCCACGAATTAGCGATACGCTATCCCACCACAGTGAAACTAGCTGTGATTGCGATTACTTTCGAAGCCGTGGTCGGTGTCTTGGCTGGAATTCTCGCTGGGATACGCAAAGGAAAGTTCATTGACAACCTGGTGATTGTCTCCACCTTGATCTTCATCTCTATTCCAGTGTTCGTCGTTGGTGGTGTCTCCCAATACCTCTTCGGGCTGAAACTTGGATGGTTCCCGGTCACTTCTGGCGATGGGTCTCTCGAACAGTTGCTCTTGCCTGGGCTTGTCTTGGGTTCCCTGTCGGTTGCGTACGCGGCAAGGCTCACTCGTACCTCACTGGTGGAGAATTTGCGCGCCGACTATGTGCGTACAGCTAAAGCTAAGGGGCTGTCCACAGCGAGAACTGTCGGGATACATACTTTGCGGAACTCCCTGTTACCGGTGGTGACCTATATCGGGGCCAGCTTCGGGGTTCTCATGGGCGGAGCGATTGTCACCGAGAGAATCTTCAACGTCAACGGCATCGGCAACTTCATCTGGAGGTCCATCTCGCAGCGTGATGGGGTCTCTGTGGTGGGGGCGGTGGTCTGTTTGGTGATCGTCTATCTGGTGGTCAATCTCATTGTTGACATCCTCTACGGTGTCTTGGACCCAAGGATTAGCCATGACTGAGACACCCACCACTATTCCTGCGCCCGTACCTCCGCCTCATCCTGAGAGTGTTGGTGTTCCCTATCCGACATTGCGTGTCAAAGACACTGCGCCTAAGGCTCGATCCTTGTGGGGCGACGCCTGGGATATCATGCGGTCCCGTCCCCTGTTTTGGATTGCTTTAGCTCTGATGCTTCTGTTTGTGGTGATGGCTGCTTTCCCACAGCTTTTCACCTCCAAGGATCCACGATCATGTTTCTTGATCAATTCCCGGCAACCACCAAGTTGGGGCGCGATCTTCGGATATGACTTCCAGGGATGCGATATCTATGCACGAACCATCTATGGTGCACGGGCCTCTATCCTGGTGGGAACACTAACAGCGACAGTGACAGCTATCTTTGGGTCGATCCTGGGGACCCTAGCTGCGTACTTTGGTGGATGGGTGGACATGCTCATCTCCCGTATAGCCGATGTGTTCTTCGCTATTCCGCTACTACTCGGCGGAATCATCATCATGTATTCGATTCCCACAGCCCCCGATTCGCCGTACCTCTTTGTTGTGTTCAAAGTAGTGTTTGCTTTGTCGATCCTCGGGTGGCCGGCGATCTTCCGTCTGATGAGATCTTCGGTTCTCCAAACCAAACCCAATGATTACGTTCAGGCAGCACGCGCTCTTGGGTCGAGTCCCCTGCATGTGGTGGGCTCCCATATTCTTCCAAATTCGATGGCGCCAGTCATTGTGGTGTCCACCATCGATTTGGGTGGGTACATTGCTGCCGAGGCGACCCTAAGTTTCTTGGGTATCGGGCTCCAGGCGCCCACGATCTCGTGGGGGATCGCTATCTCTCATGCCTCTGCTTTAGGGTATATCCGTCAAGCCCCGCACATGCTCATGTTCCCGGCTGCTTTCCTGTGTTTGACAGTGTTGAGTTTCATTATGCTGGGCGAAGTTGTTCGTGATGCTCTCGATCCGAAGTTGAGGTGAGTGATGAGCATTTTTGAACCCACCAATAATCGACTCTTGGATGTCAGTGATCTCTTCGTCGAATTCCGTACCCGCGAAGGGGTCGCCCACGCGATTAATGGGGTGAGTTTCTCCCTCGACCGACACGAAACCTTGGCTATCTTGGGTGAATCTGGGTCAGGCAAATCGGTGACAGCCCAAGCGATCATGGGGATCTTGGACACCCCTCCTGGATATGTCACTGGTGGTCAAGTGGAATACTGCGGGGTTGATCTGCTCAGGCTGTCTGAGCGTGAACGGCGCAGAGTACGGGGTGCTCATATTTCCATGATCTTCCAGGATGCATTGTCGTCGCTGAACCCATGTTTCCCCGTGGGCTGGCAGATTGCTGAGATGTTTCGTATCCATCGTGGGTTGAGCAAATCTAAGGCGCTAGAAGCCTCGATCAGGCTCATGGAGAGAGTCAATATCCCGGCAGCCCGTGAGAGGGTCAAAGCTTATCCACACCAGTTCTCTGGTGGGATGCGCCAGAGAATCATGATCGCTATGGCTATTGCCTTGGATCCGGCGATTCTCATCGCTGATGAACCCACCACCGCCTTGGATGTGACCGTTCAAGCGCAGATCATGGATTTGCTCAAAGAACTCCAAGCCGAATCAGGTATGGGATTGATTCTGATCACCCATGATCTGGGGGTCGTAGCTAATGTGGCGGATCGGATCGCTGTGATGTATGCCGGTCGTTTGGTGGAGACTGCTGGAGTCCATGAGGTTTATGCTGATCCACGCCACCCGTACACCATTGGATTGTTGGAATCTGTTCCCCGCATGGATGTGGCGCGCCAAGAAACCCTACCCGCTATTGGTGGTTTGCCACCGAATCTGCTGGCGATGCCTGAAGGTTGTCCATTCAACCCACGGTGCAAGTTTGCTGTGGACGGATGTCGGGTGGGGGAGCCACCCCCGTTGACCCAACTCGCTTCTGCTGAGCAGAGATATGCCGCCTGCTGGCAGGTTGATCAGCTCACCGATATGAGTACGGCGGGAGGTCAGCGATGAAGAAGACGATAGACACTAATTCTGTTTTACTCCAAGCCCGTGACCTGGTCAAGCACTATCCGATCAAGACCGGTGTCATCCGTCACACCACTGGGTTTGTTCGCGCTGTCGATGGGGTTTCCTTTGATCTTCACCCGGGCGAAACCCTCGGTGTTGTTGGCGAATCTGGCTGTGGGAAATCCACGCTGGGTCGTCTGCTGATGAGGTTGGAGGAACCCACCTCAGGGTCAGTGTTCTTCGATGGTGTGGAAATGTATAGACAACCGCTGAATGGTGCAGCGATGAAGAAACTTCGACGCAATATTCAGATTGTTTTCCAGGACCCCTACACCTCTCTCAATCCTCGCATGACGGTGGGGGATATTGTGGGGGAGCCCTTCAAGATTCATCCTGAGGTGGCACCGAAAGGATCCAGGCGGGCCAAGGTTCAAGAACTACTCGACATGGTGGGTCTCAACCCTGAGCATATTTCGCGTTACCCCCACCAGTTTTCTGGTGGCCAGCGCCAGCGTATTGGTGTGGCTCGCGGTATCGCTTTGAACCCGAAGGTGCTCATCCTTGATGAGCCGGTCTCTGCCTTGGATGTGTCGGTTCAAGCCCAGGTGGTCAACCTATTGGAGAAACTCCAGGCCGAGTTGGGGTTGGCGTACGTGTTTATTGCCCATGATCTGGCGGTGGTCCGCCATATCTGTGACCGGGTGGCGGTGATGTATCTGGGTCGGATCGCCGAGATGGGTAACGAAGAAGAAATCTATGATCGCCCCACCCATCCGTACACCCAAGCTCTGCTCTCAGCTGTGCCCGTACCTGATCCGACACTGAAAGACTCATCCAACCAGATTGTGTTGACCGGGGACGTACCCTCACCGGCGAATCCCCCTGCGGGGTGTCGATTCCATACGAGGTGTTGGAAACTGAAAGCCCAAGGTGAGCTCGGTGATTCAGCGTTTACCGCGTGCAGCGAAGTGCTCCCTGAACTGAGGGAACATCGCGACGGGCAACGTACTCACCTGTGTGCCTGCCATGTTCCCGGTCCACGAATTACTGGGTGACATATCTCTCAGCTAGAATAATTCAGGATTTATTCAAGGAGGCCAGATGGAACTCTTCAATAAGAGACTCATCCCTATTGTGGTAATCAACAATGCTGAGGATGCCTATGCCTTGGCGACAACGCTGGTGGAGGCTGGTCTTCCCATTGCTGAGGTCACTTTCCGTACCGAAGCAGCTGCTGAGTCGATCGCCATCATGAGCGAGGTGGAGGGCATGGTTGTTGGTGCGGGAACCGTTCTCGAACCAGCCCAGGTTGAACTCGCTGTGGAAGCCGGGGCCCAGTTCCTCATGAGCCCAGGGGTACGCGCAGACATCATTCGCGAAGCACAATTGGCCGGCAAACCCATCTTCCCTGGTATCGGAACCCCCGGTGAAATCATGGCAGCCCAAGCCCTCGGCCTGGATACTGTCGCAGTGTTCCCTGTGGATCTCTTCGGTGGCTCACGAGCAATCTCAGCCCTGTCGGCCCCTTTCACCACCACCAGCTTTATCCCCACCGGTGGGGTCAAACAAAAGAATCTCGCCGAATACTTGACCATGGATTGTGTTCCCGCAGTCAGCGGAACCTGGATGACCCCCCAGGCTCTCATCGACTCCTGTGCCTTCTCCGGGATCACCAAACTCGTCAAAGAGGCTCTTGATGCAGTGGCGTTGATCCCCAACAACTACTCCCGACCCCAGGGGTAGGTTTCCTGCAATCAATCAGTGGACTCCCGTGCTTGATCTTCGTTTAGTGGGGATCGCAGTGATGCTAGGGGTCATCATTGGGACAGTCTCCGGGCTCATGCCGGCCATTCGAGCGGCTCGACTCGAACCAGCCACGGCACTCCAGCAAGGAACCTAGAAAGAGAATCTGCTTGAGGGCCTAGCGTTTGGTTCTCAACGTGTCATGCCATTCACTGCGGATCGTTGTGCCCTGGGTATCCAGGTGGACCACCACACAGGAAGCTGTGGACAGTGGTCTCACCGGAACACCAACACTCGCCATCATGGCTGCCAACAGCGGAGCATGACCACAGGCCACCGCTGGGACTTGGGTTGTCGCCACCTGGGATGCCAGACGAGAGATATAGGCTGTCGCTTCCCGATCAGTGGCGGTTTCTTCACTGAGAGCATCCGTGGCGGTCACAGACAGTTGATGATCTTGCGCGTACTTTTCTAGGGTCTGTACGCAACGTAGCGCACTCGAAGAGACCAAGGTCCTCACACCGAAAGGTTGCAGAATCTGGGAAAGGTACGGCAACTGGGCCTGGCCCTTCTTCGCCAAAGGACGCAGACTGTCAGCCTTCCTCCACTCGAAACGCCGCACAGCTTTGGCATGTCGCAAAAGAATCAGCGGAGTCGTGGGAGGAAGAAAGAGGGCCTCTTCAAGAACCTCCCGCTCATCGGCGTAGGACAGTATTTTCCTTGCCTTCTTCGCGCTCATCCACACCGCCTGATCAACCTCAGAATTAGGCTTATGCTTCCTCGACTTCACCGGAACCCCCACCCACCAGTGGGTGAACTTCATCGACTGGCCCACAGGGTAACGCGTTGATGCAAGTGGCGCACCTAGACGAATCGTGACGCCGGTCTCCTCGGCAACCTCGCGTACTGCCGTTGATGTGAGAAATTCCTGGGTTTTTGGTTTGCCCTTTGGCAAGGTCCAATCGTCGTAGCTGGGACGGTGAATGAGCATCACCTCATAATCCTTAGCTTCACCACGCACAGGGACAGCCCCCGCTGCCCAGATCGGTTCCGTCTCGATGCCCACATCACCACCCTACACATGGGGCTTGGATTCTGCGACTTTGCGCAGAAAGACACGGTGAGGGTTCACACGGATTGACCCCCCACCCCGTCTCCCTGCGCGGAGTCGCAGGGTCCAGACATCACATTTGAACAACTGTGGAGTCTGGATTCCGTGACTTCGCACGGAATGACCAAGGAGCAACTATGGATTCTGGATTCTGCGACTTCGCGCAGACGGGAGAAGAGTCGCGCAGAAAGACGGGAGAAGAGTCGCGCAGAAAGACGGGGGTGCGCAATGATTCGCACTAGCTGGTACTACGACGTTTCTTAGTTGCCTGAATGAGATGGTCTTGAAGATCAAGCAGAGGATTACCCTGAACATCGGCAGTACGCTGCTCCCAGCCCTTATCTGTCAGCCACCATGAGGCCGTACGATCATCAAAAGCCAGATCGAAAAGCGAACCAACCTGGGCGACATGGTCCTCACTGGTGAGATGGACAATAGCTTCCACGCGACGATCAAGGTTGCGATGCATCAAATCGGCTGATCCGATACCCACACGAGGGGAACCACCATTCTCGAACCAATACAACCGAGAATGCTCCAAGAAGCGACCCAGAATCGAGCGGACCCGGATATTGTCGCTCAAACCAGGAACAGAACCCTTCAGGGCACAGATGCCACGAACCCACAGATCCACCCGAACCCCAGCTGCAGAAGCGCGGTAGAGGGCATCCATGATCTCCTCGTCGACAATCGAATTCACCTTGATGCGGATACGACCGGGGGTGCCCTTCTTCTGAAGCTCAATCTCGTGTTCAATCATGGCCATCAGCCCAGAACGAATCCCATGAGGTGCCACCAACAGGCGACGATAATTAGATTCGGCAGTCATCCCCGACAAGTGGTTGAACAGTCGAGCCACATCCTCAGCGATAATCGGATTAGACGTCAGCAACCCCATATCCTCGTAGAGACGGGCAGTCTTCGGGTTGTAGTTGCCCGTACCAATATGGCAATAGCGCCTGACCACACCACCCTCATCACGGATCACCAAAGAAAGCTTGCAGTGAGTCTTCAAGCCCACCAAACCATAGACCACATGAACCCCGGCTTTCTCCAGCTTACGGGCCCACGCAATATTGGCCTCCTCATCGAAACGGGCCTTAATCTCCACCAACGCCAACACCTGTTTGCCACTGCGGGCAGCTTCGATCAGCGCATCGATAATCGGAGAATCCCCACTCGTACGATAGAGGGTTTGCTTGATCGCCAACACCTGAGGATCAGCAGCAGCCTGCTCAATGAACCTTTGCACGGTAGTGGCGAAAGGATCATAAGGGTGATGGAGAAGAACATCACGTTTCTTCAAAGCGCCAAACAAGTCAGCTGGGCGAGAAGTCTCCACCTCCGAGAGGTTCGGGGGAGTCTTCGGAAGGAAAGCAGGATACTTCAAATCCTGGCGATCCATGTCAGCGATAAGGAAGAGGCCAGTGAGATCCAGTGGCGTACCTACAGGAATTACCTCATCACGGCTGATGCCCAATTGGGAGGTGAGAAGATCCAGCATCTCACATTCAATAGTGGTCTCCACTTCGAGACGCACAGGAGGCTGACCGAGTTTGCGACCCATCAGTTCCTTCTCAAGTGCGGTTAGGATGTTTTCCGCATCATCCTCTTCAACCTCAACGTCCTCATTGCGGGTCACCCGGAACATGGTGGAATTAATGACCTCCATGCCCGTGAAAATCATGTCCAAATTGTGGCAGATCACATCATCGAGAGGAATGAAACGACCCTCAGATACCTGAAGGAAACGAGGAAGAACATTCGGAACCTTGATACGAGCAAACAGGTGTCTCTTTGTTTGAGGGTTGCGCAACTGGATCGCCAAATTGAGGCTCAGACCAGAAATATAGGGGAAAGGGTGAGAAGGATCCACCGCTTGAGGAGTGAGCACAGGATAGATACGCTCCTTGAAAAGCTCCGAGAGTTTCTCACGCTCCTCCTGTGACAGATCCGGCCACCTCAAAATAAAGATACCTTTAGCGGCGAGCTCGGGAACGATCTCCTGATTATAGATTCGTGACTGCTCCTCCACCAGGTCAACAACCGTTGCGATGATCGCCTCATGAAGGTCACGCGGAAGAAGCCCCGAGCTGCCAGGTTGAGCAAGCCCGGCCTCCATGCGACGCCTGAGCCCTGCCACGCGTACCATAAAAAACTCATCCAAGTTGGACGAGAAAATCGCCAGGAACCTTGCTCTTTCCAGCAGAGGAACCCGCGGTCGATCCTTCGCGAGCTCCAAAACGCGCTGGTTGAACGACAACCAACTCAGCTCACGATCCAG
Source organism: Propionibacteriaceae bacterium (assembly GCA_009782915.1). Classification (GTDB taxonomy): domain Bacteria; phylum Actinomycetota; class Actinomycetes; order Propionibacteriales; family Propionibacteriaceae; genus WQYJ01. Next base: position 20,435 of record WRIC01000010.1, on the reverse strand, counting down.
ATAGCGATCCGAGGGGAGACCACTGGGGTCCTGGGCCGGTGCAGGGGCCTCCGGTATCGGAAGAGGAGTGGTGTCGGCTGGCGGATAAGCAAGAGGAATAGAAGGATGAGGCATGACAACCTCAGGGATCACCAAGTCAGGCGGGGGAGACGGTTGATCCTCACCAGATGGTGGTGCGGTGTTCAGGTCAGGGATCTGCGGAATATCATCAGCGGACATCAAGGGAGCCTCCTCCTCTGTCAAAGTAAAGTCAGCAGGCATCGCAGGATAGGCGACAGGGGAAGCAGGTGAGCTTGAGGTTGCGAGCGTGGAAGGCGCCGGATGCGGATTAGCCTGCGGAGGTGGAAGTTGTGAAGCGCCAGTCGGTGAGGTGCCAGAATCGAGTTTGAGTGCAGGGGTGTTGTGGGTCAGTGAAGCAAGGATGCGGTCAGACAGTGGCAGACCAGAATTGTCCTCACCAGTTGAGGTGTGATCCAACCTGAAAAGATCCTCGGCGCGACGAGGTTGACGAGGGCTGGGTGTGCCAGTGGGTGAATCATCCATGGGCTTGGTACCTTCGCTAGTTGAAAAATGAGTGGAACGCGTCGTTGGTGGAAAGAGACTACCACCGGAACGCTGGGGGCTGTGCTCTGGAAGGGAAGGTCGAGAAGGGCGAACCTGTGGAGGTGGATCCTCGGCGAAGAAACCAGAAGAAGATGATCCATGTGGATCCTGAGGAGCGGAACGCCCAGGTGAGCGAGAGGATTTCCGTGATGGTTTCCCTGCCCGAAGCCAATCAGATTCACGGATCACAGGGAATTCGAAAGTATCCAAAGGATCAACCGTGTCGTAGCGAGCTGGAGGTGAAAACCTTGGCAGTGGGTCAGCGTATCGAGGGGGTGGATCGTACCTCGAAGAAGAATCATGGCGTGACACAGGATGTTGCCACAGGGAAGAATCACGTCCGGTGGTTGCGTCGCGTCTCGACGAAGAAGAACGCGGTTGAGGCCTCTGGGGTGATGATGGCCGTGGACGCGAATGGGAGCCAGACGATTCTCTAGGTGGACGTCGCGGAGGTTGGGGCTGGTAGGAATCCGGATCATCGTCTTCCCACGGGTCCGCTGGTGTTTGTGAATCATCCAGCATGGCCAAGAGCTGGTCGATCTGCTCCTCAGTGGGAAGAGCCTGCATGCCAGACATTCCCCTCAATTCGAGGAACTCAGCTGCCAGGGAAGACGACTGTGGGCGCGGGGAAGGGCGCCGAGATGAGCGCGGCGACCGCTGGGATCTGTCCATCGGGGCCCATCCTTCCTCTCCCAAGCCTCGCGAAGGGGCATTTCGTCACTTCGATGATAGCGGACAACCCCCTGCCTGGAGCAAAAACCTGGAATAGGGTTCTTTTTCAGCGAGTCGCAGGTAGAAATCCTCAAGTGTAAGTTGACCGTTGGGGAGAGGGGGCATGTGACAAACGCCCCGTCCCCTTATGTCACTACCGTAGTCCCCTAGAATGGGCGTATGGGTCTAGTGAGTTTCTGGGTATTAATTGGTTTGATGGTGGCGCTTGGGGTGGGCATCGTCGTGTGGTTGGGGACAGGGCTCGTACGATATCTTCGGAAGGACAACACTGATGTTTGAGATTGATGACAAACTGGATACCAATCTGCTGGGTGTGGCCTGGATGATAGGTCACTGGGAGGGGACCGGGCATGGGGAGTTTGCGGGTGAGCGTGAGCACGCTTTCGGGGTCAACATTGATTTCACTGAGAACGGAGGAAACTACCTCCACTACATCATGCAACTCTTTGAAGTGGACGATCAGGGGAGTCCTATTCATTCACTCGGCGTCGAAACAGGGTTCTTCCGACCGAAACCCACTGGTGACATCGAAGTGGTTATCGTCCATCCCCACGGCGTCGCCGAGGTCTATGTGGGCAAGATCGAAGGTGCCAAAATCGAGTTGACCACCGATGTGGTCGCCCGTACCACCACCTCAGAAGTAGAGGTTACCGGTGGGCACCGTCTCTTTGGCAATGTGGAGTCTGATCTGATGTTCTCCTATGATCGCGGTACGACCAGCACCGATCTGCATCCCCATCTGTGGGGTCGGCTGAAGAGAGCCTGATGGATCCTCTCGCTGACCAACGCCTGCTTGAGCGAGGTGAAGGTGTTGTTGATCTGTCACCACGTGAGGTTGTTCGATTCACGGGGAAAGATTATTGCCGGCTTCTTCATGCACTGGGCACCCAAGACCTTGAAAGGTTGAGTGCTGGTGAGACGACTTCTACCTATCTCTTGAACCCACATGGAGAGATCCTGTTCCCTTTGGCATTGTTGGGTGTGGAAGGTGCTGTTCTTGGTTGGGTGGAGCAGGGCATGGGTGAGTCGCTGGTGGATCACGTGATGGGTGTGAGGTTTCGTTGGGATGTTGAGATGGAGATTCTCCCTGAGATGCAGGTGTCCTGGAGCCCCTCGCCATGTGAGGGTTATCTTCAGCGCTCGGGTACGACAGGTTGTCTAGGCGGGTATGAGGTTTTCCATCTACGAGAGGAGTCTCTTCGAGGTCAGTCGGTTAGTTTGGGGGCTTTCACTGCTTACCGGATCGCCCAAGGGATTCCCCAGTACGGCGTGGACACTGACGAGTCGACTCTTCCTCACGAACTGGGTTTGCCACTGGAATATGTGTCACGGACCAAAGGATGTTATCCCGGTCAGGAGGCAGTTGCGCGGATTTCCCTCCAAGGCTCCTGCCCCAGGCGACTGGCCAGGTTCCATCTCGATGGGTCAGAAGAGAGATTCGTTCCAGGGGAGCAATCCACTCGAGGGCTTCCTCACCAGCCACTGCCTGCCGTACTTGCCCATGACCCGAGTGTAACCATTGGGTTTATGGGTACGGTGGCGTACCACCACCTGCTGGGCCCCATAGGGCTAGGGCTTGTTGACTCTTCGCTCGATGCCCAAACGGAACTCCTGATTGATGGTGTGCCCGCCCGAATCGAATTGCTTGTCCAGTAGATGACACTCACTCCCGTCTTTCCCTGCACTTCCTGGTCTTACTGTCACTTCCCGTCATTCTGCGCGAAGTCGCGGAATCCAGAATCCACAGTTGCTCCTTGGTCATTCCGTGCGAAGTCGCGGAATCCAGAATCCACAGTTACTCCTTGGTCATTCCGTGCGAAGTCGCGGAATCCAGAATCCACAGTTGCTCCTTGGTCATTCCGTGCGAAGTCGCGGAATCCAGAATCCACAGTCGAACAGCTGGGTAGTCTGGGCCCTGCGACTTCGCGCAGGGTGACGGGTTTGGGGGTGCAGGGTGACGCAGCGAGGGCGCAGGATGACGTGGGGGAGTCCGTCCTCTGCTGTCAGGTGTGACTCGGCGCAGTCCTCCATAGGTGTGTCCCGCCAGTGGGTCAGCAGTGCAGTCCCCGGCAGGTGCTGGTGTTAGGCAGGGTCCTTCTTCTTTTCCTTCTTGGGGGCCGTGGGGGTGAACTCGTTTTCGTGGGAGGTTCCCCGGGCGCGTGCCCAGGATTCATGGATTTCACGTTCGGCATCAGCGCGGCCCACCCAGTAGGCGCCCTCCACTGACTTTCCTGGCTCCAGGTCCTTGTAGACCGAGAAGAAATGCTCGATCTCCAGCAGGGTCAGATCCGACAGATCAGTGAGTTCCTTGATTCCTGCTGAACGAAGATCAGCGGAGGCAATACAGAGCACCTTGTCGTCACCGCCCTGCTCATCGGTCATGCGGAACATTCCGATCGCCCGGCATTCGATCAGTGCACCAGGGAAGGTGGGTTCCTGGAGGATGACCATCGCATCGAGGGGATCATTGTCCTGCCCGAGCGTACCCTCAATGAAGCCGTAGTCGTTGGGATACTGGGTCGAGGTGAACAAGGTACGGTCCAGTCGGATGCGCCCGGTGTGGTGATCCATTTCGTACTTGTTTTTTGTTCCCTTAGGAATCTCGATGGTCACATCAAAACGAAGTGCCGGTTCAATGTGTGGCTGGGAATAGGTCGCCATAGAAACCTCCTTGACGTCGGTGATGTGAGTCTATCGCGGGACTTTGGGGACGGTACTGTTTTGTCCCAGGAACGTGACAAAACAGTACCGTCCCCAAAGTCCCACCCTCCCCCTGTCACGCGGGACCCACTAGAATGGGACTCGTGCCTGAACAACTCTTGGTTGGATTCGACCCCTCAACTGCTCAAGCGCGTGTGGCTATGGCACGCTCGCGGATCCCGATGCGGGTCGTTTGGGTGATCTTTGCTGCACTGATCAGTGGGGTGCTCTACTATTTGCGCAAAGAAATGTTCACCCCACTTTTTGCTGGTCTACTGTTTGGACTCAGCATTGGCATCTCCCTGCTCATGCTTCTGCAGAGCATCTTTGCCTGGATAGGCGCCAAAAAGTATCTTGCCAAGCTTCCACAAGGAATCGCTGCTGCAGTCGACCGTCAAGGCGTCTGGGTTCGCGGAACAGGAATGGCCTGGGCCGATGTGACTGCCCTGCGTGTCACGCGCGGAAACTTCGGGCGAGCCCCCACCTTCCAGGTCACCCGCATCGATGGACAGGTGGCCAGTCTCCAACTCGATGATGTCGATGTGATGGCCGGCACAATCGATGCAGCAGTACGCGCCTACTCAGCTGGTGCACACTATGTTGACACGACTTCACTGGGTCATTAACTGATGGACCCTGCGACGTTGCGCAGGGAGACGGCCGTGGTGCGGGAGCGAAGTGTCGAACGCCCGCGACGGTTCCTGTTCGACATATTCCCGCCCCTGCCGGAACCCGCGCCACCGTACTAGACTGTGGAGCAGGGTCACGCTGTGCGACCCCGAGATTCGTCAGGAGACATCATGCCTATCGCTACCCCCGAGGTTTATGCGGAAATGATCAAGCGCGCCAAGGACGGCGCCTACGCCTACCCAGCCATCAATATTACGAGTTCCCAAACCATCAATGCTGCCCTCGCAGGGTTCGCTGAAGCAGGGTCTGATGGGATTATTCAGGTATCCACCGGTGGAGGGGAGTACGCTTCTGGGCCCACCATCAAACACATGGTGACTGGTGCTGTTGCTTTAGCTGAGTACGCCCATGTGGTTGCCAAAAACTATCCAGTGAACATTGTGTTGCACACTGACCATTGCCCCAAAGACAAACTCGACACCTACGTACGCCCACTGCTGGCAATCTCCGCAGAAAGGGTGAAAGCCGGTCAGGATCCTCTCTTTGGCTCCCACATGTGGGATGGCTCTGCCGTACCGCGCGATGAGAACCTGAAAATCGCTGAGGAGTTGCTCGCCCTGTCAACAGCCAACAAGCAGATACTGGAGATCGAGGTTGGGGTTGTTGGTGGTGAAGAAGATGGTGTTGCCAACGAAATCAACGACAAGCTCTATTCCAATATCGATGACGGCATGGCCACGATCGAGGCCCTTGGTCTTGGTGAGAAGGGTGCGTACATTACCGCGCTCACCTTCGGCAACGTCCACGGGGTGTACAAGCCGGGCGCAGTGAAACTTCGCCCCGAGGTGTTGAAAGAAATCCAGGACGCTGTAGGTGCGAAGTATGGTGTGGATAAGCCGTTCAACCTTGTGTTCCATGGTGGGTCGGGTTCCTCAGCCCAAGAAATCTCCGATGCTGTGGATTATGGGGTCATCAAGATGAACATCGACACCGACACCCAGTACGCTTTCACCCGCCCTGTGGTGGATTATGTGTTCAAAGGCTACGACGGCGTACTCAAGATCGACGGCGAGGTCGGCAACAAGAAGCAGTACGATCCTCGCGCCTGGGGCAAGTCCGCTGAAGCGGGAATGGCTCAGCGTGTAGTGGAGGCTGCCCAGCAGTTGCGTTCCGCTGGGAAGACCTTCTAACTCGTGAGCCATTCAACTGTGCTTGCCGAGTTGATGCGGCGTACCGGGGAACATCAGATCGGCCCGTCTTTGGATCGTATCGCCATGCTCATGGACCTGATGGGTGACCCCCAACATTCGGCTCCGGTGATACAGATCACTGGTACGAATGGGAAAGGCTCGACTGCGATCATTGTTGATGGTCTTCTTCGAGCTCAAGGGTTGCGGACCGGACGATTCACCTCACCACATCTGGTTGATCCCGCGGAGCGAATCTGTGTCGATGGGCAACCAATCAGCCCCGAGGATTTTGATCGGATCTGGGCAGAAATCGAACCGCTCGTCGGGATCGTTGATGCCCAAGAAGTAGGTGGAATCCCGATGACCTTCTTTGAGGTCATGACAGGGTTGGCATACGCCTGTTTCGCTGATGCACCGGTGGACGTGATGGTGATCGAGGTTGGTATGGGTGGCACCTGGGATGCTACGAATGTGGCGAATGCTTCGGTGGCAGTGTTCACTGAGATATCCCTCGATCATCGCAACTACTTGGGGGACACCCTCGAAGAGATCGCAACAGAGAAAGCTGGGATCATCAAAGACAACTCCACGGTGGTGTTGGCCGGTCAAGACCCACGAGTCGCCAAGGTCCTGTTGGCTCGATGTGCCAAGCTCGGGGTTCCCACATCCAAGGAGGGGGTGGAGTTTTCCCTCCTCGAGCGAGCCATGGCTGTGGGTGGACAGGTGGTACGACTTGAGTCGGCTGGTGGGCCGGTCGGGTCACTCTTCCTGCCACTGTTTGGTCAAGAGATGGCACGCAATGCCGTGCTGGCCGTGGCAGCGGTCGAAGCCCTCGATGGGATGCGTGGACTCGACCCATCAGTCATCGAGGATGGTTTCAACGAGGTGGAAGCTCCTGCACGCAGCGAAAAAGTCCACAGCGCTCCACCGATTGTGATCGACACCTGCCACAACCCGGCAGCCGTGGCTTCCACCTTGAACACAGTGGATGAGGCTTTTGCTTTCTCCCCACAATTCGCCATCTGGTCGATGATGGCCGACAAGGATGTTGACCAGGTGCTGGCCCTGCTCGAACCGCGTGTGGCGGTGTTGATTGCCACCGAGGCGGATACGCCGCGTGCTTTGTCGGCCGAGGATTTGGGTGCACGGGCACGTGAGTTCTTCGGTGATGATCGAGTACGGGTGTGCCCGGATGTAGCTGATGCTATCGACATGGCTGTTGCCTTAACTGATGAAGCAGGTGCTGGCTCCGGGATTCTCATCGGCGGTTCCGTCGTACTCGCGGGCCAAGCACGCGTACTGCTGAAGAAAGATGACCTTGTTCCGTGAATCCTGACCGCTGTCACTCAGCCCACCCTCCATCACGCTCCGTGCCTCTCGTCACCCTGCGGAGCGAACCGACTCGCAGGGTCCAGAAATCACATTTCTACGTCTGTGGAGTCTGGATTCCGTGACTTCGCACGGAATGACCAAGGAGTTACTGTGGAGTCTGGATTCCGTGACTTCGCACGGAATGACCAAGGAGTAACTGTTGAGTCTGGATTCCGTGACTTCGCACGGAATGGCCAATGAGTAACTGTGGATTCTGGATTCCGTGACTTCGCACGGAATGACCAAGGAGTAACTGTGGATTCTGGATTCCGTGACTTCGCACGGAATGACCAAGGAGTAACTGTGGAGTCTGGATTCTGCGAGTTACTTCGCTCCGCAGAATGACTTGGGGAGTGTACTGCGCAGAATGACTTGGCGTGGGTTTGATTGACTTGATCTGATCAACTAAGATAGAACGTCGGTGTCCACAGTGGACACAGTGTCCCCGTTTGGGAACCAACAGAGAGTAGGCAAGTCATGTACGCAATCGTGCGTGGTGGAAGCAGACAGCACAAGGTGTCGACCGGTGACGTGCTGGAGATTGACCTGGTTGATGCCAAAGTCGGTGACACCATTGACCTTCCTGCCGTACTGCTGGTGGATGGTGACAAGGTGACCTCTGATGCAGCCAAATTGGCGAAGGTGAAGGTCACAGCGGAGATCCTCGATGAGGTCAAGGGCCCCAAGATCAAGATCGTTAAATACAAGAACAAGACCGGGTACAAGCGTCGGATGGGTCACCGTCAGCGCTACACCCAGGTGAAGATCACCGGAATAAAGTGAGGTCGAGTCATGGCACATAAAAAGGGAGCTTCCTCCTCGCGTAACGGTCGCGATTCTTCCCCCCAGTATCTCGGTGTGAAGAGGTACGGCGGTGAGGTTGTCAAAGCTGGTGAGATCATTGTTCGCCAGCGCGGAACCCATTTCCATCCGGGTGACAATGTTGGTCGCGGTGGCGACGACACGCTGTTTGCTTTGTGCCCCGGCTCAGTGGAGTTCGGGGTACGCCGCGGTCGTAAGATCATTTCCATTATTAGCTGAAACCGGGGTAGCGGATCGTGGCGATTCCTTCCTTCGTGGATCAGGTACGCCTTCGTGTGACTGCTGGTGCCGGTGGTGGAGGGTGCACCTCTGTCCATCGTGAAAAATTCAAACCGCTGGGTGGTCCCGATGGGGGTAATGGTGGTCACGGCGGGTCGGTGATTCTACGCGTTGATCCCCAGGTCACCACGCTGGTGGAGTATCACCGCCACTCTCATCGCCAGGCCGACAATGGGCAACCCGGTCGTGGAGGGCACCACCATGGGTCCCATGGCGAGGACATTATTCTTCGTGTACCGATGGGGACGGTAGTGCGCCAAGCTGATTCTGGTGAGGTGATCGCCGACATGGTGGGTTCGGTGAGCGAGGTGGTGATCGCTCAGGGGGGTCATGGTGGTTTGGGTAATGCTGCTTTGGCGACGAAAGCTCGCAAGGCCCCAGGGTTTGCTCTGTTGGGTGAGGATGGGGATGATCGGGAGATTATTCTCGAGTTGAAGGTGGTTGCTGATGTGGGGCTCGTGGGTTTCCCCAGCGCTGGCAAGTCATCCCTGATTGGTGCGATTTCGAGGGCAACCCCGGAGGTGGCTGATTATCCGTTCACCACCCTCGTACCGCATCTGGGGGTTGTGGTGGCTGGGCCGACCACCTTCACGGTCGCTGATGTTCCTGGTTTGATCCCGGGGGCTGCCCAGGGCAAAGGTTTGGGGCTGGATTTCTTGCGCCACATTGAGCGCTGCCAGGTTTTGGTTCATGTGATCGACTGCGCGACCTATGAGCCGGGCCGTGATCCGGTGTCAGACCTGGATGCCATTGAGGTTGAGTTGGCGGCATACGGTGGTTTGGAGGATCGGCCACGGATGATCGTACTCAACAAGGTCGATATTCCTGATGGGGCAGAAATGGCATCCATGGTGGTCGATCAGCTCACCGAACGGGGGCTGGCGGTTTTTGAGGTGTCGGCGAAGACCGGTCAGGGGCTGACCCAGTGGATTCATGCGATGGCGAAGATCGTGTCGGAGATTCGTGAGCGTACCCCCGAGATTGTGGCCGTACCGGTCGTACTGAAACCCACCAAGGACACTGGTCCACAGTTCACGATTGCGCGTCAATCCGATGATGCTGGTGGTTTTGTGTGGCGGGTTCGCGGGGTGAAACCGGAGCGCTGGGTACGCCAGACTGATTTCAATAATGCTGAGGCGGTGGGTTATCTCGCTGACCGTTTCAACAAGCTCGGTATCGAGGACGAGTTGTTGGAGCTCGGCGCTGAACCCGGTGACGCGGTGGCAATCGGTTCCGGTGACAACCCTGTGGTTTTTGATTTTGCCCCCCAGATCGATATCGGCGCGGAGTTGCTGTCTGCCCGCGGTGAGGATAATCGCTTGGATGAGGTACGCCCCGCTGCCGCGCGTCGCCGGGTTAAGGACGCCGCCTACCACGCCGAAAAGGAAGCAGCCCAAGCGGTCTCTCTAGCACTCACCGGTCTCGATGAGCAGGAGGAATAGTGGCTTCATTAACTGGCACGACTGAAGAGTTCACCGATCGGGTGGTGATGTTTGGCGCGGATTGGTGTGGGGACTGTCGCATGGCCAAACGTGTTCTCGACGCTGAGGGTGTGGACTATGACTATGTTGATCTGTTGGCCGACAAGAGTGCAGCCGTACGCGCCGAAGCTATCTCTGGTCAGAAACACATCCCCGTGATCGTGTTCCCTGATGGAGTGTTCTATGTCGAACCCACCAAGGCGGAGCTGGCCCTCAAACTGCGATCACTGCCGGTTCCCCGTCACCCTGCGCGAAGTCGCAGGGCCCAGACTACCTAGTTGTCTGACTGTGGAGTCTGGATTCTGCGACTTCGCGCAGAAAGACGGAGAAGTTCGCGCAGACGGAGAAGTTCGCGCAGAAAGACGGAGAAGAGGGAGCGCAAACGGCAGGAGGCCCCGCGACTGCGCGCAGCCTTACTATGCGTAGAATGGGACTAGAAAGGGGTGGCACGTGAACGATGCATCACCGAAGAAGGATGAGGGACTCAGTCATGCCTCGGATGTGGAGAGAATCCGTCTGGGGGTGATGGGTGGGACCTTTGATCCGATTCATCATGGTCACTTGGTGGCAGCCTCGGAGGTTGCTGCCCGTTTCGGGCTTCACGAGGTGGCTTTCGTACCCACGGGTCACTCGTGGCAGAAAGCCGACCAGTTGGTGTCCGCACCTGAGGATCGCTACCTGATGACAGTGATCGCGACCGCGTCCAATCCACGGTTCTCAGTGTCGCGTGTGGATGTGGATCGTGGCGGGGACACGTACACGATCGACACGCTCAAAGACATGCGCAAGGTCCGTGGGGCGAATGTGGATCTGTTTTTCATCACCGGCGCGGATGCCCTATCGAATATCTTGAGTTGGCGTGGCGCGGAAGACATTTTCGACTATGCGAATTTTGTGGGGGTGTCACGTCCGGGTTCCCCCTTTGATCAAAGTACGATCGCCCATCTGCCCAAGGATAGGGTCACGTTGATGGAGGTGCCAGCGTTGGCGATATCGTCGACAGCGTGTCGGGAGAGGGTACGTGATGGTTTGCCAATCTGGTACCTCGTTCCCGATGGGATCGTACAATATATTCAAAAACGTGGGCTCTACCAGGAAACTGAGGAAAGTTGATGGTAGCTAGTGACCAGTCCTTGCGGATCGCTGGAGTGGCTGTTCAGGCTGCTGAGGAAAAACTGGGCAAGGATGTTCTCGTTGTTGATGTTTCGGAGAAGCTCGGCATCGCTGATGTGTTTGTGATCGTGTCTGCCAGCAATGAGCGCCAAGTGGGTGCCATTGTTGACGAGATTGAGAAACAGTTCCACTTTGCTGGGATCACACCCCTGCGCAGGGAGGGCGAACGGGATGCCCCCTGGGTTTTGCTGGACGCTTTCGATACGATCATCCATATCCAGCATCAGGAAACACGCAGCGTGTACGCCTTGGATCGCCTCTGGAAGGATTGCCCCACCATCGAAGTGGAATCGTTGAACGCCCGATGACTCTTCCTGACTATTTCGCTTTGGCGGGGGCTATCCTCGTCGCGGGTGTTGCGTTCCCACAGTTCCTGTTGGTCGTACGTACGAAGGACACCAAAGGTTTGGCACCGCTGACGTGGGTGCTGAATATGGCTGTCGCGATTGGCTGGTTTAACCATGGGATCAAGATTCCCGAGGTGCACATGATTTGGCCGAACGCATGGGCGTTTGTGGTGGCAGTAACGATTCTGTTTTTCCTTCGTCGTAATCGGGTGCTGACCTCGTGGCTTCCGGTTCTTGGTGGTGTGGCGATAGCAGCAGTGTTTGTGGGTCTCGACTATTTGATTGGTACGCAGGCCTACGGGATGGCGATTGTCGTACCTCAAGCTTATGCGATGGTACGCCAAGGGGTCATGCTCATGAAAGCCCCCGAGGTGACTGGTGTGTCAACGATGGCCTGGGTCCTGCAGGTGCTCACCCAGGGAACCTGGTTAACATGGTCGATCATGACTCTCGAATGGGGTTCCATGATCGCTGCGGGTGTCTCTATTGTCGCAGCCACCTTCGTCCTTGTTTTGCGCATCCTCCGCGGACTAGGTATGGGCCCCATCGGCTCTTCCCGTGAGCAAAGCGACTAAAATCGCTTCGTACCCACAGAAAACGGTCGTCACGACCGTTAACTGTGGACGCGAGCACCTATTTCGGTGATGAGGGGTATTTGGGTGGTGAGAAAGTCATCAGTGGTGGGCCCATCCAGGTGGGGAAGGATGCCGATGACTGGTCCGGGGGTGGAGTTGACGTACACGTTGGCGAGGTTGCGGGCACGGTCGAGCGGGCCGGTGGACACGCTGATTCCTTGGATGCGGTCGTGGGGGATGACGGTGACCCTGCGGGTGAACCTGCCCGTACGGATGATTAGTGCGAAGTCACTGCGGGCGTATCCTTGGATATTCCAGGCAAGCGGATCGAAAAGCCGAGCCGACCTGGGGGAGCCGATGAAGGGGAGGGTACGGTGCTCGGCATCCATGGCTTGGCTGATGAGTGCCCAAGTTTCCTCCCTGGTGGCTTGTTCCATGACACTAGTGATGGCGAGCTTGGCGAGTGCGGAGTCGGCGACAGGGATGAGTAGGGTCCGTGGGGTTTTGTTGGCTGAGAACCCATAGCCGGCAATATTGATGTCCACCCTCCACCAGTTGGGTTTCCTCCACCACAACCGTTGGGTGAGGCGGATCGCTTGGATGCGTGATGCCGGGACGGACTGTTTGACTTGGGTGGTGAGCCCGTGGCGCAGTTGAATCCCGTCGTCTTGGGCATATCCGGAGAACCACATTTCGGTGATGATGTGCCGCCAGAACCCGCGAAACATTCCATAGAGGAAGGGCAGGATCGCAAACAACCCCGTGAAGGTTTCGAAATAGAGTGTTCCCCCCACCAGGATGAGTGTTGCAATCAGTGACCCCCACGGTTCCCAGGTTCGCAGGTACGCCCGGATCGTCCATGACGCGGGTACGCGAAACAGTGGGTCAGGTGTTGACTCCAAAAGTGGGACACATGGGGACGGTACTGTTTTGTCACACTCCTGGGACAAAACAGTACCGTCCCCCATTGTCCCGCTGTGGATTCTGGACCCTGCGACTGGCGCGCAGGGAGACGGTGGTGGTTTGTCTTTCTGTGTCTTTTCAACCCCGTTTTTCTGCGCATCCTTATCCCCGTCATTCTGCGCATCCTTATCCCCGTCATTCTGCGCGAAGTCGCAGAATCCAGACTCCACAGTCGAACTACTGTGGAGCCTGGACCCTGCGAGTCGCTCCGCTGCGCAGGGTGACGAGGCAGCTCTATCTTCCTGTGTTGCTCGTCTGCCCTGAATTTCGGCGCGCACATCCTCGGCATGGGTGTGTGTCAGGTACACCAGTGACAGGTGGGAATCGACCCCGCCAGCGGATTCGAGTTTGAGCTCGGCGAGCCCGAAGATGCGCGCAATGAGGGGGCGTACGATGTCGATGGCTTCAAGCTGGTCGAGACGCAGACTGCGGTGGCGCCGCGAGAGGATACCGGTGGTGAGATCAACGGATTCTGTTCCGATCCGGTAGCAGGCCATCCTCCACCAGATGAGGTTGTATGTGGTGGCGAGGGCGATGATGACCACCACGAGAATCACAGCACCCCAGATTCCGGTTAACTGCCCCAGTTCCATGGTTTCTTCATAACTGGAGCGAAGCGAGTTGAGAATGTACCCGATGATGATCACCGTGACCGCCCACCCGCGCAACCACGGTGTCAGCGGATGAAGTCGTTGCCAGTCGCTGGTCACGACGGGTTCCCCTCAGTCGTAGCGGGTAGGTCTGTGGGAGAGGTATGAGGTGGCCCACTTACGGATGGGTCACCCAGTACTGTTCCCACTGACTCAGTCGGCGTCTCCCCGACCCTGTTTCTCTGCGCTTCTTCATCCCCGTCATTCTGCGCGTATCCTTCCCCGTCATTCTGCGCGTATCCTTCCCCGTCATTCTGCGCGTATCCTTCCCCGTCATTCTGCGCGAAGTCGCAGAATCCAGACTCCGCAGTCGTACTGCTGGGGTTTCTGGACCCTGCGACTGACGCGCAGGGTGACGGGGTCGGGTTTGCTGCATAGGGCGATGGGCTGGGTGCGAACTGATGTTGCGGGGCATAGTCAACTACCTGCGGGTTGTCACGCGGTACGGATGGGTCCACCGGCACACCGGTGAGGTTTTCTCGGTGGGTGAGGATGTCGCGCAGTTGGGTGGCGATCTCGGGGGTGAGCCCGGGAATGGTGGCAGCCACAGCGGGGGTGGCCGTACTCACTGACACACTGGCGAGATTGAATTGGCGCTCAATAGGTCCGACGTTGATGTCCACGTACTGGATCCTTACGAAAGGAATGATAACCATGCGGCGGGTGAGCAATCCATGGCGGTAGAACAGGTCACGATCGCGAACAGCGTACGAGGCCCTGTTCACCCAGCGCGGTATCCGGATTGCCGACCAGATCAGCCACAGCCCAACAACCCCACAACCCATGAACACCCACAGGGTCGGCCAGACGAAGCACACAATCAGGCCAAGTAGTATCATGAAGAACGCTTGAATACCCCACCCAAGTAGTCGTACGGTGATGAGTTTTCGGCTGAGTGGACGCCACAGCACCCCCGCAGGATCAAACGGATCATCTGTTGGTGGAGAGTCGGGAGAAGCATCGGAACTCATGGCATCCATTGTGGCATAGTGGAACCCATGGAGCTGTTGAATGTACCGCCTATCAAGGACCTTCAGGACTCCGATTATGGGTGGATGTATGGGGGCATGGAAGCAGTAGCCTCCGCGTCCTGGGAGGAGATGTTCGGCGACAGTGACGAGTCGTACAAGGCTCAGGGGTTGCGGGCCATGCGGGCAGCCGAGTCTGACTATGAGCATCAGTGGGTGATAGCAGTACGCGATGACTCCCACGGAGTGGATTCTGTGGTGGGGTATGCCATGGCGGATATGCCCCGCAATGACAACCTGAGCAATGCGGAGGTTGCCCTGTGGGTTCATCCGAACTATCGCAAGCAGGGGATTGGGTCCCAGCTGTTGACGTGGGCTGAGAGTGTGGTTGCTTCGGCGCGGAGAACCCAGATGATTGTGTTTGGTTTCTTTGGTGAATACGAGGATGTTCCTCCACGGATTTCAGCCGCAGCTGGTGGACAAGCCCCCAGGAATTCGTCGGCGGTTTCGTTCTTCACCCATCGGGGGTTTGAGCTTGCCCAAATTGAGAAGCGTTCTGCGCTGGATCTTCCGCTTGACCCTGGACTGGCGAGTACGTTGTTGGCTTCCACTGTTGATTTCACCTCGGGTTACCGTACGCACACATGGTTCTCGACAATCCCCAAGGAGTGGGTGGAACCTTTGGCGCAGTTGCGTCGAGTTTTCAGTACGGATGCCCCGAGCGGGGAGATTGATGTTGAGGAGGAGCAGTGGGATGCCGAGCGGGTACGGCGTACCCTAGCTGAGGAGTTGGACATGGGTTTCGAGGTTCTCACCACGGTGGCCGAACACATCGAGACTGGTGAATTGGCGGGTTGCGCCCAGTTGCTCTGGCGTGGAGGTGACCCACTGACTCACAGTGCTGAGCAGTGGATCACAATTGTGACGAAGGCTCACCGGGGTCACCGTTTGGGGATGTGGATGAAGCTCATCAACCTGGAGGCGATGATGACCCACCGCCCGGATATGCTCAGGGTCACCACCTCGAATGCCCACGAGAATGCTCACATGCTAGCCATCAATATCGACATGGGTTTCCAACCCAGCGGTGGTATCCCAATCCTCACCAAGACGGTGTAACAGGGGCGGTAGGATGATGCAATTCGGGTTGCCCGTCAGGTGTATGACATCTTCGTTCGATAGGGATTTGATGCACAGGATTTAGGTTTCTATGTTTTGGAAGAGGCACACTTGAAGCTACCATGCGACAACGATGATCCGTTCTACGTCATTGATGAAATTCTTTCTGCTCACCCGATCGCCCGCGAAGAACAATGGAAACAACTGGGATCCTACATAGCTTGGCATGAAGCTGGCGAAAATACTTTCTATGATCTCGAAGAGGGCTCTAGATTCGGTACGTCGCCACAACAGCCGAACGAAAACACACTCATTTGTGACGATTTCAACATTCATATTCTGTGCGACACAGACACATTATGGTCAAACGGCGGTTGGTACTACGTGAGCAACAATGAGCCAACAGGTGAGATCGCATCGTCGTCCTTTGACCAGTTGCTTGTCAGCTATATGAGTAGCGAAGTCATTGCTGGAATAGATTTCGATCATCTGCGGACAGAAGAATTGCAGGACATTGTGACACGAACAGGCAAGTCTATGACCGTGACCGTCGGCCATAATTCTACGAAAGCCACAATCAATCTCACCAACGGAAAGCGAGTTATCATTCAGGACGATCCCATGGGATCAACTCGCGTGACAATTGGCTGAGTGTCATCCTGAGTTTTCTCGCGAGGGCGAGGTTGATTGGTCACCTGAGGTGTACGAGCGTACTGGCTGTGTGTTAGCCGTGACAGGGATTTCCTTGGTTTTATCCCAGATTGTCGCCTATGTACGAAATGAAATCCCGTGGAGGGTCAATACCAGAGGGTTTTCATGGATTTTGGGCGGGCGAGTTGACTCATCTTAAATGTCCGCGTATCGGCATTCTTTGACTCACGTCAAAATGTCCGGATGCGTCAAGACTCGTGTTTGAGGGCGCTTCTTCGGTCTGTGGTTGGTGGTCAGCTTCGACCTTCCTTCTCGATCTAAGGTGCAACGGCGGATCGCCAAGGTCTTTGTCAATTGGTTGGTGAGCAAGGGCTTCCATCGCATTCACTCCACGGTTTTTAACTCGTTTTCTCCCGGATCGCTGGTCTGCTTCTCAGGAGGTAGCGCGGGTACGTGGGCATCTGCCGTCAGATGGAGTGGTCGTTGCTTTCGAGGTCACCGAAAAGGTCTACTCGCGTTCTATGCTGTATGTTGATGGAATGGCTGGCATCCCTGCTCAACACCCTGAATTGCTAACATTGTATTTGTAAGGGATCATTTCCCCTTGTCAAGCTCGGGTGGCAGCAAGCCCGATAACGTGCGTTATGTCCCCTAACACGTTCACATCCAGAACGAGGATGTGGATTGGTCCGCTAGTAACCATCACCAGTCGGCTGTCATTTTGGCGAGTCGAACCACAGCTTCATGCCGTTTGCGTTTTTGCTCCTTCAGCGCCAAAGTTATATCGCTAGCTGCGATTCGCCAGTGTGTGCCGACCCTACGCGCAGGGATTTCGCCATCAGCGATAGAGCGGACCACCGTTTGTCGAGAGACACCCAGGATTGTCGCCACTTCTGCTGGGCTAAACTCGTGCTTGGCGGGAATAACCAGTGCTCCTTGATTTCTTTCCTGGGTTAGCACTTCAAGAATCAACTTGGCGCAGGAACGTGGAACATCAAGAGCAAAGTTCACGTTTTTGTCGCCTGGTGTTGCGAGGGCGCTAGTCACCGCCTCCACTGCCTCCATCGAAACAGGAGGAGAAGCAAGGTCAATCAGTTCTGTCATTGCTGTCATACGCCAATGGTGCCAACTAGTGTCCCAACTGTCCATATGGTGACGTAAGTGTCCGCTAGGTTTTCTCCACACAGGTGCCACCAAGACTTTCCATTGACGCTAGCGCTTGTTGAGGGTAGCGTCCGGGAAGGCTCAACAGCGAGCCCGCCAAGCGCCTATTGACCGGCGCGACGCTGTTGCCGAATTAAGAAAACAGGGTCAATCTTTGGCTCAGATCGCTGATCGTCTTGGCCTCACCAGGGCAAGGGTACAGATGATTCTCAAACGCGGACTTGAGTGACCACTGAAATCAGGTTCAATCGTCATTGTAGAGACTGGCAAGAAACAAAGCGTACTCTGTCACATCACCAGAGAGGAACATCTTTCGCAGAGCCGCATTGTATTGAGGCTTCAACGAGGCGGGAGTCACAATAGAGTCGTATCCGTGAGAAAGCAGGACTGTGTTCATGACATACCGTGAAGTGCGCTTATTCCCGTTGCTGTAGAACTGGTGGTAGGCTCCGAACCCAGCCCAAGCACACCCCCGCGCAACAGGATGATCCAAAGCATTAGCCCGCTCCATAGACTCATTAAAGATGCTTCGCAATTCCTCGCCACCAGTGATTGTTGGGAACGCGACAAAAGCTACCTCCTGGACTCCGACAACTCCCTCACCACCAACGTTTCCCTCTCCACGTAGAACACCAGGCTCAATAATCTCGTGCTCGGTAATGGCGGCATTGAGGCTCGAAGAGAGTTGATCGGAAACATTTTGCTCACCAGAACCAGCACTAAAAACAACGATGTCAGCAGCCTGGGAAAGATCGAGTAGCTGGTCAATATCGAACTCACTGTGGCCCTTCACAGCACCACCGTCAAGGAGTGTTGACACTTCTGGCAGTGTAAAGTTCCTTCCTTCAAGAGTCGAGTCGTTCCACACTAACTCCGACAAGCGGGCCTTGAATCGGGCCAATCCTCTTTCAACGCTGCGCGGGTGAATATCCTTGACCGCTAGCGCTAGAGCTGATGCGTCTAGTCCTGGCGACCTAACAGCAAAAACTTCACTTTCGTAGTCATTTCTTGATAGGGCGTTGGATAATTCGAGGTCATCAACACTAGCCCTAGGCAAACTTGATTGTGGTGATTTTCCAACACCTTTGATGCCGTACTGGTTTGTTCCTGGTCCACCGCCGGTTTTACTCATCGCAACTCCTTACTTAATCCATGCAACATTAGCGTCGCTACTTTGTCTGCTTTTCCTACAGAACGAAGCACTCCAATGGCACTCTCCCAGTCTTGCCGGAACTGCTGTGTTCGTGGCAGCCAGGGCCAGCGATACCCTTGCTGGAGTAGGAGTGCCGATGATTGTCGGTACGCCCTGTGCCAAGAGGAGCTGTTGCGTATTGCGGTGAACATCCAATCAAGACTTGACACTAAGGTCGGATTGTCTGGAGCAGGAATAGGTTGCCCCACGTCGGTTCTCGCGTCTGGAACCCAGCGGTTGCTGGCAACAGACTTCACGAGCAAGTCGTAACTCGAAGCAACAGATCGAACCTGGTTGTAAATATCCAGTGGGCAATCGACGCTTACGCCTTCAATGACCAGCCAGAGGTCTTCAACGCTCATTGCAATTCCCAGTGCAACACATTCGCCTGCGATAGTTGCTGTTCTTGCACCGAAACGAGCATCAAGAATGACTTTCTTACTGCCAAAAGGATCAGGTTCAACAGCGGAAACTATGCTGTGATCCCACGTCGCTTTGCGAATGGGCTTCGCCTCGAAAGCCAGAAATGCCATGGCCTTTCCCATGGCTTCTAACGCCCTGCTGAGGTTCTTGATAGAAAGAGCGCCAGTTGTCTCAGCTTTCTCCATTTGCACTACCGCCGATGGTGTCACGCCCAGTCTTCGAGCGAGTTCTGTCTGGGTCAGACCTTGACTGACCCTTTCTTGCCTGATGAGGCTCATTGCGCTCACCTCCTTCTGTGTTAGATATATCTAACAGTCTAGTGGTGCGCGTGCAGCCTGTCAACCAGCCATAATTTCCCGCACGGCCTGTGTATCCAGTGGTGGGTCGCAATATTCACAAAACCCACCCGCGTATGGACGGCAATACGAATCGCTACCAAGCACCCAGGCGCGACCAAGCCCAAGATGGTGATGTTCCCCCATACCGTAGCAACCCAAGTATGACTCTCTGCTCTCGCCACCCTCGGTGTCATTGGTCTCGAAATGCGGTGTGAGCACTGGCCGGATCAGTGCTGCGATCTGGTTGAGCTTGTCTTCTGCTGTGGTGGTCATAGTCTCAATTCCTCGGTTTTCGGAAATGCCCACGAATAGGGCGGCCACTGCGCGTATGGGGCTTCACCCAGCGATCAGGATGCCCCTCAACAGCCGTGCGCTCCGACCAATCAGAGATAGCAGCCAACGCTCGCTTCATCGCCGCCAACTTTTGCAGAAAAACAAAAAGTTTCCCACGCTTGATGCGTGGGTTTGTTATATCCAACTACCCCTGGAGGGAAAACTATGTCCGAAACCACGACCCCGGAGGTCACATCACAAGCCAGCCCATCTGTGGATACTGGCACTGCTACTGATTCACCGCAAGTGTTTGATGCTGAGGTGGCAGCAAGCCCGATAACGTGCGTTATGTCCCCCTTCATAACCCTTCGGGCAAGGTGGTATTCCTGTCACGACGCCACAGAAAAGGCGAAAACTGTGCTACAGTAAAGATGACGAGGCGATCACCCCGACTGGCTTGAAATAATAGTCACAAGAGCCGGGCCAGAGTCTCGTCATCTTTCTTTAAGATGGATTTCTTCGAATTGGGGGTATAGGACAAAATCGTTCGAATACGAAGAATTTAGTGGTAGAGTTTTCACCACGGCGACCCCCCGTCCCATTGGGGACGGGTTATGGTCGCCGTGTTAATTTCGCACCAACCTCGTCGCCCATAGGGTGCGGGGTTTTGGGGGTATAGGACAAAATGTGTGTCTGTTGGTGGGCGTGTCGGCTAGGTGTTTGATCGTCCTGCCCATCCTTTTCTTGTCCATAGGCCTTCTTCTGCGCTGGTGTGGGTTGTCCAATCGTTG
>WRIC01000009.1 GCA_009782915.1 Propionibacteriaceae bacterium | reverse complement strand
TTAGTCTGGACCCTGCGACTTCGCGCAGGGTGACGGGGGGAGGCTGAATTCGAACAACTGGGTAGTCTGGGCCCTGCGACTTCGCGCAGGGTGACGGGGGAGGCTGAATTCGAACAACTGGGTAGTCTGGACCCTGCGAGTCGCTCCGCTCCGCAGGGTGACGCGGGAGTTGTTGCGAGTCGTGGAGCCTGTGCTGCAGAGCGCGTCAGCGCGACTCGCAGTGCTCCGCAGACGGGGGAAGAGGTGTGCTCATATGCCAGATCGGGATTGAGCGTACTTACGCTCCCCACAGGGAGGTCCACTGGATACCGCAGTCGGCGAGCATCATGCGTACTAGCGGAAGGGACAAGCCCACCACGTTGTGGGGGTCACCTTCGATGCCGGTGATGAAGGGGCCACCCAGGGCGTCGATGGTGAACCCACCGGCGACATGTTCGGGTTCACCGGTGGCAACATAGGCATCGATCTCTTCATCGGAGAGGTCTGCCACATGGATGATGGTTTTTCCCCCGCGGTTGACTCGTTGGACCCTGTCGGTGGAGACAATGATGTGGTGTCCAGTCACCAGGACACCGGAACGGCGGCGCGTACGGCGAAGAAGCTCAACAGCCGCCTCAGGAGAACCAGGTTTTCCCTGAGGTCGCCCCTCAAAGTCGAGGATAGAGTCACATCCAATGATGATGGTGTCAGCTGGGGAGCCAAGTCGAGTGAATACTTCCTCAGCTTTCTTCTCAGCCAGCAGGCAGGCCAACTCTGAGGGGGTGGCGGCGGTGAACACTGATTCGTCAACCTCGGAGACGATGACCTCAGGATTGATGCCGGCGTTGCGTAGGGTTTGCAGGCGTGCGGGGGAAGCCGAAGCGAGGATGACTCTCATTCTGCTACGGTACCAGGCATGGTCACTGAACAGAGTTTTTCCTCCCACGCGTCGCGGTTGACCGGTGATTCTTGCCCCTGGGAATTGGAATTCCTTCCCACAGTGACCTCAACCGACGACGAGTTGGCTATGCGAGTGAGCCACGGGTGCCCGCCGTACAAGGTTCTGATCTCTACAGAACAGACCTCCGGTGGTGGGCGGTTGGGCCGTGGTTGGTTTTTCCCTCCCGGTACGGCTGTTGCGATGTCGCTGGCCCTTCCTGTGGAGAGGTTTGCCCACTCATTGGGCTTGATCCCTCTGGCTGTGGGAGTGGGTGTGGTGGATGCGGTCACCATCATCGGGGGAACTGCGCAAGTGAAATGGCCGAATGATGTTCTCATCGGTGACAAGAAGTTGTGTGGGATTCGCGTACGTATTGTTCAGGGCATCGCAGTGGTGGGTGTCGGTGTCAATGTGTCCCAGTCAGCCCAGGAGATCGGTGTGGATACCGCGATTTCTTTGGCCATGGCTGGGGTCACGACCACCAACGAGGATGTCATTGTTGAGGTGCTCAACTGTGTGGGTACGCGACTGGACATGATGGGTCACCGTGATCATCTGCTCTTGGATGACTACCGGAAACTCAGTGCCACCCTGGGCCGTGATGTGGACATCTCCGTGGACGAGCACGTGGTTGTCAGTGGGCGAGCGGTGGATATCAACGAGGATGGGGCACTACTGGTGGAGGTCTCAGGGGATATCCGAACCTTCTATGCTGGGGATGTTTTCCATTGCCGTACGGCGCCGTAGATGGATAGCGCAATACTTGCAGGATGAAAGAAAGTTAGGTTAGCCTTACCTATGTGAAGCCGAGCAGAGAAGCCCAGAAAACCCGGACATCTGCCCCTATCCACGATTCCATCGACCGCATCCTGCTCGCCCCCGTATTCGGACCACTGTTCTTCTTAGTGGTGATGTGGTTGGTCTTCCAATTGACCACCACCTTGGCTTCCCCCTTGCAGAAATGGTTGAGCACCCTCCTGACTGGCCCCGTAGCTGGGGGAACCTCAGCACTCATGAACACCATCGGGCTCGGGGGAACATGGATGGAAGGACTCGTTGTTGATGGGCTCATTGCTGGAGTGGGGATGGTGCTCACCTTCCTACCCATGATGACCATGATGTTTCTTCTGCTGGCGGGCCTCGAGCATTCCGGATATTTGGCGCGTGCTGCTGTTCTCACCGATCGCGTCATGGGAATCCTAGGCTTGCCCGGCCAAGCATTCCTGCCTTTGGTGGTCGGTTTTGGATGTAATGTTCCCGCGCTCATGGCCACCCGCGACCTCCCACAGCGCCACCAGCGTCTCATGACTGCCCTGCTCATTCCTTTCACAGCATGCTCGGCTCGGCTGACTGTTTTCATCATGCTGGGGAGCATGTTCTTCGGGCGGTGGGCTGGAACAGTGGTCTTCGGGATGTACCTGGTTTCTTTGGGGTACGTTGTCCTAGCCGGGTTGCTGATGAGGAAGACGCTGTGGCGTACCATCGGTGAACAACCCCTTGTCTTCGACCTACCCGCGTACCAGATCCCCCGGTTTCAACCCATCTGGTTCATTGCTTGGGCACGGATCAAAGACTTCCTGCAGACCGCCGGCGGGATCATTGTCGCCGCGGTGATCGGTGTATGGTTTCTCCAAGCCATTCCCGTTCATGGTGGGTCTTTCGGCCATGTGGAGGTGACGGATTCACTCTACGGATGGTCAGCTTCCTTGGTGGCCCCACTGTTTAGTCCCGCAGGTTTCGGCAACTGGGAGGCTGTTGCTGCCCTGGTGGTGGGTCTGGTGGCCAAGGAAGCAGTGATTTCCAGTTGGGCACAAACCTATGGGGTTTTAGGTGTTGACCTGTCGGTGTTGGGCGACCATATCTGGATGACCTTCGAGGTGTCCTCCGGTGGTCACGCCATCGCAGCGATTGTCGCTTTCATGGTGTACCTCTTGGCGTACACCCCATGCGTGGCTACTTTCGCTACCCAGGTACGCCAGGTGGGATGGAAATGGACTGCGGTGGGGATGGCTATTCAACTGGTCATGGCATCTATCGCAGCAATTGTGACCTTCCAGTTTCTGAGGCTGATCCTATGAGTGTTGAGTCTTTGACCCTTGTTCGTGATGCCATCAATCGTGGGGTACGAGTGGTCTCCCAGATTTCATCGACGACCGGTCTTCCCCGTGAGGTGGTGACGGACTGCATCAAGCAACTCCACCACAGTGGTGAAGTCCATCGAGCCCCCCTCCAATCCTCCTGCCCACCCCACGGCTGCTCAGGTTGCTCACTGGTTCCTTTCCCGTCATTCTGCAACTGACCACCGTCCCCTTGTGCTGCCCCCACCTTCTGCGCGACTCTTCCCCCGTCTTTCTGCGCGACTCTTCCTCCGTCTTTCTGCGCGAAGTCGCAGAATCCAGAATCCACAGTTGAACAACTGGGTGGCCTGGACCCTGCGAGTCGCTTCGCTCCGCAGGGTGACGGTTCCGTGACGACATGGGGACGGAGGTGTTTTGACGTATCGCTCCGTCTTTCTGCGCGTAGTCGCAGAATCCAGAATCCACAGTTGAGCAACTGGGTAGTCTGGGCCCCGCGACTTCGCGCAGGGTGACGGTTTCGTGACAGCATGGGGAGGTGTTTTGTCACGCGGGAAGATAGAATACGACAGTGAACACGAATGCACCGGTAGGGATCTTCGACTCCGGGTTCGGTGGACTAACTGTTGCCCGAGCGATCGTAGATCTGCTGCCGGGGGAGGACCTCATCTATCTGGGGGATACTGCTCGCGCGCCCTATGGTCCACGACCGATTGCAGAGGTGCGCACCTTCGCTTTAGCTTGTTTGGATGCCCTGGTGGACATGGGTGTGAAAGCCCTGGTCATTGCCTGCAACTCGGCTTCAGCCGCTGTGCTTGCTGATGCGCGGGAACGGTATTCCATTCCGGTAGTCGAGGTGGTCCTTCCTGCGGCCAAGAGGGCAGTACGTGTTTCGCGTACGGGTAAACTCGCCGTACTGTCCACCCAGGCAACCGCCACCTCGCGCGCCTACGAGGATGCGGTGTCAGCCACAGATGCCGAACTGACCACGATCGTTTGCCCGCGGTTCGTGGATTTCGTGGAGGCAGGGATCACCAGTGGGGAGGAACTTATGGGTGTCGCCAAGGACTATCTTTCGCCGATCATTGACACCGATGTTGACACAGTGATTCTTGGTTGCACCCACTATCCACTGCTGGCGGGAGTCATCTCCTATGTGTTGGGTGATCAGGTGACCTTAGTGTCCTCTGCTGAGGAATGCGCGACCGCTACCTACGGGACACTTGCCAATGAGGGTTTACTTCGCGAAGGAGACCAGGGGGTACGGCGTTTCCTCACCACCGGAAACCCACAGCGTTTCACCAAGATCGCTTCACGACTCCTGGGTGACTTCGTCAACACCACGGAAGCCTTCGAGGAAGTGATCGTGGACCCTGCGCACACCCATCCCCGTCTCCCTGCGCGAAGTCGCAGGGTCCAGGGAAACGGCAAAGGAGTAACCGCTGGATGACGCCTACCCCCCGTCTTTCTGCGCGAAGTCGCAGAATCCAGATACAACAGTAGTCAACAAAGAAAGAATCACCATGAGACTAGACGGCAGACAATTAGATGAACTACGACCAGTGTCCTTCACCCGGAATTGGTTGGACAGTGCTGAAGGATCAGTCCTGGTCGAGTTCGGTAAAACAAAAGTGTTAGTGGCTGCTTCGGTGACCCCTGGCGTACCACGATGGCGCAAGGACTCAGGCAAAGGCTGGGTGACCGCAGAGTATTCGATGCTTCCCAGAGCCACGAACACTCGTAATGATCGGGAGTCGGTACGCGGGAAGATCGGTGGGCGTACCCACGAAATCTCTCGCCTGATTGGGCGCAGCTTGAGGGCGATCATTGATGATGAGGCACTGGGAGAAAACACCATCCAGATCGATTGCGATGCGTTGCAGGCCGATGGCGGTACGCGTACTGCTTCGATCACGGGTGCTTATGTGGCGCTGGTGGACGCAGTCAACTGGATGCGTGAACGAAAGATGCTCGCTGGGGAACCCTTGATCGGATCAGTTGCAGCGGTTTCGGTGGGAATCATTGATGGTACGATCCGGCTCGATCTTCCCTATGAGGAGGATTCTCGCGCGGAGGTGGACCTCAACATTGTGGCTACCGGTGATGGCCGTCTCGTTGAAGTGCAGGGAACAGCAGAGGGGCAACCCTTCACCAAAGAGTCCTTTGACGCGATGCTGACCTTGGGGTTAGCTGGCTGTGAACAACTCACTGCGCTTCAGCGTCAAACCTTGGAGAGCTGATGAAATTCTTTCTCGCCACGGGTTCTGATCATAAAATCACCGAGCTTCGACGAATACTTGTGGCCAATGGTGTCGATGGTGTTGTTCTGGGTTTGGGTGATGTCGATCCTTACCCGGAGCCGGTCGAAGACGGGGACACCTTTGAGGCTAATGCACTGATCAAAGCTCGTGAGGGGTTTGCCCGCACCGGCTTGCCCACCTTAGCTGATGATTCTGGTATCGAGGTCGATGTTCTCAACCGGATGCCTGGGGTACGCTCCGCACGCTGGGCGGGTAGTGGTGCTGGTGATGGGGAGAATCTTGCCCTGCTGATTCGCCAAATCGACGATGTTGCCCCTGAGAAGCGTACTGCTCGTTTCGTGTGTGCCATGGCTTTGGTGTGGGATGGTGGTGAGCAGGTGGTCCGCGGTGTCGTGGAGGGCACTCTCGCCGAGGCTCCGCGAGGGCAGGGTGGTTTCGGGTACGATCCGCTGTTCATCCCCGAGGGTGAAACCCGGACCACCGCCGAGATGAGCCCCGAAGAAAAAGACGCCATCAGCCACCGCGGGAGAGCCCTGCGAGCCATGATCCCCCACCTCCGTCTTTCAACAGAGTGAAGCACTCACCCCCGTCTCCCCGCGGAGCGGACTCACCCCCGTCTCCCCGCGGAGCGGACTCACCCCCGTCGTGCTGTTGAGCGTGGCGCTACCCACCCGTCATTCCGCGGAGCGCAGCGACTCGCGGAATCCAGAATCCACAGTCGAACAACTAGGTAGTCTGGACCCTGCGA
Organism: Propionibacteriaceae bacterium; assembly: GCA_009782915.1. GTDB lineage: Bacteria > Actinomycetota > Actinomycetes > Propionibacteriales > Propionibacteriaceae > WQYJ01. The sequence goes on along the minus strand of WRIC01000009.1, from coordinate 84,150 downwards.
CTTCGCGCAGGGTGACGGGGTGAGTGCGCAGGGTGACGGGGTGAGTGCGCAGGGTGACGGGGTAAGTGCGCAGGGTGACGCGGGAGGTGTTGCGAGTCGCTCCGCTCCGCAGGGTGACGGCGGTGGTGTTGCATCTCGCAGTGTTGCGTACGGTGACGGGGGTGGCGTTGCTTCTGGAGGGGTGGAGGGCTGTTTGGTACCGTTATGGGCATGAAGAACCATCCCTCACTGACCGCGATAGCCGCGGTGGCGGCTAACGGTGTGATTGGTGATGGGGTGGGACTCCTGTGGCATTACCCTGAGGATTTTGAGCGGTTCAAGCAGGTCACCACAGGTGGTGTTCTCGTGATGGGGCGGCGTACCTTCGACTCTTTAGGGGGACCACTCCCGCAGCGCACATCCATTGTGATCACGCGAAATCCAACATGGACATCGCCAGAAGTGTGCAGGGACGACAAAACAACCACCATATTGGTGGCTCGAACCCTTCAAGAGGTGGGTGACTATCTGGGGCAGTTCCCCAACAAGCAGTGGTGGTCGATTGGTGGGGGAGAGGTTTATCGACTGTTGTGGCCCTACACCACCCATCTCGACATCACCGAGATCTACGATTCTCACCAGGGGCGGGTCACTTTTCCTGATTTTAACCTGGATGATTGGCGCGAAACTAGTCGCAATCCGCGTGGACCCTTTGACTTTGTGACCTTTGAACGTACCAGGAATAGAGCGCTGGAAGCCTTGGGCGAATGGACGTCTCGTGCGCGCTGAGCCGTCAGTTCTCCACCTCGATCTGGATGCTTTCTTTGCCGCGGTCGAGCAGAGAGACAAACCTTCACTGCAGGGGAAACCTGTGGTTATCGGTGGAGTTTCCAACAGATCGGTGGTGTCCACGGCCTCCTACGAGGCGCGGAAGTTCGGGATACACTCCGCGATGCCCACCCATGAGGCGCGGAGTCTGTGCCCGAGTGCCGCGATTCTGTCTGGCCGGTTTACTGCCTATCGGATTGCTTCGCGCCAGGTGATGGGGGTCTTGGAGCAGCTCTCACCTTTGGTGGAGCCTTTGAGTCTGGATGAGGCTTTCGTGGATCTGGCTGCCGGTGGTGTCACCGATTTTTCTTCTTCCGCCCTCACGGCTTTGGGGGAGAAGGTACGACAGCAGGTGGTCGAGGTGACTGGTGGTTTGACTGCTTCGGTGGGGTTTGGATCGAGTAAGTTCATGGCCAAGTTGGCTTGTGAGGAAGCTAAGCCTGATGGGGTGTCGATCATCGAACCGGGGACCGAGGTCGATCATATCCAGTTTCTTTCGGTGCGTGTTCTTCCGGGGGTTGGTCCAGCAACGGCGGAGCGTTTAGCGAAACTGGGGATACGAGTGGTCGATGATCTGCGCCATGCCACCGTGAAGGAGCTTCAACGTGAACTGGGTCAAGCGCATGCTTCATGGCTGATGGCGGTTGCCTATGGTGAGGATGACCGCCAGATCTCTGGTGAGAGGGAGGTGAAATCAATCTCCATGGAGGACACCTTCGAGACTGATCTGACCACCGTTGAACAGCTTGCACCGATTGCTGCTCGTGATGCGGTTTTGGTGGCTGGAAGGTTACGCAAGTCTGGTTTCTTTGCCCGTACGATCACGGTCAAACTCAAGCTCGCTGATTTCACGATTCATTCCCGCTCGCGGACTCTCCTGGGGGCGATCGACTTCCCGGAGACGATCGCCTCGGTGGCGCTGGCCCTGCTGGAGGAGCAACGTGCCCTACTGAAGCGCGGGGTTCGACTACTGGGTGTGGGTGTCTCCGGGTTCACCTTGGAGGCTCAGGAAGCCTTGTTTGAGGTTGACCTTGCCCACAGTGATATTTCCCAGGTGGAGTTGCCGAGCTCACCTTCGCGCCACAGTTGGGACGGGTATCGTCCCGGGGACGATGTCACCCATGATGAGTACGGCCCGGGCTGGGTGTGGGGTTCGGGGCTCGGTTTGGTGACCGTCAGGTTTGAGACCGCCGAGACTGGACCCGGCCCCATCAAAACACTGTCAATCGATGACCCGCTATTGCGTCCCACCCCAGTTCAACTCCCACCCGATCCCGATGGTGAATCATCAGGCCCCGGCTGGGTCAGTGGGGACGGTACCAACTGACCCAATTATCACAGCTGAGGTACTGATAGAATGGGAGCACTTGCAGGTGTGGTGGAATTGGTAGACACGCAGGATTTAGGTTCCTGTGCCTTCGGGCGTGAGAGTTCAAGTCTCTTCTCCTGCACTATCGGTGTGCCACAACGCCCGCGGACGGTGTGGGTATGTGACACCAGGGTCAGTGTGACAAACGCCCCGTCCCCCTTTTGTCAGGAGATACCCAGGTGGGTGCGCAGGCGTTCGACGTGGCCGGTGGCGCGTACGCCATATTCGGCTTCGAGGATCTTGCCTTTGCCGTGGGAGTCCACATCAATGATGAAGGTGGAGCGAATCAGTCCGTTGATGACCTTGCCCCACAGGGTCTTGTCTCCCCAGGCGCCATAGGGTGTGATGCATTCCATCTCCGGGTCCGACAGCAACTTGATCGTCAGGTCGTTGCGTTCCATGAATCTCATCAATGAGGCGGGTTTGTCGGGGGAGACCCCAGCAATGGAATAGCCCGCCTGGGCGAAAGCATCCACTGAGGCAGAGAAATCAACTGCTTCGATCGTGCACCCGGGGGTCATTGCTTTGGGATAGAAATACAAAATGAGTTTCCCGCCCGCGTAATCGCTGAGAGAGACCCAGTTTTCTTGTGCATCTTGCAAACGGAAATCAGGTGCTTGGTCACCTTGAACTAATTCAGCCATAGTACGATAGTAGTCCACATCACGTGTTGTGGTGGGATTTTTCTCAGGAGAGGCCATGGCTGATCATCGTAGTGTTGAGGCAATCGAGCAGGATCTTGCTGATGCACGCCAGCGTTTGACGGAAAATATTTCTCGATTCGTCACTGAGGTCCATCCCAGAGCTGTCACCCATCGGGCCGTACAAGAGCACAAGTCTCGCGTGAAGCGCGGGCTGGACGATGTCAGGGCACAGGTCAAGCAATCCTCCCAGCGGGTACTGGGATTGTTCAAAGATGAGTCAGGCTGGAGGCCCGTCCCTGTTGCAGTCGCTATCGTGGCGGGGGTTATTGTTGTTGTTGCTGCAACCAAGAAGAAGTAAGTGATGGCGGCGAAAAAACCTTCCACCACCGCTGTGGACACTTCACCAACTGATCCTCTCCCCATCCACATGCTCCACGACCGTATCCTGGTGTCCTGTGAGGATGCCGGTGAGCGACGTTCGGGTGGTGGAATCCTGATCCCGGCAACCGTGAAGATGGGCCACCGGTTGGATTGGGCACGGGTGGCAGCTACGGGTCCGAATGTGCGCAGTGTGAAGGTGGGGGACCGCGTACTGTTTGATCCGGCGGAGGTAGCTGAAGTGGAGGTACGCGCCGAGGTGTATATCCTTCTGCGGGAACGCGATCTTCACGCGATAGCCACCACACGTCTCGATGAGGAGAACACAGGGCTCTACCTTTAGGCGGATGTGCTGGCCTATGGCGTGGGTGGCGCCTTGGGTGTCATTGTTCCCCAGGTGTGACCGGTTCGCTGGAGGGAAGGATCGCTGGATGCTCTGACGGTCAGATGTACGGGCAGGGTTTCTGACTCAATGTCACTTCCTCCTAAACGATCAAGCAGGAGTTCGAGGGATCGCCGACCCATGTTGTGTAGCCCGATACCAATGGATGAAAGATCACAGGCCCCCGCTACTGGAGAGTCGTAGACTCCCACAGCAGCAACATCTTCACCAGTGACGTACCCATGTTGTCGTAGCACCGAGGTGGCGCCCAAGACACACAGGTCGTGCATTCCGAACAGCCCATCGGGAACACTCTCGCGCCCGATCATGGCTAGGGCGGCTTCTCGTCCTGCTTGGACAGTGAATCCATGGTCGTAGACTACTGGTTCTTCTAGTCCTGCTTCGAGCGCCGTTTGTACGAATCCTGCGGCCCGATCTACACCCGTGGACATGTATCGTCGCCCAATGATGACTGCCAGGCGTGTGCGTCCGAGGCTGATGAGGTGGCGGGCAGCCATCTGTCCTGCTGCAACATCGTCAGCGGTCACGGACACATGGTCGTCATGGCGACGGTGCACCAGGACGATGGGTACGCGTTGGGCATCCAGACCACCAAGATAGCGTTCACCGAGGTGAGCATCTGCTCCGATGATCCCATCGACAAGATGGTCGAGCATGTTCATGGCGCGATCGGAGCGTAGTCCTGGGGTGTCGAGGGTTGAAGCGGTCAATGCCATGATGCCGTGTTCACGAGCCACATCATCAATGCCAGCAAAAATAGAGGCGAGGGTGTAGTCACCGATGACTGGGAGAAAGACACCGATGGTTTGGGACCTGGAGGTTCGCAGGGAGACGGCCAGAGAATTTCTGCGATATCCGAGGACCTCAGCTACTTCACGTATCGCTTCAATCGTCTCTGGGGAGGCCCATCGTTCTGGATGGGTTTCACTCGGATTGAGGATCCTTGACACAGTGGTGACGCTGACTCCAACCCGGGCAGCTATCTGGCGTTGTGTGGGGCGCTGGTTGATGCGGATAGGCATGGCATCCCTTCTTGAGTTGTTTCAATGTTGTGAGAATAATAGTGCCAGTGTATCGCCTGCTGGCTCCCAAAGATACATCACACAAAGGATTGACGCAAACGATTGACTGAGTTTTCTTGAAGAATTATTGATGAAAATAAAATGACGAAAATTGTCGCAATGGATTGTGAGAAAAGCTTGTTGTTGATCACGGTAATGACGGTGATGGATCAGTTGGGGGAACATCACAAGGAGCATGTGGTGTACGCAGGAATCGTCAGGTTGGTCGCAATGCGATACCCTTGGGCACTGAATTGACCTAAGGAAAAGGTGATGGACCAAGCCCAAGAAGAGGTGGCGAACACTGGCTCAACCTCGGAACCCTTTGTCCCGCCTGCCCTACCCGCGACGAAAGCTCAACCGTGGACAGCTCAGTCGATTCCTGAAGCAGCTCCTGCTGCTACACCACCTTGGGTTGGAGATCTTCCCCAGCCGGTGGATCACCCAGAACCCATTCAGTCACCAGCACCCATTCAGCCATCAGAACCCAGTCAACCCATACCACCCAGTCAACCCATACCACCCAGTCAACCCACACAGCCCACAGCACCCACTCCACCCACTCAATCCACTCCACCCACTCAACCACAGGGGGCAATACCTCAGGTTTCAGCGATTGCTCCCCAAGCCCCACAAGCTCCCCACCCCCCAGAAGTTGACCAGTCACAAGAAGTTGACCAGCCACTCGAAGTTGCACCGCAAGGCGATGAAGCACCTCAGACAGACACCCCACCTCAGCCTTCCCCAGTGGCAGACAGCGAACCATCACCTGAGCCCGTACCACCAACCAAGCCGGGAAGATTCAATCGTGCACTGCTGATTATCCTGATCGCTTTGAGTGTTCTCCTGGTGGGGGGTGTGGGAATCTTGGCCTATCTGGGTCTCTCTAGTAGCCCGACGCAAGATCCCACCGCTACAGATTCTTCGCCCACAGCTTCTCAAGGCTCACCCGTGGAGACACTCGGTCCTATTGCCGTGGGGGAAGCAGCTGCATTCACCTGTTATTACGGGCCAGTGACCTTCACGATCACCGATGAGGCAACCGTTGCTGATGCATTGGGCTCAACGAAACCCGAGGAAGCATACGTCTATGTCCTTGTTCCGGTGAAGGTCACCTATGGTGGGTCCCAGACCTATCTCCATGTTCACTCTCGGTCGGTTTTAGTGGGAACAGATGGTACGGAGTATCTCCCTGATCTTCCCGGTATGGTCGCAGCGAAGGGCCCTGGTGGTGAAACGAACCCTTTCATTGTTCTTGATTTGAGGGCTGGGGAACAGGCCGAAGGACTCTTCGTTTATCAGGTCCCTGAACTTAAAACCCATGGGGTGATGTTCCAGTTGTCGCTCACAGAGGCGCCCGTGGTCACGATGAAGACAGGTTTGTAGTCCTAGCCTTTGGCATGGGTGATCAGGCGCGTACGTACCTCTGCCCGTAGCACTTTCCCCAGGAGAGACTTCGGTAATTCGTCCATCTCGAAGACTCGCCGAGGAACCTTATATGCAGCAAGCCGGGTTTTGCAGAAGCCACGAATGGCCTCCAGGTCAGCACTGTGGCCTGTTTCCATCACGAGCCCAGCCACTACTTCTTCGCCCGCATGGGGATGAGGCAACCCAACCACTGTGGCATCAACGATTCCTGGATAGGACTGGAGGACCAATTCCACCTCAGTGGGGGAGACGTTGAACCCTGAGGTGATGATGAGTTCTTTCTTGCGATCCACCACAGCGGTGAAACCATCAGCGTCCTGGACGACGATGTCCCCTGTGGCTAACCATCCACCGTCGAGCAGCACTTTGGCTGTTTCCTCGGGGTTATTCCAGTAGCCGGAGAATACTTGGGGTCCGCGTACGAGCAACTCACCGCGTTCCCCTTGGGTGACTTCGCGGGATGGATCATCGGGGTCCACGATGCGAATATCGGTTGAGGGGAAAGGCAGACCTATTGTTCCGGGGCGTCGAGTGTGGTGGAAGGGGTTTCCGAGGCACACCGGTGAAGCTTCGGTCATCCCGTACCCTTCAACAAGGCGACCCCCCGCGCTGGACTCCCAGGTTTCCAAGGTAGACACGGGCAGGCTCATCGCTCCAGACAGACAGAATTTAGCGGAGGCCAAAGAAATCTTGCGCTTTTTCGCTGTGGCGGCGAGGGCTTCAAAGATGGGTGGTACGCCAACGAGGACCGTGGGTGGGTCTTTTTTCGCTGCGGCCAAAACCAGGGAGACATCAAAGGTGGGGAAGAGATGGATTCTTGCCTGTTGGAGGATTCCATAGATGAGCAGGGTGGTCGTACCGAAAGCATGGAAGAAAGGAAGGAAGGCATAGAACACTTCGTGGCCAAGCTGGGTTTCGGGCATCCAGGCTTTGCCCTGGGTGGCGTTGGAGTGAAGGTTGAGGTGGGTGAGGATCGCGCCCTTGGGCAACCCTGTTGTGCCGGAGGTGTATTGAATGGCTGCAATATCACTGACCTGTGGTCGGGGATGGTTCTTCTTCAGTGGTTTGTGTTTGAGCAGGTCCTTCCACGTCATTTCCCCGCGAACCTTGGTGGTGAGCTTGGCTCGTGTTGCGCGCAGGGAGGGGACAGGGAGTTTCAGTGCCATTCTTTTCATGGCTGGGAATTCGTGGAGAAGGTTCACCGAGATGATGTGCTCAAGGCCAATATCATCGGGTTGGCTGCGTAGCTTCTCAACAGCGCTATCCCATGCGATAGCCACCCGGGCTGTGTGGTTCTCGAAGAGGTGGCGAAGCTCACGCGAGGTGTAGAGGGGATTGTGTTCAACCACAATGGCGCCGAGGCGAAGGATGGCGTAGTAGGCGACCACATGTTGAGGGGAGTTGGGCAGGATGATGGCTACTCGATCCCCAGCGCTCACTCCCAGGGTTCGCAACCCTTCAGCCACGCGGGATATCTGGTCGCCTAGTTGGCGGTACGTGGTGGTGCGCCCGAAGAAATCGAGGGCTATCCGATCGGCAGATTCGGTGACTGCCTTGTCCACCATGTCCACCAGGGATCCTGTGGGCAGGTTTATCTGGCGTGGCACCCCGGGCTGGTAGAGCGCAGCGTAATCGACCATCTCGCCATCCTTAACTTACGGTTGCGTAGGTTAACGCTACCGTACTTCGACCCCTAGTGCCTACTGCGGGGGCGTGTTGGTGAAGGAATCCACAGATCTTGCTCAGATATCGATAGAGAGAGCCGAGATTTGGTTCTGCCCTATCCCAACTAGGATGAGTGTCATGGGTTGGGGTGGCAGGTTAAAAGTGAGGGTTCCTCGTACTGTGTCACCCGGGCCAGCAAACCCGGCAGTCAGATCCTCAGCTATACCCTCGACAGGGTAATGCTGGGTGAGATCATCGGTGGCGTAAGCATAGAAACTGTAGTAGAGGATTCCTTCATCAACCTGGATATTGATGGTGATGGTCAGCGAATCATCCTCCCAATTGGCTTCCACGATCTTCCAGTATCCTTCGACATCTTTGTCTTTGAACGGTAGACCACCAGTACGCCCATCGGAGGGCAGGGGTGTCGGTGGTGGCAGTCGAGAGGGTGTGGCGTTCACGGTTGGACCGGGGGCGGGAATCTGATTGATAAGGATTCCCCCAGCGAGGGTCACGATCAGCAGGAGCCCCATTCCGATGAGGATTGCGATCTGGGTCTTGGGTTTGTAGTGGTCGATGGACCTCGTTGGTTGGGCTGAGGGAACAATCGGATCCCTGGCATCAGTGGAACGATGCAGGGATTCTTCCACAGGTTGGATTCCCCCATAGGTATACCCGGCCGTGATGTCGGTATTGTCTTCGTGGCCGTACGCCCGACGTGGGGTGGCTGAGGGCGACGACTGTGACCTTTGAGCTGATCGCCGTGGTCCGCCGCGAGGAGGTGAAGAGTATGTCATCACACCCAAGAATACGTGAATTTGGACTCATTGTTTGCCCCGACGACATTTTGGTCACGTAACAAGGGGCCGGTCACGTGACAAGGGACCGGTCACGTGACAAGGGGCCGGTGTGTTTCTCACGTTCACCCCTCCGTCTCCCTGCGCGAAGTCGCAGGGTCCAGACTACCCAGTTGTCTAACTGTGGAGTCTGGATTCTGTGAGACGGTCGTTGCCGTCCACAGAATGACGGGATGAGGATTCACCACACCCGGTAGACTCTGTCAGGTGAGCACAACAACACCTGTCATCCCAGACGACACAGCTGAGGCTGCCCTGCGTACTCACCTATCGACAGCCAGGAGAGTGGTGGTGAAGGTTGGCTCCTCCTCCCTGGCGTCTGCCCGAGCTGGACTGGATCTGGGCCATCTGACTGTGATCGTTGAGGCTCTTGCACAGCGTCAATTGCGTGGCTCGGAAATCGTCCTGGTGAGTTCGGGAGCTATCGCCGCCGGGTTGGAACCGCTGGGGTTTTCTCAGCGCCCCACTGATGTCGCTCAACAACAGGCAGCTGCTGCAGTGGGTCAGGGCCAGCTCATGGCCGCCTACACCCAGGGTTTCGCCAAGTTTGATCTTCACACCGCCCAGGTGTTGCTCACCAAGGAGGATCTCTCGCAGAAGTCGAGCTACACCAATGCGCTGCAGACTTTTGGGGCGTTGACCCGCCTGGGGGTGATTCCGGTGGTCAATGAGAATGACACGGTTGCCACCCAGGAGATTCGTATGGGTGACAACGACTATTTGGCTGCTCTGGTGGCCGAGTTGGTACGCGCGGACGCCTTGATTTTGTTGACTGACACGCAGGGGTTGTTCACTCATCATCCTTCGGATTCTCGTGCGGAGCTGATCACTTTTGTCCCTGATCTGACCCATATCGAAGCGGATGTGCTCAAGGCGGGTTCCTCGGGTGTGGGCAGCGGTGGCATGGCGACCAAGGTGGAGGCTGCTCGGTTGGCCAGTGAGGCTGGTATCCCTGTGGGTTTGGCCCGCTGGGATCAGGCCGAAGCGATTCTGGCTGGTGAACAGGTGGGTACGGTGTTCGCAGCCAGCGGAAAGAGGTTTTCTCGCCGAGAGGGATGGCTTGCCCATGCTAGTGAGACCCAGGGCCGGATTATCATTGACGATGGCGCTGTTCGGGCTCTGAGATCGACTGGTGCCTCTCTTTTGGCGGCTGGGGTGATTGGTCTGGAGGGCCCTTTTAGCGCAGGTGACCCGGTGGAGATTGTGGATTCGTCTGGTGAGGTCATTGCCCGCGGTGCAGTGGGACGTGATTCCCAAGATTTGGTCACCATGGTGGGGCGCACTTCAGCAGAGATTTCAGCCGACTTGGGTGAGGAGTTCACCAAACCCGTGGTTCACCGCGACGACATGGTCCTAGCGTGACAGAAAAGGGGACGGGGCGGTTGTCACACGCGTGTGACAAACGCCCCGTCCCCTTTTCACATGTCACACGCGTGTGACAAACGCCCCGTCCCCTTTTCACACAGTTGTGTGCGGTAGTGTGAGTGCATGAATACTGAGTTTGTTGATCTTGCTCGCGGTGCGCGTGAGGCTTCGCTCGGCGTTGCCACATTGACCCGTGGGGCTAAGGACGCTGCGTTGCATTCCATGGCTGAGGCGCTGTTGGCTCATGAGCCACAGATTTTGAGTGCAAATGCTCAGGATGTGGAGAGCTCGCGCACGGCCGGGGTGAGTGATGCTTTGCTCGATCGGCTGAGATTAGATTCGGCGCGCCTGGAATCCATGGCTCAGGGTTTGCGCGCCTTAGCGAATCTGATTGACCCGGTCGGTGAGGTGATTCGCGGGTGGCAGTTGCCTAATGGTGTTCATATTGACCAGGTACGGGTTCCCCTGGGTGTGGTGGGGATCATCTATGAGGCTCGCCCTAATGTGACTGCTGATGCTGCTGGGATCTGTCTCAAGTCCGGTAATGCAGTGTTGCTGAGGGGTTCGTCGAGTGCTACGAACTCTAATAGGGCTATAGTGGCGGCACTCCAGGAGGGTTTGAGCAACGCCAACATTGATCCTCGTGCTATCTCGCTGGTGGAGGGGGATCGCTCGGTCACTGACACCATGATGGCGGCGCGTGGTTTGGTGGATGTGCTTATTCCTCGTGGTGGGGCTTCGCTCATTGAAGCAGTGGTACGTGGCGCTCAGGTGCCCGTACTGGAAACGGGTTCTGGCAACTGTCACCTCTATGTTGATCGGTCAGCCAACCAACAGATGGCTATCGACATCATGTTGAATGCGAAAACTCAACGGCCCTCGGTCTGTAATGCGCTGGAGACTCTTGTGGTGGACGCAGAGATTGCAAAGCTGTTCATTCCTGATGCTGTGGACGCCTTGGTGAAGGCTGGGGTTTCGGTTCACGGCGACTCCCAGGCGCAGTCTCTTGATTCAAGGATCACCGATGTCACCGACGACGATTGGGATAACGAAGCCTTGAGCCTTGATCTTCGGGTTGCGATTGTGGATGGGATTGATGAGGGGATCGCTTTCATTCGCGATCACACCTCTGGGCATTCGGAAACGATCATCTCCGATGACGCCTCCCACCAGAAACGTTTCATTGCTGAGATGGATTGCGCCTGTGTCTTTGTCAACACATCGAGTCGGTTTGCTGATGGCGAACAGTTTGGTTTTGGTGCAGAGATTGGGATATCCACTCAGAAACTTCACGCCCGTGGCCCGATGGCTCTACCTGAGATGACCACCACTAAATATGTGATCACTGGTGATGGCCAGGTTCGCTGAATCTGGCACAATAGTCTGGTGAAGTCCGCGAGTTCCCCCGACCGGGGTTGGTATCCTGATCCGGCTCACCCTGCTCAGGAGCGTTTTTGGTCGGGTAGTGCGTGGTCCAAGGTGGTTCGGAAGTCGCCTCCGAGAGACCCAGCTCTGCTGTTTCCTTTGGCATCGTGGTGGAGTCGGTGTGGTGCGGGAATAGTGGACACGATCATTGCGTGGATTTTGACCGGTGTGGTGTTGAATCTGTCTGTGCCCGACTTGGTCACCGGTTGGAATAAGCTCGCGACCACTTATCGAGCAGAGTTTATGGAGGGCGCACGATTGGGGCGCTTTGTTGAACCTCCTCAGGCGCTTGCTGAGGCTTCGATGACTGTGGTGCTTGTTCTCGGGGTGATCACGGCCTTTTATTCCATCATCATGTTGGGTGTGCGTGGAGCCACAGTGGGGCACCGCCTGATGGGTGTGAAAGTGATCAAGGCCCCTCTACCAATGAGATGGCTGTCGCTGGCCGGTTATCCGAGATTCGTGGAAGAGAAACCTGGTTGGATGCGCTCGATTTCTAAAGGATTGGGCTGGGCGCTGTTTTCGACCGGTACGTCGTGGTTTGCCTTGGTCCAGATTGTGAACGTGTTACTTCCGCTGTGGCATCCCCGCAAACAGTCGGTGACCGATGTTTTCGCTTCGACCTTGCTGGTTCGTGATATTCCTCAACCTACCCAGGAGGGCTCCCATGCCTGAAATTGATCCCCGCTTGGCCCACCTTGCCCAGGGGCATGGAGTGTCCACCTCGTACGTGGATTATCGTGGTGAGACCCAGGTTGTTTCCCCAGAGACGATTCATGCCTGCCTTGCTGGTCTCGGTGTGGATGTCAGTGGCGAGGATTGGGTTGATCGGGCTTTGAAGGATCTGGAAGACAAGCCGTGGAAACAACCTGTTCCACCTTATATTGTTGTGCAGCAGGGGGAAGAAAAAACCATCAACGTCCATGTGGATTCTGGGCGCCCTGCCCAGGTGTGGCTCACCGAAGAAGATGGAGCAACGCGCGTACTCGATCAGGTGGATAACTGGGAACCGGATCGTATGGTTGGCGACCGAGCGGTGGGGCGCGCAAGTTTCAGTATTCCGGGCGATGTTCCACTGGGGTATCACCAGCTCACCTTGGAATCAGATGGGGTAACCTTCTCGACCCCACTGATCATCACTCCTTCACAGCTCACCACATCACAGGGGATTGATTCGCTCTGGGGGTTCATGGTGCAGCTGTATTCGATCTGTAGTGAGGGCTCCTGGGGGGTGGGTGATTTCTATGATCTGGGTGGCTTGGCGTACTGGGCGAAACAGGAGCTGGGTGCTGACTTCATTTTGATTAACCCCACCCATGTGTGTGAGGTGACCGAACCGATGGACCCTTCCCCGTACTACCCTTCGACAAGGCGTTATATCAATCCGATCTATATTCGCCCTGGTCAGATCCGCCAGTGTTATCGCGCCTCTGATGAGGTGCAGGCCACGGTGGAGGCCTTTCGCCAGATGGCGATGAAGGCGACCAGTGACTCTGAGTTGATTACTCGCGACGAGGTGTGGACGCGCAAGAGGGCAGCTCTTGAACTGATTTTTGCCCAACCACAAGATGACATGAGTGAGCAGACCTTCGAGGATTTCATTCGCAGTGAAGGCTCCGCATTGTCCACCTATGCCACCTGGTGTGTTCTCACGGAGAAGTACGGTCAGGATTGGAAGAAATGGCCCCCCAGTTTCCAGGACCCTTCCTCCCAGGAGGTACGTGACTTTGTCGCCACGCAGGGAGATCGACTGAGATTCCATATGTGGCTTCAATGGGTGGCGCACCAGCAAGCCCGTGGAGCCCATAAGATGGCGCAGCGGGCAGGAATGAAGGTGGGGGTTCTCTGCGATCTTGCTGTGGGGGTGAGCCAGGCTAGCGAAGAGGTGTGGGCGCGTCGGAATCTGTTTGCTCCTGGGGTAACAGTAGGTGCCCCACCGGATGCCTACAATCAGGTGGGACAGGATTGGTCTCAACCACCATGGAGCCCTCATCGTTTAGCGCAGCAGGGGTATGAGCCTGTTCGTGCGATGATGGCAGCGCTGTTGTCGGATTCCACTGACCACGGTGGATCTGATTCCTCGTCGAGTAGGTCTGGCGGTGTACGCATCGATCATGTTATGGGTTTGTTTCGGCTGTGGTGGATTCCCCAGGGCATGAGTCCTGATCAGGGAACCTATCTTCGCTATGACCATGAGGCGATGGTGGGAATTATTGCTCTGGAAGCGCAGCGGGCCGGGGCGCTGGTGATTGGTGAAGACCTGGGTACGGTTGAACCGTGGGTGAGGGATTACTTGACTGACCGTGGTGTCTTGGGAACCTCGGTGGTGTGGTTTGAGCAAACCGGGGAGGGGCTACTCCCGCCCGAGAAGTGGCGGAATCTGTGTCTGGCATCGGTCACCACCCATGATCTTCCCCCCACGTTGGGTTATCTTGAGCAGAGTCATGTTCAGCTTCGCAGCGACCTGGGTCTTTTAACCCGACCACTTGCTGAGGAGCTGGAGCGGGATTCACACGATCAAATGAAGACGATTTGTTTTCTGGAGGATCGGGGTTTCCTTGCCACCGGTCAGCGTGATCCTCACCAGGTCATGGAAGCCCTGTATCGTTTTCTGCGTTCCACTCCAGCCAAACTGAAGTGTGTGGCGCTCACGGACGCCTTGGGTGAGCGGCGTACCCAGAACCAACCGGGAACAGTCGACGAGTATCCTAATTGGAGGGTTCCACTAGGTGACCACACTGGAAAGCGACTGATGTTGGAGGATATTTATCAGATGGAGTCCGTACGTCGCATAGCCGATCTGATGAACGGAAAGGATCAGCAGTGACTGATATCTTCGATGATATTCGGGAGGATGAGGCTCCAGGATTCCCACGGGTTTCTCTAGCGATCGCTGGTGTGGTGGGGCTGTCGAGTGTGGTCGTGATCGTCGTTCTGTTGCTGATGGGCGTGTTGCCCACGTCGGCGCTTTTATCGATCATTGTCATTGAGCTGGTTTTCGCATGCGTGTTGGCTTTCGTTTTGCTGCGGTCTCGCCCGCAGATCCATAAGGTGAGATTCACGATGGCCACCATGATGGCTTTCTTGTTGTTTGTCTCGAATTGCGCCATGGTCAAGGTGGGTGTGGATTATCTTCGTTTCAGTTCGAATATTCAGGCTCCCACCACTGAGACAGTCGCTTACGACATTGTGGCGCTATCGTCGGCTTCCCTGGAATTGTCTGACCTGAGTGGGTCTTTCATGGCTGAGGTGGGCAGTGATCCTTTGGGCCAAGCAGTACGTGATGAGGTCGTGAAACTGGTGGAGGTGGATTTCACCCCGAGTCCCACCTGGGTCAACATGGTTGAGGAGGTGATCTCAGGGGAGATTAGATCGATGGTGATCCAGGATGCCTTGATGCAGGTGTTGGAGGATGCTGATGAGGAATCATACGACAAACTGGTGATCTTGGCCACGGTCGACGTGGATGCCAACTGGGTGGCCCCACCGCCGGCCCCTCCCACCCAGCAACCTGATCAACCTTATGTTGTTTATATCAGCGGGATTGACACCTATGGGTCGATTAGTTCGCGTTCCCGTAGCGATGTGAACATGTTGATGGTTGTTAATCCGGAGAGTGGCCAGATCCTTTTGGTCAACACTCCGCGTGACTTCTACGTACAATTTCGTGGTACGACAGGGCTGAGGGATAAGCTTACCCACGCCGGTGTGTACGGTATTGGGGTGTCAATCGGAACTATGGAAGACCTCTATGACATCGACATCGACTACTATCTGCGCTTGAATTTCAGCTCAACGATCACAGTGGTTGATGCTTTGGGTGGTATTGATGTGGATTCGGCGTACGCCTTCAGTCAAAATGGCTACAAGTTCACGGTGGGGATGAATCATCTCGACGGTGAAGCAGCGTTGGCTTTTTGCCGTAATCGCTATAGTTTTTCTGGTGGTGATCGGGTTCGCGGTGAAAACCAGCAGAGGGTCATCGTGGGGATCATTCACCGGCTCACTGATCCGTCGGTTTTGGCCAGGTATGACCGGATTTTGAGTGCTGTGGAGGGTTCTGTGGAAACCTCGATGCCACGCTCAGCGATCTCAGCCCAGGTGAAAACCCAGCTCTCTTCTGGGCAGGATTGGGATATTGAGACGATCAGTGTCGATGGGGTGGGTGCAATGGATTACACCTACACCTATCCTGGTCAAAGGCTATATGTGATGGTTCCGAATCAGGCAACCGTGGACACTGCCAAGCAAAAGATTCGCCAAACCTTGGGAGGGTAAAGTCCACCGGTGGGCAAGGGTTCTTGGTTGCCCTCGTTTCTACTAGAATCTTTACTCCAGACCATGGAAGGAAGGGGCTGAGTGACGGTGAGCAAAGATTCAGCGCCATCGGCAAGTAACCATGCCTTCTTCCGCATCTCGAAATCGGGTTGGGGTCAATGGTTCCTTGATGCTTGCGCCTGGGGTGTAGCGCTGTTCGGTGCAGCGATCATGAGGTACGACTTCACGTTGTCGTCGATCAACATTCCGGCATTACTGCTGGTGATGCTTGTCATGTCAGGGGTGCAGTTCATTGCTGGGATGGCTGGTTGGCTTTATCAGGGGAGGTTCACCACCGGCAGCTTGGAGGAGACGAAGGCCTTGGGGTGGATCATGGGGATCATCACCATGGTCATGGGTGTGATCTGTGTTCTGGCTGCTAATGCGATTGGTCTACCGCGTAGCTTGGTGTTCATTGCTGCACCGATCACTGTGTGTGTGATGTTGGCCACTAGGTTGATTCGTCGTTTCATTCGGGAACGCCCCCAGTCCCATCAGGCTACCGGTGGGCGTCGTACTCTCATCTTTGGGGCCGGCAGCCTTGGGCGCATCATCGTCCATCGCATTTTGATGGATTCTCGTGCCTCCTATGATCCGGTGGGTTTCTTGGATGATGACGCCGATAAAGTGAATCTGGAGATTCGCAACGTCCGGGTGTTGGGCACTCTTGATGACTTGGCCGAGGTCTCGGAGCGAGTCCACGCTTCGGTGATGATTGTCGCGATTGCTGATGCCAGCCCTGCACTGATGGCTCGGGTGATGGAGGTTGCTTCTCCCTTGGGTATCGATGTCAAGGTTGTTCCCACCTTGGATAAGAGTTTTGGTGAGCGTACTCGCGTGGGGCAGATTCGCGACATCGCTATCGAGGATCTCATTGAGAGACCACCAGTGAAATTGGATCTGGATACGATTGCGGATTACTTGTCGTCTCGTCGCGTACTGGTGACCGGGGCAGGTGGGTCCATCGGGCAGGAACTATGTGTCCAAATCAGGAAATTCGGGCCGAGTTCTCTGGTGTTACTGGACAATGATGAGACTCATCTCCAGGACACGGAATTGGCATTGTGGGGAACTGGTTTGTTGACGCGCCCAGAGATCGTCTTGGCTGATATCCGTGACCAGGAGTCGTTGGCAAAGGTGTTTGAGCAGTGGAAACCGGAGGTAGTATTCCATGCTGCTGCCTACAAGCATGTTCCGATGTTGCAGCGTCATCCTCGTGAGGCTTGGGACACTAATGTTCTGGGAACCTTGAATGTCTTGGAGTGCGCATCATCGGTTGGGACTGAGGTTTTTGTCAATATTTCCACTGATAAAGCCGCGAATCCTTCGACTGCTTTGGGCCATTCGAAGCGTTTAGCTGAGCGCTTAACCTCGTGGATGGGGGAACAGACTGGTCAGCGTTATTGTTCGGTTCGTTTCGGTAATGTGATTGGCTCACGCGGGTCGATGGTTCCCCTGGTTCAGACTCTGATTGAGCGGGGTTTGACGATCACAATCACCCACGAGGAAGCAACGCGTTATTTCATGACGATCCCGGAGGCCTGTCAGCTGGTGGTTCAAGCCGGTGGTTTGGGCAACAGTGGGGATGTCATGATCCTGGATATGGGTGACCCTGTTCGTGTTACTGACATCATCAATAAGATGATGGAAATCTCTGGCAAGGATTGCCAGGTCGAGTTCACAGGTATGCGCGAGGGGGAGAAGATCCATGAGGTTCTTGTCTCCGACGACGAAGAGGGTGAACTCACTGTTATTGCGGACCGTACGACACGGGCCAAGGTTCCCCCGATCTCTGCGGAAAACCTCGACTATGATCAGTGGATGGAAACAGTGGTGAAGGCCCGTGACTAAAAATCCTATCTATCTGTCTGCTCCTGATGTGGGAGATCTTGAGCAGACAATGCTTCTCGAGGCGATTCAATCGGGCTGGGTGGCTCCTCTAGGACCCATGGTGGACGCGTTTGAGGCTGAAATGGCTTCCCGGGTGGGGGTGGGTCACGCGGTGGCTTTGTCTTCTGGTACGGCTGCTTTACATCTGGCTTTACTGGGTTTGGGAGTTGGCCCAGGGGACGTTGTTATCACGAGCACGTTGACTTTTGCTGCGACAGCGAATGCGATTGTTTACACTGGCGCGGAGCCTTTCTTTGTTGATGTGCTTCCCGAGACAGGAAACATGGATCCTGAAGCGTTAAAGAGGGCACTGACTTCCCTAGGTGACAAGGTGGGCGCGGTGATCCCGGTGGACATGCTGGGCAAAATGGCTGACTACACCACCTTAGAGCCGATTATTGCTGACTATGGCATTCCGATGGTGTGTGATGCAGCTGAGGCTGTGGGGTCTTCCCATGCTGGCCGACCTGCAGGAAGCTTTGGACAGGCTTCGATATTTTCTTTCAATGGCAACAAGATCATGACCACCTCGGGTGGAGGGATGTTGCTGACCAACGATGGGGACCTGGCTTCACACGCGAGATATCTCGGGACCCAAGCCCGCCAGCCAGTTCCGTGGTATCAACATGAGGACATTGGCTTCAACTATCGAATGTCGAATCTTCTTGCCGCAGTAGGGCGAGCGCAATTGATGAGATTGGATGACATGATCGCCCGCCGCAAGGAACTGCGGATTCTTTACAAGGATTTTTTCGCCGAAGTTCCCGGTGTCACAATTCTGGGTGGTCATGACGATTCATCCGACAATTCGTGGTTAACCTCAATCATGATCGACACTGAGGTGGCAGGGTTTTCGCCAACTGTTCTTGCTGAACATCTGGCTTCTGAGCGAATCGAAGCGCGCCCACTGTGGAAGCCTATGCATCTTCAGCCCGTGTTCGCTGAAACTCGAGGCGAGATTACTGGTGTTGCGCAGAAGCTGTTTGAGGCGGGATTAACGCTACCCAGTGGTTCTGTTCTCACAGATACCGGGCGGGATAGGATATTAGGCACGCTAGCTACGTTTGTGTCACAGCAGGAGGTGGGAAAGTGACCCAGGATCATCGTGGCTTTGATTTTTCTAAGCGCCTCTTCGATGTGGTGGTGTCGGGTGTGGGACTTGTCGTCCTCTCACCTGTCATGGCTGCGACTGCTCTTCTGGTTCGTCACCACTTGGGTAGCCCCGTCATGTTTTCACAGGACCGCCCAGGGAAGAATGCCAAGGTTTTCCGACTCTACAAATTTCGATCTATGCATCATGAGGACGCTAATAGCGGTCTCACGACGGATGAAGAACGTCTTACTAGTTTCGGCAGAAAACTAAGGGCAACTAGCCTTGACGAGTTGCCGACTCTCTGGAATGTCCTCAAAGGAGACATGAGCATCGTTGGCCCGCGACCACTCCTGGTCGAGTACTTGCCTTTGTATTCCTCAAAGCAAGCTCGGCGCCACGAGGTGAGACCTGGAATCACAGGGTTAGCTCAAGTTAGGGGAAGAAATGCTTTGTCCTGGGAGGAGAAATTCAAGTGTGATGTGGAATATATTGATTCCAGAAGTTGGGGACTTGATCTGAGTATCATTGCCCGAACTATGTCAATCGTTGCGAAGCGACAAGGAATCTCTGAAGTGGGTCAAGCCACTATGAATGTATTCCAGGGGGCTCATCATGATTGATATGGTCGTTATAGGTGCTGGCGGTTTTGGACGAGAAACTCTCGATGTCCTCGAATCAGTCAACCAAGCGAATGAAGGACATGGATTTCGGGTGATAGGCGTTGTTGATGACAGCCCAAGCGATGAAAATCTTATGCGACTTTCCCGAAGAGGTTACCGACATCTTGGCACTATCAGTGACTGGAAAAGCTCGGGTGTCGGCGATGCTTACCTCATAGCTGTTGGTAGCCCGTCCAAGCGGAGCATCATCGCCCAGTGCTTGGTTGGTCTACCTTCTGCTCCACCTGTTATCCATCCCCGGGCGATGGTTGGTTCTCTTTGTGATGTTGGTTCTGGAACCGTCATTTGCGCTGGGGTGCAAGTATCTACGAATGTGAAATTGGGTGATCATGTTCACGTGAATCCTTCCGTCACTATCGGCCATGATGTCACAGTGGCCAACTTCGTTTCGATTAATCCTGGCGCGATCATATCGGGTGAGGTTACTCTCAATGACGAAACACTGATTGGGGCAGGAGCAGTCATTCTTCAGGGTCTCACTGTTGGCGCTCAAGTAACAGTCGGGGCATCGGCATGTGTCGTTGAAGGCGTTCCTGACGGTGTGGTTGCGAAAGGGATTCCAGCCAGATGGCTGAGCTGACCATGCGCATCGTATACCTTCACCAGTATTTCAAGACTCCAAGTATGCAGGGAGGCACGCGGTCCTTTGAGTTCGCACGCCGACTTGCGGATGAAGGTTATGACGTCCAGATGGTGACAAGTGATACATCTGAAGATGCGCCACCAGGGTGGACTGTAGAGAAAGTCTCTGGATTCACTGTGCATTGGTTGAAGGTGCCATACTCGAACAAGCAGTCTTTCAATCGTCGAATTATCGCCTTTCTTTCCTTCGCAGTGGGGGCGGCCCACCGGAGCCGTTCCCTCCGAGGTGATCTCATCTTCGCGACGAGTACGCCCTTGACGATCATCCTTCCAGTCCTATGGGCCTCGTTATTCCGGTCTTCGCCACTTGTTTTCGAGGTGAGGGATTTATGGCCAGAGCTACCTATTGCTGTTGGAGCACTTCGCCATCCTCTTGCCATTGCTCTTTCGCGATATCTCGAAAAGATCGCCTATAAAAAGGCCGATCAGATTGTCGCGCTGTCGCCTGGAATGCAGTCCGGAATACTAGCGCGTGGGATACCCCCAGATCGGGTTACAGTGATTCCGAATTCATCTGATGTGGACTTGTTTCATCCTCAAGTCGAACCAAGAGACTGGTCCCAGGATTGTCCAGAATTGGTCGGGAAGAAAGTTGTTCTTTATGGTGGGACGCTCGGCTTCATTAACGGAGTTGATTATCTTGCAGAGGTTGCAGCTATTGTAAAGGATACTCATAAGGATGTCGCCTTTTTAGTGATCGGTGATGGTTCGCAGCAACAACAGATTGCTGAGCGTGCCCGACATCTTGGAGTTATGGATGTCAATTTTTTCATGCGCCCCGCGTTTACTAAAAACGAAATGCCCAGTGTTCTGGCTTCGTGCAAGGTGGCAACCTCACTGTTTCTACCAATTCCAGAAATGGAAGCAAATAGCGCGAATAAGTTCTTTGATGCTTTAGCTGCGGGGAAACCAGTGATAATAAACTATGGCGGTTGGCAGAAGAATGTATTGGAGTCGGCACAAGCGGGAATGAGTGTATCCGCATCACCGCAAGAATCAGCAACGGAAATTGTCCAACTACTTGAAGACGAGGATCGCCTAGAATCCATGTCTCGAAACTCACGACATCTGGCGGAAACGGTCTATTCTCGGGATAAACTTTTTCTCAGACTACTCAGTGTATTGAGGTCGGTGTTGAAATAGATGGTCCAAGCGGGTGTAGCCTATCAATGCCTGGTGGACAGCAAAATTGGAGTGGGATAAGAATGCTTCTGGAAACGCAGCAACGATTCACGCAGGCTACCCCTACTTTTCGCGATCATCTCATTGCTATTAACTGTGCCTTGATTCTTTTCATGGGTGGCAACAGATTCCCTGGTTTGGGTGATATAGATTTTTCGGACATTCATGTCCTCGTGGGTGTAGTACTTCTTGTGGGAGTGATTGTTCGAACCTCACGAATTCAAGTTCTGCTCCTGATTATGAGTGTCGCAGTGCCAGTGTGGAGCATATTTCTACACGTATGGTTCGATCCGGAATACCTCCCAGACCAATATATGGTATATATAGTCAAAGTGCCGGTTTACGCCGTTTTCTTGACCAGGACCTATTCCTATGTGAGAGATAACAACCTATTCTTATTTCTCATTAAGTGGCTAGTTCCCATCGCAGTACTCTTTTCTAGCATAGGTATTTACATCTACATTGTTCAGATATTTAATCTCAGCCTCCCATATGATTTCTTTTGGACTTTCACACGTGATGATTTTCGTAGTTATACCTTCGGAACAACAGATGTCATCCGGCTACGTTCTATGTCTCGCGAGCCGTCATATTTTGGTCAACTTGTATGCTTGGTACTGGGCATTATGTACGCCTCTAGACATGTTAGACGCAATTCCACTCTCGCTGAACTGGTCATTCTATTAGCAGGGTTACTCACCTTTAGTACGGCAACTTGGCCCATACTCATGTATTTAATCGCATGGCGACTTTTGGGGATCGTCAGGGGTGTATTCACAGTTAGAGGTGTTGGAAGAACACTTGTTGGTGGCCTGATGGTCCTAGTGGCTGTAGTTGCAGTCGTCGCACAAGATCTATTTAGGCACAGCATTAACGTGGCAATCACAGGTAGATTGGACAAAATTCTAGAAGGTGAGGACGGTTCAGCAACAAGTCGATTAGTGGGGAGTTGGGCGTATGTAGATGACTTAGTACTTGGGAACGGTATAGGGGCTACACCCCCAATTTGGAACAACTATGCGTATGTTATTTCAGATCTGGGGGTTGTTGCTTTTCTGGTTGCAATTGGGTTCACCATGTGGTTGATAATGCGCCATTGGCCACTTGGATTGTTGTTCATTGGTTTGTGTTTTGCTCGCGGAGGGTATCTGTCTGCCTCCTTTTGGCAATTAACGTTATATGTTGTTATCACTACCGTATGTTTGTACTCAACTTGCACCATTCGTGAACCTGAGATTGAACCATTGGTCACCTCTACCTCAGGGTGTGAGGGTTCAATCCAGGAGGTTTCCGATGCTCTGGAGCCGCTTTCACATCACAGAGATTTGATCAGAGAGAAACCATGATTAAGCTGTCGGTAATCATTCCAGTTTTCAATGTTGCATCTTATGTAGGCCAGTGCATCCAGTCTGTGCTACAACAAACATGCGTCAATATGGAAGTCATCTGCATAGACGACGGCTCAAGTGACAACAGTGCAGTAATTGTTCAACAGATCTCTGATCAAGATAATCGGGTGCAATTACATCGTCAGAAAAACCAAGGGCAGGCGGCGGCCAGGAACCGCGGGATGGAGTTAGCACGAGGGGAATTCATCTACTTTCTTGATGCAGATGACTACATTGATTCTTCATTTGCAGAAGAGTGTATAAATGAAATGACTGCTAACGACTACGACTTACTGTTCTTTGATGGCAACACCTTTACTGTTGATGATTTGTCGGGTCAGGAAGAGCATAATTGCCCCCAGCTTTATCAGAGGATTACATCGTATCCAGGGGTGTGGAAAGGATCGGATCTCTTCGCTGAAATGATGAAGCGTCGAGAATTTCGTGTTCAGCCATGTATGTACATAACTCGACGAGATTTCATCATTGATAATAAGCTGACTTTTCCGGAAGGGATTATTCGGGAGGATGAACTTTATACTGTGCAGGCAATTCTTTCTGCCAAAAGGTGCGGGCATCTTGACAGAATACTTTTCAATCGAAGACTCCATTCAAACTCAACAATGACTAGTAGACCAGCAGATCAACATGTTGAAGGTTTGATTGCAGTGTCTCAGGGCTATAGGTCCACTGCAAAAACCATGAGGATTTCAGTAAGAGCAGGTTGGTGGTTATTGCTGAAGAATTATGGCGCTGTGAGAACAATCATGAGGCTGGTGGTGCAACATCCAGTTTCTGCAAAAACCCGAAGAAGCGCATTGGGCGGATTAATGCAGGTTCTCCTTCATACTATTGAGTTTTTGTTTTGTCCGATATCCAATACGGTGAAGAAGCAACGACGAACGAATCTTCATCATTCCCGAGAAGAAAAGGTATAGCATGGCCCGAATTGTTGTGCTGACGCTACCCAGTGAAAGGAACTACGGGAATCGATTGCAGGCTTACGCTTTGTCGCAGGCTTTAGTCAAATTGGACCACGACGCAACGATGATTGAGTTTTACTCACAATCCACTTTTCTTAGGAGTGCCAGGCGGGCAATTGCCCAGTGGTATCATCGGTTATTCGGCACGCCATGGGGTCTGGCAACAGAAGCAAAGAGGCTTGCTTTTCGAAGATTCTCACGGCAATATGTTCCCACCAAACGATATCTCTCTGTTTTTACTGCGAAATCTTGGTTCAAGACTGTTGATTGCTTCATCGTTGGTAGTGATCAAGTTTGGAATCCTCATCTAACAAGCACAAGTAGCAGGATGTTTTTGCAGTTTGCTCCACGGCGGAAAAGAGTGGCGTATGCTGCCAGCTTTGGTGTTTCCACCATTCCTGATGAAAAGCGTGCTTCCTATATCAACTGGCTTAGTGGTATTGAACACATTTCTGTCAGAGAAGAATCCGCAGCTGAGATTGTTGAGTCGCTGACCGGGCGCAATGCTCAGGTTGTTCTGGACCCCACAATGCTACTTTCTCCTGAAGAATGGTTGTCACTTGAATTGCCTCCAGATCATCGCATTCCTGAGGAGCCATTCATTTTTTCTTATCATCTACGAGAAGCAAACTCAGAAATTAGGGAAAGGATTTTGGAGTATTCTCGCGATACGGGAGCAAGAATTCTCGATGTCATGGGGGACCATTTTCATTCCAGCCATGTTGCACTAACCCCAGCTGAATTCGTACATGCTGTGTCGAAGGCTGACCTGGTGGTGACCGATTCCTTTCACGGTCTTGTTTTTAGCATCATCATGAATAGACCAGTCGTGGTTGGACCTCGATCCGACGGGGATGGCATGAATTCACGTGTTATCACCCTATTGCGTGCTTTCGGGCTAGAAATATGCCAATGGGGAGGGGGCTCGAGCGTGAGTGACATTGCTTATTCAATAAATTTCGACTCGGTGAATTGCATACTGAATCAAAGGCGTGCAGATAGCATGGGATGGTTGAGTGCGGTGATAGATCGAGCAATCACGGATGCCGAGTCGCTATGAGCGATGAAATGTCTGCCACAATCATTTTGTGTTTGATGCCCACCAGCGGAGATCACTGTGTCTGAGGTGAAATCAGGAGCAGTGCTTGCCTATGCCAATGTCGCAGTGTCAAATGTTGTCGCACTTCTTTACACCCCATTTGTTATTAGAGTCTTAGGGCAAAACGAATATGGGGTTTATAGACTGTCGGATTCAGTTATCTCTGCCCTTCTCATCTTGAATTTTGGTTTTGGAGTTGCCTACGTTCGGTTCTACACACGACTTAGAGTAAAGAACGATTCTCAAGGAATATCCAATCTCAATGGGATGTACCTCATCATTTTTTGTTTTATGGGCCTTCTAGCGTGTGTTGGAGGTGGACTCATAGTTTTCTTTGCTGAAGGTCTCTTTGGTGGCGGATTAAGCCCAGCAGAAATCGTGTTGGCGAAAAGGCTCATGGTTCTCATGACTATCAATGTGGCTATGACTTTTCCCTCCTCGGTGTTCAGTAGCTATCTGCTTGTCCACGAACGATTTAAAGCGTTATATGGGATCGCTATTTGCATGAGACTGGGGGGGACGATTCTGGGGATTGTGCTCCTGTTGTTTGGGTTTGGCGCTTTTGGCGCAACTCTGGCAACAACTATTTCGACTTTCATGTCATTGACTTGGACTGCCTTTTTCGCCAAGCGCCTGGGAATGGAATTTCAGTTTTTCCCATTTAGATTCCATCTCCTGAGAGAAATTGCATCCTTTTCTTTCTGGGTATTCTTGTCGCTCCTATTTAATATTTTTTCTGACAATGCGCCCAATTTCATACTTGCGTCAAGGTCAAGTTCGGCAGATGTCGCGCTATTTTCAGTTGCCTTCTTGTTTCGCCACCTGTTCTTTTCAGTGTCCACTGCCTTGTCGAATGTGTTCACACCCAGAGTCAATTTCATGGTGGCAAAAGATGCAAGCAATGATTCCCTTTTGAGCCTCATGATGAGAGTTGGGAGATATCAACTTATGGTACATTTTCTTCTTCTGGGCGGATTTATTATCACTGGGCGCTTCTTTATTACTATGTGGGCAGGTGAGGAATTCAGCTCCACGTATCAGATGGTCATTCTTTTAGCAGCGATCACGACCATTCCTTTGGTTCAGAATGTTGGAATCGCCATTCAGCAGGCAAAAAATAGGCACAAATTTCGCTCCATAGTCTATTTGATATCAGCACTCCTGGGTGCTATGGTTTGTTGGATGCTTGCTCCTCACATGGGTGCGTTGGGCGCCACTGTGGGATACTGCGTGATCATGGTGCTTGGACCATGTCTTGCTATGAACTGGTATTACCATGCACGGATGGGTTTGAATATGGTGAAGTTCTGGAGCTCGATGTGGAAGACACTCCTGGTTGCCCTCGTATGCACTGGTGTATTTCTCTGGATATGTGAAACCATTATTGACATCAATTCACTTTCCTTATTTGCAGTAGTTGGTCTTGTTTTTACTGCTTGCTATTCATGGGCTACATGGAGAATCACTATGCAGGGTGAGGAAAGAAAACAGGTTAAGGATCTTCTCAGGCGGACGTCTGATCAGATGAGAAGACAATCAGATGAAAATTGACGGTCAGGTATCCCAGTCACCTATTTAGTCTCTGTCAAAAAGGTCACGGGTATATACCTTGTCTTGCACATCATCGAGCTCTGGTGATCTTCGGTTGGTGACGATCAGATCGCTTCGTTGTTTGAATGTAGAAATGTCTGTGACCACTTCACAGCCGGCAACCGTTTCATCATCGATATTGGGCTCGAAAACGATAATACTGACACCAGATGGTCGCAACCTCTCAATGATCCCAAAGATTGACGATGAGCGGAAATTGTCTGAGCCTACTTTCATAATCAAACGAAAAATGCCGACTGTCTGGGGGTGTCGAGAAAGGATGTCAGATGCGATGAAAGACTTTCTGGTGCTATTCGATTCCACTACAGCACTAATGAGATCCTGCGGGATTCCGGAATAGTTGGCAAGTAGCTGTTTGGTGTCCTTAGGTAGACAATAACCACCATAGCCGAAAGATGGATTGTTATAGTGGGCACCAATTCGAGGATCCAGCCCTATCCCGGTAATAATTTCACCTGCATTGAGTTCTTCAGAAATTGCATAGGTGTCAACTTCATTGAAATAGGCAACACGCAGAGCGAGATAGGAGTTGGAAAACAGTTTAATTGCCTCGGCTTCTCGTGGACCGGTTAGCAGGACAGGTACGTCTTGATTGCGCGACGAGGTGAGAAAAAGGTCAACCACCTTCTGGCTCTGATGAGGCGCACCTCCTATGACGATGCGAGAGGGATACAGGCTGTCTTGGAGCGTCTGACCTTCCCGAAGAAACTCAGGAACAAAGAAAATTGATTGTGACTCATACTCTTTCTGCATCGAAGAAGTGAAACCAATAGGAATAGTCGAGCGGATGACAATTATTGCTTGAGGATTGATTTGAAGAGTCTGATTGATGCATTGCTCCACTGTAGATGTGTTAAAGAAGCCTGTCTGAAGATCATAATCAGTGGGTGTGGCAATGATGACAACAGAAGCGCAGGAAACCGCTTCGGCAATTTCAGTGGTTGCCCTGAGTTGCAATGTTGTTTCGGCCAGGAACTCATTAACTCTTGATTCATGGACAGGTGACTTACCATTATTTATCGAGGCGACTTTGGCAGGATCGATATCTACGACAATGACTCTATTGTGTTGGGCAAGGACAATTGCGTTGGCAAAACCAACATACCCGGCCCCAAAGACAGCAATATCCATTCGTAGTTTCCCTCCAGAATCTGTTGAGAAATTCCAGCATAGTGGATGGATCATTAACTCATGGATCAAGTGATGGATGTCGTTACCGTTTAGACGAGGCTGCTCAGTTTGCGAAAAGGCATTCTCGAAAATGAAATGTCGGGAGTTCTTCAAGTGTAGAAGAAATATCATTGTTGATGATCCACAAATCCATGCCTTTCCTGTTTAGGTACGATGAAGGTATGGAGCACAACGTCGGTTCAGAATCAGGGAAAACCCGAGATAGCTATTCAGTACGTAGTGGTATTCGTGCGGTCGTCGATGACGATGTTGCAATGGCTATTGACCAATTTGGGCAATATGAGTATCTGCACGCCCAAGAACAGAGCAGCGAAGAATCGTTGGTAGACATGATGGCTGACGCATCGCCTAACGAATATCAGCTAGCTGAGAATAACTATGGCAAAGCGGAAGGAATTAGGTATCATAGAGTTCTCGGCTTCTATCATGCCCTGTTTGCTGGTCATGTGATTGAGGGGGAGTATAGAAAGCATGGGAGTTCTGGTGGGTTTGGAACCTGGATTCTCGCGAAATTGATGGAGACAGGGAGAATCGATGGGGCCGTCCATGTTAGGAAAGCCACAGGAAACGACGGAGTGCTTTTCCAATATGATATTTCCCGTTCCGTTTCGGAAATCCTCTTGGGTTCCCAGTCGCGCTACTACCCAGTTGAACTCTCCCACGTGCTCAAGACAGTTAGAGAAATGCCAGGGCGGTACGCCATTGTTGGAATTCCAGAATTCATTACGGAGATCCGCTTATTACAGGAAATCGATGCTCTGTTCAAGGAGAGAATCGTATACACAATCGGGTTGATTTGTGGTCATCAGAAAAGCATGAAATATGCGGAGTGCCTAGCTTGGCAACATGGAATTAGGCCAGGCGCTTTACATGATATAGAATTTCGCGTCAAAAACGACGCTGGGAAGTCCAACCAATATCTGACAAGATTTACAGGTAATGTCGATGGTCAGAAGGTCTCGTTCTGCAGAACTCAAACCGAACTCTATGCGGCGTCCTGGGCTTATGGTTTCTTCAAGACAAAGTTCTCAGACTTCACGGACAATGTGTTCAATGAAAATGCAGACATAGTTCTGGGCGATGCGTGGCTACCAGAATATGTTGACGATCAACGAGGTGATAACGTCATCATTGTTCGCAATTCAGAGTTGCTAGAACTCATTAATCAGGAGATGGATTGTGGCAATGTCCAGCTTTCTGCACTTGACGAGGAAACTTTACTTCGTTCTCAAGGTGGGCTTGTCCGACACCGAGAAGAATTAGCTTATAGGTTGGAAAGGCAAAACAAGAGAGGAAATTGGGTTCCACTGAAGCGAGTTGAGCCGTCAAGCAAGATGATTTCCTTTTTTAGGAAGAAGATTCAAGACACCCGTAGTGATATGGCTAGGTGGAGCCATATCCACTATCAGGAAGCTGTTCGACGCGATGATTGGCACTATTTTAAAAAACGTATGTGGCCCTATGTGGTGCAATATCGCATCTTTAATCGACTAGACCAGTTGTCACAGAAATTTCTTTGGAATACCAGGAAACCCTATAACAAGAAAATCTGACATCAGATATTCATGCGACGAAGTGGTAGGTCCTAAGAAGCGACTCACCGTACTGCTTAATGTGCAACGAAATAAGACCTGTGAAATAATAAACACAGATTGGATCGCAACCTGCGGTCCGTGAGTGCGAACTCAAGACGCGACCCGGCGTATGGGACCGCGGCGGGGTTCCCACCAGATTTCAAGCTTTTGGCGGGGAAAACCCGCCTGTGGCACCGGGTAAAACCCCGGTGAGAAAGAGAGCGCTTATGCTCGACGATACATCCATGGATTCCACCGCAGAATCCACAACACCACCCCCAACAACAGACCCAGGTCCTGCAGAGGCCCCCACGGTTGAAGCTCAACCCGAATACCGGCCCAAGAAAACCCGCAAACCCCCCAAATCACTCAACACCACTGATGATCAGTCGCAGCCCTCAGCTGACGCTAGTGAAGAATCCTCCGGGCATCGCGGATTTGCCGCCAAAGGGAAAACCAAGAAAACCACTAAGCGCAAGACAAACGGGGAAACCAAAGACCCAGAAAACCAGGACACTGAAGCCCCCAAGACAACCGCGCGCAAAACCACGCGAAAAAAGCCAGCAGACCAGTCCACCACATCCGACGTGCCAGACACCACACCTGAAACCCAGGAAGCCATTGGCGAAGCTCTCGGTGAACTCAGCCGCACCCAACGTACTCGTTCAGCTGGCACGCGCAGCAGGAAAACCAAACAAGACAACACAGCAAGCCAAGACGCCGAGAAAACCAAAGCCCTCGACGAACTAGCCCAAGCCATCGCGGCCGACAGCCCATCAGGGAACGATACTGATGAGGAACAAGCAGGCTCCAACCGTCGCCGACGCCGCAGGGGAGGACGCAAACGTCACACCACTGGCCCTGAGGGCAGCGACGACAACCAACCAGAAGAAGAAACCCCCAACGCTGCTGACACCAACGGCAACCACAACAACGGCGACAACAATGAAGACTCATCCAACCGTCGCCGACGTCGCCGACGTCGACGCGGAGAAGACATCGATGATACTGATGACACTGACGCTGAAGTTGTCGTCAAAGTACGTGAACCGCGGACCAAGAAGAACACCCAAGCCAAGGTGGAAGGCATCGAAGGCTCCACTCGAATCGAAGCCAAAAGGCAACGCCGCCGCGAAGGAAGAGCAGCCTCACGTAGACGTGCGCCCATTTTGTCCGAGGCCGAATTCCTTGCACGACGCGAATCAGTGGAACGCACCATGCTCATCCGGCAGAAAGAAGAGTATTCCCAGATCGCTGTGATCGAAGACGGAATCCTGGTTGAACACTATGTGGATCGCGCATCAGCAGCCTCGCTCATCGGGAACATCTATCTCGGGAAAGTCCAAAACGTACTGCCCGGAATGGAAGCAGCATTCATCGACATCGGACGAGGGCGCAACGCCGTACTCTACGCCGGTGAAGTCGACTGGGATTCCTTCGGTGAAGCCGGTCAAAACCGCAAAATTGAGGAAGTATTCACCGCCGGGCAACTCGCTGTTGTCCAAGTCTCCAAAGACCCCGTGGGCGCCAAAGGGGCACGCCTGACCTCGCATGTGTCCATCCCAGGACGATATGTGGTCTATGCCCCCCATGGCCACATTGCCGGCATCTCCCGCAAACTCGGAGAAAATGAGCGCAACCGCTTGAAATCCATCCTCGACAACCTTGTTGAAGAATCCGCCACCGTGGTTATCCGTACCGCCGCTGAAGGAACCTCCGAAGAAGAACTAGTACGCGACGTCAACCGTCTCAAAGCCCAATGGGAGGTCATCGAAAAGAAAGCCCAAGGCAAACAAACCGCCCAATTGCTCTACACCGAACCAGACCTCACCATGAGGATCGTCCGAGACCTGTTCACTGAAGACTTCTCCACGCTTATCGTCGATGGAAATGGGGGAATGGAAGACGCCTTTGAAACAGTCAGCGCCTATGTTGGGCATGTCTCCCCACACCTGCAAGAAAGAATCAGCCGGTGGGATCGCGAGCAAGACGGTGATGTTTTTGCGAAATATCGCATCGATGAGCAGATTGCCAAAGCCCTGGACCGAAAAGTCCATCTCCCCTCCGGCGGATCACTGGTCATCGATCGAACCGAAGCAATGACCGTCATCGATGTCAACACCGGACGATTCACTGGCGCAGGGGGCAACCTTGAAGCCACCGTCACCTCCAACAACCTCGAAGCCGCCGAAGAGATCGTACGCCAACTGCGCTTACGAGACATCGGTGGAATCATCATCATCGACTTCATTGATATGGTTCTGCCCACCAACCGTGAACTGTTGCTACGCCGACTCGTGGAATGCCTCGGACGGGATCGTACCCGCCACCAAGTCTCCGAAGTGACCTCACTTGGTTTAGTACAAATGACTCGAAAGAAAGTCGGGACAGGTCTCGCGGAAGCCTTCACCACCACCTGTGAACCCTGTGAAGGTCAAGGGCGAATCAGATACGACGAACCAGTCGCCAGTCAAGCACCCTCCGATGGGGGAGAAAGAACAACGGGAAGGCGCTCACGGCGCAGGACCAACTAGAGTTCCTTCGCGTACGCGCGTACCTTGTCACCCTTAGCCTGGGCTGCCTCACGCAAACTCGCCTGGAAATCCTGGACCTGGGCCAGGCGGGTGTCATCACTAGCAGCGAGGATGCGCGCAGCGAGCAAGCCAGCGTTACGTCCAGCGCCCACACCCACGGTAGCCACTGGTACGCCCGCAGGCATCTGCACGATCGACAGCAAAGAATCCAAGCCATCCAACTGCTTCAGCGGGATCGGCACCCCAATGACTGGCAGGGGAGTCACCGCTGCGAGAACCCCAGGCAAATGGGCTGCACCACCGGCACCAGCAATGATGACCCTGATCCCGCGCTCGTGGGCAGTGCGACCATAGTTGATCGTCTCCTCTGGCATCCTGTGGGCAGATATAGCGTTCGCCTCAAACTCAATGTTGAACTCCTGGAGGGCCTTGGCGGCCTCCACCATGATCGGCCAATCGGAATCCGATCCCATCAGAATGCTCACCAGGGGGGACATGGTTCACCTTTCACTATAGATGTGTGGGTACTGGTGATTCTATCTGAAGAAACATGGGTGGGGACTGTGGATTCTGGATTCTGCGACTACGCGCAGAAAGACGGGGGGGCGACACACTATGCTGGGGGGATGGTATGTCGTGAAACTACTGCGCTGTTGACTGATCAGTATGAGGTGACCATGGTCCGGGCGGCCATGACCTCCGGGAATGCACATCGTCGGTCCATCTTTGAGCTGTTTGCTCGGCGGTTGCCTTCGGGGAGACGCTATGGGGTGGTTGCTGGGGTGGGGCGTGCTCTGGAAGCGGTTGCCAACTTCCACTTCGGCACCGAGGAACTCGACTTCATGGCATCGGCGGGAATCATCGACGCACCCACCGCTGACTATCTGTCCACCTACAAGTTCACTGGCTCCATGTGGGGGTACGGCGAGGGGGATCTCTATTTCCCCGGCTCACCACTGCTCATTGTGGAAGGAACCTTCGCTGAAGCCGTACTGCTGGAAACCATGCTCCTGTCGATCTACAACTATGACTCTGCCATCGCCTCAGCGGCCTCCCGCATGACACTGATGGCTGAGGATCGCCCCTGCATCGAAATGGGTACCAGACGCGCCAACGAATACTCCGCTGTGGCCGCAGCCCGAGCCGCCTACATCGCCGGTTTCGCCTCCACCTCCAATATGGAAGCCGGGCGCACCTACGGCATCCCCACCACCGGAACCGCAGCCCACTCGTTCACCCTGCTCCACGACACCGAGGAGGAAGCCTTCGCAGCCCAGATCGAAACCCTCGGCGAAAACACGACCCTGTTGGTCGACACCTACGACATCGAACAGGCCGTACGCACCGGGGTGAAACTCACTGGTGGTCGCCTGGGTGCGGTCCGCATCGACTCCGGTGATCTGACCGTCACCGCCAAAGAGGTACGCGCCCTACTCGATGATCTGGGTGCCACTGACACCAAGATCATCGTGACCTCCGATCTGGATGAATGGCAGCTCGCTGCCCTCAGCGGTGCCCCTGTCAACGGGTACGGCGTGGGCACCTCGCTTGTCACAGGATCAGGGGCACCCACCTGCTCCATGGTTTACAAACTCGTGGCCCGAGCCGCCACCGATGCACCAGATTCCCCCTGGACACCGGTAGCCAAGAAATCCATGCAGAAAGCTACCGTGGGTGGGCGAAAACATGCCTCGCGCAGACTTGACCCGAAAGGAATCGCTGAAGCAGAACTCGTGGGAATCAGCAAACCAGCTGTCATCGACGACAACGACCGCCCTCTTCTTCGTGAACTCATCATCAACGGAGAAATCGTGGGACGAGAACCCATCGCTGATGCCCGCGCCCGCCATGAGATGGCCCGCGGTGAACTCCCGCGTGACGGCTACAAGATGAGTCGAGGCGAACCGGTGATCCCCACGTACTATCTGGACGCAGACCAAAGAATCATTCCAGCACCTTACGGCGGTTAACTTCCCTTCCGGCGTGCCTGCTTGGGCGGGCGCGGTGGTTCCTCCATACTGGGGTACGTCAACAGAATGGAGCATCATGTCTGACCAGGTGGAGGAATATCTGGAGATCTCCCATCGCAGTGAGGTTGTCGCCACCAGGCGCGGATACACCCTGCTCGGACTCGGTCTGCTCGTCCCCGGATCAGCCCAAGCCATCCATGGCAACAAAAACCTGGGGCGTTTCGCTCTCAAACTGTGGATGTTCGTGCTCGTGGTGGCACTGGTGTTGTTGATCCTCTCCCTGGCGCTCACCAAAGCCATGGTGGGATTTTGGGCCAATGGCCTGGTGTTGAAGATCGTTTCTGTGACTGTTCTCGCTCTGGGAATCTTCTGGCTGGGACTCGCGATCAACACGTGGTGGATTTCGCGCCCCAAAAACATGGGAGCCAAGAAAGGTGCCGTGTTCTCGGTGGTTGCCCTTGTGATGGCAGCAGTTCTCGCCTCCGGTACGGCCTGGGCTGGGGCTGCAACCTGGAGTGCAGGCGGTGCACTGTCGGGAATATTCTCAGGCGGTGGAAACTCCACCAAAGACAAAGGACGCTACAACATCCTGTTGTTGGGTTCCGATTCCGGACCTGGGCGTACGGGAGTGAGACCCGACACGATCATGCTCGCCAGCGTCCAAGGTAACACTGGGCGTACTGTGTTGTTTAGCCTGCCCCGCAACCTCCAAAGCGTACCCTTTGCTGAAGGCTCACCACTGCGGAACCTCTATCCTGACGGCTGGAAATGTGGATCCGACGACTGCATGTTGAACGCTGTTTATCTGCTCGGTGAGGAACATGCTGATCTGTATCCTGGTGTCGACAACCCAGGAATCCAAGCCACCATGGAGGCGGTCAGTGGAATCACAGGGCTACCCATCAACTACTATGTCATGATCAACATGCAAGGGTTTAAAGACCTCATCAACGCCATGGGTGGTTTGACGATCACTATTCACGAGCGCGTACCCATCAACAAACAAGAAACCGAATGGTTGGAAGCCGGGCCCAGCCAGCACCTCGACGGACATCAGGTGTTGTGGTTCACCCGCTCGCGGTCCACCACCTCCGACTATTCACGAATGGAGCGCCAAAAATGTGTGATGGCAGCAGTGCTCAGCCAAATGGACCCCTCCACTGTTGCCGTGAAATTCACCTCCATGGCAGCTGCCTCCCAAGAAATGGCGACCACCTCCATCCCGCCATGGAATGTGTCCGAAATGGTGGATTTAGCTGTTCAAGCCAAGTCCCTGCCCATGATCGCTGTCTCGTTCACACCACCACTGATCAACACCGGTAATCCCGACTATTCCTATATTCAATTGGTCGTGAAAACAACCATCGACCAGTCAGAAGAACTCGATGCTCAAGCTGCTATGGCAGCTACCGCTGACCCCTCGGCGGCATCCACTGACTCTTCTGCTGGACCATCCAACGAACCGGATGATCCTGAACCAACCACAGACCCCACCCCCGACCTGGTTAATCACACCGATGATCTGTCACTGGTGTGCTCGGTGGGTTAGTGGATTCCGGGTTAGTAGGCTCCTGAGTCATGGTCTCAACTTCAGTACGTAGCGTTGAAGCGACCTGACCACTGTGGGCGAGCTGCGTGGTGGCATCTGTGAGACTTGCACGTTCTTGAGCTCGTTTGCTGTTGCGTGGTTTTCTCACAAACCTCTTGTAACCCCCATCGTCGAGTCCTGCATGCATCTCGAAAAGGTTCAACGCTGCCCGGTCTCTCGACCACAGCCAGCTGATACCCATCGACAGAGTATAGAGCGGAAGAAATAGTGGCCCAAAGAAAGCCCACTGGGTTGAGTGACGGGCCTCATGAACCAAACCCTGCGGAAGTCGGGCAGTGAACCTTGTGAAATTCGATGCGGTGATGATGACATTACCCACCGTGAAAGCACTCGCAATCGGAAAAGAAAACTTGTAACCATCAGCCAGAATCAACCCCTGGGGCCCCTTCGACAGTTTCGCTCGCCCAATCACCGAAATCAGCAAACCAAAAGGAGTAGACAAATTAATCCAGTTCACCACCAAACGTACGTAGTGAATCTTTCTGGTTTCCAAAAGTTGAGGCTCGACAGCAGGCATGTCACCATCTTACGGTGTGGGCGCATTATCACAGGTTTCGTACGTGGGGGACACCGACATTGATGCTCGGGTGGCCCATATTCTTGACCACGAAAACGCGACCAGGGTCGATGGTCGCCCACGGGATCACGTACCTCCTTTTTGCCCGACCAACCACCATCCCATGCTCACAGACATTGTGAACATCCCCAGCAGCAATCACTATCCAAGGGACCATGACTTTGCGCAGAATGACGCAGGAGTGTCCCGCCTTCGGGGAGTTGGCGTCTTGCTTCGCAATCCGCACTCCCCGCCGGTGGAACACACTATCTAGTGCCCAAGGGGGGAGTTGAACCCCCACGTCCGTAAGGACGGCCGAGTTTGAGTCGACTGCGTCTGCCATTCCGCCACTTGGGCAACTCTTGTGAGAAGAAACATCTACAAGAACCGAAGAACTATTCTGCCATATGGCTCATGCCCTTGTCTCGTGGACCTCGAAATGAGAGGATGACAAGGTGAAAGAAATCACCACCGAACCAATGAGGGTTCTTGTCGCTGAGGATGAGGCACTCATCCGTATGGACCTGGTGGAACTACTTCAAGACTCGGGTTACACCGTTGTTGGTCAAGCAGCTGATGGCGAAGAAGCTGTCGCGCTGGCCCGTGAAGTCCGCCCCGATGTTGTGGTCATGGATGTCAAAATGCCCAAGATGGATGGAATCACTGCTGGCGAAACCATCACCGAGGAGCGTATCGCCCCTGTTGTTATTCTCACCGCATTCTCCCAGCGCGAACTCATTGACCGGGCCTCTCGAGCCGGCGCGATGGCGTACGTCATCAAACCCTTCGACGCCTCCGATGTGATACCTGCCATTGAGCTCGCCCATGCCCGTTTCGCCCAGATCATGGCTGTTGAAGATGAGGTCGCTGATCTGGAGGAGCGGCTCGCTTCAAGGAAGGTTGTTGACCAGGCCAAGGGTCTCATCCAGGAGGGGCTGGGAATCAGTGAAGCCGAGGCTTTCCGCTGGATTCAGAAAACAGCGATGGATATGCGCAAATCTATGCGTGAGGTAGCTCAGGGTGTCATCAATCATGGCAAAGTCACCAAGGGTGACGAGTGAATCAACCAGATCGCGTCCTGCTCGTTGACGGTTATTCTCTGGCTTTTCGGGCCTTCTATGGGTATCCGCTCGAATCTTTCACCACGAGTACCGGGCAATACACCAATGCCATCTATGGCTTTGCCACACTTCTTTTAGGTACGATCCGTGCTGAGCAACCCACCGCCATTGGTGTGGCTTTCGACAAATCCAGGACATCCTTTCGTACCGAAAAGTATTCGGACTATAAAGCCAACCGGGGAGCCACCCCGCCGGAATTTGTGGGTCAAGTCGAACTGATTAAAGAATTTCTGGACGCCCTGGGTATCACACATATTGAGGTTGACAACTATGAGGCCGACGACATCATCGCCACGTGGTCACAGCAGGCCCAATCGAAAGACATGGAGGTTCTGATCACCTCGGGTGATCGTGACACTTTCCAACTGATTACCGATACGGTGACTGTTCTCTACCCTGGGCGCAACGAAACCATCAAAATGACCCCTCAAGCGGTGGAAGAAAAGTATGGTGTGCCACCGCAGCGCTATCCAGAGTTGGCTGCTCTTGTCGGTGAAACCTCCGACAATCTTCCTGGTGTTCCCGGGGTGGGGCCCAAGACTGCTGCCAAGTGGTTGGGGGAGTATGACGGGTTGGAGAATCTGATTCGTCGAGCGGACCAGGTGCCCGGCAAAGCGGGTGAGTCTTTGCGCCAACACACTGATGCGGTGGAAAGAAACCGCCGGCTCAATGCCCTGGTACGTGACCTTGATCTGCCTGTTTCTGTGGGTGAACTCACTGGTGGGCAACCAGACATGGGCGCAGTCAACCAGCTCTTTGATTTGCTTCAGTTCCGTGCCTTGCGCAAGAGGGTTTCGGAAGTTTTCGAGGTACGCGAGGTGGCTCCTGCTCGTGAGGTCACCACCCAGGTCAGCACTATCGCACCTGGTGAGGTGGAGGCCTGGCTTGCTCAACAGGGAAACAGCCAAGCAGGAATCGAATTCCAGGGGCAGTGGGGGACAGGCACCTGGGTTGTCGAATCTTTGGCGATCGCCACCAGCGACTCGGTTGGATGGATTGACTTGGCGGCTATCACACCGGAAGATGAGCGTGCCCTGGTGTCGTGGCTGGCCAACCCGGAGATTCCTACAGTGGTCCACGAGGTGAAAGCTCCACTGATTGGTTTGTGGGAACGGGGATGGGATCTTCACGGTGTGGTGTGTGATACACAGATCGCTGCCTATCTCGCTAACCCTGATCGCCGTAGTCTCGATCTGGTGAGTTTAGCGGATCGCTATCTCAACCGTACCCTCGTTGCGGCGGTCGCCGATGAGCAACCGGCCTTCAACTTTTTTGACGACCCTGCCGCCACAACAGTGGGAACCAATGCTCGTACTATCGCTGATCTTGCCGCCCCTCTGGGTGAGGAGCTCGCCGCGAAAGAGTGCGCCGAGTTGCTCGTTGATGTGGAAATCCCGCTTACCCGCGTACTGGCAGCGATGGAGAAGACTGGTGTTGGGGTTGACACCACAACCCTCACCAGCCTGCGTGAACAATTCAATGATCGTGTGGTGGAGGCGCAGCGCCTCGCCTATGAATCGATTGGTCAAGAGATCAACCTCTCCTCACCCAAGCAGCTCCAGGTGGTTCTTTTTGATGAGTTGAAGATGCCGAAGACT
This sequence comes from Propionibacteriaceae bacterium, assembly GCA_009782915.1. Lineage (GTDB taxonomy): Bacteria > Actinomycetota > Actinomycetes > Propionibacteriales > Propionibacteriaceae > WQYJ01. The sequence continues at coordinate 45,710 of WRIC01000009.1, read as the reverse complement.
CGCAAAACCAAGAGTGGGTATACCACCGATGCTGAGGCCCTCGACCATCTTTTGGCGACCACCGGTCATCCTTTTCTTGAACATCTCCTCGCCCATCGCGATTCGATCAAATTGCGCCAGAGCGTCGAAGGTCTCATCAAGGCGACTGCAGCTGATGGTCGGATTCACACCACCTATCTTCAAACTGTGGCAGCCACTGGGCGCCTGTCTTCCCAGGACCCGAATCTGCAAAACATTCCTGCGCGCTCAGCCACAGGTACTCGCATTCGTGAAGGATTCATCGCGGCCGATGGGTTCGAGGCGCTCTTGACTGCCGACTATTCCCAGATTGAGATGAGAATCATGGCTCACGTCTCTGGTGATGAGCAGCTTGTTGAGGCTTTCAATTCGGGGCAGGATTTTCACACGGTGATGGCTGGTCATGTTTTCGGTCTGGAAACATCCGAGGTCACTAGTGAGCAGCGCAGCCGGGTCAAAGCAGTCAACTATGGGTTGGCCTACGGGTTGAGTGCCTTCGGGTTATCGAATCAGCTCAAGATTTCGGTGGCGGAAGCTAGTCGACTCATGGAGGATTTCTTCGACAAGTTTGGTCGTGTTCGTGACTATCTCCAATCGGAGGTTCAGCTGGCTCGCCAGCGCGGTTACACCGAAACAATCCTCGGCAGGAGGCGCTACCTTCCCGACTTGGATTCAACGAATCGTACGATGAGGGAGATGGCTGAGCGTATGGCCCTCAACGCCCCCATTCAAGGAACAGCAGCCGATATCATCAAACTGGCGATGTTGAAACTGGATGCCCGACTGAAGGCAACTGGACTTGCTTCACGGATGCTCCTGCAGGTCCACGATGAGTTGATCTTCGAGGTCGCCCCTGGTGAACAGGAATCCTTGGAAGAGATAGTACGCGCAGAAATGGGCAATGCTGTCCAGCTCAGTGTTCCGCTCGATGTCTCCATCGGTGTCGGCCCCACCTGGGCCCAAGCCGCCCACTAGCCAGCCGACAGGCACAGAGTCCCACGGTGCGCCACCGCGTCTCCTTTTGGACAACTCCCCACCCCCGTCTCCCTGCGCGAACGTCGCAGGGTCCAGAATCCACAGTTTGTTGGACGTACAGTCTGGATTCCGCGACTTCGCGCGGAATGACGTTACCCCCGTCTCCCTGCGCGAAGTCGCAGGGTCCAGAATCCACAGTTGTTGGACGTACGGTCTGGATTCCGCGACTTCGCGCGGAATGACGTTGCCCCCGTCTCCCTGCGCGAAGTCGCAGGGTCCAGAATCCACAGTTGTTGGACTATACAGTCTGGATTCCGCGACTTCGCGCGGAATGACGTTACCCCCGTCTCCCTGCGCGAAGTCGCAGGGTCCAGAATCCACAGTTTGTTGGACTATACAGTCTGGATTCCGCGACTTTGCGCGGAATGACGTTTGGTTGATGGGCACACGAGCACCTGTCGCGGGCTGATAGAATGGGGAAAACGTATCGACGAGGGGCGGACCATGGCCACGGAGAACAATGAAGACCTCACTGCTGACACCCAGGAACCCATGAATCAAGAGTCATTCTCGACTCCCACACCCGAGGTTCCCACCACCGAAGTTACTCCATCTCAGATACCACCTGAGGGTGTCAACACCACCACTGGACAGCCACAACCGGGCATTCCCCAACCCGGTATGCCACAGCCTGGGATTCCACAACCGGGCATTCCCCAACCCGGTCCTGCACAACCGGGCATCCCGCAGTCGGGCATGCCCCAACCACCCGTAGCACCCATGGGTGCACCCACCGGCATCCCTCAACCTCCAACCGCCTATGGCCAACAGGCGTACCCCTATGCGCCCGGATCCCCTGGTGCACCTGGTGCTCCCATGGGTCCACCACCGAAGAAAAAGAAGAAGTGGCCCATCTTTGTCATTGGCGGTGTCGTCCTAGCTCTCCTTGCTGGCGCTGGTGTTTTCTTTGGTCTGGTGCGGCCCTACCAGATGGCCATGGAGGAAGCGAAGGAAGATTTCAACTATTTCGCCGCTCAATTGGATACCAACCAGAAGAAACTTCAGACAGAACTCACCTCAGCCAAGGAGATACTGGAGACCACTGTTGCCACCGATTATGTGGTGGAGGCTGACTATGACCGGCTCACTGAAGCTGTCGCTACAGCGGAATCGCTCAACTTTGTCGTACCCGAGATGGAAAAGAAGCTCGCTGATCTCGAAGAACAGGTCATAGAAATACAGGAAGCCTCCGAAGCGACAGAAGAAGCAACCAAAAAGATCCGAAACGTCTCAAGCACATTGAAGCTCGTGGACACCTTCCTTGACGAAGTTGTTGCAGAAATGAATCGTCTCGCGCCAATCGAGTTCACCGAAGGAATAAGATTCGATAGTGCCGAAAAGCGTGAGGGTCGGGTTGTTCGGCTCAATTATACCCTGACCAAATATCGTGCTAGCCAATTCACTCCAGCGACGATTAACATGTTCCGCGATGCGCTGAAAGCTGATGTATCAAAAGAAATCAAAGAAAACAACATGTTTGCGGGTCTTGTTAAAGTGAATGCCACGATTGAATATCGGTGCGTGGGTAGTGATGGTAAAGAGTTCTTCACTTTCACTGTGGACACCTCCGGCTAGCAGTAATAGTGACATACTGTTGCGTGATTGTTACCTCGGCTGTTTGCTGTGGGGCGTACGCCTCGCTAGGATAGGTGGGCGCTTGATCGGCTCTATTCCAGCATGGAGTGAATAGGGTGCCTTATGGCCACGACCAGGCGTACTGGAATACTATATGTGAAAGTCATCATCAATGACCTCAACGGCGCAAGCCCCTATCGCGATTGACGATCTCGGTTCAGACCAAGATTTTCTCGACGCAATCGATTCAACACTCAAAAGCTTCAATGATGGCGATATTGTCACCGGCATTGTTGTCAAGGTAGACAAAGACGAAGTTCTCCTCGATGTGGGATACAAGACTGAAGGTGTCATCCCCGTCAAAGAACTCGCCATCAAATATCACGTGGATCCCTTCGCAGAAGTCAACATTGGTGACACTGTTGAAGCACTCGTCCAGCAAAAAGAAGACAAAGAAGGACGACTGATCCTGTCCAAGAAGCGTGCCCAGTACGAGCGCGCCTGGGGCACCATTGAGAAAATCAAAGCCGAGGATGGGGTGGTCACGGGCCGCGTCATTGAGGTGGTCAAGGGCGGTCTGATCGTGGACATCGGTCTGCGTGGCTTCCTTCCTGCCTCCTTGGTGGAGATGAGGCGCGTACGCGATCTCTCCCCATACATCAATGCTGAACTGGAAGCCAAGATCATCGAACTCGACAAGAACCGCAACAATGTGGTCCTGTCGCGTCGGGCTTGGCTGGAGCAAACACAGTCCGAGGTACGCGCCACCTTCCTCGATAATCTCACCAAGGGCCAGATTCGTAAGGGTGTCGTCTCGTCGATCGTGAACTTCGGTGCCTTCGTGGACCTGGGTGGGGTTGATGGACTGGTGCACGTCTCCGAGCTCTCCTGGAAGCACATTGATCATCCTTCGGAGGTTGTTGAAATCGGTCAGGAGGTGACTGTCGAGGTTCTCTCCGTGGAGATGGATCGTGAACGTGTCTCCCTGTCGCTGAAAGCCACCCAGGAAGATCCGTGGCAGACTTTCGCCCGTCTCAACCAGATTGGCCAGATCGCACCGGGTACGGTCACCAAGCTGGTTCCTTTTGGTGCCTTTGTGCGAGTCGCTGAAGGTATCGAAGGTTTGGTTCACGTCTCCGAACTCGCGGAACGCCATGTGGAGATCCCCGAGCAGGTGGTCGCTGTTAACGATGCGGTCATGGTCAAGATCATTGATATCGACTTGGAGCGTCGTCGCGTGTCGCTGTCACTGAAGCAGGCCAATGAGGGTGTTGACGTGGTAGCTGATGACTTCGATCCGAGCCTCTATGGCATGGCGAACTCCTATGATGCTGAGGGTAACTACATCTATCCTGAGGGCTTCGATCCTGAAACCAATGATTGGAAGCCAGGTTACGAAGAGCAGCAGGCTGCATGGGAGGAACAGTGGAAGCAGGCTCGCGAACTGTGGGAGGCCCACAAGAAGCAGGCCCAGGAAGCCGGCGAAGCTGACCAGGAGGCAGTGGTTGAGGAAATGACCGCCGCAACCTACACCACTGGTGAAGCTGATGCCCCTGCTGAACCGACTCTCGCTGCTGATGAGGCTCTCCAAGCGTTCAAGGAGCAACTCGGGGAGGAATAATCCATCGAGAAGAGGATCCATGATTAGAGTTGGCCTCACTGGAGGTATTGCAGCAGGGAAATCTGTGGCGAGCCGAGCCTTTGAACTGCGTGGTGTTGAAGTCATCGACTATGACATTCTTGCTCGTGATGTGGTGGCTGTGGGTACTGATGGTTTAGCTGAGATTGTGGAGGCCTTCGGTGAGAGGGTTCTGGAGGCCGATGGCAGTCTCAATCGTTCCCTGGTGGCGAAGCTTGTTTTCGGTGATGATGATGAGGCTCGTGAGAGGCTCGAAAACATCATTCATCCTCGAGTGATCAGTGAGGGACAACTCATTGATATTGCTGCAGAGAAACGTGGTGACAAACTGGTGGTTCATGCGATCCCTCTGCTGGTGGAGGTTGCTGGACCTGAGGCTTTTGACACAGTGATTGTGGTGGATGCTTCCCCCGAGGTTCGGGTGGCCCGTCTCGTGGATGGCCGTGGTATGGATGAAGAGGAAGCCTGGGGTCGCATTACTGCTCAGATCGACGATGAGGTACGCCTTGCTGCCGCTGACTTTGTCTTTGACGGTTCTGGTAGTGCAGAGAACCTGGAAGCCCAAGTAAACCAGTGGATGGACACTGTCCTAGCTAAGGGTCTGCATTATCGTGGCAACGACGAGCGTACCTCCTTCCTGGTCGGCGAGGACCTCTAACCCCTGAGTCGTTCTGCGCGTAGTCGCAGAATCCAGACTCCACAGTCATTCAGCTGTGACTTCTGGACCCTGCGAGTCGCGGAGCCTGTGCTGCGGAGCGCGCTAGCGCGACTCGCAGTGCTCCGCAGGGTGACGATGGTTGGTGACAAAAACACCTCCGTCCCCGTTTTGTCACCGGGCTACGGTAGCGTGGGGGTATGCGCCCGATCACAGACCTGGAAAGAACCGTAGCCCCGTTTAAAGTTCATGCCGATTTTGAGCCCAGTGGGGATCAACCTGAGGCTATCGATGCCCTGGAGAGGCGCCTCAAAGAAGGCGAGAAAGATGTCGTCCTGTTGGGGGCCACGGGAACAGGGAAGACTGCGACGGTGGCGTGGCTGGCGGAAAGACTCCAGCGTCCCATGCTGGTGATGCAGCCGAACAAGACTTTGGCTGCGCAGTTTGCCCAAGAGCTGAGGGATTTCTTTCCCGATAATGCCGTGGAATATTTCGTCTCCTATTATGACTATTACCAACCTGAGGCGTACATCCCCCAATCGGACACCTATATCGAGAAGGATTCTTCTCTCAATGAGGAGGTTGAACGGTTACGCTATCACGCCACCTTTTCTTTGCTGACTCGTCGCGATTGCATTGTTGTAGCTTCGGTGTCAGCGATCTACGGGTTGGGGACCCCCCAGGAATTTGTTGACCAGGCGATCACTGTCCACGTTGGTGACGATGTGGGCAGGGATAAACTGCTTCGCCGGTTGGTCGATATTCAGTACGTACGCAATGATCTGGCGGGTACTCGCGGGACTTTCCGGGTGCGTGGGGACACGGTAGAGGTTTTCCCCATGTATGAGCAGAGTGCGTGGAGGATTGAATTTTTTGGTGATGAGGTCGAAGCGCTCATGACCATGGATCCTGTCGATGGGGCTGTGTTGACCAATGATCAGGTTCTCCATATTTTCCCGGCCACCCAATACACCGCCTCGTCGGAGCGCATGGACAAAGCGATTCGTGGAATAGAAACCGAACTGCAGGAACGTCTACTTGAGTTGCGCGCCCAGAATAAGCTTCTTGAAGCCCAGCGCCTTGAAATGAGGACAGGTTACGACCTGGAAATGATGTCAACGGTGGGAACCTGTGCGGGGATTGAGAATTATTCCCGCCACATCGATGGTCGTGCCCCCGGTTCTGCTCCGAATTGCTTACTCGACTATTTTCCGGAGGATTTTGTCTTGGTCATGGATGAATCCCACGTGGGCGTGCCCCAGATTGGTGGAATGTATGAAGGTGACATGTCACGCAAACGTACGTTGGTGGAGCACGGATTCAGACTCCCTTCTGCGCTTGACAATCGACCGCTGAGATGGGAGGAGTTCCTGGAAAGGATTGACCAGACGGTCTATCTCTCGGCAACCCCTGGCCCCTATGAGCTCGCCAAAGACCCCCACCCGGTGGAATTGCTGATCCGTCCCACTGGATTGGTTGACCCTGAGGTGATCGTGAAACCCACCAAGGGCCAGGTGGAGGATTTGATGGGGGAGATCCGTCAGAGAGCCGAGCGGGATGAAAGGGTTTTGGTCACCACGCTCACCAAGAAAATGGCTGAGGATCTGACCGAGTACTTTTTGAACCACGATATTCGCACGCGCTATCTTCACTCCGATATTGACACTCTTCGGCGCCTGGATCTGCTGCGGGAATTGCGCGCTGGCGAATATGATGTCTTGGTGGGGATCAATCTTCTTCGTGAGGGTTTGGATCTTCCCGAGGTTTCGCTGGTGGCGATCTTGGATGCCGACAAGCAGGGTTTCCTTCGTTCTGAGAGATCACTGATCCAAACTATTGGACGTGCTGCCCGCCACGTCTCTGGGCAGGTTCACATGTACGCCGATTCGGTGACTGCGTCGATGTCAACAGCCATCGATGAGACTAATAGGCGTCGAGCCAAGCAGGTGGCCTACAACAAGGCGCACGGGATTGATCCTCAGCCTTTGCGCAAGAAGATTGCTGACATCACTGAGATGCTGTCGCGCGAAACTAGTGATGAGATCACTCGTCCTCGTGCCCAGACCACCGGTGTTATCCGGGCGCATGAGTCGACTCGCCCAGCGAATCTTCACCAGGAGGAATTGGCTGATCTCATTGCTGAGCTGACTGCGCAGATGCAAGCAGCAGCAGCGGATTTGAGATTCGAAATCGCAGCACGACTCCGCGATGAGGTGGCAGATTTGAAGAAGGAATACCGCGCCATGGTCGAAGGTCAGAAGTGACTTAATTTGTTCTTCGCGTGGTAAAATGGATACCCTCACGTGTTGAAGGGTCTCTATGGTTGTCGATGATAGTACGTGGATCCTCACATTCGCTATCTTGATTGCAGTGCTGGTCTTTGATGTTTTTGTCATTGGGCGCAAACCACATGAGCCTTCCACGAAAGAATGCACTATCGCGATCAGCATCTACATCACCGGCGCTCTTCTTTTCGCCGTTTTTGTTGGTCGTTTCTGGGAGCCGGTTTATGGCGGTGAGTTCATTGCTGGGTGGTTGACTGAATACTCACTATCTGTCGATAACCTTTTTATCTTTCTCATCATCATGTCCAAGCTCAAGGTTCCCCGCCAACTTCAGCAATATGCCTTGATGGTGGGCATCGTTCTTGCCTTGTTTTTTCGTGGAGTCTTCATTGCCTTGGGTGCTGCGGTGATCGAAAGGTTCACCTGGGTTTTCTTCCTCTTTGGCGCCTTTCTGCTGTACACCGCATTCGACTTGGTCAGGGAATACCGCCAGCATGCCCCCAAGGAGGTTGGGGATAACGCTGCCATGAGATGGGTGAAGAAGCATTTTCGTTTAGCCGATGAATTCCATGGTACGAAGATGTCTATCCGCACAGGTGAGACTAGCATGATGACGCCCATGTTCCTGGTTGTTGTTGCCCTGGGAACCACCGATGTGCTGTTTGCCTTGGACTCTATTCCTGCTGTTTTTGGTTTGACCCAGGAGCCCTACCTTGTTTTTGCCGCGAATGTGTTTGCTCTGATGGGCCTGAGGCAATTGTATTTCTTGATGGGTGGTCTACTGAAGAAACTGGTCTATCTCTCGGTGGGACTGTCGATTGTCTTGGCTTTCATTGGTGTCAAACTGATCCTGCATGCCCTGCATCATTTCCATGTGGTGACCTGGGAGGTTCCTTTGTTGGTCTCGCTGGGTGTCATCATTGGCACATTGGCACTCACCACGGTGGCCAGCCTTGTGAAGACCTCACATGACCGGCCCCATGAGGCTGGATAAACACCCTCAAACCAGCTGTGGTTGATCGAACTCTTCGGCCCCCAGAATTGCCGAGGACCCTTTTCGCCCGACCATCCAACCGAGAAGACTCGCCTGGCTTCCGCGTACGGTCCTGGGAGCGCCTGACCCCACCACCATCGTGTCCCCCTCATCGGTCATGATGGTGATCTCATTGTCGGTGAACCGCGAACTCAATCGGACAGCATTCCAGGCCAAGAGAAGGTGGACGAGTTCTGGTTTCAGGTCAGTGAAATCAATGCTGAGGTTGAGATCGACATGGTGAATGACTACTTCGTTGAGCCGATCGAGGATCAGAGCACTTGATGGAATCTCACCCACCGAGGTGATCACTGTTGAGTCCCAGTTGGTGTTGCTGAGAGGGTCGAGGGCTCTGGCTAATTCCGCTGAGGATTGATCAAGATCCTCAGTTAATTCCAGGGGGCTGCGCTGAGCTCCCACCCACAAGTCTTTGTCGGTGAGTTCACAATTCCACGTGACTGGCTGTTTCCCCAGTTGAGTGAGTGTCGTGGTCATGCATTGAGCGTGGTGGGTGAGATGGGTGGCAATGTGGGCGCGGGTCCACCCCGGCAGGTGGGTCACCATTCTCCAATCGCGATGCGAGAGTCCAATGGTGTCGCCCAGCAAACGCTGGGTTGCCGAGGTGAGTTCAAGTCGCCCTTGATTGAGCGACTGATCCAGGTCTAGAGGGAACGGCACAAATCAAACCTAAGGGTGATGGGGGACCCTGCGCGACATCTATCCCACTTAGCGGAGAAAGAAAGACAAATAGGGGACACGTGTACGAATGTGTGCTGGTTGTGGGCGGTAGGGAACTACACTGGCTGTCGTGCATAATCGGCTCATCGTCAAAGGGGCAAGGGAGCATAACCTCGCCAATATCTCTATCGACATACCCCGTGATTCTCTGATTGTTTTCACCGGGCTCAGTGGATCAGGGAAGTCTTCTTTGGCGTTCGATACGATTTTCGCTGAGGGACAACGCAGGTACGTGGAGTCGCTGAGTGCCTACGCACGGATGTTCATCGGGCAGATGGATAAGCCGGATGTGGATTTCATTGAGGGGCTGTCTCCAGCGGTGTCTATTGACCAGAAATCAACCTCCAAGAATCCTCGCTCGACGGTGGGTACGATCACTGAGGTTTATGACTATTTCAGGCTTCTTTATGCTCGCATTGGTGTTCCTCACTGCCCGCAGTGCGCCCAGCCTATTTCCCGCCAGACCCCTCAACAGATTGTTGATCGGATATTGGAGATGGATCCGGGAACTCGCTTCCAGGTCCTTGCCCCGATGATCACTGGTCGCAAGGGGGAGTTCCGCGATGTTTTCACTGAGTTAGCTGCCAGTGGCTACGCCAGAATTAGAGTTGATAGTGAGGTTTATCCTCTCAGCGAGCCTCCTACCCTAGACAAACAAAAGAAACATGATCTTGACGTGATTGTGGATCGTCTTCAGGTCAAACCTGAAGCCAAGCAGAGAATCACTGACTCTGTTGAAACTGCGCTCAAGCTAGCTCATGGGGTGGTGAGCATTGAACTGGTTGATGAGGGCACCGAGAAGAGGTTCTCTGAGAAGATGGCCTGCCCCTCAGGCCACGATATATTGATTGATGAACTCGAACCTCGGCAATTCTCGTTCAATGGCCCCTGGGGTGCCTGCGCACACTGCTCGGGGTTGGGCACCACCATGGAGGTGGATCCTGAACTGGTGGTTCCCGATGATGGACTCTCCTTGGAACGCAACGCCATCTCGGTGTGGGCCACACCAGCGATAGGTCGTTACTACCAGCATGTCTTGAAGTCGTTGGCCGCATCTGAGGGATTCTCGATGTCCACTCCTTGGGTGCAACTAGGTGAGGAGGCTCGCCGGGTGATCCTCTATGGCGTGGGTGACCCGGTCTATGTCAAACATAGGAATCGGTTTGGACGAACCCGGACTTTCTCAGCCAAGTACGAGGGTGTGATTCCCCATATTCGTCGACGCCATCAGGAAGCAGAAACAGACACAGCCCGTGAAAGATATGCTTCCTATATGCAGGAGATTCCCTGCGCTGCCTGTCAGGGGGCTCGACTGAAACCCGCGAGTCTAGCTGTGAGCGTGGGGGGAAAGAATATTCACGAGGTCACCTCCATGAGTATTGTGGACTGCCTGGATTATGTGGATAGTCTTTCCTTGTCAGCTCGTGATGCCACGATCGCCGAAAGGGTCACCAAGGAGATTCGGGAGCGACTGAGGTTCCTGGTGGATGTGGGGTTGGATTATCTGACTCTTTCTCGCCCCACGGGAACACTCTCCGGTGGTGAGGCTCAGCGGATTCGGTTGGCCACCCAGATAGGGTCGGGGCTCATGGGGGTGCTCTATGTGCTCGATGAACCCAGTATTGGGCTCCACCAGCGCGATAATCATCGCCTGATCGACACCCTCGTACGCCTGCGGAATCTGGGGAACACCTTGATTGTGGTCGAGCATGATGAGGACACTATTCGTACCGCCGACTGGGTGGTTGATATTGGACCTGGGGCTGGGGAACATGGGGGACAGGTGGTGGTGTCGGGGCCCGTTCAAGAGTTGCTGGAAACCGAAGAATCACTCACTGGCGCTTATCTTGCTGGGCGTCGATCCATTCCCCTGCCCGCTGTGAGACGTCAACGCGGAGCCAAGGAAGTCGTGGTGGTGGGTGCGAGAGAAAACAACCTCCAAGATATTGATGTTGCCTTCCCTTTGGGTTTGCTCATCGCCGTTACTGGGGTGTCGGGTTCAGGGAAATCATCGCTGGTCAATTCGATTCTCTATCGGGGGTTAGCAAAGAGAATCTATAGTGTGAAAGCTGTTCCCGGCCGCCACAAACGAATCGAGGGTGCCGAAGAGATCGACAAGATCATCCATGTGGATCAGTCACCGATCGGGCGTACCCCCCGGTCGAACCCTGCCACCTACACTGGGGTCTTTGACAAGATTCGGGCCCTGTTTTCTCAAACCACTGAGGCAAAGGTACGCGGGTATCAGCCCGGGCGTTTCTCTTTTAATGTCAAAGGTGGTCGCTGCGAGAACTGCATGGGGGATGGGACGATCAAGATTGAAATGAACTTCCTGCCTGATGTCTATGTTCCCTGTGAGGTCTGCCATGGGGCCAGATATAACCGGGAGACCCTGGAGGTTCACTACAAGAACAAAACTATTGCTGAAGTGTTATCGATGCCTATCGAAGAAGCAGCCGAGTTCTTTGGTGCGATCCCCGCGATTGCGCGCCATCTCAACACCCTTGTTGAGGTGGGCCTCGGCTATGTTCGACTTGGCCAATCAGCGACAACTCTGTCGGGGGGTGAGGCCCAGCGAGTGAAACTGGCTTCAGAATTGCAGAAGAGATCCACCGGCAAAACAATGTATGTTCTCGACGAACCCACCACTGGGCTTCATTTCGAGGATATTCGCAAACTGCTCATTGTGCTTGATCGCCTCGTGGAGCAAGGCAACACGGTGGTGGTGATCGAGCACAATATTGATGTGATCAAAACCGCTGATTGGGTGATCGATTTGGGTCCTGAGGGAGGTTCCCGAGGTGGTTTTGTTGTCGCCGTTGGGACACCGGAGCAGGTGGCAACCTGCCAGGATTCCTACACTGGACATTATCTTGCCCGCATCGTTTCCCCCCAGGTTTCTCCATGAGTGACCCAGCAGTGTGGCGACCAGCGACATCCGAGATTCCCACCGTAGCAGGGGTCTATCGTTTCATCGATGACCAAGGGCGCATCATCTATGTGGGGAAAGCCAATTCGCTGCGCTCACGGTTGACCTCATATTTTTCTGATCTTGCTTCCTTGCATCCTCGAACCCAGCGCATGGTGACGTCTGCTTCCAGTGTGGAGTGGACGATCGTCCGCAATGAACTGGAAGCCCTCCAACTGGAATACACCTGGATCAAGCAGTACGAGCCCCGGTTCAATGTGAAATACCGTGACGACAAGTCATATCCCTGGTTGTGTGTGACCTGGAATGAGGACTATCCCCGTGTCTTTGTGGGGCGTGGAACCAAGAAGAAACCCTGGCGTTATTTCGGTCCTTTCGCTCATGCGTGGGCGATCCGGGACTCGATCGATGCTCTGCTGGGTGTCTTTCCCATGAGGTCGTGTTCGAATGGGGTTTTCCGCTCAGCGCGCTCCAGTGGGCGTCCTTGTCTTCTCGCCCATATCAACAAGTGTTCGGCTCCTTGTGTGGGGAGAATCACCCAAGAGGATCATCGTCAACTGGTCACTGATTTCTGTACGGCAATTTCTGGAAAAACCTCGGCATTCCTCGACCAGCTCGATCAAGAGATGGCCCAACATGCCGAAGCTATGGAATATGAGAAGGCGGGGATTGCTCGCGATAAAAGCCAAGCCCTTCGACGGGTGATGGAGAAAAACACTGTGGTGTTGGCCGATAGTGATGATCTTGACCTGATTGCTCTGGTGGTTGACCCGCTAGAGGTGGGGGTCCAGGTTTTCCATGTTCGCGCGGGAAGGATCGTCAGTTCACGCAATTGGGTGGCGGAAAGACAAGCTGGCCCCCACGACCAGGACGACGACCCCGGTGCTGATCTGCCTGATCTTGTGGAGGCCTTTCTCTTGCAGATCTACTCCGATGTGGTGCAGGAGGATGCGGCAAGGTTGATTCCGCCAATGATTCTTGTTCCAGTTCTTCCCCACAGCGCTGCGGTGGTGAGCACTTTGTTGAGCCAGTTGCGTGGTTCGCCCGTGGTCGTACGCGTACCCAAACGTGGAGATAAGAAAACTCTCTTGGATACCGCTACTAAGAATGCTGCCCAAGCTCTGGAGGTTCACAAAACCAGGCGCGCCAGTGATCTGACCTCACGCAATCAGGCCCTCGATGAGATAGCGCAAGTTCTGTCCATGGATGAGGTTCCTTTGAGGATTGAGGGATATGACATCTCCCATATTCAAGGGACTCACACGGTTGGCTCGATGGTGGTTTTTGAAGACGGATTAGCTAGAAAGAGTGAGTATCGCCATTTCACGATCAACACGGTGGAATCCGATGATGTGGGTGCGATGAAGGAGCTGCTCACCAGGAGGATGGCCCGCCTTCGTGATGAGCAGGAGGTGATCAACCAGGGGGCTGAGGGGATCATCGATTCCACCACGAGAACCGCGAGACGATTCTCCTATGCTCCGTCGCTCATTGTTGTTGATGGAGCTGGCCCCCAAGCACAGGTGGCGAGGACGGTTCTTGATGATCTTGGTTTTGAGTCGGTGGTGGTGGTTGGTTTGGCTAAGCGACTGGAAGAGGTGTGGATTCCAGGTCAGCAGTATCCGCTGATCTTGAAGCGGAGTTCCCCCGCGCTCTATCTTCTCCAGAGGGTACGTGATGAGTCGCATCGTTTCGCTGTGACCTACCATCGCCAGAAAAGATCACGCTCCATGACCCAGTCTCTGCTCGATGGGGTTCCTGGTTTGGGTGAGGTACGCCGGAAGGCTCTGATGAAGGCTTTTCCTTCGTTGAAGAAACTTCGCAGCGCCAGTGTGGAAGACATCGCCCAGGTCCCTGGTTTTGGTCCAGCTCTTGCCCAAGGTGTGGTGGAGGCGGTGGGTGAGAAGCCGCGTGCGATTAACATGACCACTGGGGAGGTTCTTGATTAACCACGCTAGACTAACCACCAGGAGGTGAGCCTCATGGATCTGGTGATCATCACTGGTATGTCCGGAGCAGGTCGCCATACGGCAGCAAAAGCCATGGAGGACCTGGGGTGGTATGTTGTGGACAACCTTCCGCCGGGGATGTTGCCTGCCCTGGTGGATTTCCTACATGGGGAAAATGTTGACCATGTCTGTGTGGTTCTCGATGTTCGCTCCATGGGGGACCTTGAGCAGATCCCGAGTTTCTTCTCAGTGATCGAACCTATCGCTGGTTCACCGCAGATTGTTTTCTTGGAAGCCAATGACGCTGAGATCGTCAAACGCCAAGAGTCTTCACGTCGTCCCGTACCTCTGCAAGGGTCGGGGTCGTTGCTTGAAGGAATCCAAGCAGAAAGACGGATGATGTCCACCTTGCGTGCGACAGCGGATCTGGTGATCGATACATCAGGGTTGACCCCTCACCAACTCACTGCCCGAATGGTGGCGGCTTTTGGGGAAGGTCAAAGCGACGTGAGCGTCACCGTGATGAGTTTCGGTTTCAAAAATGGCGTGCCGGTTGATGCCGATATGGTCATGGACGTCCGTTTTCTTCCCAACCCTCACTGGGTGGAGGAACTTCGACCCCAAACAGGATTGAGTACGGCGGTGTCTTCCTATGTGTTGGATTCTCCTTTAGCTGGGCAATTCCAAGATCAACTGCAGGACCTTTTCCGTACGGCCGCCCAAGGCTACGTTGCCGAAGGAAAGAGACTGGTCACTTTGGCTATCGGATGCACCGGTGGCAAACACCGATCGGTGGCCATGGCTGAAGAATGTGCTCGTCGCCTTCGCTCGGCGCAGTTCACTGTGTCGGTGATGCACCGTGATCTTGGGAGAGAATAATGACCCTACCCAAGGTGGTGGCCTTCGGAGGTGGTCATGGTTTAGCGGCCACTCTCAAAGCACTCAAAAGGTTGACCGATCAACTCACAGCGGTGGTCACTGTCGCTGATGATGGGGGATCATCGGGGCGCCTTCGTGATGAATTTGATTGTCTTCCCCCTGGCGATCTTCGCATGGCTCTAGCAGCTCTCACAGGTGACAACCCTGAAGGGCGACTCTGGGCGGATGTGTTTCAGACTCGTTTCGGTGGGGAAGGCCCACTAGCGGGCCATGCAGTGGGCAACCTGCTCATCTCAGCTCTGTGGCAGCGCGACCCTGATCCTGTTCATGGGCTCGATCAGGTGGGTAAGCTCCTGGAGGCCCAAGGCAGGGTTCTGCCCATGTCATCCCTTCCCCTGGTGATTTCTGCCGATGTTGCTGGTTTAGACCACGATAACCCCACATCGACCACCGTGGTGACAGGACAAGCCAACATTGCTTTGAGTGAAGGAGAGGTTCTCAACATACGTCTCACGCCGAAAAACCCTCCTGCCTGTCCAGAAGCTGTGGCAAGCATCCTCGATGCCGATTATCTGGTCTTCGGACCGGGTTCATGGTTCACTTCTGTGGTTCCCCATCTGCTTGTCCCCGAACTGGTCGCAGCGATCCTTGAATCCCCCGCCAAGAGAATCTGCCTGTTGAATCTTCTGCCAGCAGGGGAGACCAGTGGATTCAGCCCTTCTCGACATATCGAAATTTTGGCGGAGCACTGCCCAGAACTCACCCTCAATACGGTGATCGCCGACCCAAGTTTCGCCCAAGATCCCTCGCTTTCTACTGCTGTGAAAGCCATGGCTGGACAGTTGCTGATTGCTCCAGTGGCCATGCACGATGGTTCGCCTCGTCATGATCCCTTCCTGGTTGCTGCTATCCTCGCTCATGTGATGGAATTATGACCAACACCTGATCTGGAGTGATTCATGGCATTAACCCAGGATGTGAAGGCAGAACTTGCCGTCCTTCCCATAGTGAAGCATTGTTGCCGTCGTGCTGAGATAGCGACCATGCTGAGGTATGCCGGCGGGCTCCACATCACCGGTGGTGGAAACATTATGGTGGAAGCCGAGTTCGATACTGGAGCTGCTGCCCGCCGGTTGCGTGTGGCCATGACCGATGTTTTTGGTCTCAGTTCAGATCTGATCACTGTTCGAGGCTCAGGGCTTCGCCGGGGAACTAGATACCTGGTGCGCCTGGTGAAAGATGGGCCAGCTATTGCTCGTCTCACCGGTCTCATTGACGCCCAAGGGCGCCCGGTTCGAGGGTTGCCTGCCGGGATCGTGGGCGGAGCAATGTGTGATGCTGTGGCCGCCTGGAGGGGTGCCTTCCTCGCCCATGGTTGCTTAACCGAACCGGGTCGATCCATGGCCATGGAGGTCACTGCCCCCGGTCAAGAAGCCGCGATGGCCCTGGTGGGGGCTGCTCGGCGTCTGGGAGTGTCGGCCAAGGTTCGCGAGGTACGTGGTTTAGAGCGGGTGGTCATCCGCGACGGTGAATCGATTGCGATCATGCTCACCAAGATGGGCGCTCACGAGACCCGCCTAGTGTGGGAGGATCGTCGTCTTCGCCGTGAGGTACGCGCTTCAGCCAATCGTTTGGCAAATTTTGATGATGCTAATTTGCGTCGCTCTGCTCGGGCAGCTGTGACAGCCTCTGCCCGTGTTTCTCGGGCCTTCGAGATACTCGGTGACGAGGTTCCCGAGCACCTTCGGGCTGCAGGGTGTCTGCGCATCGACAACCAACAGGCCTCCCTTGAAGAGCTGGGCGCTCTGCACGAACCACCTTTAACCAAAGATGCTATCGCTGGGCGAATCAGAAGACTTCTGGCCTTGGCAGACAAAAAAGCCCAAGAGCTGGGTCTCGAATCCACAGACATGGGTTTGAGTCTCGACGACGATTGATCGAAACAGATTGGTCCAAACTGGTGGGATTTTTCTCTGCCCATTCGGCCCTTTTCACAGTAGGCTAGGAAGAGACTTTCAGGTACGGTTCGTACCGAAGAAAAATATAAAGGAGAACTCATGACCGTCAAGGTTGGAATTAATGGTTTTGGTCGTATTGGGCGTAATTATTTCCGCGCCCTCATGGCATCAGGTGCAGACATCGACGTTGTTGCTGTCAATGATCTGACCGACAACTACACGCTATCTCAACTGCTGAAGTACGATTCGATTCTGGGGCGTTTCCCCGGATCAATTTCCTATAACGACAATGCACTGATTGTCGATGGCAAAGAAATCAAGGCATTCGCCGAACGTGATCCCGCTGATCTGCCCTGGGGCAAACTCGGCGTTGATGTGGTCATTGAATCCACAGGTTTCTTCACCGAAGCCGGCAAAGCAAAGGCCCACCTGGATGCAGGTGCGAAGAAGGTGCTGATCTCGGCTCCCGCTAAGGACGAGGACATCACCATCGTCATGGGTGTCAATGAGAACCTCTATGATCCTGCCAAACATCACATCATCTCGAATGCTTCCTGCACCACCAACTGCCTGGCCCCGATGGCGAAGGCACTCAATGATGGTATCGGTATTGTGCGCGGTTTGATGACCACCATCCATGCGTACACCCAGGATCAAAACCTGCAAGACGCCCCCCACAAGGATCTTCGTCGCGCCCGCGCAGCGGCCCTCAACATTGTTCCCACAACCACCGGTGCAGCCAAAGCTGTGGCCCTGGTTCTGCCCGAACTGAAGGGGAAACTCGATGGATATGCTTTGCGTGTACCCACCCCCACAGGTTCAGTGACTGACCTGACCTTTGAGGCTCCCCGTGAGACCACGGTCGAAGAAATCAATGCCATCGTGAAGAAGGCAGCTGAGGGTCCACTCAAAGGAATCCTGGAATACAACGAGGACCCGATTGTCTCCAAAGACATCGAAACCTATCCTGCCTCCTCCATCTTTGATGCACCCTTAACCAAGGTCATTGGCAATCAGGTGAAGGTTGTCTCCTGGTACGACAACGAGTGGGGTTACTCCAACCGTCTCGTCGATCTGACCATGCTGGTTGGCTCCAAGCTCTGAGATAATCGCGCTGGTTCGTGGTGGGTCCTCGGCCCATCACGTACCTGCGTGCATAGAAAGGAATCGTCATGAAATCTATTGCTGATCTTGGGGATGTTGCTGGTCAACGCGCACTTGTGCGTTGTGACTTCAATGTTCCCCTCCAAGGTGACCAGATCACCGATGATGGGCGCATTCGTGCCGCCTTACCCACGTTGACCGCTCTCCAGCAAGCGGGAGCCAAGATCGTGATCATGGCTCACATGGGCCGCCCAGATGGTGAAGTGAATCCCAAGTATTCACTTGCTCCCGTGGCAGCAAGGCTCGGTGAATTGCTGGGTTGTGACGTCGCACTCGCCGCTAATGTGGTCGGGTCATCAGCCCAAGAGACGGTCGCTGGACTGGACAATGGTCAGGTGGCTCTGGTGGAGAATGTACGCTTCGAGCCAGGTGAAACATCCAAAGATGATGGTGAACGTCTCGAATTGGCGGAGAAATATGCTGCCTTGGGTGACTTCTTTGTCTCTGATGGATTCGGTGTCGTGCACCGCAAACAAGCCTCGGTCTATGATGTGGCCAAGCTTCTTCCTGCGTACGCGGGTTTCCTTGTTGAAGCTGAAGTTGAAGTACTCAAGAAGCTGACTGTGGCTCCGCAGCGTCCCTATGTGGTGATCCTCGGTGGCGCCAAGGTTGCCGACAAACTTGCTGTGATCGATAACCTGTTGAAGGTTGCTGACACCCTCATCATTGGTGGGGGAATGGCGTACACCTTCGCTAAGGCCCAAGGCTATGAGGTCGGAAAGTCCCTTCTCGACGAAACAAAGATCGATGATTGCGCTGGCTATCTCCAGCAGGGTGAGGCTTTGGGTAAGAAGGTTCTTCTGCCTGTTGATGCCCTGTGTGTGGGGGAGAACGCCATTGATTTCTCCACCTTTACCCTGTCTGGTGATGTTGTTGAAGCCGACATCACTGATCTTCCCGCTGATCGTGGAGGATGCGACATTGGTCCCAAGTCAGCCGAGGTTTTTGCCTCCGAGATCGCGGGTGCAAAGACTGTCTTCTGGAATGGCCCCATGGGCGTCTTTGAGATTGATGCTCTCGCTGATGGTACGAAAGGCGTCGCAAAGGCTCTGGTGGATAGTGATGCTTTCACTGTGGTCGGTGGGGGTGACTCCGCAGCGGCTGTGAGGGCCTTTGGTTACGACGATTCCCAGTTTGGTCATATTTCGACCGGTGGGGGAGCCTCGCTGGAATATCTGGAAGGAAAGGAACTTCCTGGGTTGAGCGTATTGGAGGAGGTTTCATGAGTCGTCTACCGCTGATGGCTGGCAACTGGAAGATGAATCTCAACCATGTCGAAGCCACCAATGTTGTTCAGAAACTCGCCTGGACTTTGTCGGATTATCACTATGACAAGAAGAAGTCTGAAGCTGCCGTGATCGTGCCGTTCACCAACTTGCGTACTGTCCAAACCCTCATCCAAGGGGATCGCTATTCCCTGGGTTTTGGTGCCCAAGATGTCTCGGTTTATGATGCGGGGGCCTACACCGGTGAGGTGTCTGCGGGAATGCTCGCCAAGTTGGACTGCACCTATGTGGTGGTGGGCCATTCGGAGCGCCGTGAATACCATGGCGAAACTGATGAGGTCATCAATGCCAAAGCCAAGAAGGTCATCGAGAATTCCATGACCCCCATCATCTGTGTTGGGGAGAAGCTCGATATCCGTCAAGAGGGCACCCATGTGGATTATGTGCTCAACCAGGTTGATGGTGTTCTCGCTGGTCTCACTGCTGAACAGGTCGGTGCTCTGGTTATCGCTTACGAACCCGTCTGGGCTATCGGTACTGGTGAGGTTGCGACCCCGCAGGACGCTCAGGAAGTGTGCGGAGCCATCCGCGCTCGAGTCTCAGACCTGGTCGGTGCCGAAGCAGCTGACTCGGTTCGCATCCAGTACGGCGGTTCGGTGAAATCCTCCAATGTAGTCGAGATCATGGCCCAAGGCGACGTAGACGGCGCCCTCGTCGGTGGTGCCAGCCTCGATCCCGAAGAGTTTGCCCGCATCGTCACCTTCTATGCCCGCTAGTGAATAAGTCATGGGATAGTCGGTACAGATGAATGGTCAATTCCACAACTGACGAGCGTCGTACTCCACGAAACGTTGCGTAGTGACTCACGGAATCCAGCTGAGACAACTCCCCAACCGTCATTCCGCGGAGCGAAGCGACTCGCGGAGCCTGTGCTGCGGAGCGCGCTAGCGCGACTCGCAGTGCTCCGCAGGGTGACGATGGGGGGTGCTTCTTGCTCCGCATGTGACGAGAGTGGTGAGTAGAGCAACAACGCAACGATCTTGTCATCCCCCTATCCTCAATTGCGGTATCTCACTTCCCGTTTGGAGTGGGCTGACAATGAAAATGTTGGCGGGATGGGCTAATATGTACGGGTGAGTTTTCTGACCCCTCTTGAGATGACAACACCGATCCTTGTTTTGTCGATTGTTCTCATCATTGCCTCTGCGTTGCTGACCTTGGCGATCTTGGTCCACAAGAGCCGTGGGGGTGGGATGTCTGACCTCTTTGGTGGTGGCATGTCTACCGCGTTTGGTGGGTCCTCGATCGCTGAGCGTAACCTGGACCGTATCACTGTGATCGTCTCCCTGGTGTGGGTGGCATGCATTGTTGCTCTGCTCTTGCTGTGGCGAGTAACACCATCGCTTTAGATCTCCCCTCTTGATAAGAAAGCAGGATTCCTGTGGCTGTTGGTAGTGCTATTCGTGGAAGCCGTGTTGGCGCAGGTCCAATGGGTGAAGCTGAGAGGGGTGACTCCGCGCCTCGCCATCATGTGACCTACTATTGCGCCAATGGCCATGAGACTCACCAGGCCTTCGCTATGGGGGCCGACTATCCCCAGGAATGGGATTGCCCGCGATGTGGGTTGCCTGCCAACACTGACCAGGAGAATCCTCCGCCTCCCCCACATATCCTTCCCTACAAAACACATCTTGCTTATGTGAAGGAACGTCGTAGCGACAGCGAGGCTAAAGTCATTTTGGCTGAAGCATTGGCTGATCTTCGTGCTCGTCGCGAAGCCGGGGAAGCAATCTACTGACCTGCAGAATGTATCCCCGTTGACAGTTCACACTGGTGGAAGGGGAGTAATGATGTTGCCTCAATATCGGTGAGATAGAGGACGATTTCGGTTCCCGTGAGTTCACTGGTGATGGAGGAAGGGTCCTGGTTGTAGGCTGACTTCATTTCGCGAGCAAGATCTTTTCCATGGGCGAGAACCCAGATTTCTCGGCACGTATTCAAACCAGCCAAGGTCATCGTGATGAGTTCTTGGTGGCTACCGGGCGCCTGGTGGATGCCCGCCACCAGGGATGAAGTTGAGTTGTCGTGTGGCGGGAAGAGTCCTGCTATGTGACCGTCTGAGGTGAGTTCCAGCAGGCAAATATCTATCGGGGCCCCATCACGAAGCTCTCCGGCGTACTGCTGGGCCCCAGCTTCAGGGTCAGCGGCAACACCTACCGACGGAATGGGATGAATCTTTGTCGGATCGAAAGTGAAGGCGCCACCGAGGCGCGACAACGCGGTCAAAGAATTCCTCGCAGGATTGTCGAGTGGTACGAAATAGTCCCAATTCCACCATAGGTGAATATTGCTCGCATCCAGAGGTGACTTAGCTCCGAGGGTGGCCATGTAATCGTAGATGTCGTTGGCGAGGTCTCCACCTCCGAGACAGAGGCTCACCTCACCGACTTGGCTCTGGCGATTGGCGAGAGTTTCCAACAGTAGTACGGCAGTGTTCTCAGCCAGCGAGGCACAATCATCGAAGCACAGGATGCGATCCAGAGTCATATCCCTCCTTGTGAGGTTATCTTTGATGAACCTACACCCGAACCCTGAGAAATTACTTGAGATGGTCTAAGAAAGCCCGTCCGGGGTGTGAGATTAGTCATCCAGATCATCGATGTCGACGCTTTGAATCCTCATTGTGTAGAAGGAACGCCATACGAAGATCGCTGATGCGAGGAAGAAGACCCCAGCCAGGATGTGTACGATCAAAGCACCGGTGGCGCTGTGGTTGAGGGCAACAGCCAACTCCACAGCCAAAAGACCAAACAGGGTGGTGAATTTGATCACCGGGTTGAGGGCAACCGAGGAGGTGTCTTTGAAAGGATCACCCACGGTGTCACCAACCACAGTGGCAGCATGAAGTTCTGTTCCTTTCATGCCCAGGTCGGTTTCAACAATTTTCTTGGCGTTATCCCAGGCGCCACCAGCATTAGCCATGAAGATTGCTTGGAAGAGCCCCACCACAGCGATGGCGATGAGGTAACCAATAAAGAAGAAGGGTTCGATGAAAGCGAAAGCGAGCGTGGCGAAGAAGATCGCGAGGAAGATCACCCACATTCCCTTCTGGGCGTAGTCGGTGCAGATTTCAACCACAGAGGTGGAATCCTGGGCAGAGGCTTTCACCTCAGCGTGAGCATCCAAGCGAATATGGGCTTTGATGTATTGCACCGCCCGGTAGGCCCCTGTGGTCACTGCCTGGGTGGAGGCCCCTGAGAACCAGAAGATCATCGCCCCACCGGTGATGAGCCCCAACAGGAAGGGCGCATGGATGGGGGAGAGCAGGGCTGCCACCTGATTCAGGTTCTGAGGCGTTCCCCCAGCCAGATCAGCAGCGAGGAACAAGATGATGGAGAAAATCATGGTCGTGGCGCCCACCACTGCCGTACCAATGAGAACAGGTTTCGCTGTGGCTTTGAAGGTGTTGCCTGCACCATCGTTTTCTTCCAGCATTGCTTTGGCTTTACTCCACTTTGCGGTGAAGCCAAAGTCGCGGTGAAGCTCCTCGTCGATGTTGTCGATGGCTTCAATGCGGCTGAGCTCATAGACCGATTGTGCATTGTCGGTGACGGGGCCATAGGAGTCAACAGCAATAGTGACCGGGCCCATTCCCAAGAAACCGAAAGCAACCAAGCCGAAGGCGAAAACCGAGGAGGCGTGGTCGAGGGTGCCAAGGGTGGCATCAAGATTCGCCCAGGTGGAAACCAGGTAGGAGATCGCCATGAGCGCCACAATAGATATTCCCAACCAATATCCTGCGAAGTTTCCAGCGACAATCCCGGAGAGGATATTGAGTGAGGGCCCTCCTTGTTCGGAGGATTTCACGACCTCTTTGACGTGGGCAGAGTGGGTGGAGGTGAACACTTTGACCAATTCAGGGATAAGTGCTCCAGCTAGAGTTCCGCATGAGACGATGATCGACAATTGCCACCACAGGTGCGCGGAGTTCACGATCTCGCCGCGCAACAACATCGCCGAGCATAGGAAAGTCAGGGTAATGGATACCAGGGATGTGATCCACACCAGGGAGGTGAGCGGGCGTTCGAAATCGAAGTCTGTCTGGCCGTACCTCGCTTTGGCGATGGCTTCGTTGACGAAGAAACTCACGGCGGAGGCTACGAGCATCACCGCGCGTACGGCAAAGATCCACACCAGCAGAACTGCTTGTAGGGCGACATCCACACCCGCAACCTGGGCAACACCGAGCATGATGAAGGTGATGAGTGCCACGCCGGTGACCCCATAGGTCTCGAATCCATCAGCGGAGGGTCCAATCGAATCCCCAGCATTGTCACCAGTGCAGTCAGCGATGGTGCCGGGGTTGCGTGGATCATCTTCATCGATTTTGAAGACGATCTTCATCAGGTCGGATCCCACGTCAGCAATCTTGGTGAAGATTCCTCCGGCGATGCGCAGGGCGGAGGCGCCCAATGATTCACCGATAGCAAATCCGATGAAGCATTTCCCGGCCAAGTCGATGGGCAGGAAGGTCAAGATGATCAACATCAGTAGGAGTTCAAGGGAGATCAGAACCATACCTACTGACATTCCTGCACGGGCAGGGACGTCATGGACAGCCCATTTGTTTCCTGTGAGGGCTGCATGTGAGGTACGGGAGTTGGCGAAGGTGTTGATGCGTATCCCAAACCAGGCCACACCAAAGGACCCTGCCATTCCGATCAGTGAGAAGGCGATGATGACACCTATTTGCCAGGGTTTGACACCTGAGATGCCAAAATAGGTGATGATGACCACGGCTATAAAAACCCACAACATGAGCAGGAACTTGCCCTGTTTGACGAGGTAGGCCTTGCAGGTGGTGTAGATCAGTTCGGATATTTCGTGCATAGAGGTGTGGACGGGAAGGTTTTTCAACCGTGAATAGGTCCACAGACCAAAGAGCAGACCGAAGACGCAGATGACTAAACCCCCGTAGAGTGGCCAGATGCCCACTTCACCATTGCGTAGTGCTTCTGGGAGTTGGAGGTTGGATTCTCCACCAGTTTGTTCCTCGATTCCACACCCAGCCAGGGTCATCGCAGCAAGGATGGTGAGTCCCACAACAACTAAGGGTCGTGTCCTTTTTCTCCCATGTGAAGTCACAGTAGTTCCTTTGATGGATTTCGTCAGTGAAGAATCTCTCGCGGTTGTTTCACTCGCCTAGAGACGACATCCACTCTACTCCTGATGTCCAGCATGTGACTAGAAAAAGTCCCCAAGATGCGAGTTGGATTGAATTACGCAAGAATAGTGTTGTGAAAGTCGAGCCAACAAGGTCTGGCGTGGTTTCCCCAGACACCACGATGGATCACACCACCCGTCGCAGGGTTCTGGCATCCATCATTAACCATGGGTGGACCACCTCCGCCGAGTTGGCTGAAGAGTTTCATCTCACCGCTGCAGCGATTCGCCGTCACCTCAGTTTCCTGGAGAAAACCTCCCTGATCTCCTACCGTATCCAGCCTGCTTCCTTGCGTACGGGCAAAGGTCGACCATCCAAGCAGTACAGTGCCACCACCCAGGGCCGTGAATCTCTGTCGAGCACCTACGATACGGTGGCCATCTCCGCTATCGAGAGTTTGGGTGATCTCGGAGGTGAACAAGCAGTCACCGCTTTCTTTGAGGAACGCTTCCACGAGGTCGAAGCGCGGTTCAATCAACTGCGTGACCGTGATCCTTCGATCAGTGAAACCGAAGCCCTGACCCAGGCACTAGGTGAGGACGGGTTCATGATCGAATTGCTACCTGTGGGTGCAGGTGAGCAACTCTGTCAACACAATTGCCCTTATCCAGCGATCGCTACCCGATTCCCGCAACTGTGCTCAGTGGAAACAGACGTCTTTTCCCGTCTGCTTCATTCCCATGTTCAGCGCCTCGCCACGATCGCCCATGGTGATGGAGTGTGCACCACCCATATTCCAGCTCGAAAGGAGGACTGTGAGCGAACACGATGAGACAACTGACCCCAGCTTCACCTCAGTTTCTCTGGGGCAGGCCCCAGGTTTGGGGGCAACCCAAGATGAGCATTTGGCAGCTCTCGAGACCTACGACTACGGGTGGCATGATTCAGATGATGCCGGTCACAGCGCAAGGCGTGGGCTGAATGAACACGTCGTCACCGAGATAACTCAGCGCAAGGATGAACCCCAGTGGATGGTGGACTATCGCATGGAGGCTCTGAGGATCTTCGATCTGAAACCCATGCCCACCTGGGGACCGGATTTATCGGACATCAACTTCGACGAGATTAAATACTACGTTAAACCCACTGACTCGCCCGTACAATCCTGGGAGGATCTGCCCGAGGATATCAAGCGCACCTATGATCGCTTAGGTATCCCTGATGCTGAAAAGAAACGCTTGGTCGCCGGTGTGGCTGCCCAATATGAATCTGAGGTGGTCTATCACAAGATCAACGAAGAACTGGAACGTCAGGGAGTCATCTTCCTTGACACCGATTCAGCGCTGAAAGAACACCCTGAGTTGTTCCGTCAGCACTTTGGCACCGTTGTTCCCCCAGGAGACAACAAGTTTTCTGCCCTTAATTCAGCCGTCTGGTCGGGTGGGTCATTCATCTATGTTCCCCCCGGTGTCCATGTGACAATCCCGCTCCAGGCGTACTTTAGGATCAACACCGAGAACATGGGCCAGTTCGAGCGCACCTTGATCATTGTGGATGAGGATGCTTTTGTTCACTACGTCGAAGGGTGTACGGCTCCAATCTACAAATCGGATTCCTTGCACGCTGCGGTGGTGGAGATCATCGTGAAAAAAGGTGCTCGTTGTCGCTACACCACGATCCAAAACTGGTCGACCAATGTCTACAACCTGGTCACCAAGAGAGCCACCTGCGACGAAGGGGCAACCATGGAATGGGTGGATGGCAACATCGGTTCCAAAACCACCATGAAATATCCGGCCGTGTGGCTGCTGGGTGAGTACGCCAGCGCGGAAACCCTGTCGATAGCTTTTGCTGGAACTGGGCAGGTCCAAGACACTGGTTCCAAGATGGTGCACTGTGCCCCACACACCTCATCGGCGATTGTGTCCAAGTCGGTGGCACGCTGCGGTGGGCGCGCCTCCTATCGTGGTCTAGTCCACATGACCCCTGAGGCTGGGCAGTCATCGTCGTCGGTACGCTGTGATGCCCTCTTGGTGGATTCGGTCTCACGCTCAGACACTTATCCCTACACCGACATCCGCTGTGATGAGGTGTCGATGGCCCACGAGGCCACTGTCTCCAAGGTGAGCGAGGATCAGCTCTTCTATCTGATGAGTCGCGGACTTACTGAGGAAGAGGCCATGGCGATGATCGTGCGCGGTTTCGTTGAGCCGATTGCTCGCGAGCTTCCCATGGAGTACGCCCTGGAACTCAATAGACTCATCGAACTCCAGATGGAAGGAGCAGTGGGATGACAACCGAATTACACCCGCAGGGTTCCTTTGATGTCGCTGATTTTGCCGTACCCACTGGAAAGGAAGAGGTCTGGAGGTTCACCCCACTGGACCGTTTAGGGGAGTTCTTCAACGCGCCAGCTGATTCCGGTTCGTTAACGCTCACCACCGATGCACATCTGGAAGTGCTGGGTGTGGGTGAAGCGGTTCGAGGCACGGTTTTGGTTCCCCCGGAACTCCCCAGTGCTCTCGCAGCTGGCGTCGCCGAGGCTGACTACCTGGTTCTCGACTCAGTGGCTGATCAGCCAGTGAGAATCACCATGACTGGGGACAGCCACCACCTATCCCATCAACATCTGGTTATCGACGCGAAGCCGTACTCCCAGACCACAGTGCTGCTCACCTATCAGGGGCTCGCCCATCACAATGCCACCACCGAAATTCTCGTAGGAGAGGGAGCCCACCTGAGCGTGGTGAGCTTGCATGATTGGGATCCGGGCACCCTGCACCTGGGCCACACGCAGGCTCGCGTGGGCAAGGATGCCACCTATCGCCATATCGTTGTGTCCCTTGGTGGTGACCTTGTGCGGGCAAATTCTTTTGTTTCCTATGAGGCGCCAGGGGGACGTGCGGAACTGCTGGGAGTCTATTTCGCTGATGCCGCTCAGCATCTAGAACATCGTCTCTTTGTGGACCACAATCAGCCCAAGACCACCAGCCATGTGGACTATCGGGGCGCCTTGAATGGAACCGGTGCGACCTCGATTTGGGTGGGTGATGTTCTCATTCGATCCCATGGGGAGGGAATCAACACCTATGAGACCAACAAGATCCTCCTGCTCAGTGAAGGCTGTCGAGCTGAAGCCGTACCCAATCTCGAAATAGAAACCGGAGAAATCCTGGGAGCTGGACATTCGGCGTCGACAGGGCGTTTCGATCCGGAGCAGTTGTTCTATCTTCGCTCTCGTGGAATTTCAGAGTCTGAGGCTCGCAGGATGGTGGTACGTGGGTTCTTTGCCTCCATCCTCTCGGCGATCAACATCGATGATGTAGAAGAATCCCTACTGAGGCGAATTGATGAAGAACTAGGGTTTGACAAGGAGAAATAATGAATTGTCTAGAAATCAAAAACCTCCATGTAAGTGTCTACACCGATGAGGGGGACAAGGAGATACTCAAAGGTGTTGACCTGGTGATCAACCCTGGTGAGGTTCATGCGATCATGGGACCCAATGGGTCAGGAAAATCCACCTTGGCTTATGCTCTCGCTGGTCACCCGAAGTACGCGATCACTGGTGGATCAGTGAGCTTAGATGGCACAGATCTGGTGGGTCTCAGTGTTGATGAGCGGGCCAAAGCGGGACTCTTCCTCGCAATGCAGTATCCCGTGGAGATCCCAGGTGTCTCAGTAGCCAACTTTTTGCGTACCGCCAAGACAGCAATAGATGGCGAGGCACCGCCGGTACGTACGTGGGTGAAGAAGGTCAACGAATCCCTGGCGACCATGCAACTCGACCAAGGATTCTCCGCGCGATCAGTCAACGAAGGATT
The DNA here is from genome assembly GCA_009782915.1 of Propionibacteriaceae bacterium. Taxonomy (GTDB): domain Bacteria; phylum Actinomycetota; class Actinomycetes; order Propionibacteriales; family Propionibacteriaceae; genus WQYJ01. The sequence continues at coordinate 17,639 of WRIC01000009.1, read as the reverse complement.
CTCTGGTGGAGAGAAGAAACGTAATGAAATCGTGCAGTTAGATCTGCTCAATCCGAAGTACGCCATCCTCGATGAAACCGACTCAGGGTTAGATATTGATGCCCTGAAAATCGTCTCCGAAGGGGTCAATCGTTATGTGGGCCAAGGAGATCGCGGAGTGTTGCTCATCACCCACTACACGCGCATTTTGAACTACATCAAACCCACTTTTGTTCACGTGTTTGTTGATGGGCGTATCGTTGAGCAGGGTGATTCATCACTAGCTGACTCCCTAGAAAAAACCGGGTATGCGGCCTGGGTGGGGGAAGATAATGCTTGATCTGGCGAAGATTCGTCGTGATTTCCCTGTCCTGGAACGCCAGGTCAAAGGCCATCAGTTGGTTTACCTGGATTCGGCTAATACCTCCCAGAAACCCACTGCAGTGATCCAGGCGATGAGTGAATTCTTCTTGACCCACAATGCTAATGTCGCCCGCGCTATGCACACCTTGGGAACCGAAGCCAGTGAAGCCTATGAGTCGGCGCGAGCTAAGGTTGCCTCATTCATTGGCGCCCAATCCTCACAGATCATTTTCACCAAGAATGCCTCCGAAGCATTGAACCTCGCTGCTTACACTCTTAGCTCGCGTTTGGGCCCTGGTGATGAGGTCGTGATCTCCGTGGCGGAACACCACTCCAACATTGTTCCCTGGCAGATGGCCTGTGAACGTACGGGTGCGACACTTCGATGGTTTGATGTCGATGATGATGGTTTCCTGGACGTAGAGAAGGCTCGCGCTCAGTCTCTGATCAATGAGTCGACCAAGGTGGTGTCACTGACAGCGATGTCGAATGTGACTGGTGTGAGATTCCCGATTGCTGAGATATCTGCTTGGGCTCATGTGGTGGGAGCCGTGATGGTGGTGGATGGGTCACAACTCGTCCCACACGAATCGGTGGATGTTGCGGCTCTGGGGGCTGATCTGATGGCTTTCACTGGGCACAAGATGTGTGGCCCCACAGGGATAGGTATCCTCTGGGGGCGCTATGAATTACTCGAATCACTGCCACCTTTCCTCAGCGGGGGAGAGATGATCGAAAAAGTGACCATGGCGCGTACGACCTATGCCCAACCGCCATATCGTTTCGAGGCAGGCACCCCACCCATTGGTGAGGCTGTGGGTTTGGCAGCTGCCGTGGACTATCTCACTGAGGTGGGTATAGAAGAGATCGCAGCTCACACCACCTCGATGACAGCTTATGCTCTGGATGTCTTGGCTGCGATTCCCGAGGTGAGGGTGCTAGGACCATCTTCTGGTGATCGGGTGGCAGCTGTGTCTTTCGAGTTAGCTGATGTTCACCCGCACGATGTGATGCAGGTTCTCGATGCTCGAGGGGTGGCCGTACGTGGTGGGCATCATTGTGCTCGCCCCTTACATGAGCGCTTGGGGGTGCAATCGAGTGTGAGGATGTCGTCGTACCTCTACACCACACCTGAGGATATTGATGCTTTAGGCAATGCTTTGGAGGATACCTTGGTGTTCTTTTCTGTTGCGAGGGGGAGTCGTGGATAATCTCACTGAGCTCTATCAAGAAATCATCTTGGATCATTATCGCCAGAAACATCACAGTGGCTTGCGTGAGCCTTTTGATGTGGAGGTGGGTCATGTGAATCCCTCCTGTGGAGACGAACTCACCTTGAGGGTGAGCGTGGTTGACGACCAGGTGGTGGACGTGAGTTATGAAGCTGTGGGGTGTTCTATCTCCCAAGCGTCCACCTCGGTGATGACCGATCTGGTCATCGGTCAACCTGTGGCCGAATCCCACCAGCTCTATCAGGGTTTCCTGACCATGATCGAGGGCCAGGGAACTGTTGAACTCGATGAAGAGGTCTACGGCGACGCAATAGCTTTCTATGGTGTGGCCCAATTCCCCGCACGAGTGAAGTGCGCAATGCTGGGCTGGTCAGCCTTAAGGGACGCCCTCATCCGCGTAGAAACCGTGACAAATGGGGACGGTACTGTTTTGTCACGTTTCTGGGACACAACAGTACCGTCCCCAAAGTCGCAGATGTAGAAGGTGAACACAGTGCTAAATAGTGAAGACATGACTGAGGAAATTGACGACTCGAAACACAATGGTGCGATTGGCGAGGTTAGTGATGCGGCTCAGGATGAAGTCGTAGCCGAGGAGATTGCGGAGGTGGAAGGCCCCTGGCCGACATCCGAAGAGATCATGGAGTTGCTCCGCGATGTTGTTGACCCCGAGATCGGTGTCAACATCGTAGACCTGGGTTTGGTCTATGGCGTAGATATCACTGATGATGGTCGGGTCACCCTCGACATGACGTTGACGAGCCCCGCTTGCCCGCTCACCGACCACATTGAATCCGATGTGTATTTCCTGCTGAGTACGCGTACCCGCTCCGCAGTCATCAACTGGGTGTGGATGCCACCGTGGACCATGGACATGATCACCGACGATGGCCGCGAACAAATGCGCGCCATCGGTTTCAACCTGTAACACCGACCCACCTCCGCAGGGTGACGTGCCATCCGTGCCCACAGAAAACGGTCGCCATGACCGTTATCTGTGGGCGGGAAGGCAATCCGGGTGTTTTGAACCTCGAGAGTGAATGTGGGTCACCTAGTACAGTGGTGCCTGTTCCCAGGACCTACTGTGGTATTATGGAATCATGACAAAGCCCGTTCCTGCTCCCCGTACTGTGGTGGAAGAAAACAGCAATGACCTGCCTGAACAAGCGACTTTGGGGTATTCACTGTCGGATTCCTATCAGGTCTACAACGAGGCGGCAATCGCAGAAATCTCCTACCTGGATGACACTGAGAGCCCAACACCCAAGGTCAAGACTCCTATGACAGTGGGGATGATCGGGCTGTACATCGCGGGTTTCTTTTCGCTACTTCTGCTGCTCACCGGCCACTTGGTGTCGGATACATTCTTTGCTGCTGGATTTATGGGTGATGCCCAGATTTCGGATTTGCCTGCTCAAGAACAGGCGGCTATCGATCGCATCATGTTCATGGTTTTTCTCGAAGCGTGTGGCGCTGCAGCAGGATTCATCGTGTCGCTGGCTGGAGTGGTCGCCAACCATGGGCGCAGATACGGTGTCATCGGTATCGTCTTGGCCTTAGTGGGTTCCCCCTTCATGTTGTCCATGGGAATGGTCAACTCGATCATCTTCCATATTGGTCAGTGGTAGTGCACAGCCAGAAATGCTGTGGATGCGATAAACTTCTCCCTATGCGTAAACCTGCACTCATAACGATTCTGTTGCTTGCCATTGTTGCTGTTATCTATGTGATGAGCGCCAAGAGAGCTGCCGAAGAGGAGGCAGAACTGTGGTCTGAGGCTTTGGACCCGGTGTTCTGATTGCCTGATCCCGCCATTTTTTCCTCCTAAACGAGGACTTTGACCATGCTCCAAGTTAAGGACGTTGAGGTACGCGTGGGTGCCCAGCTTCTCATGGAACCCACTACTTTCACGGTTTCAGCTGGGGACAAGATTGGTTTGGTGGGGAGAAATGGTGCAGGTAAAACAACTCTCATGACTATCATGGCTGGTCAATCCCAGCCAGCATCAGGGGCAGTGTCCCACTCAGGGGTGATCGGATACCTTCCCCAGGACCCACGTACTGGCGATCTTCATATGACGGCAAAATCGAGAATCCTCTCAGCGCGAGGCTTGGATCACATCATGGCGAGAATGGATAAACACTCCCACCTCATGGCTGACACCCATGGCGATGAGCGAAAATCCGCCATGGCATCCTACGCACGGGCGGAAAATGAGTTTCTCTCTCAGGGAGGGTACGGGGCATCAGCTGAGGCGAGTCGAATCGCAGCCAATGTGGGTCTACCTGATCGCGTACTGGATCAAACACTAGAAACCCTCTCGGGTGGTCAACGAAGGCGAGTGGAACTTGCGCGCATCCTCTTTCTGGGTGCCAACACCCTTCTACTGGACGAACCCACCAACCATCTGGATGCTGATTCGATTAACTGGCTGAGAAGTTATCTGCAGGGTTTCGCAGGCGGATTGGTGGTCATCTCCCATGATGTGAGCCTGTTGGGGGAAACCATGAACAAGGTCTATCACCTTGATGCTTCACGCCAGATCCTTGATCAGTACAACGTGGGTTGGGTGAAATATCTGGAACAACGTGAAGCGGATGAGCGACGACGCAAACGCCAACGCGCCAATGCTGAACGTAAAGCAGCCGCCCTCAAGGCACAAGCCGATCATATGAGGGCCAAAGCCACGAAAGCCGTGGCAGCTCAGAGCATGGACAAGAGGGCAGCGAAACTGCTTGAAGGATTGGAGTCTCAGCGCAAACAAGACAAGGTAGCCCACCTTCGATTCCCTGATCCTGCTCCCTGCGGGAAAACACCACTGTCGGGTGAGGATCTGGCCAAGAGTTATGGGTCCTTGGAGGTTTTCTTCTCAGTCGACCTCGTGATTGATCGCGGATCACGAGTGGTCATCCTGGGACTTAATGGTGCAGGAAAAACAACACTACTGAGGTTGCTCGCCGGTGTGGAGGAGCCCGATCTGGGGGAGGTCATCGAAGGTCACGGTCTTAAACTCGGTTACTATGCCCAGGAACATGAGACCCTCGACTTTTCGCAAACAGTCTTGGAAAACATGATGGGGTACGCCTCCCAACTCACCGAAACTGAAGCTCGTACCATCCTTGGTTCTTTCCTGTTTGTTGGTGACGACGTGGACAAACCAGCCCGCGTACTGTCGGGTGGAGAAAAAACACGCCTAGCCTTGGCCATGTTGGTGGTATCACGATCGAATGTTCTGCTGCTCGACGAACCAACCAACAACCTGGACCCCGCTTCGCGAGAAGAAATACTGAAAGCCATCAACACTTATGCGGGAGCTATTGTGTTGGTTACCCACGATGAGGGGGCAGTTGAGGCGCTGAATCCGGATCGGGTGCTGTTGTTACCGGATGGAACCGAAGACCTGTGGAATGATGAATACCTGGAATTGGTTGCTCTAGCTTAGGTGGAACATGAAGAAGATACTGGGTCTTGGATTGATTCTGTGCGTGTTGCTTGCGGCTTGCTCCAAGGAAGAGGAACCAGACATCACCATTCCTCCTCAGGCGCCTACGAAGTCAATGGGGGGTGCTGTCTTCCCTATCGAAGTGGGGGATTATACGGTCCTGGGCCCTGATCCGGTTCCACAGCAGTTGAGTGTGACCTATGCCCACAATAATTCTCCACTGGATCTGGTGGTGGTCTCTTTCGATTTCACTGGTGAATTTCAGGGAACTAATCTGCGCGAATCCCAGTGGTATGGCACTTCTCGGTGCGGGATTTTATGGAAATCTAATGCCCAAAAATCACCTCCACCACAGCAGGTGGCCTGCATTACGATGCTCACAGACGGGGTGATGACCTCAGTGTCTGGTGGCCAACAGAGTGTTTTCGATATTGCGGAGCTGGCTAATGCTATTGAACGTACTCTGCCCGGCTAGAATCATCCACGGTCGCGTCAATAGGGAAACAGTGAGGTTTCCGCTAGGTTATCTCTTATGAGTACGGTCATCGACGTCTATGAAGTGACGCTGAGGCGTGGCCGTACCTTCCTGCTCGATCATCTGAACTGGTCGGTGGATGAGGCAGAGAGGTGGGTCATCATTGGCCCGAATGGCGCTGGGAAAACTACCCTCATGAACATGGTGGCAGCTCAAATGTTTCCCACCACCGGTGAGGTGCGCCTCTTGGGTCACAAGCTGGGTGAGGTTGATGTCTTTGAGCTTCGCCCACTGATTGGGATGGCCTCTGCTGGTCTTGAAGCGCAGATCCCCACCGATGAGAGGGTCATTGATGTGGTGATGTCCTCGGTTTACGGTCAATTTGGTCGCTGGAACGAGGAATATACACCCATTGATGTGACCAGGGCCCATCAGCTCCTGGGCAGACTGAGGATTGATGCTCTTGCCGATCGACCTTTTGGGACCCTGTCGGAGGGGGAGCGCCAACGCGTTCAGATCTGCCGTGCGCTCATGAGTGACCCCGAGATTCTTCTCCTGGATGAGCCAACAGCGGGTCTCGATCTTGCTGGTCGTGAATTCTTGCTTGCTACCTTGGCGGAGTTGGCCAATGATCCGATGTCACCGACTATTGTCATGGTGACCCACCACGTGGAGGAGATCCCCCAGGGTGTCACCCATGCCTTGTTCCTCAAACAGGGGCGCGTGGTGGCGATGGGGCCGATCGCTGAGGTGATGACTTCGGAGGTTCTCAGCCGTACCTTTGATATGCCACTGAAGGTCATGGAGGTACGAGGGCGGTGGTACGCCCAGGGGTCTTGGTGAGTTTTCAGGCGCGTGGATGGGCTTGATCAAAGACACTTTTAAGCCGTGCCGAAGATATATGGGTGTAAATCTGGGTGGTGGTGATCGAGGAGTGACCAAGCACTTCCTGCACACTGCGCAGATCAGCTCCCCCCTCCAGAATGTGGGTGGCCATGGCATGGCGAAGACCGTGGGGCCCCAGGTCGGGTGCACCATCAACGAGTCCTAAACTTCCGTGGACGATTCGCCGTACCACTCTTTGATCGATGCGTGCCCCCAGTTTTTCCCCCACGAACACCGCGTTCCCAGAGCGTTCGGTGACCAATTCACTTCGCCGGGCCAACCACGCGTCGAGGGCTTTCCAGGCGGGGATCCCCACTGGTACGGAGCGCTCTTTGTCTCCTTTTCCTGTGACCCTCACGAGTTCGCGTGCCCGGTCAAGGCTGCCCAGGTCGAGGTTGCATAGTTCGAATACCCGTAGCCCTGTGGCATAGAGCATCTCCATGATGGCGAGGTCTCGATAACTCACGGCGGTGTCACTCTCGGCAGCAACACTGTGCAGTGAGTCCATGAGTTCGCGAGCTTCACGCTGGGTGATGGTTTCGGGAAGAGTGTCGGGAACTTTGACACTCTTGAGTCCCACGGTGGGATTGGTGGTGATCAGTCCACTGGTGTGTGCCCAGGAGAAGAGTCCTTTGACTCCTGCAGTTCGTCGTTGCAGGGTGGACTTGGATTTCCCTTCATCCGACATTGAAGCCAACCATGCTCTGATGTGGGTGAGTTTGACCTCACTGATTTCTTCCACATCACAGGTAGCGAGGAATTGCGCAAAAAGTGATAAATCAGTCAGGTAGGCTGTCTGTGTACGCGGAGAGTAGCGAGCACCCAGGTGCTGTCCGTACTGGGGTAGAAGGTCGCGAATCCTGCTCACCTTCACAGGATGCCGTATGACAGTGACATTATCGGGGCTGCCACGCGGTCATCAGATAGGATTGAGGGCAGAAAGGTTTAACCATGGAGCTAGCGGACCTCGTTTCTGGTGGGGAGATTCTTCGCATTACCCGGTGGGGACAGGATGTTCTTCATCAGCCCACCACCCCGGTGACCGTCTTTGATGAGGCCCTTCACATCTTTCTTCGCAATATGTTTGCCACCATGGAAGCAGCCCAGGGGGTGGGGTTGGCTGCCACCCAGGTAGGTGATGATCGATCTATTTTCATCTACCACTGCCCAGATGCAGATGACGAACTCCACACTGGTGTCATGATTAATCCCACAGTGATGGTGCCCGAGGGGGACTTGAGACAACTCACCAGCGATGAGGAAGGGTGCCTGTCCCTGCCTGGTGCTTTTGCCACGCTTGCTCGCCCCAGTACGGCCCTATGTCGAGGTCTCAACCACATGGGTGAACCGGTGGAAGTCAGCGGGACTGGAATGCTGGCACGCTGTCTCCAGCACGAAACAGACCATCTGGGTGGCATTGTCTTCGGGGATCGGCTTTCTGCTCGATCACGCAAGCAACTGTACGCTGACCACGAACAGACCGCTTATCGTTACTCCGAGGATTGGCCCATCTCCGACAAAGCAGAATTCGACCCCTCGTCAGGGCAGGACTGATCGGGGATTAATCAGGGATCCGTTCACCCAAACCTGGAAGTGCAGGTGGCATCCTGTGGAGTAACCAGTGGTCCCCATCCAACCAACAACCTGCCCTTGAAAAACCTGCTCACCCACGCGGACTGAATATCGCTGAGCATGGTTATACCCTGTTTTTACTCGCACCGCACCGAGGACACCGTGATCAATGACTAATCGATTCCCATAACCACCGTGATAGTGCGACTCCACCACCCGACCCGACGCAGCAGCAACCAGTGGTGTTCCACATCCATGGGCAATATCTATCCCATCATGGAACTTCCACTTCCCTGAAATAGGGTGGTGTCTCATTCCATAGGCGGAGGTCACTATCCCTCGAGTGGGGGAGATGAGTCCAAGGGCGCTGCGATGACCATTACCTATCAGCATCAGTTCGATTGCTCGCTGGCGGACAATGTCGAATCCTTGTTCAGTGAGCAGGCGAATCTGGCCACCGGAAAGAAAACCAAGAGGGTCCAGATAGTCCTCACCTTTCTTCACTCCCCAGTGCAGACAGGTCATCTCACAAGAATGTCCCTCAATGAGCTGGCCGATTTCTTGACCAGCCATGACGTGGTCTCCCACACGTACTGACGGTTCCACTGGCTCATAGGTCGTGGTGAGCTCGCCATGGTTCACTGAGATCACTGGGCGGCCAGCTACCATGCCAGCAAAAGACACCACTCCGTCCATGGCAGCGAGAACTGGGGTTCCCACCTCTGCTGTGATGTCCACTCCACGGTGCCCAGCAAGCCAGCGATACTCGGGCGGGTCGAATTCGCGCACGACATCACCCAGCACTGGTGCCACAGCGACAGGTGAAGCCCAAGCCACCGGGCACCACCAGAAAAGCTCCACCACCAGTAAGATGATGGCAAGTTTGACCCAAGAGTTCATACCCTAACTATGTGCTCATGACCGCGCTGAGGATCAACAAAATCACAAATGTGGATAGATTTTGACTTATCCACAGGGGGGCTCAGGCAGTCACAGTGCAGTGTCGATCATCTCGACACCCAATCCGGCCACGTCGCGCAAAGAGATTGTGGGGACCTCGAAGTCGAATCCCTGCGAAATGAATCCGCTGTCATCGAAATCGCGGAAACTATCCAGGTCTGCGTAGATGATATTGGGTTGGGAGGCCACCAGGTGAGCTCCGGCGGCGATGCCGAGGCGACTTTCCAACATACACCCCACCATGCAGCGAATCCCGGCAGCTTCAGCGACCGCATTGATCTGGAGGGCTGGATAAATCCCTCCACACTTCATTAACTTGATATTGATAATATCGGCTGCTTGATGCTGGATGATTGTCATTGCATCGTGGGCGGTGAAACAACTCTCATCGGCCATGATGGGGATGGGTGAGCGTGACCTGAGGTAGCTTGCTCCACGCAGATCCCAGTGGGGCAGTGGTTGCTCAACAGCCCCCACACCATGATCTGCATAGTAGTGGGTCATGGCTAGTGCTTGAGGTACGTTCCACCCTTGGTTGGCATCCACCTTGAGATGGACCTGAGGTGCACAGGAGGCAATGAGCTTGATGGCCTTGCGGTCTACATCGCCATCGCTACCAGCCTTGATCTTGATCTCGCGGTAACCTTTCGCGGCGAGCTGGGCTGCCTTATCGGCCATTTTCTGTGGCTCATCAATCCCGATGGGGGAGTATTCGCTTCATGCAGGCACACTATCACCGCAGAGGGTTTTCACCCGATGTGGGCCAGTGTGTGAGCATCTGGGTGGCTCGTGGGGGTTATTCTCTTGTTCTCCACCCTTGACAATGGGTACAAAAAGTGTAAAATTACACCATCTGGGAAGAAGGGGACATGTCGGAAGGCAGAGAAGACTTCATTGCTACCTGTGATGCGAAATTACGTTTGGTGCGCGCTGAAGCGGATCTGACCCAAGAAGACATGGCCCATGCCCTCGGTATCTCCAAGAAGACTCTTGTCGATATCGAAAAGGCACGTCGTTCTTTGGGATTTAGTGGGGCAGTGACACTGTGCGCTGTCTTCCCCGACTCAGAAATCATTTCAACTGCCTTTGGTGGCTCACCGATGGATATGATCCCCGGTTTGGCTCTCGTGGGGCAGTTGCTTCCTGCTCCTCTCACCAGTGGAAACCCCTGGTGGGAGATCATCGCAAACAATGGCGAATTTATTATCGAACAGAACACCATCTCGCAGCACTATCGACTCTTGACTTCACAGCGAGTCAAAGTGGCTTCCGCTTTCGATATCGATGATCTGTTGCCGCTGTTTCGTGCCCAACCTACGGAGGAACCATAATGGAAGCCCTACTTACTATCGCATTTCTGGCTATGGTCGTGTTGATCAGTATTGTTTTGAGTAAAGTCTCAACGCTCAACAAGAAGATTGATGCTCTCTACACAGCCCAATGGAAAGCCTGGCAGCAGGGTACACCTGTGGTTCAACCCACCTATGCACCACCGCAGGGCAAGCCTGCAGCGCAACCGATGCCACTGCAGGTTCCCCTACCTACACCCCCGCAGGTTCCATCACCGATACCTTACGGTCCTCCCGGCGTATCACAGGTGAAAGCCCCTCAACCCACACCGCGCCCAGCAATGAAATTCAACGAGAATTTCCTGGGGCGGAACCTGCTTCCCCTCATCGCTGCTGTGCTGGGACTCATTGGTTTGGTTTTCCTGGGAGTCCTTGTGGTGCCCTACCTCAGCGACGGCGTCAAGATCGCAGGTATGTTCCTCATCAGTTTCCTCATTGGCGGGGGAGGGTATCTCCTTCACCGGCGTAAGGCCAGTATTCTGACTCAGGCTCTTTTGGGTACGGGTATCGGTGGTGTCTTCATCTCAATCCTGGTCACCCATGTGTTTTTCCATGCTATTCATGACGTTCTTGCCTTCAGTTTGCTCGGTATCTGGGTGCTGGTGAGCATGTGGTTGTCCAAGCACACGAATTCTTTGCTCGTGGCGATCCTGGCCCATGTGGGTATGGTGGCATCGATCGGCTATGGCTATCTTGGTGGACTCGCTGATGACAAACTATTACTTCTGGTGATCTATCAGATCGTCGCCACCGCAGCGATCATCGTTGGCAACGTTATGTGGGTGAAAGTGATGTACCGCTGGGGTTTGTTCGCTTCCCAAGCCATGATCATCCTCTCCTTGGGTGTGATGATTCCACGCCTCATCGGCGGAACAGCACTGGTTGACTTCAAATCACAATTACCAGTGGGTCTCATCGTTGCCGCTTTCGCTGTTCAATTCGTGGGCGCCACCCTCATTGCGTACCTCCTGTTTGTCTCCATCGCGCGGGTGAAAGGTCAGGAAGCCAGAACCATCCTTGCGGTGACAAACTCGTCTGCCTGGATCACAGTTGTTCTCCTCAGTTGCACGGTGCTAGTGCTCAAATTGCTGGGCATGGCCTACCACCAGAAATTCTTCCACTATGTGCCGGAAGTTTATTATCCAGCCCTGGGAATCACCGTTGTGGTCGGTTTCCTTCCAGCCATGGTGATGGCCTTCACTCAACGTCGCATCCCCATCGTGCGTGGACTCCAACTGGGAACCCTGATACCGCTGGCTGCAGTGTCGGCTTTCCTGATGATCCTTGTTGCCATCATTGGCAGTGATGAAGGTATGATCCAACCGCTGATGCCGACCATCACATGGATCATCCTGCTAGCACTGGCCTATCTGGGTGTGGGATTACTGTCCGGCACACAGGTGATGCGTGGGATTGGGCGGGTTCTGCTCATCGTTGACGCGGTGTGGATGTTGTTCCCACCAGGAGGGTACCTCTCACTGGTTGCCCACTGGGGATTGGCTCCAGGAATCGGATATGTCGTGGCGTTGGTGGGGTTGGCGTACCTCACCTGTCGCCAAGTCAGCGACCAGAATCGTACGCGCCACCAGCCAGCAGTGATCATGAGTATTGTGGTCGGTGCAGCAATATCCCTGGCGGTGGTCTGTTTCCACGCTGGAAAGACCATTGTTTACAGCGACGCCCGTGGGAAGTACCAGGTCTTCGACGGCTATATGTGGTATGCCGGTGGTATTGGTCTGGTGTTGTGTGCCCTCATGGTGGGATTCATTCAGTTCTCGCACAAGGCCATTCCACCAGTTTTCTATCGACTGTGGGAACTGATGTTGATCATCATTGCCTCTGTGCAGCTCTATCAAGCAGGATGGGCCTGGCACTCTCAGTTGCACAGGGCACCCGAGGTGACCGCCACACATGTCATCCTCCAGATCATCTTTGCCAGCCTGGCACTGGTCGTACTCGTCCTGCTTCAGATCGATTGGATTCGCCGTACGGCCAAAGCCACGAGTTTTGCCCTGCGCACCCCTGGGGCACCCCCAGTGGAGACCAGAGGGGAGATCATCAGTGGCATAGCCTTGACCATCGCAGCAGTGGGTCTGTTCACCCCGTACCAGTGGTTCATCAATCATCAAGCAGATTGGCAGTGGGGTTTCCCCACATCCCTGGCCTGTATGGTTGCTGCGCTGGTCATTGTTGGTCTAGGTCTGTGGTCGCGCTCGAAGTCTTTGAGGCTGTACGGTCTGGTGGTGGTCGTGATCTGTGTGTTGAAGCTAGTGACACTGGACATCGGTTCAGTGGATTCCATCACCCGGGTTGTGGCCTTCCTGGGTGGAGCAGCAGTCTGTTTCGGCATCTCAGCGCTCTATAATTATGCTGCCAAACAATTCGACAAGACCCTCAGTAACCTTGAACCGCAGGTTCTGGTGCAGGTGGGTCAAGGTGGCGAAACACCAGTGGAGGAGAGTTTGACCTGAGGCGTACTCCACAGGTAAAGTTGAGCGCCGGTGCGCTGGCATTAATCCTGCGATCATGCCCAGGCGCCCACAGTAGTTTGAATCCGAATGAAATGGAAGATGGTCTGACACGTGTCTACCTATAATCCCAAACCCGGTGAGGTTACCCGGAATTGGCATGTCATCGACGCTGAGGATGTTGTCCTCGGACAGCTCGCTGTGCAAGTCGCCACTTTGCTGAGAGGCAAACACAAACCCCAGTACGCTCGACACATCGACACCGGTGACTTCGTGGTGGTGATTAACGCAGACAAGATCGCTTTGACAGGCAACAAAGCTGCCGGAACCATGTCTATTCGCCACTCTGGTTATCCCGGTGGATTAAAAGCCATCCCACTGGGCGTACTTCTCGCTAAGAATCCACGCAAAGCTGTGGAGAGGGCTGTGTGGGGGATGATGCCCAAGAACAAACTGAGCCACAAAATGATGACCAAGTTGAAGGTCTATTCGGGGGCGGAACACCCCCATGAGGCTCAAAAACCCCAACCCTTCCCCATGAAGAATGCTGAGAGGTGAACCACGTGTCCGAAGATGCAATGATCGAAGAAGTTGAAGCCCAAGAGATCGATATCGAAGAGATTCCCGCAGCTTTCGTGGACGAAGATGATCGCGAGATCGCCTATCGCTCCGAAGAGACCAAGACCCCCGAGAAGGCCACCCGCCCAGCAGTGGTGCAGAATTCTCGTGGAACAGGGCGTCGCAAGGAAGCTATCGCCCGTGTTCGTCTCACCCCTGGTACGGGCCAGTGGAGCATCAATGGTCGCTCTTTGGATGACTATTTCCCGAATAAACTTCACCAGCAGGAAATCTCTGAGCCTTTCGTGACCGCCGATGTTTTGGGTTCCTATGACGTTGTTGCACTCATCAACGGTGGCGGCGTTTCCGGTCAAGCCGGTGCTCTTCGATTGGGTATCGCTCGTGCGCTCAACGAAGCCGACGAGGAAGCCTCACGTCCCGCGTTGAAGAAAGCAGGAATGCTCACCCGTGATGCGCGCATCAAGGAGCGCAAGAAGGCTGGGCTCAAGAAGGCTCGCAAAGCTCCGCAGTACTCCAAGCGTTAGGAATCATTCATGGGCCGTCTTTTCGGTACGGATGGGGTTCGTGGTCTTGCCAATGAGGGTTTAACAGCCCAATTAGCTTTAGATTTGGCGACCGCAGCGACCTTTGTCTTGGCAGAACAATCTTCGCGGCAGCGTTTGAGTGCGATCGTTGGTCGTGATACAAGGATCTCTGGGGAATTCCTGGAGGCTGCGGTCGTCGCTGGTTTGGCGAGTTCCGGTGTGGATGTCACGGTGGTGAATTATATTCCCACACCCGGGTTGGCCTTCCTTGTCGATGAGCTTGATGCTGACTTCGGTGTCATGCTGTCTGCATCGCATAACCCCATGCCCGACAATGGGATCAAGTTTTTCGCCCGCGGTGGAGTAAAACTCGCCGATGAGATTGAGGATCGAATCGAAGAGAATCTGGGGGTTGAGCATACTCGACCAACAGGTAGCGAGGTGGGGCGTGTGTCACGCAAACCGAAACTGGCGAAACTCTATGTCAACCACCTAGTGGCATCGCTGGGGGAGAAGAAACCACTCAAGGGACTTCACGTTGTGCTGGACCCAGCTAATGGGGCTGCCTCCAAGACAGCACCAAAAGCCTTTAAAAAAGCTGGGGCGACCCTCACTGCTATTCACCATCATCCCGATGGTGTGAATATCAACGATGATTGTGGGTCTACTCATCTTGAGTCATTACAGGCTGCCGTACTCGACACTGGAGCCGATCTGGGTATTGGTTTGGATGGCGACGCTGATCGTTGTCTAGCTGTGGATCACCTAGGCAATGTTGTCGATGGGGACCAGATTTTGTCGATCCTTGCCTTAGCGATGAAAGAAACAGGCCGTCTGCATGACAACACTCTGGTGGCTACCGTGATGAGTAATCTGGGTTTGCATAAGGCTATGGAAGCTCATGGCGTGAAGATCGACACCACCAAAGTCGGGGATCGCTATGTGGTGGAATCGATGAATGAGGGTGGTTTCACTTTGGGTGGGGAGCAGTCCGGCCATGTCATCTTGAGCGAGTTTGCCACCACAGGTGATGGTACGCTCACCGCTTTGCATCTTGCTGCCCAGGTTCTTCGATCCAAGAAAACACTAGGTGAACTCGCCTCAGTAATGACAAGATTCCCTCAGGTTCTCATCAATGTCCCCAACGTGGACAAAGCCGCAGCTGACACGGACAAAGTTGTTGTTGAAGCCATTGCTCAAGCCGAGCATTCTTTGGCAGGTAACGGTCGGGTTCTGCTTCGCCCCTCTGGAACAGAACCTCTCGTACGCGTCATGGTCGAAGCCGAAACCGAAGACCACGCCCAAGAGCTAGCCCAGTCCCTAGCCGGTGTGGTCAAAGACCGCCTGTCCCTGTAACCCCCGCATTGTGCTACCCGCAACCGTCCTACTGCTTTCCTCATCCGTCTTTCTGCGCCCATCGAACCCCGTCTGCGCTAACCCAACCCCGTCTGCGCTAACCCAACCCCGTCTGCGCTAACCCAACCCCGTCTTTCTGCGCGAAGTCGCAGAATCCAGAATCCACACCAACCACATTGGGGAGTCAACCAACTATTCTTACCAACCGCAAACAATCCCAGTTGTGGAAAATGACGTATCTGGATTCCGCGACTTCGCGCGGAATGACGGGCAGGGTGCGCAGGGCAACGTAGGGGGTCATTCGGTGTGAACCCTCACCCCGTCTTTCTGCTTTCCCCAACCGTCATTCCGCGGAGCGAAGCGACTCGCGGAATCCAGAACCCACAGTCTCACTGATGTGACCCTTGTCAGTGGTGACCAGTACAGTGGTGCTATGACGCACTCCCACCCCAAACAGATCCTCAGCGAGGTCTTCGGGTACGACGAGTTCCGAGGGGATCAGGCAGTGGTCATTGACCATGTATGCAACGGTGGTGACGGTGTTGTGGTGATGCCCACCGGGGGAGGAAAGTCACTGTGTTACCAGATCCCCGCCTTATTACGTGAGGGGACAGGTGTGGTCATCTCCCCATTGATTGCTTTGATGCAGGACCAGGTTGCTGCGCTTACCCAGGTGGGCATCAGAGCCGGCTTTTGGAATTCCTCCCAAACGATGGGGGAACGCCAGATCATGGAGCAGGCCTACCTCGCAGGTGAACTTGATCTGTTATACATCGCCCCAGAACGGTTGACCACTTCGTACACCCAGGACCTTCTCGATCATGGGAAGATCGCTGTGTTCGCGATCGACGAGGCACACTGTGTCTCTCAGTGGGGCCATGATTTTAGACCCGACTATCTGATGCTCAATGTGTTAGGTGAGCGCTGGCCTGATGTTCCCCGGTTAGCGCTGACAGCAACAGCCACCGAACCCACGCGTGCAGAGATCACAACGAGACTCGGGCTTGACCAGGCTCGTCATTTCGTTTCAAGCTTTGATCGACCCAATATCACCTACAGGATTGAACCCAAGGTGTCGGCGATCAAGCAGCTCATCAACTTCATCACCAGTGAGCACCCTAGCGATTGTGGAATTGTCTATGCACTGTCACGCAAGGATACCGAAGACATCGCTGCCCAGCTGTCTACAGCCGGTATTGATGCTTTGGCCTATCACGCAGGCATGACCAGCCAGCAGCGCCTAGATTTTCAGACCAGATTTCTCAGTGAGGAAGGTGTGGTCATGGTGGCTACTATCGCTTTTGGGATGGGGATCGACAAACCTAATGTTCGTTTCGTGGCTCACGTGGACATCCCCAAATCGATTGAGGGTTACTACCAGGAGACTGGACGTGCTGGTCGAGATGGCGAACCAGCCACAGCATGGATGGTGTACGGCATGGGTGATGTCATTACCCATCGCAGGATGATCACCGAATCAGCAGGTGATGAGTTGCACAAAAACAATCTCTCCAGGAATCTGAATGCCATGCTCGCGCTGTGCGAGACAGTGGAGTGTCGCCGGGTTATGATCCTGAGGTATTTCGGCCAGGAATCCACACCATGCGGAAACTGCGACACCTGCTTCGATTCGCCGAGTCAGTGGGATGGAACCACAGCAGCCCAGAAATTCTTGTCTACTGTCGTGCGTTTGGATGCTGAGCGTCATCAGAAATTCGGATCCACCCACATCATCGACATTCTGCGCGGGTCTCAGACAGCAAAGGTCCAGCAGTGGAATCACACGACCTTGTCTACGTGGGGGATAGGAGCTGAGTTTTCTGCGCGTCAATGGCAAACCATCGTACGTCAGCTCCTGGCCACTGGCGCTCTCGAAGTGGCGGCGCACACCACACTCAAAATCACAGATGTTGGCAGAGAGATTTTGTGGAAAGACCGTCAGGTGATGCTTCGCGAGGATGTTCACCACAAAGCCGGTCAGGTAGCGAAATCTCGGAAAGCCAAGAGTGAAACTGTGGTTCAAGTGATGGCCGAAGACCAGAAACTGTTCGAAAAACTGAGAACCTGGCGCAGGGAAGTAGCATCAACCGCCGGTGTCCCTGCGTACGTGGTTTTCCCTGACCGCACTCTCCATGAGACCGTAGCCATCAAACCCACTACCCTAGAGCAGCTCGCCACAGTCCACGGCGTAGGAGCCAAGAAACTCACCACCTATGGTCAAGCCGTACTAGATATCGTCAATTCCTGATTCCCCATCATCCGTCGGCGCACTGACTTCGTTAGTGCTCACCCAACCCCGTCTTTCTTTAATGGATTGTGGTTGGTCTGGGATTGACTGACAGACTGGTGTCGACCTGGATTGGTGGGAGTATGGCTCACTGTCTTTCTGACTACTTTGGTATGTCTTGGCGCAGACTTGTCTGCTTGTGCTTGTTCGGGTCGGTGCCGTCTGTGA
>WRIC01000008.1 GCA_009782915.1 Propionibacteriaceae bacterium | reverse complement strand
CAACTTCGGCAATCGACTTTTCCCCCGTGTCTTTCCAGATGATCTGGACACGGTTGGGGGTAACAACCTTTGTTTTCTTCGTCTTCCCCCCTAGACCTGCGACCACACCAACTGGACCAAGTAGGACAGCGCCAACCGTAGCTTTGCCGAGTGAAGTGGTCTTGTCTATTTGTACGTCTATCCCACCGCGCTCTAGTATCTCAATGCTAGCGGTTTCGGCTGTGATCGGGATACCTTTCTTTGGACCGCTGAAACCTATGGTCACAATAGGCTTCCCCATGTATATCATTAAACTCTGAATCTTGTCTGCATATCTTCCGGCTGTAATTGTGTTCATCATTTTTCTTTTCCATTCTCTTTGTGGTCTTTCTGACCTTATAGGTCGAGAGCTATAAAATCTAGGTAGGCATCAGTCAATCGCATTACCTCCTTAAATTGTTCAGGTGGCAGCAAGCCCGATAACGTGCGTTATGTCCCCGTAGATGTATCAGGAAGCTACCCAGTGTGGACATTGGAGCAAATATGAGAGATGAAGTCGACATCCGCAATTTGAGTGACGCTGTTATTGACTCCTATGCGCGGCATGAGATTGAAGAGGGTGGTATCTATCGTGAAGGCTACACTCCTAGCTTGTATTACCAAGAGGCTGTTAGACGCGGACTTGCCCCCAGCCAGGAAGAAATATTGACTGGCTGATTTCGACCAGTGGTATGAGTCTCAATCAGGTGGCCAAACACTCAACTAGAAAGGTGACTACTATGGCAAGTCAACTAGGCACGGCCGACCTTATCGAGAACGCTCAAGCTAAACTTCGCTGGTTAGGACATTCAGCAAACGATGTGTCCAAGATCATGGAGGTGGCAGCAAGCCCGATAACGTGCGTTATGTCCCCATCATCATTCTGCGGAGCGCACTCCTCCCCGTCATTGTGCGCAGCGAAGCGACTCGCCCAGACTACCCAGTGGTACGACTGTGAGTGTCTGGACCCTGCGACTGCGCGCAGGGTGACGGGGTTGGGTGCGCAGGGCGACGGGGTTGGGTGCGATGGGCGACGGGGTTGGGTTCACAAATGATGAGGTGGTGGGTTTGCGGAAAGTCACCTCTTCCCGGTGGTAAACTGGCACTCTTGTAGCGAGAGTGCCAGGAGGTGAATGATGCTTGATGATCGCAAGCTGGCGGTGTTGCGCGCCATTGTCACCGACTATGTGCACTCTCGGGAGCCCGTGGGTTCGCGTACGCTCGTGGAGAGACACCACCTGGATGTGAGCCCTGCGACGGTACGCAATGACATGGCGGCCCTCGAAGACGAGGGGTATATCACCCACCCTCATACATCGGCGGGGCGCGTACCCACCGACAAAGGTTATCGCCTCTTTGTGGATCGCCTGGCTTCGATGAAACCACTGACCTCTGCGGAGAAGAGAGCGATTACCGCTTTTCTGACCGGGGCGGCTGACATTGATGACATTGTCACCCGAACAGTACGCCTGCTCGCCCAGGTCACCCAGCAGGTTGCGATCATGCAATACCCCTCAGTGGGGTCGGCCACGATCAGGCGCATCGATATTGTGGGTCTCCACGATTCGAAGGGGCTTGTGATTCTGGTGAACTCCTCGGGTACGGTTTCCCAAAGAAACATCGACCTCGGTGATCTCGATGACCACACCATCGCCACCCTCAGGGACCGTTTCAATGAATCGATCACTGGGTTGAACTGCCACAAGGCAGCGCAGACCCTAGCCGATTTCCCCGCCACAGTGGACCCCGTTCTTCGCCCTGTGGCCACCACCATCGTGGCGAGCATCCTGGACATCATCACCCTCAATCAACCCACCAAGATCGTGATCGCTGGGATTAACAATCTGGCACAATTCTCTGACGAGTTCGAAACCTCGATCCGGCCCGTGCTGGACACCCTCGAAGAACAAATGGTGTTGCTCAAACTCTTGGGTGAGGCCTCAGGTGAAGTCATGGTCCGTATTGGTCAGGAAAACCAGCACGCCAACCTGTCAACGGCCTCAGTGGTTGCTAGCGGGTACGAGATGGACGATAATTGGGCGGGCCTAGGAATTGTTGGCCCCACCCGCATGGATTACCCCTCAACGATGGCTTCCGTACGAGCTGTCGCAAAATATGTGAGCCGAATTTTGGCTGAAGGATGAGATGACAACCGATTACTATTCCCTGCTGGGTGTACCCCGTGATGCCTCCGATGAAGACATCAAGAAGGCCTACCGCAAGCTCGCCATGAAATATCACCCCGATGTGGCAACCGAGGAGGGTTCTGCTGACATGTTCAAAAAGATCGGGGAAGCCTATGAGGTTCTCTCTGATCCGCAGAAGAAACAGATCTATGATCTGGGTGGTGATCCTCTTGGCGGTGGCGGGGCCGGGTTCTCTGGTTTCGGTGGGGGCACCTTCGATTTCTCCACGATCATGGACGCCATGTTTGGTGGGTCCATGTCGTCGCGTGGCCCGCGCTCGCGTGTGGCTCGTGGTCAGGATCGTTTGGAGCGTCTGGCTGTCAACCTTGTGGATGCTGCCTTTGGCCTGACCCATGAGATGAGCATCGAATCCCTAGCGCTGTGTTCGACCTGCACGGGTTCGGGTTCCTCTGATGGTTCCCAAGCCACCACCTGCCGTACCTGCCAGGGGCGCGGCGAGGTCACCCAGGTTCAGCGTTCCTTCATCGGTGACATCCGTACGTCTTCGCCGTGCCCGCAGTGTCGAGGGTACGGCAGTGTCATCGAGAATCCTTGCCAGGACTGCTATGGCGAGGGCAGGGTCAAGACACCTCGCAAGCTCACGGTCAAGATTCCACCAGGGGTGTCCACAGGCAACCGTATCCGCCTGGAATCCCAGGGTGATGTTGGGCCGGGTGGTGGGCCAGCCGGTGATCTCTATGTGGAGCTCGTGGTCAAGGATCATGACATGTTCACCCGTAATGGTGACCACCTGGAAGCCAGCCTGAAAGTGCCCATGACCGCAGCGGCCCTCGGTGCTGAACTTCACATGCCCACCTTGGATGCTGAGAAAGAGGACTGCCCCGACGATGATGCCCTGGCCACGGTGACGATTAACGCGGGAACCCAAACTGGTTCACGTCTAGTGGTGAAAGGTCGCGGGGTCCCGAAGCTGCGCGGTCGCGGACGCGGTGACCTGATCATCCATGTGGTGGTGGAAACACCCACGAAACTCGATGATCCCCAACGCGAGTTGTTGACCCAGCTCGCCCAGGTACGCGGTGAGGATGGACCAGTACGCCCCAAGGCTGATCGAGGGTTCTTTGACAGACTGCGCGGGGCTTTTTCGTGAGTGATGGTTTCTTTGTTGCCGATATTCCGCTCACTGTGGAACTCGGTTCGACGGTGGTGGTTGATGGAGCGGAAGCCCACCACATGTCAGTTCGCAGGATTCGCCTCGGTGAGGTGGTGACCTTGACTAACGGTGAGGGCCGTGGAGTGACTGGTGTGGTGAACGAACTAGGCAAGGATCACGCCGAGGTGGTGGTCGCGGATATCCTGATTGACACCCACCGCACTCCGCGGGTCACTATCGTGCAAGCCCTCCCCAAGAAGGACCGAACCGACCAGGCTATTGATCTGATGACCGAGGTGGGTGTGGAGGGAATCATTCCCTGGCAGGCATCGCGTTCAATCGTGAAATGGGAGGGTGACAAAGCCGAGACCAACCGCGCTCGGTGGCAGAAGATAGCCCGGGAATCCTCCAAACAAGCCAGACGATTGTCATTCCCCACGATTGGTCCACTCATGCAAACCGCTGAAGTGGTTGACCTTATCACGGCTTCCTCCTGCACTCTGATCATGCATGAAAAAGCGCTCACCCCGATCGCGTTCACCACTCCACACCCACCTGGGCAGTGCCTCATCATCATTGGCCCCGAAGGTGGTCTCACCCACGAGGAAGTGGAGGCCTTCGAGTTAGCTGGTGGTGTGACCTGCTCCATGGGCCCCACTGTGTTGCGTACTTCCACTGCGGGTGCTGTGGCCTGTGTTCTCGCCCACAACCAGTGCTTCTTGAATCACGCGATGGAGTCGCGATGACTTCCACCGACACAGGTTTTTCTTTCACCGCAGGTACGTCCATCCCCGACCGTCTTGGACGTACGGGTGTCATCACCACCCCCCACGGTGAGATTCGTACCCCCGCGTTCATTGTGGTGGGAACCGCCGCTACAGTGAAAGCTGTCCTGCCCAGAGACATTGAAGCTCTCGGAGCCCAAGGGGTTCTCGCCAACGCCTACCATCTCTATCTTCAACCCGGTCCTGACATCGTCGACGAAGCCGGGGGAGTGGGAGCCTTCATGGGATGGTCCGGCCCGACTTTCACCGACTCTGGTGGTTTCCAGGTGTTGAGCCAGGGGGCTGGTTTTAAGAAAGTGCTCGCCATGTCCACTGCCGGTTTGGCCAGTGATGAGGTGATTGCGCCAGGCAAGGATCGCCTCGCATTAGTGGATGACGATGGGGTGGATTTCCGCTCTTTCCGCGACGGTTCCAAGCATCGTTTCACCCCCGAGGTTTCGATGCAGATTCAGCACCAATTGGGTGCGGATATTATCTTTGCTTTCGATGAGTGTACGACGCTGATGAACACCCGTGGCTACCAGGAACAGTCCGTGGAGAGAACCCAAGCGTGGGCCCTGCGTTGTTTGGCTGAACACCAAAGACTCACCGAGCAGCGAGCCACCAAGCCCTATCAGGGCCTCTTCGGTGTGGTTCAGGGCGCCCAGTTTGAGGACCTGCGTCGCCAGGCCGCCCGCGACCTCGCCGATGCCAACGTGGATGGTCAACAATTCGATGGTTTCGGGATTGGTGGCGCCCTGGAGAAGGAGAACCTGGGAACCATCTGTGGCTGGGTGAATGAGGAACTGCCCGACAACAAACCCCGTCACCTGCTGGGTATCTCTGAACCCGAGGATTTGTTTGCTGCCATCGAGCAGGGCATCGACACCTTCGATTGCGTCAATCCCTCGCGTACTGCCAGAAACAACCGCGCCTACACCTCCACTGGCTGGTACAACGTGGATACCCTCGGGTCGAAACGAAGTCACGCCCCCATTGAGGAGGGCTGCGACTGCTACACCTGCCAGAACTTCACCCGCGCCTATCTTCACCATCTGACCCGCGCCAAAGAGCTCCTTGTTTTCACCCTCATGACTATTCACAACGAGCGTTTCCATGTTCGCCTCGTCGACCAGATCCGTGACTCGATTGACGGAGGGTTCTTCGGTGATTTCCGTGATGACTTCCTGGGTCGCTATCATCGTCCCAGCAGAGCCGGGAGCCAGTGATGAACATCCTTGAGGTGGTGAACCTCTCCAAGAGGTACGAGGGTTTCCGGCTGGGCGAAATCAACCTCACGTTGCCCCAGGGTTACCTCATGGGTGTGGTGGGTAGTCGCGGTGCCGGGAAAACCACGTTTCTGAAGGCTCTGCTCAATCTTGTCCGCCCGGACACAGGTGTGGTGAGAATCTTCGAGCAGGAAACCCGAGAGCAATCAGTTCAGGGTCTTCCCCCAACCATCGGGGAGAAGGTGGGTTTCACTCTCGGTGGTGTGGCGCCCTATGCCAGCCGTCGCCTCTCCCAGATCACCGCAACCACGCAGGGGTTCTACCCGAAGTGGGATGAGGGGGTCTACCAGTCCTGGATGGCCAGGTTTGGACTTGACGAAAAGGCGAAACTCCACCAACTGTCTCCCGCCGATCAGGTGAAGTACGTACTGGCCACATCCCTGGCTCGCCACTGTGGGCTCATTGTCCTGGATGATCCCACCCGAGGGCTGGAGAAGGATGAGTCGACAGCGATGCTGGACCTCTTCCGGGAACTCATCTCAGCAGAAAAATGCTCCCTGGTGTTCACGACCTCACAGATCATGGATGTGGAAACCTGCGCCGACTATGTGGCCTATCTACGCCGTGGTGAGCTTATCGCCTACACCTCAGTGGATGAGTTTTCTCGTAGTTTCCTACTCGTCAAAGGAAGGCTACGGTTCCTCACCGATGAACTGGAATCAGCCCTCCATGGCATCCGGGTGACCGAGAAGGGTTTCACGGGGATGATCAAGACCAAGGATGAGGCTTTCACCACTGGATGCCAGATTAAGGAACCACGCTTGGAACAGATCATGGTGTTCTTGGAGAGACCCGAATCGCGTCCACGCCGGGCACACGAGGAGGCCGAATGAAAGCCCTCCTCGCTAAAGAATTCCGTCTCACAATGTCGCCGTGGTTTCTTCTCGTCTTTCTTCCATTGGGGTTGTTGCTCATCCCCATGTGGGTGTTTCCACTCGCGATGGCGTACGTTTTTGTGGGTGTCATGATTGTGGTGTGGAGGGACCGCAAGGATCATGATCTGGAGTTTCTTGCCACCCTGCCCATGTCTTTCGTCGCCCAAGCGAAGGCTCGCGCCTGGACGATCGTACTGCTTGAATTGACTTATCTTGTGGTCGGTATGGCCCTGAGTGTGGTGAGGTTCTTCCTCTATCCTGTCGGCAACTACGCGTCCATGAACACCAACCTGGCGTTTTTCGGAATCACCCTCATCATGTACGCCACGTTCAACCTGATTTTTCTGCCCGCCTACTATTCCCGCCCCTACCGCACCTGGTGGCCCCTAGGCGGAGGTACGCTGATCGCTCTGCTCGTGGGCCTGGGTTTGACCACCCTGGTTGCCGTACTGCCCGAGTTGTCTCTTCTCAACGACCGTGGTTTCGGTAACCTTGGCCCCCAATTGGGCGTCTTCGCAGGTGGCGCGGTGATCTTCATCCTTCTTTCGTGGTTGGCCACCAACCAAGCAGCCAAGAATATCCAGAAGACACAACTGTAAGTTGAGTTAGGCACTGATGAGTTCCGAAGTAAATAACGACAAACGATAGACTTTTAGATGTGACTTCCTCAGCTAAAGCTCTTTACTCCTTTTCGAGACGGCGTCGCTTTGCTGTTGCTTTAGTGATCGGGATTCTCGTGCTGGGGGTGGTGGTGTCCCTGGGAGTCGCCAGATGGCACTATTTTGGAATCCACAACATCTTCGATGCAGTCATGGAAGCGGAGTGGGGTACTGGAACTGTAAATAAGCCAGTGATGACGGAAAAATACAAGTATCATTTCGTTCATGGGGATTACCCTGAAGACGGTCGCGAGATGCGGTATCGATCTCGCTATGACATGGTTGAGATAGTTGTTGTTGCTCCTTTCGAGAGCAGGTCGAATTGCTGGCTCATTTGGGATGAAGTGTGTTGGAAAGGAGGTTATCCGACAAAGTTAGAAATATGGTATAATGAAGTTATCTCTGACGATATTTGGATTTCTCTATATCTCATCTACGACCGCCGCGATAACCATTTTCATCAGGAAGTGCATGTTCGTTGGGATGGTGAGTGGTGGAGAGATAATGAACGAGTGACAACCATACTCTCGGAATATGGCGTCACCGATGACTACCTTCGTAGTAAGCGGGATTGGTTGTTGTTTGAGGAGGTTTTGCCTGATTTGTTGGCTGCTAATCCGGGTGTGAAGTTCACGGTTGAGGATTGGGGTCGTGTGACGGTGACCACTGATCAGCATCTTTCGTAACGGTGGGGGTGTAATCATGGGTTTGATGATGTCGGTTTTCCAAGGGAGGGATCGTGCTCAGTGGGTGAGTGGGTTGTCTACGCAGCTGGTGCAGGATTTGCCTAAGAAAGCAACTCTGGACGATAGGCTTGTCGGTGAGCGGTTTGTTAAGAATTTGGAAGCAGGATCCAATGACCTCCTTAGATAGTAACAGCCATCCGAAACCAAAACTACTCCTCCGTGTGGTGTACTTTGTAGCTGCAGCGGTCGTTCTTGGAATAGTGATGTCCCTGGGAATTAATGGTTGGCTACGTTATGGAGCACATAACATTTTCGACGCGATCATTGCTGCTGAATGGAACTATGGCAGTAGGTACGAGACTAATCCAGCAATGGATGAAAAGTATGAAGTGGAGTTGCTTTTCTGCGAGCATGGAGTGTATGGGCCAAAAAAAGAAATTAGGTATGTAGAAAGAACCGACTCATTTGTCATGCATATTAATCCTCAGCTTAATAAGACGTCAATCAATGAATGCGACATGTCATTATGGGAGGAACACCGTGCTACGTGGTTGAGCATTTTCTTTTCGGAAACTATTTCTGAAGATCTTTACTATTTCCTTGAGATAGAGTACAACAGGATTGATCGTACCCTTACTGAGTGGGTAGAGGTTCGATACCAAGGCGCGACAGTTACATCCGATACTGCAGTGACAGTATTGGCTGACAATGGGGTGACTGGTGACTATCTGCGAAGTAAGCGGGATTGGTTGTTGTTGGAGGAGGTTTTGCCTGATTTGTTGGCTGCTAATCCGGGTGTGAAGTTCACGGTTGAGGATTGGGGTCGTGTGACGGTGACCACTGATCGGCATCTTTCCTAGGAGGGTGGTGAATCATATGGTTGAGAGTGGTTCGGGTATTTCTTCGCGCGACCGGAAGATGGGTGCTTTGTCGCTAGAAAGAGAAGAAACTGAGGATCAAATTTCGCGGTACAAGCGCACGTTTGGTGAGATTCAAGATGAATTGGATAAGTCTCGGCATACTCTCTATCAAATCCAGGACACGATGTATGGTGTTCATGATGTTGGCGAATTGTTGTCTTCAGTGATTGGGTTGTCCTATAGGTTTGAGGATGAAACAGCTGACCTCTTACGGTCCAAGCAGCAACGAGTTGAAGAATTGGGCGATCAGATCACTGCTCTAGCTAATGAAGAAGAAACACCACCAGCAGAGAGCAATCAAGAGCCCGAGAGGTCAGGAATCTAGGGTTAGACACCCTGCTCGCGTACCTTCAACCAGGCAATCACTTTGACGGTGACCGGGAGAAGCAGGGCCTCGAAACCAACCTTGTAGAGGTATCCGATGATGATGTAGTTGCCGAGGGTTCCCAGGTCCACAACGAATCCGTACGCGATCACGCAGAACACCACGGTGTCGATGGCTTCACCAGCAACACTCGACCCCATCAGGCGGAACCACAGTGAACCAGGTTGGGCTCGATCGCGCAACCACACCAGAACACGGGCATTGATGAGTTGGCCACCCAGATAACCCAGCAGGGAACCAAGAACGATCCGTGGAACGAAACCCAAAACCGAAACCCAGGCTTCCTGGTTACCCCAGCTGAGGTCGGGGGGAAGAGCCCCCACCACCAGGAACACCACAGCGGCAACCGCAGACAGGACAAAACCGAGGAAGATCGCTCGGCGGGTTTTGCTAAAACCATAGACCTCGGCTAGGCAGCCCCCCAAAATGTAGGTGATCGGGAAGGTGAGGGCACCCCCATCGAAGATGAGCGGGAAAACATGGACACCCCCTGGTTCCCACACCGGGCCCAGGGCAATGAGTTTCGTCGCAGCCACATTGGCGATCAGTAGCATCCCACAAAACCCAGCCACCACTAGGTCATAGACCCCACGAGGGTTGTCCTGGGTTTCCATCTGAGCCACAGGGGAATCTTATCGCTAGACTGGGGGCACGCCCATTCAGGAGGTACGACCATCACGGTGTCCGATTCAGAGACTCATCTCAACTCGTTGCGCGTGAGCGTACCCACCTCGATTCCCATGGTCAGTGTGCTGGGGCCCCGCGACGAATACCTTCGGCTTCTCGAAGACCAGTTGGAGGCTGATGTTCACGTACGCGGGAATGTGCTCACCTTGAGTGGGAACCAAGACGACATCAACCATGCTGAGGATGTGCTCACCCAGATGGTGACTATCCTGCGAACAGGGCAGGGACTGAGCCGCGCCGACGTGTCGCGAATACTGGAGATGACTGGCGCCGAAGGGGTTCAACCCTCGGAGGTTTTAACTGCTTCGGTTCTGTCCCACAAGGGGCGGACGATCAGGCCCAAAACCGCCAACCAGAAAAACTATGTCGACGCCATCGACTTGAACACCATCGTTTTCGGCATCGGCCCAGCGGGGACAGGGAAAACCTATCTCGCGGTGGCGAAAGCTGTTCAAGCCCTGCAATCCAAACAGGTATCGCGGATTATTTTGACTCGCCCAGCCATTGAGGCAGGGGAGAGGCTTGGCTTCCTTCCCGGCACGCTCTCCGAAAAGATCGACCCCTATCTTCGGCCCCTCTATGATGCCTTGCACGACATGCTGGACGCTGACTCTGTTCCCAGGCTCATCACCGCGGGCACCATCGAAATAGCACCCCTGGCTTATATGCGTGGGCGTACCCTCAATGATGCGTTCATCATCCTCGACGAAGCCCAGAACACCTCCATGGAGCAGATGAAAATGATCCTCACCCGACTCGGGTTCAATTCCACCATGGTCATCACAGGGGATATCACACAAGTGGATCTTCCTTCAGCAATGAAATCGGGTCTACGTGAGGTGACAGGAATACTCAACACAGTCGACGACATCGAGTTTTGCTATCTAACAAATTCTGATGTGGTACGCCACCCGCTGGTGGGTCGCATAGCAGCAGCCTACGACATCTATGAAGCTGACAAACCACGCGGGGCGAACTCGCGACCACCAAGGAGCACATCGTGATTGATTTGAACAACGAGTCAGGAATGAAAGTTGATGAAAGAAAACTCATCCAACTGGCTTTATTCACTTACAAGATTCTGCACATTGATCCGGAAGCAGAGATGTCTATTCAACTGGTGGATGAAGAAACCATGAGTGCCTACAATCAAAAATTCATGGGTGAAGAGGGTCCCACCGATGTATTGAGTTTCCCGATGGATGAGTTGAGGCCCGGCAGTGACGACGAATTGGCTGAAGGAATCCTCGGTGATGTTGTTCTCTGCCCAGCTGTGACCAGGCGTCAAGCGGAAGTAGCCGGCCGCAGTGCCCAAGAGGAGGCTGAATATCTTCTCGTCCACGGAATCTTGCACCTGTTGGGTTTCGACCATGGTGAACCCGAGGAAAAACGACAGATGTTCACCATCAATGACCAGGTGATTGAGGCCTGGGGTGATCAGCGACGGGGTTCTTCATGATTCTTGCCTTCATTGCCACTGCTGCGGGTTGCCTCATCGCTGGATATGTCCTGGGTTCCTTAGGAGTGTTCCGGAAAAAGAACCCCTCCACCCAACAGGTGCAGACAACACCCGGTTCGGTTCCTTGTGTCAGTGACCTCGGAAACACCCTGGTTCGTGAAGTCATGGTACCCCGTACTGAAGTGGTCCACCTCGACCAGGATCGAACACTGCGTCAAGCTCTTGCACTGACTTTGCGCTCAGGGTTCTCCCGCATCCCGGTGACTTCATCAAAGGGACTGGATGATGTGGTGGGGATCCTCTATCTCAAGGACGTCGTGAAAAGGGTCTTCGACAATTCGGAGGCTCAATCCTCAGAGCTGGTGAGTTCGCTGGTTCGACCCGTGACCTGGTGTCCTGATTCTAAGGCTGCTGATGTTCTCCTGCGCGAGATGCAAGCAGCACATATTCATATGGTGGTGGTGGTTGACGAGTTTGGTGGTACGTCCGGTGTCATCACGATCGAAGATCTCATTGAGGAGATTGTTGGTGAAATCCAAGATGAATTTGATCAGGAGCTTGATCCTGTCACCGAAATCACTCCTGGGGTTTATCGGGTCTCTTCACGGTTGTCCCTGTCGGATTTGGGGGAGCTCTTTGGTCGGGTTCTCCATGATGAGGATGTGGATTCTGTGGGAGGGATCTTGGCGAAAGAATTGAATATGGTTCCCATCCCCGGATCCACCTTGATCTGGGAGGGGTTGGAGTTGAAGGCTGATCAGTTCGCTGGGCGTCGCCATCAGATGGCCACTGTTCTCGTACGCCAAACAGACATGACGCAGACCACCACCGCTGAAGACGTTCTTGAACCACCAGATGTCCACACCTGGTTCGTGGCTGAACCTGATGACCTGAAGGAATCATCATGAGCGATACAGTATTTCACTCAGGTTTCGCCTGTTTTGTTGGTCGGCCGAATGCTGGAAAATCCACCTTAACTAATGCCCTAGTGGGTACGAAGGTGGCTATCGCCTCCGATAAACCACAGACCACCCGCCACATTATTCGTGGAATCCTCACCCGCGACGATGGCCAGTTGGTGATCTTGGATACCCCAGGTATTCATCGCCCCAGGACGCTGCTGGGGACCAGACTCAATCAGCTCGTGTACGACACGTGGACCGAGGTTGATGTTATTGGTGTCTGCCTGCCTTGCCCCGACAAAATAGGTCCAGGGGATCGCCACCTGTTAACCCAGATCTCGCAACTGAGTCCAACCCCAACACTGTTTGCCTTGGCGACAAAGATGGATATTGCTGGGCAGAAGAGAACCCGCGAACACCTGATTGAGATCCAGCAGCTGGAATCAGAATTGGGGTTTCAGTGGGAACACATCATCCCAGTTTCAGCACTCACAGGCGAGAACCTCGATAAAGTCAGTGATCTTCTCCTAGGTAGTTTGCCACAGGGTCCAGCCTTCTACCCGGAAGGGGAGGTCACTGATGAACCGACCCAGACTCTGGTAGCGGAACTCATCCGCGAGGTTGCTCTGACTTTTGTTCAACAGGAGCTTCCCCATTCCCTGACTGTCACGGTTGAAGAGATGCAAAACCGGGAGGGACGAGAAAAACCACTGTTGGATATCTATGCCAATCTGGTGGTGGAGCGCGACTCGCAAAAGCCAATCATTTTAGGCAAGAAAGCCGAGAGGTTGCGTGCTATTGGCACCGAAGCTCGCCGGAGAATCTCTGCCCTGTTAGGTGTCCAGGTCCACCTGGATTTGAGGGTCACGGTGGTCAAGGACTGGCAAAGAGACCCTAAGGCACTTCGTCGGCTCGGGTTTTGAGGAGAAAAAACCGCGATTTCGTCCATCTGGCAGACACATTGAGGCAAACGGCCGTACTGCGCTTGAGCGGTGAGGTAATCTTGTTTCTAGCCGTCAGAAAAAGGAAACCTTGGGGAAGGTTGGGAGCGGGGTGAGGCGTCTTGCCCTCACCGCAGGAAGGGAGGACGTATGGGTGTCAGATTCAGACGTGTTCTCGCCTGTCTCGCTGCTCTGTTTGTTGCCCTCAGTTGTCTGGCTCTCCCACTGGCTGCCCATGGCGACGATGTCTTCACTCCTCAGACCTATCCGTTGGTTGATGGTTCACTGACGGCGATGTGGCTGGGGGAGAATTTTGCTCACAGCCTTGGCGGTATCACCTCTCCGGCAGTGTTCAGTGGTACGGATCAGGCATTCGACCGTCTTCTTGCTGGTGACGTTGATCTGATTCTGGTCAGTGAACTCACTGATGCCCAACTCGTCGCAGCAGCTCGCAGTGGTCAAGAAATGGAAGCCATACTCATTGGTTATGATGGGCTGGTTTTTCTCACCGACCAACAGAACAACCGCTTGGTGACTCGTGACCAGATTTCTTCGATCTTTTCCGGTGAAACTGACCAGTGGGTCAATGGTGGTCCCGACTCTGGGATGGTTGAGGTTTACACCCTTCCCACTGATTCTTCAGCTGGTGAACACTTTCAGTCTTTCTTTGGGAAGATGAGTTTTGCCGATGCGACCGCGCGCGAAGTCTTTACTGGGCAATCGCGCAGCCTTGCCTATGCGGATTACCACTATGCATCCCAGGTGTGGAATCTTGCAGGAGAGGATCCACGCATCAGTGTGGTCGATGTGGAGGGGACTCTGCCTAGCTCGTACACGATAAGAAACAAGATCTACCCCCTATCAACACCTCTGTATGCTGTCTTTGATCACACCAAGGATGTGGACAGTCCCACTCGTGTACTGGCTGAGATCATGGCATCAACCGAAGGCCAACAGATTGTTGCAGATGCGGGATATGTCACTGTTCTTCCCTACGACGAGGAAGACAGCTTCCCAACCCCAGCCACACCAGTGATGAGCGAGTTTGACCAGCAGTTCACCGTGAATCCTGTGTCCATCTCGACCACCGCGACCTATCTTGCCAGTGGTCGAGGTTACTGTGCACAAGTGGACCAACCCACCGTGAGTGGATTAGTCAACGATGACCTTGTCGAACCCAGGTGGGAAGAATTACTGTCAACCCAGAAAGACTATCTGAAGGCGCACTGGGGAGTATCTGCAGTAGTGAAAGTAGACCACTGTGAAGGAAAACCCGACCCCCACTTGACCACTGAGGTGACCGGTAACTTCTCGAACCTCATCTCCCTCGTGAGCCGCCATGAGGCCAAGCCGGTCGCAACAATGAACATCCGGCTGGATACAGGTCAGCAACTGACGGTGGAGGACCTCTTCATCCCCGCCACGAGCATCACGCCCATGCTCCATTCAGCAGCCCAGGGCAATGATGTAGCGCAGGCGCAAGAAATGGTTCTCGCATGGGTGAAGCAACAACCAGTTTCTTTCTTCCACTTCTCTTCAGCGGCACTTGACATCCACCAAACCAGGGATGGTAGCCCGGAGTCGCTAGAAATTCCACTGGCATCTGCCCAGGAGTATCTCTCCATCTATCATCTGGTGGATTCAGCAGGTCTTTACACATCTGATGATCCACTAGTGACCTGCCCAGTGTTCACCACTCGAAGTGGCGAACTGTGTTGGACAGGTGAAGATGAAACCTGGGAGACCTACGGAGTTGATTGGACAGGTGGTGAAGTAGAGCTTGCGGTGAGTGCGGGTCGCGACGACCACTGGAGTATTCGTCCAACAGATGGTGTGGAGATATCCACGATTTCAGGGCAAGGTCCCCAACGAATCGTGGCTGTCGTGGCAAAAAACCCTGACACCCAGCCACGCTCCTTCCCTGTAGTTGTCGAAATATTTGACCCGCTTTCGCAGATCGGTCATCTGTCCACCATCACCATCGACCAGGCAGGGCGAACCTCCCCCAACGTCTTAGAACCTGTTGCAGCATCACTAGGACTGGATGTCACCCACGTGGACGTCACTCTGCCCACCTGCCGTGTTGCTGGGGTGGCCGACCCCGAGGTTGTGGTGGCAACAGTAACCGTCAACGATCTCACCGGTGGGCCACAGGCGTACACGATGGTGAAATTTGCAGCTGCTCGTGGACTTGTTCTCAGCTCCCAAGATGTTTTAACCGATGCACAAGGTCAAGCCTCAGTGGTGGGTGTGATTGATATTGATGCCGTCATCTCTGGAGCATTACCGTCCGTCTCAGCAACAGTGTTTGTCACAGATCGGTGGGTGAATGTTGGTGATTCCCCAGCGAACATTGACGTTTCTTTGATTCCTGGCGCCACACTCGATGACGTACTGACGTTAACAAAACCCTCCGGTCAGTCAGCTCCAGCAGATGGACTGTCCGGTGTCACTGTGGGTGTCCACCTCCAAAATGGTTGTGGGGAACCGAGTTCTGGCCAACCGGTGGCTGTATCAGTGAGCGGATCAGCACGCGTTGCGCAGCACAGAATCCTGCTTGACGAGATGGGCAATGGGGAAATCGTGGTGACCAACACCGTTGAGGAAACAGTGGAACTACAGGTTCAATCCGTTTCCTCACCAGAAACACGCCAAAGGGCCAGTGTTGAGTTAACCTTCGACACTGTTCTTCCTGACATCGAGCAGTCCCAGCTCAGTGTGCCCCCCATGGTGATTATTCCCTGTGATGTCAAGGCAGAAACCGAAGGTGTGGTCCAGCTGAAAAACACCCGCGATGGGCCCCTAGCCGACTATGACGTCGATATCGAGGTCATCAGTGGGGAGACAACCACACCATCAACAGTCACCACTGATAGGGAAGGGCGCGCTGAGATAACAGTGGTACGCGGTGAAGGCGCCTCAGTCCAGGTGGCAGCCAGAGTCCATGGCTATGATATTGCTGGGTCACCAGCGATAGTCGAATTCATTGACGACTGCCGTTTCCCGGCCCCATCCACCATGTCGTACTCCCTGAGCCAAGACCCGGTCCTAGCCGATGGGGAGGATTACTTCACCCTCACCATCTATGCCAAAGACCTTGTGGGTGGTTATGTGAAAGGTCTCGATGAACGGCTCAAGGTGAGCGCAGATAAACCAGTGACGGTTGGGGATATTGTGGACATTGGATATGGGGTCTATTCCACCCAACTGAAGTCCAATCAGGCAGGAACCTTCGCTTTCTCAGTGAAATTCGAAGGGAAAGATGATGTCGTACGCGAACTGGCGAAGAGCCCAGCAGAGGTAACCTTCCTTCCCGAATGGTCCTCTCACGTGAAGGTCACACTCGATGATTCACCCAGTGAGCTCACCGGCGGAGCGGCACGCGCCAACGATGGGGAAGACTCCTATACCCTGCGTGCTGAGATTTACGCACGAATGGGTGTATCGCCGCTCGGTCCCCTCGCGGGCCAAACCTCCAATCTTGATGTGGTGATTGAGTCCGATGATGGCTCACCACTGGACATGGTGCAGGTTTCTAACATTGAGGAGATCTCTCCTGGAGTCTACGAAGTGTCGATCACATCCCTCGCCGAGGGGCACTACACCGCCACCCTTCGCTGGACTCAACAAGACGACGACCTCGACACCCAACCCCTGACCTTCCTCGACCCCTCCACCATCGTCAAAGACGTCGTCATCGGCAGTCGCTAACTGCACCCAATGTGACAAACGCCTGCGGTGGTGCCGGTTTGACATATTCTGAGCGTGACTGCCCGCGGACCGGTTGATTCGATGTAGTATGCTGGTTGCCATGTTGCGAAGCCTGCTCCTTAGTTGCCGCAGCGAATGATGATTCGTTGCGGAGTACTAGCGCGACCCATCACACCTAGAAACCAAGGAGAACACCATGACAACCAACATCATCAGACCATGTCAACAACCATCCCCCATGCCCTTTGGGCGATACACCCCTTTCCAACCTCAGGATCTTCCTGACCGTACCTGGCCTTCTGCCAGAATCACCCAAGCCCCTCGCTGGTTGTCCACCGACCTGCGTGACGGTAACCAGGCCCTCATCGATCCCATGACACCCTCCCGCAAAATGCGTATGTTCGATCTGTTAGTCGCCATGGGATATAAAGAGATTGAGGTGGGTTTCCCGTCAGCTTCCCAGACCGATTTTGATTTCGTACGTTCGCTGATCGAATCAGACAAGATCCCCGATGATGTTCAGATCTCGGTGTTGACCCAAGCGCGCGAGGACCTCATTGAAAGAACGGCGCAATCCCTGGTGGGAGCCCCCCGAGCGACCATCCACATGTACAACGCCTTGTCTGATCTCTTCCAACGGGTTGTCTTTGGCAACACCCGTGAACAGACCACAGCTTTGGCTCGTCGTGGTACCCAGTGGGTGATCCAGTACGCGGAGACATACCTGCCCACCACAGCGTTTGGTTATGAGTATTCCCCAGAGATATTCACCCAAACACCCACCGATTATGCACTGGAAGTGTGCGAAAATGTGATGGAAATCTGGCAGCCCAGCCAGGATCGAGAAATCATCCTCAATCTGCCGGCAACCGTGGAGATGTCCACACCCAACACCTACGCCGACCAGATTGAATATTTCATTCGCCACATCTCACACCGTGACTCCGTGGCTGTTTCACTGCACACCCACAATGATCGAGGAACAGCAGTGGCAGCCTCCGAATTGGGTGTGATGGCTGGAGCTGATCGGGTGGAAGGATGCCTGTTTGGTCACGGTGAGCGGACAGGCAATGTCGATCTCGTGACATTGGCTATGAATCTGTTCTCTCAAGGGATCGACCCTCAAGTGGACATCTCTGACATCGATAACATTCGCCGTACCGTCGAATACTGCACGGGTTTGCCTGTCCATCCACGCCACCCCTACGCAGGTGACCTGGTTTACACCGCCTTCTCTGGCTCCCACCAGGACGCCATCAAGAAAGGGCTGGAAGACCTCGACTCGCAGGCTCAAGCCCAAGGGGCAACCATCCATGAGGTTGCCTGGGAGGCCCCCTATCTTCCCATCGATCCTTTTGATGTTGGTCGGACCTATGAGGCAGTCATCCGGGTGAACTCCCAGTCAGGAAAAGGTGGCATGGCGTACCTCATGAAAGCCGACCACCACTATGATCTTCCGCGACGACTCCAACTAGATTTTTCTCGCGCGGTTCAAAGATATTCCGACGCCACCGGCAAGGAGGTGTCCAGCTCAGAGATCATGAACCTGTTCACCGATGAGTATCTGGGGGCTAGCGATCCACTTGCACTGGTGAGCTCGTCAGTGACCAGTACGGATAATACCTATGAGATCACTGCGAAGGTGACCAATCATGGCAAGGATCTCACCATCCAAGGAATCGGAAACGGACCTGTTTCGGCGTTCGTCCAAGCCCTGACGAGCATCGGTTATGAGGTGAAGGTTCTCGACTACACCGAACATGCTCTGTCAGCTGGTGGTGATGCCCAAGCTGCGGCGTACGTGGAAGCGGAGATTGAAGGCAACCTCTGGTGGGGAGTGGGGGTGGACCCCTCTATTGTGACCGCCTCCCTCAAAGCTGTTTGCTCTGCGATCAATCGTGCCGGGCGGTAGTTCACGCGGTAGGATATGACGCTGGAAACGAAGAAAGGACCCCGATGACCTACGTGATTGCGGCGCCGTGTGTTGACGTGAAAGACAAGGCCTGTGTTGAGGAGTGCCCGGTCGATTGCATCTATGAGGGCGCCAGAACCCTCTATATCAATCCGGACGAGTGCGTGGATTGTGGAGCCTGTGAACCTGTGTGCCCCACCTCGGCGATCTTTTACGAGGATGATCTTCCCGCAGAATACCTGGACTACGCTGAGATCAATGCCGGGTTCTTTGCTGACTTGGGGGCTCCTGGTGGAGCGGCACGTCTTGGGCCACAGGATTTCGATCATCCCACGATCGCAGCCCTGCCACCAAAGTAGCCATGAGCAGAGTTGTCCTGCCCGATTTTCCCTGGGACACCATCGCTGAGGATGTCGCTTTGGCGAAAACCTATCCTGGGGGGGCTTGCGATCTGAGTGTTGGTACGCCGGTGGATCCCACCCCTGAGATCGGGAAGTCAGCTTTTGCCGAAGCTGCCAATGCCCATGGGTATCCCACAGTGTGGGGTAGCCACGAGTTGCATGAGGCCATCCTTGGTTATGTGACGAAGCGGTGGGCAGCTCCCTTACTCACCGATCGCCATGTTGCCCCCGTCATCGGAACCAAGGAACTGGTGGCTTGGTTGCCTACCTTGCTGGGGTTGGGCCCCCAGGACATCGTTGTGATCCCTGAGGTTGCCTACCCCACCTATGAAGTGGGGGCAACCATGACGGGAGCTCAGATCATCAGGGCATCGAGCCCGAGTGATGTTGCTCACGTATGCCCGGCGCTCATTTGGACAAATACTCCGTCCAATCCCACAGGAAAAGTTGACTCCATCGAGGAGACCATTGCCTGGATTCAGTACGCCCGTTCCACGGGTGCACTGTTGGCTGCTGACGAATGTTATGGGGAATTCGGATGGGACAGTGAGCCAGTGTCCATCCTCGACGAGTCTCTCAATGGGGGATCAGTGGAAGGACTGCTGGGAGCGTTCTCCCTATCGAAGAGATCCAATTGTGCTGGTTACCGTGCAGGTTTCGTCGTGGGTGATGATTCGGTGGTGTCCCCACTGGTGACCATGCGCAAACACCTCGGGTTCATGATGCCTTCCCCAGTTCAAGCGGCCATGGTTGCACTCTTGGGTGATCACACCCACGTCGATGAACAACGTCAGAGGTATCTCACTCGCCGAACCCAACTGATTGATGGTCTGACCCAAGTCGGGTTCACCATCGATAACTCCCAGGGCGGACTCTACCTGTGGGCCACCCGTGGTGAATCAGGTCGAGACACCGCCCACTGGTTGGCCCAGCGTGGCATCATTGTTGCCCCCGGCGATTTCTATGGACCCGCCGGGAATAATCACGTCCGCATCGCCCTGACCGCCACCGATAGTGACATCGCCCAGGCCGTATCCCGACTGGCACGATAGCTAGCTCAACACCACACGAAAACACCACCAACAGTAGGTTCTATCGATTATTCCATGCCAGCTCAATGCGCAACGGTCATTCCGCAGAGCACTGTGAGTCGTAACGCAACGTTTAGTGGAGTATGACGGTGAGCAGTTGTGGTTGATCGTTGGCCTGCAGCGGTCATTCCGCGGAGCGAAGCGACTCGCGGAATCCAGTCAAGCGGTTATCCTCGGTTGTGGAGTCCGTTGGTGGTGAATGCGTTAGCCAGACTCACCTTGATGGTTGGTGTGGTTTCTGGGCCCTGCGAGTCGCTTCGCTCCGCAGGGTGACGGTTGTAGGGTCGCCGGGGTAGGTATCACACCGCAAATGAGAACAATGGTGATGGATTGACGTCGCGTAGCAACTCACCGAGTGGGGGCTCTGAGCAACTGTCATACACTCCCTGGTCGTTCTGCGATGCACTGTGAGTCGTTACGCAACGTTTTGTGGAGTATGACGGTGAGCAGTTGCGGTTGATCGTTGGCCTGCAGCGGTCCGCGGAGCGAAGCGACTTGCGGAATCCAGGTAGGCGGTTATCCACAAGTGAGGGGTCTTTCTGTGGTGATGAGCGTGACACTGTCCATAGACTTTTTCCATGGGAAAAATGGCGTTCACCTACATCATGGCCAACAAAAGAAATGGGACTCTCTATGTGGGTGTTACCTCAGATCTGGTGAGTCGTATTGCGCAACACAAGAACAAAGAATATCGGGGGTTCACTCATCGATACGATGTTGATCGTCTCGTGTGGTTTGTGGCTGGTGAGAGTATGGAGGGAGCCATTATTCTTGAGAAGAAGATCAAGAATCGTCGTCGCCAAGCGAAGATTGCATTGATTGAAAGACTTAATCCCGAGTGGCGTGACTTGAGTGAAGATTTCTAGGTGAGAGTCGATACTCCTGTTGATGTGGGACAACAATCGACCACAACTGCTCACCGTCATACTCCACGAAACGGTTCACTCACCTTGATGGTTGGTGTGGTTTCTAGGCCCTGCGAGTCGCAACGCTGCGCAGGGTGACGGGGGTGGGTGGTGTTCGCTGTGCTAGAGTGAGCGGGTCTCACCCGATCCTTTGAGGGGAAGTCGGTCCAACTCCGACACTGACCCGCAACGGTAGATCAGCGACGCTGATGAGTCCGAAAACCTTTCTGGATGGGGAGCGTTTCCATTCGCGAGGTCTGTTGGGTGCCCATCTGTGGCAACCATTGAGGATCGCTCACAGAGAGAAGAAGATGTCAACCCTCACCGGGCAGTTTCACACCAGTGGGGTGTCAAGGCGCTGGTGGGGTCTACCCCGCTCACTGCATCCGGGTGCCTGGTGGACCTGGGCGTTGGGTTGTGCGGTGGTAGCCTCGCGTACGACCAATCCGCTCATTATTGTTGGTGTCATTGCTGTTGTCTGTCTGACTGTGATCCTTCGACGCGGGAACTCCCCATGGGCACTCGGCTTTCGGCTCTACGTCTATCTTGGATGTTTGATTGTGGTGTTGCGCCTGATTTTGCGGATCATCTTCTCTGCTGCAGGGCCCACCATCTTGTTTCCTCTGCCAACCCTCACTCTGCCTGGGGTGTTCTCTTCGGTGAGACTCTTAGGTCCTGTCTCAGCTGAGGCGCTGATTTCCTCAGGGGTCTCGGGGTTACAGTTGGCGGCCATGATCCTGGCGGTTGGGGCAGCCAATTCTTTGGCTAACCCTAAGAGGCTGCTCGCAGCCGTACCGTCGGCGCTGTATGAATGGGGAACCGTGGTGGTGATCGCTTTGTCTGTCTTCCCGCAGTTGGCTGAGTCTTTGGGCAGGGTACGCCGCGCGCGCCAGTTGAGGGCAGAGACCGGGAAAGGCGCCCATCTGATTCGCTATGTTGCTATGCCTGTTCTCAGTGATGCACTCGATCGCTCCTTGTTACTAGCAGGGTCGATGGATTCGCGAGGGTACGGGCGCTCATCTCAGGTGTTGCCCGGCCATCGCCGACTCACCTCGGCGATGATGGTTTTCTCCAGTCTTGCCCTGTGTGTGGGTGCCTATGGTTTGCTGGACCTTTCTGCACCCTGGTGGAGGGGCACACCGATGGTCATTGGTGGTGCCCTGGTGGGTTTTGTGGCCTTGAAGCTGGTGGGTCGCCGTGTGATGAGGAGCCGTTATCGCCCCGATTCACTGACAACCATCGAATGGGTAGTGATGGGTTGCGCTATCACAGCAACCGCCTTGATGGTGGTGTTGGGAAAGGTTCAACCACAGGTCGTTTTCTTTGACGTCGCCCCTCTAGCTTGGCCTTCGATCAGCGCGATGAGTTTAGTGGTTCTCATGATCTTGGCTCTTCCCACCCTGGTCACTCCCGCTCCCGACAGGAGTTCATCATGATTGTTTTCGACCATGTGTCTGTTCAATATTCCACCGCGGACTCACCCACCCTGACAGGGGTTAATCTCCAGATCGACGATGGGCAACTTGTCTTGGTTGCTGGTCCCACAGGATCAGGGAAGTCCACCTTGCTGGGTGCCATCAACGGTCATGTACCGCATTTCACTGGTGGAACTCTCTCAGGAAGTGTCGAGGTGGAGGGGCTATCAACCGCTGATTATCCTCCACGCGATCTTGCACACATCGTTGGTCGGGTGAGCCAGGACCCACTTGCGGGTTTCGTCACTGACACGGTTGAGGAGGAGTTGGCCTACTCTCTAGAGCAGATGGGTGTGGATCCGATGAGGATGAGAACCCGCGTCGAGGAGACCCTCGACATTCTGGGTTTGGCAGAGGTACGCTCCCGGGCTTTGGTGTCGCTGTCCTCTGGCCAACAACAAAGGGTAGCGATCGGGTCGGCTCTTGCAGCAGGGGTACGCGTCCTTGTGCTCGATGAACCCACCTCTGCGTTGGACCCAGGGTCTAGTGAGGAGGTACTGGCCACACTGCTCAGATTGGTTCATGATCTTGGGCTCACGGTGGTGATGGCTGAGCACCGTTTGGAGAGGGTCATCAGCTACGCCGACCAAATGATCCTTCTCGGTCCCCAAGGACAAGTTACCCAGGGGACAACACGGGAGATGATCCAAGAATCACTGCTCCAACCACCGGTGGTTGTTCTTGGGCGGATTGCTGGATTCGATTCTGTTCCATTATCAGTACGCCAAGCCCGCTCTATGGCAGGGCCACTGCGGGAATCCTTGGCCACCAAGAACGAAGCTGATTACCCGAGAGTCCCTCCCGCCCAAGGAAAATCTTCGGTGCCCCTGAGCCTTCACGCCACCACCACCCTCGTTGACACCCCAGGTTTGACGGCCACGAAACTCAACGTGACCTATGGCGGGACTATCGCTGTGGATAACGTGTCACTGGAGATGCCCCCCGGACAGGTGAGCGTGATCATGGGTCGCAACGGGTCAGGCAAATCCTCATTGCTGTGGGCTCTTACCGGTGTCACCCCGCTGTCCTCAGGTCGATTCTCTGTGGGGGGCAAGCGCTTGGATAACCAGCCTCCTGCAGTGATCCGTGACTATTGTCGACTTGTCCCCAGCAATGCTAGTGATCTTCTCTTCTGCTCAACGGTGGCCGAAGAATGTGAGGCGGCCGATTCGTATAGTGGTCAACCAGGTTTGTGTAGGCAAGTACTTGATGCCCTGGCACCCCACATTGATCCCATCAGTCATCCTCGCGATCTATCCGAAGGCCAAAAGCTGTCCCTGGTGTTGGCTATTCAGCTCACGGCGTTCCCGCAGGTGATCCTGCTCGATGAGCCCACCCGAGGACTGGACTATCAAGCAAAAGCCACCTTGGCGCAGATCCTCGAAGAGATGGCCAACCAGGGTCGTGTGGTGGGGGTGGTCACCCATGACGTGGAATTTGCTGCCGAGGTGGCACATCAGATCTGTGTCATGGCTTCGGGTGAAATCATTCAAACAGGAACTGCCGCTGGCGTCCTGGGTTCCTCGGCACTCTTTGCCCCTCAGGTGGCCAAGATTGTCTATCCGCAACCGTGGCTGACCCCCTATCAGGTGGCCCAGGCGCTGGGGGACTCGTGAAAAGCGGTGGGCCCATCCGACTGGGGTGGAAATCATGGGTGATGCTCAGTGTGGTGAGTGTGGCAGGTTTAGCCATGTTCACCTGGCCACTGTTTCTTCCTGTTAAGGATTCCACGACCATGGATGCCACAGCACCCATGATCTTCATTGTTCTGCTGCCACTGCTCATTGTGCTCGTCCTTGCTCAGATGTCCGACAAAGGAATCGACGCTAAGGCTCTTGCACTGTTGGGGGTGCTGAGCGCGATCATCGCGGTCCTTCGGCCACTGGGGGCTGGTACCAATGGAATGGAGACCGTTTTCTTCCTGCTCATCTTGGCCGGCAGGGTGTTCGGGCCCGGTTTTGGTTTCGTCCTGGGGTGCACCTCACTGTTTGCTTCAGCATTACTCACAGCAGGAGTGGGCCCCTGGATGCCCTTCCAGATGCTCGCCTCGGCTTGGGTGGGCATGGGGGCCGGGTTGCTCCCTGATCGACTCTTTGGCCGAGAAATACGCGGCAAGATTGAGGTTGCCATGCTTGTGGTCTATGGAATCGTTGTGGCGTACCTCTTCGGGGCGATCATGAACCTCTGGTTTTGGCCCTACGTCATGGGCGCCTCCCAGGGAGGACCCTCCGATCTCGCCTACATCCCCGGTGGGCCACTGTTGGAGAACCTGAAGCGCTTCGGGTGGTTCACCCTCATCACCTCCACGGCAGTATGGGACACTGGCAGAGCGGTCACCAACAGTATTTTGTTGATCTTGGTGGGTCGCCCAGTTCTGTTGGCTCTTCGCCGTACGCTCCGGCGCGCTGCCTTCGATGCCCATGGTGAATTTCTTCCCGCGAATAGTCTCCCGTGAGGGACCCAAGCGCCCAGTTTCCACCTGGTAGCGATCAACAATGACAAAACTCACTTTCAGGAGTAGATTGATTCCTAGTGGCTCAGGGGGGAGCCGGGCAGTGATCCTGCGCGTTGACCTCCTATCACTTTTGACTTCACAGGAAACCCCGCG
Organism: Propionibacteriaceae bacterium; assembly: GCA_009782915.1. GTDB lineage: Bacteria > Actinomycetota > Actinomycetes > Propionibacteriales > Propionibacteriaceae > WQYJ01. The sequence goes on along the minus strand of WRIC01000008.1, from coordinate 65,785 downwards.
GGAAGGAACCCAAGAATATGCCCACACTCCGTCGTACTGGACTAATGATTCTGGCAACAGTATTAGCAGTGAGCGGGGGTGTTTCTTCCCTAGCTTTTAGCGAGCCCATCCCCACCTCCGGGGATTATTCTCTCCAAAGCTTCACCGTTGCTCCGCGAGAGGCTGAGCCGGTCTACTCGGATGGCCAATCCTCCTGGGTGGGCACCCTTCGAGTAACTGATGAGGCCCAGGGAACAGGCCACGCCAGCTCAGTCAACGTGGAAGTCTCCCACCCGTCTATGGAGGTATCCGCTGCCATCGACAACGATGACGGAACCTACACGGTCTATATCACAGCCTCCCTTGCTGGGCTCTATACCGTGAGCGCATCCTTGGAAGGGGCGACCACATCGACCAGTATTGAGCGCGAGATTGTCTTCCGACAACCAACAACCGGGATGTACCAGTTTGCACTACGCAGTTTTGCGGTGGCTCCTGATTCAGCTGAACCTGTGGCTCCTGATGGTGTGGCGTCCTGGAGAGGAACAGTGTCCCTCACGACTGCTGACTACACCCGCCTTGCGGTTGGATATGCCCACGAGGTCGTTGTGGAAGCCTCTGATCCTGCAGTCACGGTGGGCGAGGTAGTTGACCTTGGCAATGGTGACTACACAGTCGCCTTGACCTCGACCAAAGCTGGCACCTTCACCATCACAGCCTCGCTGGACTACCCCTATGTTCACTACCCGAGGACCCAAAAAGTTACCTTCTCCGATCGTGATCCTTTAACCGATGATCTGATGTTAGTTGCTTTCAGTGCCTTGCCAGAATATGGTGGCATGGTTTATGCCGGGTGGGGTGACGCCTGGCTTGGTCGCATCCACCTCGATGATGGTCGCGGGGCTGTTTCTTCAGGATATGCCTTCGCTATCTCCGTGACTTCAGATGACCCAGCGGTCAGCATTTCAAGTCCGGTTGATGAGGGTGACGGTACGTATACCGTCCGCATCACCGCTGATCGACCGGGAGATTACCTCCTGACAGCAAGGGTTGGGGATCATGTGATCCAGCAGTACGTCGGTTTCGCCGACATCGTCATAGCCTGTGATCCGTACATCTATATGACTGGACTCGGGGTAGCCCCCGATTCTTCAGGGGCCATCCTTGCTGATGGTATATCGTCCTGGACGATCTCCGCTGGAATGGAATACTGGGGACAGCCTGACAGATTCGCCACAGGTTTAACCGACCCGGTCAGTATCAGTGTCGCTGATCCCGCTGTGTCAGTGGGTCCTCTCACTGACCGTGGCAGTGGAAACTATTCGGCAACAATCACCTCCACCCAGGCAGGTGTCTTCACTGTCAGCGTGGTCGACAATATGAACGGCTGTTGGGAGAGCGTTGTCACCAGGCAGGTCTGGTTTGGACCAGCGGATGGTTCTGATTCGGGTGTCAGACTCACCGGCTTTGAAGTCTCTCCACTGAAGTCACAGCCGGTCTACGCCCTGGGGAATTGGGGATGGCTCGGAACCCTCAGCTTTGAGGAGATCACACAAAACCCCGCAGGGAAACCTTATCTCGTTAATGTCGCTGCTTCTAGTGAGGCTGTTCAAGTTCATATGGCTGAGGATCAAGGAAACGGAACTTACACAGTTCATGTCACCTCCACCCAGAGTGGAACCTTTACCCTCACCGCGCGTCACGGTGATCAAGTCATTGATCAACAGGTCACCTTCGCTGAACCAGTGGCCGTTGCCCTGCGTACTATGCGGAGCCACCATGAAGTAAGTGACAGAAACTTCGCCGGGGTGAGCGGTGAGATCCTGACCATTACCTTGGTTGATACCCAAGACCGTACGATACAGGTCCCAGGAAAGTCAGATCTTATCCAGCTGGGATACGATAACGACAAAGTTCAGGCCTCCACCCTCGTTGATCATGGAGATGGCACCTATTCGACCAAGGTCACGGCAACCGAAGAAGGTTGGTATACGATCTCCATCATCGTGGGTGAAAGCACGTGGAATACAACAGTTATTTTCTATCCAGCCCCTGACCCGCTGATAGCCTTTGGTGGGACGACTGTTGCTTGTGAGAAAGAAAAACCCTTAGCCAATGGACAAGATCAGTGTGTGGCCACAGTGACGATTCTTGATCTGAGCGACCCCTCCAACCCAGCAACTGGTTTTGCTGATCAGATTGTGGTGGATATTCCCTATGCAGATAGCCCTGTCCACTACACCGCTCCCGTTGACCAGGGGGATGGAACCTACACTTTCATTCTCACCGCAACCGAACCCGCCAGCACCTGGGTAGATGTCACCATCATTGGTGGAAGCGGAACCTTCGGTGCGAATACCACCACCTTCTATCCTGTCCCACCTGAGCCAGAATTCTGGTTAGAGGATGTTTATATCTCACCCAGTGGGGGAGAACCGATTTATACCAATAGTTCCGTTGGGTGGGGAGGATCAGTGACTATCAGGGACTTCCTTGGTGGTGGATTCCGGGGTTACAACGATTCCATCACCATCACAGCCTCTGATCCGGCGGTGACCATCTCGGAGTTAAACGATATAAAGATGTTCAATGTCTACTCAACCAAGGCAGGAACTTTCACGATCACTGTTGCTGTAGACAACGGCATTGAGGTGCAAACCATGACCCGACAGGTACGGTTCGTTGATCGCCCTGCACCACCAGCCCCCGTACTCATCTTGGCTAATGTGGACATTCGTAGCGATTCGTCGAGTGTGACTGCCAATGATTTAGACGACTACACAGCCACCATCACCCTAGTGGATACTGCTCGGTTGCGTACCCCTGCTACGGGATTCGGCGATGTGATGGAGATCACTGCCTCAGATCCAAGTGTCACAGTGTCATCTCTGACCGATAATGATGACGGAACCTACACTGTTCATCTCACATCAGACACACCGGGAACCTTCGAGCTGCGCACCACTGTCAATGGGAAGACTCTTCAACGGGCCATGACCTTCGACGAGGTTGTGACACCACCAGTGGAACCTGAGGTCGTGTTGGTTGATTTCACTGTCAACCCTGTGGTGACCAGTGAACATCCCACCTTCGCTTATGTTGACGAATATATGGGAACAGTGATTCTAGGATTCGAGGGCAACCCGGAACCTGGTGCAGTGGCTTCTGGTTTTGGCGATGCCTTCGAGGTGAGTGTGGACACAGAGAAAGTGAATATCTCCGATGTCGTGGACAACAATGACGGGACCTACACCATACGATTCACAGCCAAGACCTCTGTTGTTGTGGGAGGAAACTTCGACGCAGTTGCCACCGTTGCTCTGGCAGAATCACGTCGCGTCCACTCCATAGATCGGACGATGTATTTCTCGGCCACTCATGCTGACTATAACTATGTCTACTTTATGGGATTCGACCTGACTTCAGACAGTGGCCATCCATTAGCGGATGGAAAACAAACCTGGGTCGGAACATTCCGCCTTGACGCAACGATGACACCTTCCTATGGTCTTGCCTCTGTTGTCGAGATGACGGTGTCGGACCCCGCAGTAGAACCGTCCGAGATAGTCGATCATGGCGACGGTACTTATACCGTGGAATTTACTTCAACTGAGCCAGGGCAGTTCACTGTGACTCTGTCCATACCCAACGATCCGTGGATGGGTCCACCATCAGAGGTTAGTCGCACTATGGAATTTTGGCCGATCCCCGAGTGCGATCCAGCGTACTGGTTGGAAGGATTCACGGTGGCTCCCACTCACGGTGGACCGGTCTATGCCAACGACGAATCATCGTGGACTGGCACTGTCAGGTTGGGTAGCCCAGCAGGTGATGGTTCAGGTAACAGCGGAGGAATCCAGGTGACTGCCTCAGATCCTCAGGTACGCTCCACAGCGGTAGTGGATCAAGGTGATGGCACGTACACCTTCGAACTGACCTCACCTATTGTGGGCAATTTCTTGATCACGGTCACGGTGGGTAGTGATCTGTGCGGATTCACAAGTAGAACCCAGTATGTAACCTTCCTCACTATGCCTCCCGTCCAGCTATCATGGACCATGGAATTTGAGGTAGAGCCACTGGCTAACACCGAGCCCAATGGTCGACCGGCATGGACGGGAACCGTGACTGTCAGTGATGGTATGGGAGTGGGAGTAGCAGGGATGGCTCATGAGATCGTACTGTCATCAACAGAACCTGCTGTGACTTTCTCGGATATCACCGATGTGGGTGATGGAACCTACACCTTCACGATGGCATCTGTTGTGGCTGGCAAGCCTACTGTTCGTGCCATGATGCTTGATGTTGACGGGAATCCTGTTGTGGTTGCCCGTGTGATCGAGTTCACTGCCCGTGGTGACTGCTTCGGTCCACAAACACCATACTCGATGACTATCGGACGCGACGTCAACACACCTTACAGCGAAACTGTTGTTGCTGATGGACTCTCCGCTTGGGTGGGAACCATTGTGATGACCAATGAAAACGACACCCCCCAACTCGACGACATTGAGGTCTCGGATCCGCGACTGCTCATGAGCGCACCTGTGGATCAGGGCAGTGGGATATATCACGTGAGATTCACGACGCTTACTGCTGGGGAGTATACGGTGTCTGTTCCTGAATCCGACGAATGTGGAACCATTATCACTCGTGAGTTTGTCTTGACCTTTGCCGAGATGGTGCCGACGGTGTCGGTGAGCCAGTCCTCTGTGAGCGTGTCCTCGACTATTCCTTGGGTGGGTGACACTGTGGATGTCACAGCAACCGTGAAAGATAGCCAAGGTCGCGCCATGGAATCTGTCGAGGTGGAGTTCCATGTCAGTGGATTTGGGACCTTGAGTGCCCCTCAATGTACGAGTAATGCCCAAGGGGTGTGCCAGGTGTCCTTGTCGAGTACCAAAGCAGGACCCAACTCTGTGACTGTACTGATCAACTCTGAAGAGATCACTGGATCAGGTGTGGAGGTCACCTTCTTTGACCGATCAATTCCACGATACGAACCTCAGGTGTCGATCACCCACAGTTCGCGAGTGGTTGGTGAAACCCAAGTGGTGAACGGATCAGGGTTTGAACCCGGGGAGGAAGTACGTTTGGTGGTGACCTCAAACCCGTGGGTTGTTGGCACGCAAACAGCCTCTGGTCAAGGGACAGTCTCGTTCGCCTTCAGTATTCCAGCTAGTTTGGACCCTGGTGTTCACACAGCAACACTATCCAGCCAGCAGTGGGGTGAAGCATCGAGAACCTTCGAGGTTCAGGCAGCCCCCAGCGGCGGAGGGACCACTGCGCCGCCTGGGGGAGGAACCACCTCACCACCGCCCACAACAGTGACTCCACCTGCAGCACCATCAGCGGTTGCTCCCACAGGAGGGTTGATCTCTTCACCAGTGACTGTGTGGATTGCTGTGATGATGGTTGCCGGTGGTTTAGCTGTGGCGAGCCTGAGCAGGTTACGCAGGCACACCAGTTGAGGCTCATCCCCGTGGGCCCACCACCGTCACCCTGCTCGATGCCACCACCGTCACCCTGCGCGATGCCACCACCGTCACCCTGTGCGAAGTCGCAGGGTCCAGAATCCACATCAACCATGATGGGTAGCAACCGAACAATCTCACCGACCACACACAATCCCAGTCGTGGGAACTATCACATCTGGATTCCGTGACTACGCACGGAATGACTTAGTGAGGTTGGGAATGAGTCGCGGTTATTCGAAAGATGCCGCAATTGCCGATGGTGGCAATACAGTATCGTTGCGCCCAACTCCAATGACACCTCAGCAACCGTCACCCTGTGCGAAGTCGCAGGGTCCAGAATCCACATCAACCATGATGGGTAGCAACCGAACAATCTCACCAACCACACACAACCCTAGTCGTGGGAACTATCACATCTGGATTCCGTGACTACGCACGGAATGACAGTACCAAACCTCCACAACCGTCACCCTGTGCACTGCGAGTCGCGCTGGCGCGCTCCGCAGAACAGGCTACGTCACAGGGCCCAGAAACCACAACCACCACCATTGAGAGTTCGTTGAACCAACGACCAGCATCCGCTCAGAAGTCTTCACTCAAGTCTCTCCACTGGGGGTTGGTCTTCTCGATCAAAGCAGTCTTCTGTTGCCGTTTCCAATTTTTGATCTTCTTTTCAAGGGCAATCGCCTCCTCAATGCTTTCACCACCTTCAAACCATACAAGGAGGTCAATGCCGTACTTTGCTGTGAATCCAGGATATGTTTTGTCTTTATGCTGAAAAACCCGGCGCTCCAGATTAGAGGTGACACCCACATATAGAGTCCCATTCCGTTTATTTGCCATCATGTACGTGTATGCCATTTTTGCCATATTGTGAGCCTACTGAAGACATCACGCTGATCACCATGGACAAACTCTATTATTGTGGATAACCGCATGTCTGGATTCCGTGACTACGCACGGAATGACAGTACCAAAACCTTCACCATCGTCACCCTGTGCACCTTCACCATCGTCACCCTGCGCGAAGTCGCAGGGTCCAGAATCCACACCAACCACCATGGGGAGTAACCGAATAGTCTCACCAACCACACACAATCCCATTCGTGGAAACCATCACGTCTGGATTCCGTGACTACGCACGGAATGACGTTGTGGTATCAGCAACGACTTAGTGGGGGCACCATGAATCGCATATGGACTAGCAACGCAACGATCCCACATTTACATCACTGAACGGTCGCGGCTATTTTGTCGCACGCGGACAGGTCCTGTGGCATATACCCCCCACCACGCTCACCCTGTGGCGAGTCTGAGCAGGTTACGCAGGCACACCTGTTGAGGCTCGTACGATCAACTGGGTCGGGATCTTCATGGAGCGAGCTTCGTGGCCAGCGATGGCTTCGAGAAGTAGTTCCATGGAGGCTTGCCCCAACCCATGGTGATCCTGGTGGATCGTGGTCAGTGGTGGAATGGAGCAGTCCGCTCCGGCGATGTCATCGAAACCCACCACAGAGATTCCCCCTGGAACACCGATTCCACGATCATGCAAGGCGCGCAAGACCCCGAACCCCATGGTGTCGTTTCCGGCGAAAATAGCTGTGGGCAACGTCTTATTGGCCAGCAGAGTCATCGCTGCCCCATAACCCGACTGGGAGGTCCAATCTCCCTCAATGAGCAACCCGTTTGGATCTTGTCCTGCGGGTAGGGCTCGACGCCAACTCTCAGCACGTACCGAAGCGTGAAGGTCATCGTGAGGCCCACTGATGTGGGCGATAGAGGAATGCCTGAGTCCTTTCAGGATCGTCATAGCTTGGTCGGCGCCCTCACCCTGGTCAATATCAACACTGAACCGGTCGGGGGGAACCGCCCCCGAGGTGACCAGGACAGTCGGCATGGACCCCGAAGCCTGCAAGGTCGCCTCCACAGCTGTCTCAGTTTGTGCAACAGCGATGATGCCATCAACACCCTGGTCAATGAAGTGGGAGATGACTTCGGTGACCTCCTTCGGATCATTGCGTTGCAGTCCCGCCATGGACACCCAGTAGCCTCCCAGTCGAGCTGTCTGCTCGATGGCGAGTAGAGCTGCGGAGGGGCCAGACAGGTGGGTACGGGTAACCAGGACCCCAATGACACGGCTCGTGCCGGTGGCGAGGGTGCGAGCGGCAAGATTACGCCGATAACCCAAGGAGGCGATGGCCTGGGAGACTTTATGATGGGTTTTCGTCGACACTGACGGATGGTTGTTTAACACACGTGACACTGTCTGATGGGAGACCCCTGCCAGGTGAGCAACATCAGCAATTGTTGGGCTAGTTCGGGTCTCTTCCATGCCCCTAGTCTAAGGGGTGAAAGGCTATTTGTCGTGTTCGTGTTCACGATCACACTATGCAGGGGGGATACTGGGGGGTTTCCTGGTCTCAATAGAGTGAGAATCAACGGAGAAACCCTTGACACTCTCCATATGTGAGCGTTAACATAATTCAAGGCAATATGCGCCATGAGCGGCGCAGAGTGAGCACGGTGAAGGTGTGATGAAACAAGATCATTACCTCGGGATAGAGTTTGGTTCCACACGAATCAAAGCTGTCCTCATTGACTCCGACCACCAGGTCGTTGCTGCGGGGTCTCACACCTGGGAAAACCACTTCGATCAAGGAATCTGGACCTACGGGTTAAACGAAGTGTGGGAGGGCTTGTCTCAAGCCTATGGCGAACTCAAACAAACCTATGTCGCTGACAATGGTGAGCCACCGGTCATTTCCGCCATCGGTGTCTCAGCGATGATGCATGGATACCTGGTCTTTGATGACACCGGTGCACAACTCGCCCAATTTCGTACCTGGCGTAACACGATGACCCTTGAGGCAAGTGCAGTGCTGACCACGAAACTGAGGTTCACTATCCCTCAGCGCTGGACAATAGCCCATCTCTATCAAGCAGTGCTGAATCATGAGGACCACGTGTCCTCGATTGATCACATCACCACACTAGCTGGGTATGTTCACTGGAAACTCACCGGTGAGAAGGTTCTTGGTGTCGGAGATGCTTCCGGGGTTTTCCCCATCGATGAAACTCACAGCTGGGATCGCCCTCGCATGGACTTAGCCCAAGAACTGCTCGACGAACATGATGCTGGGATACAACTTTCTACGATCCTGCCTGAAGTACGAGTGGCCGGCCAACCAGCAGGGACACTCACAACCTCTGGAGCGAGGCTCATTGATCCCTCAGGTGACCTGCCCGATGGGATTGTGGTCGTACCACCGGAAGGTGATGCAGGTACAGGAATGGTTGCTACCCATGCTGTTGCCCCGCGAACCGGAAATATCTCTGCGGGAACCTCCATCTTTGCCATGATCGTTTTGGAGCGCGAACTGACTGCCCTGCATCCAGAGATCGACATGGTCACTACGCCAGCAGGAGACCCTGTGGCTATGGTGCACTGCAACAATGGGGCATCCGAACTGGACGCTTGGGCGGGTGTCTTCACCCAATTTGCTTCCAGAGCCCAGATGCCACTGGAGTCCACGCAGGTCTTTTCCACCCTCTTCCATGCTGGGCTCGACGGGGACAAAGATGGTGGTGGACTCCTGGCATACAACTACCTAGCGGGAGAACCCATCACTGGTCTCACGGGAGGTCGACCGCTGATTGTGCGTACCCCCGAATCATCACTGACCTTAGAGAACCTCATGAGAACCCTACTGATGAGTTCCTTTGCGACCCTCTCCTTGGGGATGAGAATCCTTGAGTCAGAGCAAGTCGAGTTGGACACCATGAGGGCACATGGGGGGATATTCACCACCAAGACAGTAGCCCAGTCCATCCTCGCAGCTGCCATGAACACCCCAGTCAGTGTTGGTGCGACTGCCTCTGAAGGGGGAGCCTGGGGGATGGCTATCTTAGCTGCCTATGGGGCTGACACCCAGGGACTGTCGCTGGGGGACTACCTCACCCAGGTGGTCTTCGCTCACACTGAAATCGAAACCCTCGAACCCGATCCTGGCGATGTGGCCGGCTATCAACAGTTCCTTCAACACTACGAGCGTAGCCTTCCGCTGATGGCTGTGGCGCTCGAGACAACGACAGGAGAATCATGAGTGTCACGGCAACAATCGCCACCCTACGCGAGGAACTCGCCCAACTCCACCAGGAACTGATTCGCTGGGGTTTGGTGGTGTGGACCGCTGGAAATATCTCCGCACGCGTACCAGGGGAAGAACTCATGGTCATCAAACCCTCCGGGGTTGCTTATGATCAACTCACCGCAGCCTCCATGGTGGTCACCAATTTCGCTGGGGAACTAGTCGAAGGTGATCTTGCACCCAGTTCGGACACCTTCGCCCATGGGTACGTTTACCAGCACATGGCGCACGTGGGAGGGGTTGTTCACACCCACTCCACCTATGCCACTGCATGGTCGATTCGCCGTGAACCGATACCGTGTGTCTTGACGATGATGGCTGATGAGTTTGGTGGAGAGATACCCGTAGGGCCTTTTGCTTTGATAGGGGATGACACCATCGGGCAGGGGATAGTCCACACTCTCCACACTTCTCGCTCACCTGCAGTACTCATGGCGAACCATGGTCCTTTCACCATTGGTCGCGACGCCCGCGCAGCGCTCAAGGCTGCTGTGATGTGCGAAGAGGTGGCTAAAACCGTTCATGTTTCGCGTCAACTCGGGGATCCTCAGGTGATCGCGGCCGAAGACATCGATTTTCTCTATGAGAGATACACCAACGCCTATGGGCAGGCACCCACAACGAAGGAAGGTTGATCATGGTCGTGTGGTTTCTAACTGGCTCCCAGCACCTGTACGGCGAGGAGACTCTGCTCCAGGTTGCTGAGGATTCCAAAGCGATCGTCGAACAGCTCAACACATCACACCTCGGAAGTGAGGTGGTGTGGAAACCTACGCTGACATCGAAGGATGCTATACGCCGCATCATGGTGGAAGCCAACGCCGACGACACCTGCGCTGGGGTTATTGCTTGGATGCACACCTTCTCACCAGCCAAGATGTGGATTGCTGGGCTGGACATACTGAGCAAACCCCTGCTTCACCTTCACACCCAAGCTAATGTGGATCTTCCCTGGTCAACGATTGACATGGATTTCATGAATCTGAATCAGGCTGCTCACGGGGATCGCGAGTTTGCCTACATCGAGTCGCGTCTCGGCATTGCGCGCACGACGGTTGTCGGTCACGTCTCCCATGAGTTGGTACGCTCCCAGATTGATGTGTGGATGAGAGCTGCCGCGGGATTCCATTGTGCGAAGAACCTCAATCTCGTACGCTTCGGTGACAATATGCGCAATGTTGCGGTGACCGAAGGGGACAAAGTCGAAGCTGAGCATGTCTTTGGTGTGAGTGTGAACACCTATGGGGTCAACGATCTTGTTGCACAGGTCGCTCAAGTCAGTGAATCTGAGGCTCGAAGCTTGGCTCAAGAATATGAGGACCTCTACAACGTGGTTCCAGAACTTAGCACTGGTGGGCAGCGCCACGAGTCGCTACTCTATTCAGCCAAATTGGAGATCGCTCTGAGGTCTTTCTTGGAAACCCACCAGGCGATGGCTTTCACCACGAACTTCGAGGATCTGGGAGACCTCAAGCAGCTCCCTGGAATGTCCGTTCAACGCCTCCAAGCAGCTGGTTATGGGTTTGGTGCTGAAGGTGACTGGAAGACTGCCCTCATGGTTCGTGTTGCCAAGGTGATGGGCGAGGGTCTTCCAGGTGGGGCCTCCCTCATGGAGGATTACACCTATCATCTGGCGCCAGGTAAGGAAAAGATTCTCGGGGCTCACATGCTGGAGGTGTGTCCCAGCCTGACCACATCCAAACCTTCCGTGGAGATTCATCCTCTGGGCATTGGTGGAAAAGAAGACCCCGTGCGGTTCATTTTTGATAGCGACCCAGGTCAAGGGATAGTGGTCGGACTCACCGATATGCGTGATCGTTTCCGGATGACCGCTAACGTGGTTAATCTCGTCAAGCCAGACGAACCTATGCCGAAGCTCCCCGTGGGTCGGGCCATGTGGGTTCCTGAACCGGACTTCTACACTGCAGCTGCCTGCTGGCTGACAGCGGGCTCCTCCCACCACACTGTGATGTCCACAGCAGTGGGGGTCGATCATTTCCGTGAGTTTGCCCGCATGGTTGACACAGAATTTGCTCTCATTGATCAGTCCACAACCCGTGAGAGTTTTGAAGATCGTCTACGGTGGAATGCTGCGTACCACCGTTTGGCGCGAGGAATCTAATCCGTCCTCCTTGAGAAACAAAAACTGGCCACCGTACCTGCGCGGTGGCCAGTTTCTCGTTTGGGGAGCAGGCTCCGCGACTCGCGAATCCAGACTCGACAGTCGATCAACTGCGTAGTCTGGACCCTGCGACTTCGCGCAGGGAGACGGGGGTGTGGCAGTGGTGCCTGTCACATTCTGTACACACCCACCCCGTCGTTCTGCGCGAAGTCGCAGAATCCAGAAACCACAGTCAAACGACTGGGCAGTCTGGACCCTGCGAGTCGCGGAGCCTGTGCTGCGGAGCGCGCCAGCGCGACTCGCAGTGCTCCGCAGGGTGACGGAGTTTCCTGTCCCCTTGTGTCACCTGAAGCGAATGACTGTGTCGAAAAGAAACCCGTCGCGGGCGTTTGTTACTCTCGTTGTTTGCGGACCCAGGTGAAGACGGCTTGAAGGATGATGAAGAAGCTCATGATCGCTGCTCGGATGAACTCGGGCCAACCGTTGGACAGGGTGCCAGTGAAGTTGACGAACTTGATGATCGTTGCCTGGACGAGCACACCAAACAGGGAACCTAGTACGTTGCCGACACCACCGGTGAACATTGCTCCACCGATCACAGCTGCTGCAATGGCGTACATCTCATAAGCGGGTGCTTTCTCCACTGCACCAGCAGGAGAGAACAAGCAAAACAGGAATCCGGCGAAAGCAGCAAGGAAACCATTGAGGACGTAGACCATGAGTTTGGTCCGGCGAACATTCAACCCCATCAGGCGAGCTGACTGCTGGTTGCCACCTACTGCATAAATACTGCGCCCAAACTTTGTCCATGTCATCATCACATACAAGGCGATGAGAATGAGCAGAGCCAAGACAACATGGAGATAGACGAAGGGTTGTTGATAGTCACCGACAGAGTTGTAATACCCCCCAAAGGGGAAGCGGAGTTTCATTGACACCAGAGACTGGAAATTCGGGTCCTGGATGCTGATGGTTTCCGGGGAGATCATGGCTGTTAAACCACGCGCAAGGAATAACCCTGCCAGGGTCACAATGAAAGGTTGGATGTCGAAGTACGCCACCAACACCCCTTGGATGAGCCCGAAAACAACACCGGTGATGAGAACAACAACAATCATGGTGTACGCGTTGACATGCTGTTTCTCGATGAAATAGGCAAACATCATGCAGTACATGGCCATCTGTGCACCCACAGAGATGTCTATCCCTCCCGAGATCAACACCATGGTCATACCAGCAGCCAACACAATCAATGCCGAATTGGAGTTCAACATGTCAAAGAAAGAGTTGAGGGTGCCAAAGTTCTTGTTGGAGAAAATCACAGACCCCGTGATGTACATTCCGGCAAACAACACGATAGTGATGATCAACAGGAAATTGTTCCCGTAGAACCTGGCCATCAAGGAACCAAGGAAGCTCTTCTTGCGGATAGTGGACATGGTGGTCGTTGTATCAGTCATCGTTCACCTCCTGAAGAAAAATTGGTTTCCTCATACTCGGGTTCGACGTCTAAAACTTGACCGTCATCACCAGCAATTGGCGGTTTCTTGACGCGTCGAGGGGGAAGACCGAAGAGTCGTCGCAGGCCACCAAGAGCCTTCTCGGCTAATGGGCGAAGTTGAGGTGACTGAACGATCACAATGATGATCACCACGACAGCTTTGAAGAAGGGCAGTTGATCAGGGGAAACACTCAGCGAATACAGTACGGTCGTCAAGGTCTGAATAGTGATGGCCCCGATCACCGACCCACCCAAGGAGAACTTGCCACCTGCCAGAGAGTTCCCGCCCAAGGCAACAGCCAAGATGGCGTCCAGCTCGATCATTTTTCCGATGTTCTGTGTGTCAACACTGGCGATACGTGAGGTGGCGATCATACCGGCGATGGCAGCACACATTCCGCAAATCACAAAGACAGTGAAAATGATACGAACCGAGTTGAGCCCCAGGATTCGAGACGAGCGGTCATTGATCCCGACCGATTGAATATTCATGCCCAAGGCAGTGAACCTCAACAAGAGTGCTGCCACGACCACCACGCCAATAGCGACGAAGATCGGTGTGGGTAGCAACAGTGGATTGAGTCCTTGAGAGTTTTCGATCGTGTTGCCCAACCAGCGATAACTGGGGACGCGTACCTTATTAATCTGGCCATCGGCGACAATCTTGGCTATCCCCCTGCCACCAATAAGAAGAATCAACGTGGCGATCATGGGCTGGATCTTCAGCTTGGCCACCAGGAACCCATGCCACAGCCCACATGCAGCGCCAACAATCAAGGCAGCGAGCAGACCAACCACATAGGGAACAACGTAGGATTCCACCTGGTAGTTGTTTGCTTTGAGGGTTCCGAAGCCGAGCAGCCAGATACTGACAGCCCCTGACAGCACCATCACCGAACCCACCGAGATATCTGCGCCCTTGGTGCAGGAGACCACCAGGGTCATACCCACGGCGAGAATGACCAGCTCGGAGGAGCGGTTGAGAATCGTGATGAGGGGACCAGCCAGGGTGCCGGTTTCTTTGATGAAAGTGATTTGGAAGAAAGTCGCCGGGGAGGCCCCTGCTTGTGTGGCGGTCACGATCACATTGATGAGCAGGACCAAAACCAGACACAGCAGGGGGAAAAACATCCGGTGACGGACGATCCGTTTGAGGATATTGGTCTCACTCATCGGATTCACCTCCAGCGATCATGGACATGATCGTTGAGGACGATAGTTGATCCCCACTAGCCTCGCCGACTTTATGCAAATCACGCATGATCCCAATACGGGAGCATGTTCGAAGCATCTCATCGATTTCTGAGGAGATGAAGAGGATCGACATTCCTTGGCCGGCGAGTTCCACACACAGGCGCTGGATCTCAGCTTTCGTGCCCACATCGATACCACGGGTGGGTTCATCGAGGATGAGAAAATCAGGATGGGTGGCCAACCAGCGGGCAAGAATCACCTTCTGCTGATTGCCACCACTCAATTGGCTGATGGGTGTGTCCAAGGAGGCTGTTTTGATTTGGAGTAGATCGACATATTGTTTGGCGATTTTCTCTTGCTCACTAGCGGACATGAGTCGGAAAACACCACGCTTGGTTTGTTCCGCCAGGATGATGTTCTCGCGTACAGAGAGATCCTGGACACAGCCTTCGTGTTTACGGGATTCTGGACAAAACCCCATGCCTGCTCTCATTGAGCTGAGTGGATTGTGGCGAACTCTTTTCCCTTTGACTTCCAGGGTTCCGGAGTTGGGGTTGTCAGCGCCGTAAATAGCCCGAGCTACCTCAGTACGCCCAGAGCCGAGCAGTCCAGCCAGCCCAACAACCTCCCCTTCAAAGACGTTGAAGTCGAAGGGTTTGACCCCACCTCGTACCCCCA
The DNA here is from genome assembly GCA_009782915.1 of Propionibacteriaceae bacterium. Classification (GTDB taxonomy): domain Bacteria; phylum Actinomycetota; class Actinomycetes; order Propionibacteriales; family Propionibacteriaceae; genus WQYJ01. The sequence continues at coordinate 50,686 of WRIC01000008.1, read as the reverse complement.
CTGACCGTGCGGAGATCACGGGCATCCCCTCTTCTTTCACGGCGTGGCTTTCCCCCTCGATGGCAGCAAGATCATCAAAGGAGCGACCCAGCATCGCAGCAACAAGGTCCTTGCGGGGCATTGTTTCGATGAGGTATTCGCCCACCAAGCCACCATTGCGAAGAACCGTGATCTTGTCGCAGACCTCGTAGACCTGCTCCAGGAAGTGTGTGATGAAGATGATGCCCATACCCTCATCGCGAAGTTTGCGCATGAGATCAAAGAGGGTAGCAACCTCTGATTCGTTGAGGGAAGATGTGGGTTCGTCCAAGATGAGCACATCTTCGGAGATATCAATGGCCCGCCCGATGGCCACCATCTGCTGGACTGCCAGTGAATAGACTTCCAGTGGTTTCTCAACATCAATGTCGACCCCGATGCGATCCATGATGGCTCGCGAGCGACGATTCATCTCAGCCCAATGAATCATGGAGAGTCGTTTCGGCTGTCGACCAACAAAGAGGTTTTCTGCCACCGAGAGGTTCGGGCACAGATTGACTTCCTGATAAACCGTTGAGATTCCTCGTTGTTGAGCTTGTTCGGGGGAGGTGTTGATGATGGGTTCAGGATTCTCTCCCAGAAGTATCTGTCCTGTTTCGAATTCTTCGGCCCCGGTGAGAACCTTGATGAGCGTGGACTTGCCGGCGCCATTTTCTCCCATGAGTGCATGGATCTCTCCAGGTTTGAGAGTGAAATCAACCTGATCTAGGGCGAGCACTCCAGGAAAATTTTTGGTGATGGAACGCATCTGGATGAGGGGGTGATTCATGGCTACCTCCTGTCTGTCTAGGAGCTACTGGGGAATGATGAAGGCGGACACTCGAAGTATAACTCCGCGTGTCCGCCTCCTTGTAGACATTAACTTCTCTCAAGAGAAGTGGTCACGCCTTATGAACCAAAAGCGATCGGCAGTTTCTCTGCTGCGTTGGTCGAGTCGATAAAGCCCTCAATGGAGTAGGTCACCTTATCGAGGGTCTCGCCAGCTTCAGCTCTGCGAATCAGATCAGCAATCTGTGGCCCAAGCAACGGGGTGCATTCGGCAATCACGTCGATGTCACCATCAATAACCATCTGTACGGCGGACTTATTGCCGTCGAAGGAGATGATGATCAATTCCTGGTGGTTGATGCCAGCAGCCTTGAGGGCGTCGATGGCGCCATAAGCCATGTCATCATTTTCGGCGTAAATGACGTTGAATGCCAGACCCTGCTGAATGATGGATTCCATGACTTCCTGGCCCTTGGCCTGGGTGAATTCACCAGTCTGCTGAGCAACGATGGTCCAGTCAGCCTTGTCCTTGACTGCCTCGTCCAGAGCTTCGGTGCGACCCTTTTGTGCGGTTGAACCAATGGTGCCCTGGAGGTGGACGATATTAATAGGATCGGTGATGCCCTCAGCAGCAATGTGGTCGACGAGCCACTGAACAGCGGTGTCACCTTCACCTCTCATGTTCCCACCCAAGTAGGTGAGATAGAGATCATCAGCAACCATCAATTGACGGTCAGCAACGATCAGCGGGATACCAGCATCTTTGGCCTCTTGGAGCACGGGTTCCCATCCGGAATCCGTCACAGGGGCAAGAACAATGTAGTCGACGCCTTGAGCGATGAAGTCACGGACGTCTTGCTTTTGCTTGTCAGCATCCTGGTTCGCATCAGCGAACACCAGCTTGAAGCCGTTTTCTTCAACGAAGTAGTCTTTGAAGCTCTGTGTGTTAGCGGTACGCCAGCCAGACTCGGCACCCACCTGAGCAAACCCTACAGTGATGACGTCACCAGTGGTGCCCCCATCTCCTCCGCCTTCGCCTGGGTTGCAAGCGGACAGGCCTAGGAATAGTGCGACACTTGCCACACCCAAAATAATTTTCTTGATATTCATCAAGTTTCTCCTCTGCAGTTACATATCAGTATGATGTCCAGCCTTGTGTGGCCCGGTGCCACCCCGGATGGGTTTCAGCTGGTTTCAGTCAGGTCTTGCGGTAGCTCCATTGCCTCACTATCTCTTGACCTGTCTTGGTTGGCGATGCCCTCATCGCCGGATTAGTGTTAACGCTCACATTTTTGATCTGGTCTCATACTACGGGGGTATTTACGCTGAGTCAATGCAAAAATCCGCAGATTTTATAACGGTTTGGTCTCAACTTGAACAAGAATCATGTGAGCGCTCTACGCTCCACACTCAAGACTCAAGGCGATATATCCTCGGTCCACCAGTGACATCATCCAAGGCAGAGATAATAGGTTCGGGCAACACAATGTCATCGATACTCAACAAAGGTTGAAGCTGATCGAGGTTTCGTGGGCCAATCAGTGCAGAGGTGACATGGGGAGAATCGCACAACCAACTGAGTGCCACCTGTGCAGCAGTGAGGCCCAGACCACGAGCTGCCACCATGAGAGCTTCAACAATCCGTCTCGACCCCTCATCGGCGTACTGCTCAACAAACCATGCCAGAGAAGAATCATCACCACGAGAACCAGCAGGGATCGAATTCGCATACTTCCCGCTCAGCACACCACGGCCCAAAGCCGACCAGGCGAAGAAACCCACCTGGAGTTGATTCAGGCAAGGAAGAAGCTCCAACTCTGCACTGCGGGCTAGCATGGAATACTCACCTTGGGCCGAGATCAAGGGAGTATTCCCGCGAGCCCGCTGCCAGGTTTCTGCTTCAGCCACCTGCCATCCCACAAAATTAGAGACACCAACATGGGCAGCCATACCCCGCGACACTGCCTCATCGAGAGCACTCAGGGTTTCCTCCAGAGGTTCCTCACCCCACGCATGGACCTGCCACAAATCAACATGGTCAGTGCCCAAGCGGTCAAGGGAGCCCTCCAAATCCTTTAGCAAGGTTGACCGTGAATTGTCGACCACCCGTTGGTCGCGTTTGACCACAAAACCAGATTTCGTTGCCAGGACGAGTTCCCGGCGAGGAACATCCTGCCTCATGAGCCGGCCCAACAATGATTCGACATCCCCGTTGCCATAGGCGGCAGCAGTGTCGATCAGTGTGCCACCAGCGTGAGCGAAAGCCTTCAACATATCCGAGGCTTCGCTAGCAGTCGTACGCCCGCCCCAACTCATTGTGCCCAAGCCGAGTTGGGAAACCCTCAACGTGGAGGAGCCGACAAATGCAGTACGCATGGTAGCTAAGACTATTCCATAGCTGCGACTCAGCTCGCCAAAGACACCCGGGGCAGCTTCTTACACCGCTGAGATCACGCCGAAAACCAGCAGAGCAATCAAGGCCAGACCCAGCACAATCCGGTAGATGATAAAGACCGTGAAACGATTCGAAGCAACAAACTTCAACAACCATGCAATGGTTGCATAGGCCACCACAAAAGAGACACCGGTGGTCACCAGTGTTGGTCCCCATCCGAAACCGGTGGAGATTTCATCAAAATTGGTGACAGCTTCGAAAATCCCCGCCAGGGTGAGAGCTGGAATGCCCAAGAAGAAACTCCACCGTGTTGCTGTCGTACGATCGAAACCGCGAAGAAGACCCGCAGAAATGGTGGCACCTGAACGAGACACCCCTGGGATCAGAGCCAAACACTGTGTCGCACCAATAATCAAAGCATCCACGACCGTGATCGATGATTCGTCACGCAGGTGGGCGCGTTGCGCACGAGAACTACGTTCAGCAAAACGATCAGCGAACCAGAGGACAAAACTCCACAGGATCAGGGCAGCAGCCACCACCCAAAGAGATCTCAGGGTTGTCTCGATCACATGGCGCAGAGAAAAACCAACAATGCCAATAGGAACCGAACCCACAATGACAGCCCAACCGAGGCGATAGTCAGTTCCACGCTGGTCTTTGTTGACAATCCCCTTCACCCAGCCCACAGCCAGCCGTACGATATCTTTCCAAAAATAGAGAATAGCTGCAGCAATAGCACCGATCTGGATGATGGCAGTGAAGGCAGTGACATCGGGTGCATCGATGTTCATCCCCAGCAGTTTTTCAGTGATCGTGAGGTGACCTGTTGACGACACTGGTAGAAACTCTGTGATGCCTTCAACGATGCCGAGCAAGAGGGCTCGTAACCAATCCATTGTGGTCTCCTTAAATTCCTTTGTAGGATGGGAAATGATTCTCTCACACAAGTGGCAAGAATCACTTCATTACGCCGAGAAAGGATGACACTCTCGTGATACCCCAAGAGCAATCATCCCCTATCATCTCAGGGATTCCATCCGCAGTGAAAGACCAGGACCCCCATGAGACTGGAGAATGGTTAGAGTCCTTCGACGGGCTCATCCGTGATTCAGGCTATGAGCGCGCACATTACATGGTTTTACGCTTGCTGGAGCGTGCAAGGGAACGCCACATTGCCGTACCAGGTTTACACAGCACAGACTTCGTCAACACTATTGGGGTTGCTCAGGAACCCGAATACCCAGGTGACATCGTGGTGGAACGAGGCTACCGTCGCCTCCTTCGGTGGAACTCCGCCATCATGGTTCATCGAGCCCAAAGACCAGGATTTGGTGTGGGCGGACACATTTCATCGTACGCGTCCTCAGCTACGCTTTATGAGGTAGGTCTCAACCACTTCTTTAGAGGTAAGGCACACCCCGGCGGGGGAGACCAAATATTTTTCCAAGGTCATTCAGCACCAGGAATGTATGCCCGAGCCTATCTTGAAGGGCGTCTGGAGGAAGCTGATCTTGATGGATACCGTCAAGAAAAAAGCCACCTTGTTGACGGAAAAATTCGGGCCCTGCCGTCGTACCCTCACCCCAGGAATCTTCCAGGATTCTGGGAATTCCCCACCGTGTCGATGGGCCTAGGCCCCATGAACGCGATCTACCAAGCATCCTTCAACCGATATCTTGCTCATCGCGGTTTGAAAGACACCTCCGACCAGAGAGTATGGGCCTTCCTCGGTGATGGGGAAATGGATGAACCAGAATCGCGTGGACTGATCCAATTCGCCGCCTATGAGGGGCTCGATAATCTCACCTTCGTAGTCAACTGCAACCTGCAACGTCTCGATGGGCCAGTACGCGGTAACGGGAAGATCATCCAAGAATTGGAAGCCTTCTTCTCGGGCGCTGGATGGAATGTCATCAAAGTGGTGTGGGGTTCCGGCTGGGATCCGCTACTCGAAGCAGACAAGGATCGCGCACTAGTCAACCTCATGAACTCGATTCCTGATGGTGACTTCCAGACCTTCAAAGCCAACGATGGAGCGTATGTTCGTGAAAACTTTTTCGGACGAGACCCGCGTACCGCCCAGATGGTTGAGCATTGGAGTGACGACGACATTTGGCGTCTGACCCGTGGCGGGCATGACTATCAGAAGGTTTATGCTGCCTATGCTCAAGCGAGTCATGCCAATGGTGCACCCACGGTCATCCTTGCCCACACGATCAAGGGTTACTTCTTGGGGAGCCATTTTGCTGGGCGCAATGCCACCCATCAGATGAAGAAACTAGCACTCGATGATTTGAAAGCATTCCGTGACCGCCTCCAGATCCCGATCACCGACAAGGTGTTGGAGGCCGATCCCTACCTCCCACCGTACTATCACCCTGGCGCGGAAGACCCACGTATCGTTTATCTGAGGGAACACCGGATGAAACTCGGTGGTTTTGTCCCCGAACGTCGCTCGATGGTGAAGCCGATCGCCTTGCCGGAGTCCAAAGCTTATGCAGCAGTACGCCAGGGTTCAGGCACCCAGCCTGTGGCTACCACGATGGCTTTCGTACGCCTGCTCAAGGACCTGATTCGCCACAAAGAATTCGGCACTCGAGTGGTGCCCATCATCCCTGACGAAGCGCGTACCTTCGGAATGGACTCTTTCTTTGCCACGATCAAGATATACAACCCCCACGGCCAGAAATATACCCCGGTCGATAATGACGCCATGCTGGCTTACCGGGAATCCAGTTCGGGGCAGATCATCCATACCGGAATCAATGAGGCCGGATCGGCGGCGGCGTTCACGGCAACAGGGTCCTCCTATGCCACCCACGGATATCCCATGGTTCCGATCTACATGTTCTATTCCATGTTTGGTTTCCAGCGTACCGGCGACGAATTCTATGCGGCAGCCGATCAACTCGCCCGCGGGTTCCTCATTGGAGCCACCGCTGGGAAGACAACACTAGCTGGGGAGGGGCTCCAACATGCTGATGGGCATAGCCCCCTGCTCGCATCGGCGAACCCTGCAATACGCCACTATGATCCGGCTTTCGCTTACGAGATGGCCCATATCTTCGAACACGGTTTGCAGACCATGTACGGTAAGGACCCCCAGGATCTGATCTTCTACCTGACGATGTACAACGAACCCATGATTCAACCCGCTGAGCCACCGAATGTGGACGTGGAAGGAATCAAACGCGGGATGTATCTCCTGCGTGAAGGTCAGGTCAAGGATCGCCCCTGTGTTCAACTCTTGGCTTCGGGTGCCTCCGTTCCGTGGGCACTCAAGGCTCAAGAAATGCTCTGGCATGATTTCCAGGTGGGCGCTGATGTGTGGTCAGTGACTTCTTGGAATGAGTTGAGACGTGATGCCATGGAGTCCGAAGCCCCCCTCATGGAGGGGGGAGCCGCTCGGGAGCCTTTCCTGGTCAACAAGCTCGGTGGGCGCCCTGGTCCAGTGATTGCTGTCTCGGATTTCATGAGGGCTGTCCAAGATCAGATCGCTCCTTGGGTGGGGCAGGATTTCTTTGCCTTGGGCGCTGATGGGTTCGGTTTCTCTGATACTCGTGATGCTGCCCGGCGTTGGCTAAAGATCGATGCCGCTTCGATAGTGGTCAAGGCTCTTCAGATGCTTGCACGTGGTGGGCAGATCGCCCCCGAAGCGCCTTTGGCGGCTTTCGAGAAGTATCAACTGAACGAGGTCAGCGCCACAGTGTCTCCACCAGTGGACACTCGGCGTACATCCAAGGGTTAAATCGCGTAGATTAGTCCTCGTGCGTTTAGATAAGACGAAGGAGTCTGTACTGCGTCAAGACGGTGGAGCTGATCCTGCGGGAATCCACCAACTTGGTTTGATGAAAGATATGGCGGTCGAGGAACTCGGTTGGGATAGTGATGTTGACGAGGGTTTTCGTCAAGCAATCATGGATCTCATCGATTCCGACATGGTGGAGGAATCCGCAGGGGCTGTCGATGTGGTGCTTTTGTGGTTGCGTGAAGACGATGGGGATGTCATGGATCTCCTCATTGATTCACTCACCGACTTAGGCCCCACAGGTTTTCTGTGGGTGATGACCCCCAAAATTGGTCGAGACGGCCACGTACCACAATCCGACCTATCCGAGGGTGTTGTGGCTGCTGGTCTGTCGTTAACCACCTCAGCCCAGGTTTCCCAGGATTGGTCAGCCCATAAGGTGGTTCGCCCTAAGGCAGTACGGCGGTAGGGTGGCGCATCCGCGTACCCGGCGCGCACCACCGTCGCTGCGCAACTCCACCACCGCCGCTGCGCAACTCCACCACCGTCACCCTGCGCGAAGTCGCAGGGCCCAGAATCCACATCATCCACTACGCGGAGTAGCCGAATAGTCTCACCAACCACACATAATCCCATTCGTGGGAACTATCACATCTGGATTCCGTGACTTCGCGCGGAATGACTTGGTGGGGTTGGGAGTGAGTCGCGGTTTGACCAGCGACGCAACGATCCTGCATTTCCACCGCTGAGCGGTCGCGGTTGTTCGAAAGATGCCGCAGTTGCTGATGGTGGCAATTCTGGATCGTTGCGCTCAACTCCAATGACACCTCAACAGCCGTCCCCCTGCGTCTCTCCACCGTCACCCTGCGCAACTCCACCCCCGTCACCCTGCGCAACTCCACCCCCGTCACCCTGCGCGAAGTCGCAGGGTCCAGAATCCGCATCATCCACAATATGCGCTCAGGCGAACAGTCTGACCAACCACCAACAACCCCAGTCGTGGGAACTATCACATCTGGACTCCGCGACTTCGCGCGGAATGACTTGGTGGGGTTGGGAGTGAGTCGCGGTTTGACCAGCGACGCAACGATCCTGCATTTCCACCGCTGAACGGTCGCGGTTGTTCGAAAGATGCCGCAGTTGCTGATGGTGGCAATTCTGGATCGTTGCGCTCAACTCCAATGACACCTCAACAGCCGTCACCCTGCGCAACTCCACCACCGTCACCCTGCGCGAAGTCGCAGGGCCCAGAATCCACATCATCCACAATATGCGCTCAGGCGAACAGTCTGACCAACCACCAACAACCCCAGTCGTGGGAACTATCACATCTGGATTCCGCGACTTCGCGCGGAATGACCGGATTGGGTACATATCAAGGAATGACCGGATTGGGTACATAGCGCGGAATGACTGGGTTGGGTGCGCAGGGTGATGGTGGTGGACTCAGCCGGGCTCGAACCGACGACCTCTTCCTTGTAAGGGAAGCGCTCCACCAACTGAGCTATGAGTCCTATGCAAACGCGACCACCTAGTCTACCTCACTTGGGTTGTTCTGGTCAGCCCAATCCATTGAGCGGTAAGCAGACTCATCACTATGAGTCAGAGCGTTCCACTTGCTGGGACAACCAGAAGATTTCTGGTGGTGGTTGTGGATCAAGCTAGTATTCTGAACATGTCACAGTGGTGAGTCGCTAGCGTACCCCACAAGGACAATCAGTAATGATCATCGCGCATCCGTACTGCGGAGACGTGAGCTACACAAGGAGTCAATGATGACCCAGGAAGCCATCCCCACGAATACACCTGCTGGTGTCCCCGAAGCCCTCCTCTCATGGGTCAATGAGATTGCCGATTTAACCAAGCCGTCAGCCATTCACTGGTGTGATGGATCCAAGGAAGAGTGGAATAAGCTAGCTGCCGAGCTGGTTGACGCCGGTACGATGATCCCGCTCAACCCTGCCAAGCGAACGAACTGTTTCCTGGCTCGCTCCAACCCTGCTGACGTAGCCCGTGTGGAGTCGCGTACCTTCATCTGTTCGGAGAAAGAAGAAGACGCTGGTCCGACCAACAACTGGGCTGATCCCACCGAGATGCGCGCAACCATCAAGGGGGTCTTCAATGGTTGTATGCGTGGTCGCACGATGTACATCATCCCGTTCTCGATGGGCCCCTTTGGTGGGGAGATCTCCAAGCTGGGTATCGAGGTCACTGACTCGCCCTTCGTGGTGATCAACATGATCCTCATGACCCGCGCCGGCACGAAAGCCCTCGATGCTATTAATGCTGGGGCCTTCTGGGTTCCTGCTGTGCACTCGGTGGGCTACCCACTCATTGACGCTGATGGCAACGAGCGCGAAGATGTCATCTGGCCGTGTAATGACGAGAAGTACATCACCCACTTCCCTGAGACCTCTGAGATTTGGTCCTATGGTTCTGGGTACGGCGGAAACGCACTGCTGGCCAAGAAGTGTTACGCCTTGCGTATCGCCTCAGTTCTGGCCCGCAATGAAAACTGGTTCGCCGAGCACATGCTGCTGCTGAGGTTGACTGATCCGAAGGGTCGCCACTTCCATCTGTCGGCTGCTTTCCCCTCTGCTTGTGGAAAGACAAATCTGGCGATGCTGCGTCCCACTATCCCCGGATGGAAGGTCGAAACTATTGGTGATGACATTGCCTGGTTGCGCCCTGGTGCTGATGGGCGTCTGTACGCGATCAACCCTGAAGCTGGATTCTTTGGTGTGGCACCCGGCATGTCGCTGAAGACCAACCCCACCGCTTTGGAAGCGCTCGACCATGACACGATCTTCGCCAATGTTGCGTTGACTGATGATGGTGACGTGTGGTGGGAGGGTTTGACCGATGAACCACCTGCTCACCTGATCGACTGGTTGGGCAATGACTGGACCCCGGAATCTGGCACTCCTGCTGCCCATCCGAATGGTCGTTTCACTGTACGCGCCGATCAGGCCGCCTCGATTGCCCCCAACTGGGAGGATCCAGCTGGTGTGCCCGTGGACATCATCCTCTTCGGTGGACGTCGTACCTCCAATGTGCCGCTGATCGCCCAGTCCTATGACTGGGAGCATGGTGTCTTTGTGGGTGCCACGGTAGCTTCTGAGCAGACTGCTGCTGCCGAGGGTTCGGTGGGCGCTCTTCGTCGCGACCCGTTCTCGATGCTTCCCTTCTGTGGTTACAACATGGCCGACTACTGGGCACACTGGTTGAAGATGGGCAAGATCCTTGGTGACAAGGCTCCCAAGATCTTCCAGGTGAACTGGTTCCGCAAGGACGCCGATGGCAATTTCATGTGGCCGGGTTTCGGCGAGAATTGCCGCCCCATCGAGTGGGCAGTACGCCGGGTAGCTGGTGAAGCTGAAGCTGTCGATGCTATCTCTGGCCAGATCCCTGCTCCAGGTGAGCTCAACTTGGACGGTCTGGATATCTCAGCAGAAACCATGGATGCCCTGTTCACCTTGGACCCGGCAGCCTGGAGTGTGGAAGCTGACCTGGCTGAAGAGTATTTCGCACAATTCGGCGACAAACTACCCGCAGAACTCACCAAGCAATTGGCTGATCTGCGCCAAAGGATTGCTGACGCAAGTTAGCACCAACCGTGAGGGGTGCGTGACCTCCCAACCCTGTCCGCACCCCTCGCCTTTCCCCAGATGGTTGCGGGGTGGCAGGAATCGATCCCGTCACCCAATTCCCGTCACCCTGCAGATTTTCTCCTGCCCCGTCATTCTGCGGAGCACATTCTTCCCCGTCATTCTGCGGAGCACATTCTTCCCGGTCATTCTGCGGAGCGAAGCGACTCGCAGAATCCAGAATCCACAGTCAGGCAACTGGATAGTCTGGACCCTGCGACTTCGCGCAGGGTGACGGCGATGAGTGTGACTCGTTGCCTGTCACACGTGTGACAGTTCATACCGTCCCCTTGTCACCCTGCGAGTCGCTCCGCTCCGCAGGGTGACGGGAATTGAGTCATGCAGCGCACTGCGAGTCGCTATGCTGCGCAGACGGGGCGGGTCATGCCAGTGTTGTGACTCGCACAAGGAATCCAGACCCCGCAGTCACACAACTAGTCATAAGTTCTCCTCAGAGGTCGTACACCGGTAGAATCGGTGCTCGTGGCTACTGTGGATGATCTTCGAAACACCTTCAATGAGCTCGATCACGTGATGGGTTCGATTGAGGTTGTTGTTGACGTACCCAAGAAACTTGCCACCATAGCGGAACTGGAAACCCAAGCTGCTCATCCTGACTTGTGGAATGATCAAGCCCATGCTCAGGAGGTGACCTCCAAGTTGTCGAGGTTGCAGGCAGATGTGGAGAAGGTGGCGACGCTGCGAAGTCGCTTGGATGACGCGAGCGTACTCATAGACTTGGGTGCTGAAGAATCGGATGCAGAGACCCTTGCGGAAGCTGAATTGACCCTGAGCGCGATCACCCCGGAGATCCAGGCCTTGGAGGTACGAACCCTGCTGAACGGGGACTACGACGACCGTGACGCGTTGATCACTATTCGTTCTGAGGCTGGGGGAGTAGATGCCGCAGATTTTGCGGAAATGCTCCTTCGGATGTACCTGCGCTGGGCTGAACGCCACGGTCACACAACTGAGGTTTACAACATCTCCTACGCTGAAGAGGCAGGCATCAAATCGGCGACCTTCCAGGTCACGGCACCCTTCGCATACGGAACACTCGCGGTTGAACATGGAACCCACCGACTGGTGAGAATCTCACCTTTTGACAATCAGGGGCGACGCCACACCTCTTTTGCTGGGGTGGAGGTCATGCCGGTCACTGAGGAATCAGATCACATTGATATACCGGAGGCCGATATTCGGGTGGATGTTTTTCGATCCTCAGGCCCAGGTGGACAATCGGTCAACACTACCGACTCAGCGGTCAGGATCACCCACCTTCCCACAGGGCTCGTCGTCAGTTGCCAAAATGAGAAATCACAGCTCCAGAACAAGGTGGCTGCCATGAAGGTCCTCCAATCCCGCCTTTTGGAGAGGGCCCGCTTGGAGCGTGAGGCTGAAATGAAAGAACTCAAAGGTGATGGTGGCAATTCTTGGGGCGCCCAAATCCGTAACTACGTACTCCAACCCTTCCAAATGGTCAAAGACCTTCGCAGTGGGTTCGAGGTGGGTAACCCCACGGCTGTTTTTGACGGTGATTTGGATGGGTTTATTGATGCTGGGATTCGGTGGCGTCGCATGAGTAATGCTGAGGCTTAGGGCGAGGTAAACCTTGACCTGAGGAAGACCAAGGTAGAGTAGGGCACTGATGAACTGATCTGGAGAGGTAAAGCATTGATCAAGTTTGAAGAAGTTTCTCGAATCTATGATGGGCAAACCAGGGCTGCTCTGGCGAACATCAACATCGAGATCGAGAAAGGGGAGTTTGTCTTCCTCGTGGGAGGATCAGGGTCGGGTAAGTCGACACTGATGAAGCTCATTTTGCGTGAATTCCGTCCCACGACCGGTCGTATCTATGTGTCAGGCAAGGATGTGGCGGCGCTACCTGAGCGCAAGATTCCTGCCTTGCGTCGCGAGATTGGCATGGTCTCTCAAGATTTCCGTCTGCTTCCCGGCAAGACTGTGTTTGAGAATGTGGCCTTTGCTTTGCAGGTGATCGGCAAACCACGTTCCCTCATTCGTAAAGTTGTTCCCGAGACCCTCGAATTGGTGGGGCTTGCTGATAAGACTGGGCGTCGCCCCGATGAACTCTCTGGTGGTGAGCAGCAGAGGGTGGCGGTGGCTCGTGCCTTCGTGAACCATCCGAAGATCCTGCTTGCTGACGAACCCACAGGAAACCTTGATCCAGAAACCTCGGTGGGGATCATGAAACTTCTCGATAGAATCAACCGCTCGGAAACCACGGTGGTCATGGCGACCCATGACTGGGCCATGGTTGATCAGATGCGCAAACGAGTAGTGGAGCTTGAATCGGGCCATGTTGTCCGTGACCAGGCTCGTGGAATCTACGGCGCGAGAGCCTGAGAGGAAAGATATGCGTCACGCTTTATCCGAAACCTGGTCTGGTTTGGTCAGAAACCTTGGCATCACCTTGGCTGTCATCATGACCATGTGGGTGTCCCTGTCACTGTTTGGCGCTGGTTTGATTGCCGCCCAGCAGGTCAACCTCTTTAAGGGGGAATGGTACGACAAGATCGAGATCACAGTTTATCTGTGTACGGCCAAACTCCAAACCGGTGGTAATTGTGAACCTGGTCAGGATGCCACCGATGAGCAGAGGGCTCAGATTTTTACTGCCATCCAAAACAACCCGGAGGTTGAGGCAGTCTACTATCAGACCAAGGAGCAGGCTTATCAAGAGTTCCTGGATGTTTTTAAAGACTCCCCGATCAAAGATTCGTTGAGCATCGAAGAGATGCAGGACAACTACCGAGTCAAGCTCGTCGATCCGCAGGAGTATGCGGGTTTGGTGTCCCAACTTCAGCTGATGCGCGGTGTCCAAAAAATTCAGGACCTTCATCAAATCCTCGATCCGGTCTTCAAATGGTTGGGGGCCTTGCAGTGGGGGACGATCGCCTTGAGTGTGGTTTTGCTCCTGGCAGCTGCTCTCCAGATTGGTACGACGATTCGTATGGCCACCTTCACCCGTGGTCGCGAGATTGGGATCATGCGTTTGGTGGGTGCCTCTAACTTCTACATCATGGGCCCCTTCCTCCTGGAGTCTCTGATCGCTGGATTAGTGGGTGCTGTCTTAGCTTCGGGAACTGTGATCTTTGGGGTCTGGTTCATCATCATGCGCAATACGGGCGCTGGTGATGGTTTCCGCTGGGTTGGATGGCCTCAAACCGGCATCGCTGTTGGGGGAATGGTGCTTGTGGCAATCATCTTGTCGGTGATTCCAACCGTGATTTCTGCGCGGAGATACCTGAGGGTCTAAACCATTGCTCAAGTCCACCTTGAGGCTTTTCCCCTGTGACACGACCAAGAAAACCCTATTTCTGGGTGCTCGGCGACGACGGAACTAGAGTCATCTCACGCCTACGGGACATATGTCGGTAGGCGCGCAGAGACTCAGATTCGGAGGAACCGATGAATTGGAAGACCTTAGTTCGTCGCGTTGCGGTGCTTGGTTGCACCCTCGTACTTCTTGTGGGACTAGCTCCTGAGGCCAACGCTGATGGTCTCAGCGACAAGAAATCAAAGATCACCAAGGAAGTCGCCCAAGCCAAGGGAAGCGTTGAAGCTTCTGAGGCTGCCCTCGTGGCAGCTGCTGCTCGGGTTGAGGCCGCCCAGGCGCGAGTGGCCGAGGCACAAGCGAAACTCGAATCTGCCCAAGCTGCCTATGCGGTGGCCAAGGCTGAGTCAGACAAGAAAGCTGAAGAGCTTCGACTAGCTAATGTCGTACTGGTTCAAGCGAAAGCAGAAGAGGCCAAGGGCCAGGAGAAGGTTGATGCTCAACGCGAAGCCGTGGCTGGGTATGCTCGGGCTGTCTATCAGGACAATCTGCCCATGATTTCGGTGGTGACCTTGCTGGGGGCAAGCTCTAGTTCTGATTTGGCTAACCGCGTTCAATGGACTGATACGGTCCTGGTGACCAATCAGATTGACTTGGACTACCTGCGTGAGATCCAAGCTGAATTAGCTGAGAAACGTCTCCAAAGCCAGATTGCCCAAGAAACCGCCACAGCAGCCAAGGAAGAAGCCGATCGCCACACTGCAGTGATGGAAGAAGCGATGAAAGCTGCAGAGAGGGCCCACGCTGAGGTGGAAGCAGCCCTTGCTGAGCAGGTTGCTGCTCGCGCCGCCGCCCAATCTGCTTTGAAAGCCGACCAGGCTTCACTGGCCAGCCATGAAGCTGAACTTCGCAAGGTCAACGAAGAAATTGCTGAGCTTGCCAGAAAGGCAGCAGCATCCAAACCCGCTAGTGGTTCCTCGTCGAGTTCCTCAAGCAGTTCAGGATATAAGGTTTCCTCCTATGGGTTGATTTGGCCAAGCACTGGTTGGGTGTCCTCCAATTATGGCTACCGCATTCATCCGATCGCCAAGGTTCGACGATTCCATGATGGTATTGATGTCGCTGCCAGCTGTGGTACGCCACTGAAGGCTGTTGCTGCAGGGCGAGTCTCCCAGCGCTACTATTCCTCTGGTTATGGATACCGCATCTTTATTGACCATGGTTGGGTCAAGGGTCGCCATATTGTTTCCTCGTACAACCATCTTTCTCGCTACGCCGTGAGCAATGGAGCACGAGTATCCCAGGGTCAAACCATTGGTTACGTGGGAACCACCGGGTATTCAACAGGTTGCCATCTCCACTTCATGCTGTGGGTGGGTGGCTCCTTGGTGAACCCGCGTAATTACCTGCCCTAAGCCGGGTTCTCCCACCTGGAGTACAATGATCCCTCGACTCACTGAAAGGGGGAATCATGGCCAAGGAGGTTGGGCGTAAGCTCATCGCTCAAAACAAGAAGGCACACCACGATTACCACCTTCATGATGTTTTCGAGGCTGGGATTGTTTTGACGGGGACAGAGGTGAAATCTCTTCGAGCTGGTCGAGCATCACTCAGTGATGCCTACGTGACTATCGACCGTGGTGAGGTGTGGTTACGTCAAGCAACGATCACCGAATATGCCTATGGTACGTGGACGAACCATGCGCCCAAGAGGGTACGCAAGCTGTTGCTTCATCGCAAAGAGATCAACAAATTGGTCCGTGAATCCACGGCAACAGGGCGTACCATCATTCCACTTCAACTCTATTTCCAAGACGGATATGCCAAGGTGCAGATCGCTGTGGCCACAGGCAAGCGGGAATGGGATAAGCGACAAACAATTGCTGAGCGTGATGCCAAGCGTGAAGCAGCGAAGGCTCTCAAAGCGCGCTCACGCAGATAAACCACACTGATCATCGTCCAGCAAGCCGGAAAACCAACTCAGCCTCAAGACCCACTTGAGAGTTAAGGCGAGCATAATACCGGTGGGTAACCGATTTTTTCGTCTGCGACACACCGTTGCTAGGGTTTTCACTATTCACCACAGGGGTGAGGCTAGGAGGGGTAGTGAGAAAATCCCGGATATCTCGCGCAGTCATAGCAGTTGTTCTTGCCCTAGGTGTGTCCCTCAGCCCACAGTGGAGTTACGCCGATCCTGCGGCGGACAAGAAAAAAGCTGAGACAGCGCTCGCCCAAGCCCAGAAGGACCTCGACCAGGCAACACGTACCCTGTCCAGCGCTCAAAAACGAGTGGCGCAAACCGCAACGGAAGTCTCGCGTGCACAGGTAGCCCTTGATCACGCTGATCAGGAGTTCCGCCAAGCCCAATCGGTCAGCGAAGAAAAACAAGTCGCCCTTCAAGCCGCCACCCAAGCCTTATCTCTTGCTGAAGTCAAACAAGCAGCAGGACAAGTCAAGGTTGATGCCCAAAGATCCCAGGTCGCCGCCTATGCGCGCGCCATCTACCAAGACAATCTCCCCATGGTTTCGGTGGTGACACTCCTGGGGGCATCCAATACCTCAGAGCTGGCCAATAGGGTCCAGTGGACACAGACCATCTTGGTCAGCAACCAGGTAGACCTCGACAACCTCTCTGAGATCCTGGCCGAGCTCACCCAAGCCCGCCAAGAATGTGAAGAAGCCCGGCAGCTAGCTGAGGAGGCGAAAACCCAAGCAGACCTCCACACCCAAGCAACCGAGGAATCCAGACAAGCTGCTGCAGCAGCCCACACCCAACTTATGGCCGCTCTCGATGCCCAGGTAGCTGCAGAACGTACTGCAGAATCAGCTCTCGCCACGCAAAAGAACCTTCTGGCTCAACGCAAGCAAGAACTGAACAACCTGTCGCCTTCGACCCCAGGTCAGCCAGCCCCGAGCCCCACACCCTCGCCGGCACCCAAACCATCACCCTCGCCCACGCCACCACCGCCACCAGTGACCTCACAGGCCCAGAAAGTAGTCGATTTCGCGAAATCAAAGGTGGGAGGCCCCTACGTATGGGGTGGCGAAGGCCCCAAAGGATACGACTGCTCAGGATTGTCCAAGATGGCGTACGCCCAGGTGGGGATCAAACTTCCCCACGATGCCACAGCCCAATACCGGTACGGCAAGGCCGTGGCAAAAGCCAACCTACAACCCGGTGATCTTGTGTTCTACTATTCAGGGCCCAGCCATGTGGCGATCTATGTGGGCAGCGGGAAAGTTGTTCATGCCAGGAATTCTGCTCTAGGAATCCAGATGACGTCGGTGGATGTGGCGCCATACCTGGGAGCTCGCCGCCTTCTCTAGTGTGGGGCAGGTATCGTAGATATCGGCAAGCCAAGGAGGCATAAGTGAATGACACAACAATGACCATGAGGATTCCTCACGTATCCATGGCTGAGCTCAAAGCTCGTGGTGAACTACCCTCCACCACGGAAGGACTTGCTGTTGAATTAGCCATGAGGGCTGGTGATCTGGTGACCTCCAGTGGGGCTAGTGTTCAAGACACTATCGTTTTGATGCGCAAGATCTGTCACGCCTATGGGTTGGACCGTGTTCAGATCGATGTCACCTATCATGTGATACTCACCTCGTACTATCCTGGGGAGGGAATGCCGCCACTGACGGTGGCCAGAACAGTGACACCCACGGTGTCAAATCTGTCGAAAGTCATGGAAGTCAATGATCTTGTTGTGAAGATCGAACAGGGGATGAGCATTGCGCGGGCAATGAAAGAATTTGATCGTCTGCGTAAAGCTGATCCTCCATATCCCGGCTGGGTGGCCGCCTTAGCTTCTGGCGGCATATCGATGAGTGTTCAGCTGTTCTACACCCTAGATATTAAGATACTTATTCTTGCTTTGCTCACTGGAATCCTGGTCAACAGGTTCATTTCGCTGCTGCGCAGCTGGGGGTTGCCCATTTTCTTTCAGCAGCTCTTTGGTGGATGGCTTGTCATTGCTATCGCTGCGAGCTTCACATGGCTTAACGAGCATCCCAACCTGGAATTCTTTGGGTACGTCAGTCCCACCACGATAGCGGTGGGGTGTATCTTCCAGCTTGTTGTTGGGGCACGGTTTGTTGCTGGGGTTCAAGACGCCATTGATGGGCACTATGTCACCGCAACAGCACGGATACTCGAAGTTGTCATCATGAATGTTGGGCTCGTTGTGGGTCTGTTGACAGCTTTAGAGTTTGCTCGCAGATTCGGGATCGCTGTCTACCTGCGTACGTCGGTGTTGACTCCCGGTGGCCCCATAGAACAGTTGGTTGCTGCCACATTGACAGCAGTGTTGTGGGGGATTGCTGCCTATAGCAATGCTCGTACCCTCATCGTCATGGCCTGCGTCACTCTCCTGGCACGAGCAACCTATCTTCTCGTCATGGTTTTCGACACGAGTCTTGTTGCCTTCGACACCTCGATTGTGGTGGCATCCTTTGCCGGGCCGATGGTGGCTGCTTTTGTCACAGTTATCGTCGTACGCCGGAGGTGGTCTGCGCCAACATTCGGTGTGCTCAATGCCATGGGTATTCCTTTCGTTCCGGGCATGCTGCTCTATCTGGGTCTTCTTCAAACCGTGGGCACCCATAGTGTTGAACCCGATCCAAGCTCTGGTTTTGCCACAGTGGGTATGGCTATCGCGATTGCCCTGGCTATTTCTGCAGGCGCTTCTTTGGGGGCATTCCTGGGTCGCCCATCGCAGGAGAGGCACCTGTTGACACAAAAAACCTGGACACAGATGATGACCAAGGAGATCACTCAACCAGCTGGCGGGACACTCAGCCATGTCACAGGCGAAGAGACGCCTGAAGAAGTGAGTAAAGATCGCGGGTAGGCAGGCGAGCTCGCAACTGGTAGAATTCTTATGAGTTTTTCAGGTTTCGCCCCTGATGGGGATGGCGGAGCGCGAAAAGAGGAGAGAAATGTCGAGGAGAGTCGGGTGCATTCGAGCACTGGTGGTAGGTGTCATGGTGGCGCTGATCTCCAGTGGTGGTGTTCCCATAGCCAGTGCCACAGAGCCTTCAGGGCCCCACGATGCACTGTCGCTGGCTCGGGCAATCCACGACGTGGTTGTTGCTGACCCAAGCGCCACCCGCGTACCTCCTCTTGCTCGCTACAAGCAGGTCGTGATCCCTGACACCCAGGAAGCCGCAGATGTGATGGCACAGGAGCTGGTTGGTTTTTCGAAGGTTCAGCCTGCTGTTAATCCGACAATGCCCTTGCCTCCAGCAGCTCAGCGAGTTGTGGACTATGCTCTGAGCAAGCTTGATGGATATTACGCCTATGGCGGTACGGGCCCCCAGGGCTTTGACTGCTCGGGATTGACCTATATGGCTTACCAGTCTGTGGGTGTGTCGATCCCGCGTAGTGCCGGTGGCCAATTCAAGGCTGGGAAAGCCGTCGACATCAACGAACTCCAGATGGGTGACCTTGTTTTCTATTACTCCGGGCCGGGTCATGTGGCTATCTACATCGGTGAAGGCAAAATTGTGCACGCCCGCAATGAGTCGATCGGCATTGTGGTGACGGGCATTGATATGTCCAAGTACTCTGGCGCACGACGCATTCTGTGACTAGCAGTTGTGGTGAGACTTTTTGCCGGGATTGAACTCCCCACCCACGTACGGGATCATCTTTCCACCACCCTCGAAGCGATGTCGAGTTCGCGTACCTCGCCACGAAACCCCTGGGGCCCAGCGGTGAACTGGCATATCACCCTCGGGTTTTTCGGTGAACAACCTGATGTGGCTGTCGAAGAGTTAGCAGCATTATTGAGTGATGCAGCACAGACATCGTCGCCTTTTGATGTGTCTTTGGCTGGTGCTGGGGTCTTCCGCCATGACATCTGCTGGATCGGGGTGAAAGACCCCTCCCGGTCTTTGGGTGGGTTGGCCGCGAAGGTACGAGGACCCTATGCCACTGATGACCAACACACCAAGAACCGCTTCCATGTGACCATCTCCCGGATCGGGCGCCGAGGTGGACTAGAGGATCTGATGACTGCTCTCACGGTCTATCGTGGCCCATCGTGGACAGTGGATCACCTCACGTTGTTCCGCTCCGACCTCGGCGAAGGCCCCGGACACCACCCCCTCTACACCCCCCTAGCCACAGCCCCCCTCAGTGACTAACCTTTTCCGTCTCCCTGCGCGGAGTCGCAGGGTCCAGACAACAACAGTTGTTCGACTGTTGAGTCTGGTTTCTGCGACTACGCGCAGAATGACGGTGCTTGGGTGCGCACCACGACAGGGTTGGGTGCGCACTACGACAGGGTTGAGTACGCAACGTTGTGGGGTGGGGTGCGCACTGTTGTGGGGTGGGTGCGCAGGAAAACTCACTATTTGTGTCCGAGAGAGGACTTGAACCTCCACGACCGTATAAGGGCCACTAGCACCTCAAGCTAGCGCGTCTACCAATTCCGCCACCCGGACAAGGTGTTGAATACAAGTCGAAACTATACCAACACTGGGAAGACTTCGCGATTTTGACCATCAACCGACCCATGGCGATCGTGGGGAAGACCGAGCCAGGACAGTGGGCAGGTAAGATGGGACAATAGGTTCATTGACTAACCCAAGGAGATGTGTGACCAACCAACCCGGCTCTACTGATCCTTCGTTGATCCGTAACTTCTCCATCATTGCCCACATCGACCATGGAAAATCCACCCTGGCCGATCGGATGCTTCAACTCACAGGGGTGGTTGATGAACGAACCATGCGTTCCCAATACCTCGACCGCATGGACATTGAGCGCGAGCGCGGAATCACGATCAAATCTCAGGCGGTACGGCTGCCGTGGATGGTGGGGGAGAATACTTTCACCCTCAATATGATCGATACACCGGGCCATGTGGATTTCACTTATGAGGTGTCACGGTCCCTCGCTGCCTGTGAGGGGGCCGTACTGCTGGTGGATGCTGCCCAAGGGATCGAAGCCCAAACCCTCGCCAACCTCTATCTTGCCTTGGAAGCCGATTTGACTATCATTCCGGTGCTCAACAAGATTGACCTGCCGGGGGCCTATCCCGACAAGTACGCCGAGGAGCTCGCCCACATCATCGGATGTGAGGTGGATGAGGTTCTCAGAGTGTCAGCTAAAACTGGTGATGGTGTTGAACACCTCCTGGGCGAGATCGTACGCCAGGTTCCCGCACCCACCGGCAATGCGAAAGCTCCGATGCGTGCGCTGATTTTTGACTCCGTTTATGACTCCTATCGTGGGGTGGTGACCTATGTGCGGATGGTTGATGGTCAGTTGAGCCACCGTGATCGTATTCTGATGATGAGTACGAAGGCCACCCACGAGATTTTGGAAGTGGGGGTGATTTCACCAGAGCCCACCAAGTCTGAAGCCCTCGGTGTTGGCGAGGTTGGTTATGTGATCACTGGCGTGAAGGACGTACGCCAATCGCGGGTGGGTGACACAGTGTCGATTGCTGCTCGACCAGCCCAGGAGGCGCTCAGTGGATATCGCCACCCCAAACCTATGGTGTACGCGGGCATCTATCCTATTGAGGGCACCGACTATCCGATGTTGCGGGAGGCCTTGGAGAAACTTCAACTCAATGATGCAGCGTTGGTGTTTGAGCCTGAAACCTCAGCAGCTCTCGGGTTTGGTTTCCGTGTTGGTTTTCTGGGGCTTCTTCACATGGAAATTATCCGGGAGCGTCTGGACCGCGAGTACGACCTGGACATCATTTCGACAGCGCCCAATGTGGTCTACCGCGTACTGATGGAGGATGGAACTGAACATATTGTGATGAACCCTTCAGAGTTTCCGGAGGGGAAAATCGCTGAAGTTTTCGAGCCAGTGGTTAAGGCCTCGGTGATCGCCCCCGCTGATTTTGTCGGTACGCTCATGGAATTGTGTCAACAGCGAAGGGGCACCCAAACGGGGATGGACTACCTGTCAGCAGATCGCGTGGAACTTCACTATCTGTTGCCCCTGGCAGAGATTGTCTATGACTTCTTCGACAACCTGAAATCGCGAACCAAAGGATATGCCTCATTAGACTACGAGGATGCTGGTGAGCAGGAGGCCGATTTGGTGAAGGTGGATATTTTGCTCAACTCTGAACCGGTGGATGCCTTTTCGGCGATTGTTCACCAGGGCAAGGCTTATGCCTATGGTGTGGATATGGCAACACGGCTTCGCAAACTCATTCCACGCCAACAGTTCGAGGTTCCTATTCAAGCTGCTATTGGCTCGCGGGTTATTGCTCGGGAAACTATTCGTGCCATGCGCAAAGATGTTCTAGCAAAGTGTTATGGTGGTGACATCACACGCAAGCGCAAGTTGCTGGAGAAGCAGAAAGAAGGCAAGAAGAGGATGAAGATGGTGGGTCGAGTTGAGGTCCCCCAGGAAGCCTTTGTTGCTGCGCTGGCGACTTCCCAAACTGAGAAGAAGTAGGTCTTTATGGCGACACCACTCTCGCTGTATATTCATATTCCGTGGTGTCGTACTCGCTGCGGATACTGTGACTTCACCACTTTTGAGCTGGAGGAATCAAGGCGCGCCGAGACCGTCATGCCCTACATCAGTGCGTTGTGTATGGAAATTGGTCGGGCCAAGGTTGGTGTTGAGGATGCCGAAGTGGTCACCATCTATTTTGGTGGGGGAACACCGACTTTGCTGCGGGCCAAGGATTTCGAGAAGATTCTCGCCAGTGTTCACGAGAGTTTTTCACTGAGCCCGACTGTTGAGATCACCACAGAGGCCAACCCTGAGACTCTTTCTTTGGAGTACCTCTCTGACTTGAACAAACTGGGAATCAATCGGTTGTCGATGGGGATGCAGTCGGCGGCCTTGCATGTGCTGAACACCTTGGAGAGGGTTCACTCCCCTGGACGGGTCTTGGAGGCTGCCCAGTGGGCTCGAGCTGCGGGTTTCAAGAATCTCTCTTTGGATCTTATCTATGGCACACCGGGGGAAACCATGGAGGATTGGGAGTATTCCTTGCGAGTGGCGCTGGATACAGACCCTGATCACATCTCAGCTTATTCTCTGACTGTTGAGCAGGGTACGCCTTTGGCTCGTCGCATCACTGAAGGATATCTCGATGATGTAGACCAGGACGATATGGCTGAGAAATATCTGCTCGCTGATGAGATTCTTAGTGCTGCTGGTTTGCCGTGGTACGAGGTGAGCAATTGGGCTCGACCGGGGTTTGAGTGTCAGCACAACCTCCAGTATTGGCATTCTGGCCAGTGGAGGGGCATCGGTGTGGGGGCCCATTCTTTTGATGGTCGCTCTCGGTGGTGGGCCCCTCGTTCCCCAGCGAAATATGTGGCCACCCTTAATGTGGGTGAATCCCCTGTTTTGGGTCGTGAACTTCTCACTGAGGACCAAAAACGTACCGAAAGAATCATGCTGGGGATCAGGCTTGCCGAGGGTTTTGAGTCGAACCTTCTCACGGAAACCGAGTTGAACCGAGCACAGCGTTTCCTCATCTCTGGTGATCTCCTGCGATCTGGCACTCGATTGGTGTGTACCCTCCGTGGTCGACTCATTGCCGACCTCATCGTCCGCGAAATCCTCGACTAACGTGGCGGCAGCGGGACCTGCCCCCTGCCACACTCACTTACCAAGTCATTGTGCGCTCCATCTCCGTCATTGTGCGCTCCATCTCCGTCTTTCTGCGCTCCATCTCCGTCTTTGTGCGCTCCATCTCCGTCTTTCTGCGCGAAGTCGCAGAATCCAGAAATCACAGTTGACTCCAACAACAGGGGGCTCTGCTAATCTTGACGGGTGTCCAAGGTCAACAAGAGCAAACGCCAATCCTCTGCTGATAAGGAAACTACTAATAAGAAATCACATCCATCTCGGAGGAAAATCATGGTGGTGAGTGTTCTTGTTGCGTTGGTGTTGATGCTGTCACCGTTGGTGGTGACGAGTGTCGCCAGTGATGGGCGCTCCTACACCGTTGATACTGTCGACCCTCATGATGTGGTGATCGTCTTTGGTGCGGGGCTGTATGGTGATCAACCCACCCCCTATCTCAAAGCGCGACTCACGATTGCTCGAGACCTCTACAACTCAGGCAAGGTACGAGCTATCCTATTAACCGGCGACAATCTCACTGAGCATCACAATGAACCAGCGGTGATGAAGAAGTGGTTGATTGACCATGGGATTCCCGAAGACGTGATTGTGTTGGATCATGCTGGTGAGGACACCTATACATCCTGTGTTCGTGCGCGGAAAATCTTTGGGGTGACCTCAGCGATCATTGTCTCCCAGGAATATCATCTTCCTCGGGCTATTTCGGTGTGTCGTTTAGTCGGAGTTGATGTGGTAGCTGTGGGTGATCCTTATGATCCAGAATACAACGGATGGAAGTGGTGGAGATACACAGCCCGTGAATATCCGGCAACAGTGAAGATGATTCTGGATGTCCTGCGTGGTCGCGAACCGATTCTTGGGGACTATGAAACTGGTGTCGATGAGGTGCTTGGTCGCTAGACTGTCACTGGAATCAAAGGAGAGGTATGCCCGAGGACTATCCCGCATTTGAACAGGGTCGCCATCTGTTGTCTGTGGCCCAATTCGACCGAGACAATCTCCGTAGCCTCTTTGATCTTGCCGACGCCGTCGACCCGATCGCCCAGCGTCAAGCAGTATGCACAGTGTTAGATGGGGCCATGTTGGGGTCCCTTTTCTTTGAGCCCAGTACGCGTACCCGCCTCAGTTTCGAATCGGCGTTCTTGCGTCTCGGTGGTGAAGTGACCACGACCACGGGTTTTACTTTCTCCTCGATGGCCAAGGGGGAGTCTATTGCAGACACCTCACGGGTGGTCAGTGGATACTCTGATGTGCTGGTGGTCCGCCACCCCGATGAGGGTTCTGTTGCACAATTTGCTCAAGCCTCGACCGTACCTGTGGTGAATGCTGGTGATGGCGCAGGGGAGCATCCCTCCCAGGCTCTTCTGGATGTTTACACCCTCGACAAGGAGTTATCGAGTCGAGGGAAAGCAATAGATGGGTGTCATATCGCTGTCATTGGTGATCTCAAACATGGGAGGACGGTTCATTCTCTGATCAAATTGTTGAGTCTTTATTCTGATCTTCACATAACGTTGTTTGCACCGGTCAGCATGGAGTTGCCGGGCGGGGTTGAGAAATATGCCACCGATCGCGGGCATCATGTGTCTGTCAAGGGTACGGTCGTGGAAGCAGTCAGAGCAGCGGATGCGATCTATGCCACGAGGGTCCAGCGTGAGCGGATGACCGAGGAATTAGCAAATGCGAACGCGCAGGGAGATCTATTGAATTGGGCGATGCTCGCTGAGGCCGACAATCTGGAGGCTATCCTCATGCACCCACTGCCAAGGGATTCTCGGCCGAATTCTTTCGACTTGGCTGGGGATGTCGATGATCTTCCTGGCCTGGCTATCTTCCATCAAACAGACAATGGGCTCAATATCCGCATGGCGATCTTCCTCACTGCTCTGGGGGTCTCTATTGAAGCCGTTCAACTCACCACGAAACAGCGCCCATGGAAAGCCACCCTGCGCTGAGGGGCCTGACCAGCACAGAGGTTGCTGAGCGCCGCACTGCTGGGCTGACCAATGAGGTCAAGGAAGTAACCTCACGGTCTTTGGGGCAGATCGTCACAGCGAATGTTTTCACCCGGTTTAATGCTTTACTTGGGGTTTTATTCGTCTTGGTTCTTCTCACTGGTTCTTTCATCGATGGGCTTTTTGGGATTGCCTTGGTGCTCAATACGGTGTTGGGGATCGGACAAGAGTGGTACGCCAAAAGAAAGCTCGATTCTTTGGCTCTGCTCCATGCCCCCACAGCAACGGTGTTACGCGATGGTGAGCAGGTGTCGATCGGGGTGGGTGAGGTGGTGGTTGATGATCTGGTCTGTCTCACTCCAGGCGATCAGATTCCCGCTGATGGCTCCTTGGTGGATTCGATGAATCTGGAGGTGGATGAATCCAATTTGACTGGTGAATCTGATCCTCAAATCAAACATCTCGGTGATGAGGTTTTTTCCGGTACGGCGGTTGTTGCTGGATCAGGTGTTTTTCGTACCGAGGTTGTCGGGGAGCAAGCCACAGCTCAGCGGCTTGCCACCGAAGCAAAGAAGTTCACTCGGGCCTATTCGGAGGTGCAGGCCTCCACTAATCGTTTGTTGAGATGGATCACCTGGGTTTTGGTGGTCATGTTCCCGGTGGCGCTGGTTGCCCAATATCGGGGTTTGGCCACGGGATCGTGGACAGAGGTGGCCAGCAACTGGCGTACGATCGTGTTGAGATCAGCTGGTGGACTGGTGGCGATGGTTCCCGAGGGTTTGGTCTTGCTCACCACATTGGCTTTTCTCCTTGCTGCCCTCCAACTCACGCGCCATCAGGCTCTCGTCCAAGAACTCCCAGCAGTGGAGGCCTTAGCGCGGGTGGATGTCATCTGTCTGGATAAAACCGGCACTCTCACTGCGGGAGAGATCACCTTCGATCACTGTGAATTCTTGGAGGGCGCCGATGAGTTTCAAGCTCGGGAAGCTTTAGCATCCTTTGCTGCTAGTCCTCATCCGAATGCAACGATCCTGGCTCTAGCCCCACACACCGATCAACCCACCCATGCAGTGATCGACCATGTGGAGTTTTCTTCTGCTCGAAAGTATTCGGCGATCACCTGGGAGTCCGGTTTGTCATGGGTGTTGGGGGCACCTGAGATTATTGCTGGTGCACACGGCGACCTCATGGCTCGTGTCGATCGGTGGTCTGACAAGGGTGTCAGGTGTGTCTTGTTGGCTCAGGTGGATTCTTTAGAGAACTGGGGAACACCTCAACCTTGTGCCTTGGTTCTTTTGAGTGAACAGGTACGCCCCGATGCTGGGCGTACCCTGGAATATTTTGCTTCCCAAGATGTCAGTGTGAAAATCATTTCGGGAGACAATCCGGTCACTGTGGCGGCGGTGGCGAGAAAGGTTGGTCTTGATCTGGGGCCCGACAGTGTCGTTGATGCGCGTACCCTACCTGACACGATCGAAGAACTCACCGACATAGTGGATTCAATCACTGTCTTTGGACGGGTGAGTCCTGAAAAGAAGAGGCTCCTGGTGGGTGCACTCAAGGCCCGCGGGCACACGGTGGCCATGACCGGTGATGGGGTGAACGACATCCTGGCGCTTAAGGATGCCGACATTGGGATTGCCATGGGCAATGGGGCTTCAGCTACGAAGGCGGTTGCACAAATCGTACTGGTGGATTCGCGGTTCTCCCATATGCCGACGATCCTCGCTGAAGGGCGCCGGCTTATCGGCAATGTGGAGAGGGTGGCGGCTCTCTTTGTTACCAAGAATGTCATGGCAGCGTCGTTGATTCTTGCCACCGCCATCCTGGGGGTGTCGTTTCCGTTCCTTCCGCGTCATATGACTTTGCTGTCGGTGTTGACTATTGGTATCCCTGCAGCGATCCTGGCTCTTGGCCCCAACAGCAGGAAATATGTCCCTGGGTTCCTCACCCGGGTCTTGGGATTAGCACTACCAGCCGGTCTTGCTGCTGGAATAGCAACCTTCATCGCTTTCACCTTGGGCGTGGGCTCTTCCCCGCAGCGGAGCACCCTTGCGCTCATGGTGTTGTTCATCGTTAACTTCTGGCTCTTGGGTGTCCTGGCTCGCCCCTGGAATTGGTGGAAGATCCTGACTATTTCGGTCATGGTGTCTCTGGCGGTCACGGCGATGTCCCACCAGTTCACCCGCCGTTTCTTCCAACTCGATCTCCCTTCGGTCGAGATTGGCGCGGCGTTTCTCATTGGTGGATGTGGGGCAGCTGTGGTGGAGATTGCTCATCAGGCGCGGCGGGCCTTGAGCCTCAATCACCCTTACGAAAAAATCACTTAGCTCTTACTTGCTCCCAGCCTTTGCCTTTCCTTGGTGTTGCTAGATTTTTTGCCAAACCTTGAGGAGGTTATGAAATGAAGAAATCCTTCTTCGCCCCCGTTGTCGCTGTGATGGCCTCTTTTGTGCTCCTGGGGCTTGCATCATGTTCACCGGCAACTGAAGACGAAAACCCCACCACCGTACCCGACGCTGGTGAGATTACTGTTTACACTGCTCTCGAAGACGAGATAGTCGAAGAATATTTGGCTGTCTTCAACACGACCTATCCCGATATCAAAGTGAATGTTGTCCGTGAATCAACTGGCATCATTACTGCCAAACTACTTGCGGAGAAGGATAATCCTATCGCTGATGTTGTGTGGGGTACGGCAGCGTCTTCTCTGCTTGTTCTTGACTCTGAGAACATGCTCGAACCCTATGCTCCCATTGGTGTTGAAACGATTCTTCCACAATTCAAGTCTGAGAAGTCTGTTCCCACATGGGTGGGAATCGATGTGTGGGAAACTGCTTTCATTATCAACACTGTTGAGCTGGAAAAATTGGGACTCCAGGCTTCAGACATTGCCTCCTATGACGATTTGCTGCGTCCCGAATTGAAAGGGAAAATCGTCATGTCTAATCCTTCTTCCTCCGGAACAGGGCTGTTGACTGTCTCTGGTCTGCTTCAGTTGAAGGGCAAGGGAACAGAAGCTGGATGGGATTACCTGGGTGCGCTCCATGAGAATATTGATCAATATGTTCACTCCGGTTCTAAACCAGCGAAGATGGCTGGTGCTGGTGAGACTGTGGTCGGTGTGAGTTTCGGATATGCAGGAATTAAGCAGATTCGTGATGGCTTGCCCGTGGTCGTCGTCTTCCCTGCTGAAGGATCTGGTTGGGACCTCGAAGCCAATGCTCTGATGAAGAAAGACAGCATCAACCCTGCAGCCCAAACCTTCCTTGATTGGGCTATCTCCAGTGAGGCTATGAGTCTCTATCAGAACAACTATCCGATGCTGGCTAATGGCCAGGGCGGGAAATATGACGGCTTTGACTCTGACCCCGTTGATCAGCTTATTGATAATGATCTGTCATGGGTTGCTTTGAATCGTGATTCGATCCTCGACACCTGGACAGAAAAATTCGATGGGAAATCTGCTCCGCAGTGACACATGCAGTACCCAGGGGGGATTCCGAACATGCCTCGGAATCCTCCCTGCGGTTACATTCACTCATTTGATGGGAAAACATATGTCCTTCTTGGAAACTAAAAACATCACCAAGCGATACCATTCACAGACTGTTTTAAATGGAATCACAACCAGCATCAACAAAGGTGAATTGGTGTGCATTCTGGGCCCCTCTGGGTGTGGGAAGACCACCTTGCTGCGCATCATTGCCGGGTTGGAAACTGCAGACTCTGGTCAGGTGTTCATCGATGGCAGAGATGCCACGCATCTACCACCAGCAAAACGCAACTATGGCATCGTTTTCCAATCCTATGCTTTGTTTCCCAACATGACCGTGATGGAAAATATTCTTTTCGGTCTTCAGCAAAAGAAGTGGACCAACAAGGCTGAGATGAAAGCGAAAGCTGAGGAAGCTCTCCGGCTAGTTGATCTCGAAGATGCCCAAGACAAATATCCACGGCAATTATCGGGTGGGATGCAGCAAAGGACGGCTTTGGCCCGAGCAATCGCCTTGTCCCCAGCTTTCCTTCTTCTTGACGAACCCTTGTCTGCCTTGGATGCGAAAGTACGGGCACGGCTTCGCCAGGAGATTCGCTCTATCCAGCTGTCCTTGGGTATCACCACCATCATGGTCACCCATGATCAGGAGGAAGCTCTCACGATGGCGGATCGTATCATCGTGATGAATAATGCTGGCATCGAGCAAATCGGCACCCCACATGAGATATACCACCATCCCGCCAGCGCTTTTGTTGCTGATTTCATCGGCACGATGAATGTCTACTCCCACCACGGTGTCACTTGCGCTATCCGCCCGGAGAACATCGAGATTCTTTCCCAACCTAGTGCCCACGATGTGACAGCCCAGGTGACCACCATTGAATTCAAGGGTCCCATGACGAGGTTGTACAGCGTCACTGTGAATAATGATTCTGAGCTGTGCCTGGATATTCCTTCCGAGAGGGCGCAGGCTCTCCAGCTATCCCAAGGGTCAACTCTTTTTCTACGAATGCCGGAAGAACACCTGGTGACTTATCCAGTGAAAAGCGATGCGTGAGAAACTTCGACGCTATCTCAGTGGGTTGAGGTGGTCCCAACTCTTTGCCCTGGTCGCCACTATCACCACTTTCACCATTGTCCTGATTTTTCCGCTGTATTCGCTGTTCTCCAAGGCTTTTGTCGACAAGGGTGGTGAATTTGTTGGACTAGGCAACTACATCACCTACTTCCAGTCTCCGGCCCTGAGTATTTCGGTGATGAACACCATCGATATTTCCTTGTGGTCGACTTTGTTCTCGGTGGTTTTCGGTTTCATCTATGCGTACGCCTTGACCAGAACCAGAATCAAAGCCAAAGCCTTTTTCAGGTATACCGCTTTGATTCCTATCTTTATTCCCACCATTGTTCATGCGCTCGGATTGGTGTATCTCTTTGGTAAACAGGGGATCTTCACACGTGCCGGCCTGTTTCCTTTCGAGCTGTACGGTCGGTTGGGGATCATCATCTCGGAGGTGATTTTCACCTTTCCTCAGGCCTTTCTGATGTTCTTTGTGGCGCTAGAATTCGCTGATGGGCGACTCTATGAAGCTGCTGATGCGATGGGGATCCCTGGGTGGAAGAAACTCACCCACGTGACCCTGCCAGACATCAAATTCACTGTCATCAATGTTTTCTTTGTCTGCTTCACTCTTGCCTTCACTGATTTCGGTGCGCCCAAGGTGATTGGTGGAAGTTTCAACGTACTCGCCACTGATATTTACAAGCAGGTCGCTGGGCAATTCAACTTCAACATGGGTGCTGTGGTGGGAACACTGCTCCTGATTCCGGCATTGGCTTCTTTTACTGTCGACCGGTTGGTGAACTCGAAGAATGCCTCCACGATTAACGCCAAAGCGACCACCTTGATCGTGAAACCAAATTGGAAACGCGACAGTTTCTTCTTTATTTTTTGCTCGCTGATCACTGGTTTCTTTCTCACCTTGGTTACTGCACTGTTCATTGGCGGGCTGAGCGAAAACTACCCCTACAATCTGAGTTTCACCTGGAAGAATTTCCTGTTCTCTCGCTCCTCAGGTGGCATGGATGCTTATGTGAACTCTCTAGAAATGGCTGGGCTCACCGCCTTGTGTGGGACGATCTTCGTTTTCATCTATGCCTACCTCATGGAGAAAATCAGTGGCTTTGAGAATCTTCGCCGGTTCGGGAAACTGTTGTCCATCCTACCTTTGGCTTTGCCTGGCATGGTGATTGGCATCTCGTTCATCTTCTTCTTCAACAACCCCTCTAACCCCTTGAACTTCATCTATGGAACCATGATCATCCTGGTAGTGTCGAATATTCTGCACTATTTCTCGGTGCCCTATCTGACTGCTAGTGGATGTTTGAAGAAACTAGACAAAGAATTTGAGTCGGTCTCAGATTCGATGAATATTCCCCGTTGGAAGACTTTCCTGCGCGTGAGTGCGCCGCTCTCTCTACCGGCAATCCTTGAAATCTTCATGTACTTCTTCGTCAATGCCATGGTCACCGTCTCCGCTGTGGTCTTCCTCTACAGTGCCAAGATCAAGATCGCCTCGATAGCAATCACACATATGGAGGAGGCTGGAAACTTCGGACAGGCTGCAGCGATGAGTCTGCTCATCCTCATGATGAATGTGTTGATTCGACTTCTCTACGAGGTGGGGATCAAAGCCATCAAGAAACACACGAGCGCAAAGGAACGTCATGAAACCTAACCCATCAACCAATCCACAATCTCTTTCGACAATCACCACTGTGATCCTCGACTGGGCTGGAACCACCATCGACTATGGAAGTTTCGCTCCCGTGGAGGCTTTCCTCACCGCTTTTGGGTCCGTGGGATTACATCCCAGTGTCGATGAGGTACGTGCCTACATGGGAATGCAAAAACGAGCTCATATCGCCAAGATGCTTGAACCCTATCCTCATCAACCAGAGGATGTTGACACTATCTATGCTCGATTCGAACCCGCTCTCTTCGACGTACTGGAGTTATACACTGACCCTCTTCCTGGTGTTATCACCACTGTGGGTGAACTGGGAGAGATGGGGTTGTCTGTTGGTTCGACCACTGGGTACACCCAAGCCATGATGGATGTTGTTCTCCCGCTGGCAAAGAAGAAAGGTTATGCACCTGACTGCTTGGTATGCCCTGATGATGTTGGCAATACTGGGCGACCTTTCCCGTACATGCTGTGGAGGAACCTGGAGAAACTCGGCACACGCTGTATCAGCGAGGTGATCAAGGTGGGGGATACGATCGCCGACATCCAGGAGGGGAACAACGCTGGTTGTCTGAGCGTTGGGGTGTTGGAGGGGTCAAGCGTGGTGGGGTTGACCAGTAGCGAAGTTGCCCAGCTTGGCCCAGGGGACTTACTACCAGTGTTCACCAAGGCGGAACAATTATTCTTCGAGGCCGGAGCGGACTATGTTCTGCGGAATATCACTGAACTTCCCAGTCTGATCACGTCACTTCATCAAAGCTTGGAGGCATAACAACCATGTATGACCATATTCCCGACAACCCTTATCTGTTGCTCACCCCTGGTCCCTTATCGACTTCGAAGTCTGTCCGCCAAGCCTTGCTGCGTGATTGGTGCACCTGGGACGCAGACTACAACGAAGAGATTGTTCAAAATATTCGCCGGCGACTGCTGGATGTGGGGCGAGTTTCTCCCCAAGAGTATTCAACTGTTCTCATGCAAGGCAGTGGCTCTTTTTCTGTTGAAGCGACGATCGGATCTATTTCTGGGAAATTCCTCATCATCACCAATGGCGCCTACGGGAAGCGAATTGTTCAGATCGCTGAGGTTCTCGGCCAGCCCTATGTTGAATATGCTCTGAGCGAAGTGGAGGCTCCCGATCCTGATCGGGTGGAAGACTATCTTCTTGCTGTTCCAGAATTAACCCATGTCGTACTCGTACACTGTGAAACAACCACCGGAATGTTGAATCCGCTGAAAAAGATCGCCCAGGTGGTGAAACGTCATCATCGTTCGCTGATTGTTGATGCGATGAGTTCCTTTGGTGGGATCCCCATCAACATCGAAAAATGGGGAATTGATTTCCTCATCAGCTCGTCTAATAAATGTATTCAAGGGGTTCCCGGGTTTGGTTTCGTACTAGCCAAACGCGAGGCTTTGGCTGCCTGTGAGGGTCACGGTCATTCGCTGTGTCTTGATCTGTTTGGGCAGTGGAACCAGATGGACAAATCCGGCAAATGGCGTTACACCTCACCGACCCATGTGGTGAGAGCTTTCTATCAGGCTCTCGACGAACTAGAAGCCGAAGGGGGAATCCCAGCCCGCCACAGTCGCTATCAAGAAAACCAGAGGGTGTTGGTTGAGGGCATGAAAGAACTCGGGTTTGATACTCTCCTGCCACCCGATCTCCAATCACCCATCATCACCTCGTTCCTCTATCCGAATCCAGACTTCGATTTCGACCAGTTCTATCATCGTGTGAAAGCTGGCGGGTTTGTCCTCTATCCCGGCAAGATCACCCAAGCAGACACTTTCCGCATAGGCAACATCGGTGAGGTTTACCCCGATGACATTCGACGGTTACTGGATGTGGTAGCCCAGCAGATCTGATGAGGTGTCCGTGGCATTGGGGCATGTCCCCCATCACCCTGTCTCCATGTCACCCTGTCACCCCATCACTCCGTCACCCCATCACTCCGTCACCCTGTCATCCGGGCACCCCATCACCCTGTCTCCATGTCACCCTGTCACCCCATCACTCCGTCACCCTGCGCGAAGTCGCAGGGTCCAGATATCACACGCAACACAATGATGAGTCTGTCAAACTCGATCGTTCCCCACAGACCCCACAGTTGTCCGACTGTGGAGTCTGGATTCTGCGACTTCGCGCAGAATGACGGGGTTGGGTTGGATACACAGTGCGATACGCGATAGTAGCGGTTGCGAGCTGAACAGTGGCGGAAGATTATTTGGGAGCCCCACGTAGCACCAGCAACGCAGCGACTCATCCTGCCACGGTTGATCAATAGCGGCCTATGGTGAATCCGAACCCAGGGCAGGAGCTTGACTAACTGAGGTCGCGGTATCCTACGCGGATTGCATTTTCTGCGGTGGGGCGATCCCAGGGCCACTGAAGGTTGTCGTGGTCGTAAACCTTTTCTAGTGGGATTCCTTGGTTGTATGCCCATTCGCTTTGGTCCCAGATGGCAGCTAATCCACTGCGGAAGTGGGCAACTTCTGGTGGGCCGAGCAGATCACCATGACCGGGGATCACTACGGTGTCGGGTTTGAGTAGGGAATACAAGGAGTCGAGGGCGGTTACCCAACCTTTCAAGGAACTGGTTTCATCGAACTGTGGGGGAGCTGAGTCAACGAGGTCACCAACGATCAGGATGTCTCTGCCAGGTAGCCCAACAATGAGGTCGCTTCGCGAATGGGCTTGGCCGAAGTGGGCGAGTTCAACAGGGAAATCCCCGAGGTCTACGAATCCGATGTTGGCGATTGTTGTGGTGGGTTCGGGTATTCCACTGAGGTCGAATCCATCTTGAGCGGCTCGATGGGAATTCTCTGCACAGGAGAGATCCATAGCAGTGTTCTCCTGGGCGAGGATGGTGAGGTCGTCGAAGGCTGACAATCCAAAGGAATGATCCCAATGCCCATGGGTGAGTACGACATGGGTCAGTGGAACGTCGATTGTCGCCGATACCTGGGTACGAATCTCAGCGCCAGCCTCTTTGCTGGAACCGGTGTCAACCAGCATGGCCCCTCGCTCATCAGCAAGCAGGACGACATTGGTGTTCTCCACATCAAGTGTCACCAGGTGAACCCCTGGGCGTACCTCACGGAAATCAATCACAGACCAAGCCCCAGCAACCGCGACATCGTATATCCCACAGCGGACTCATCGTGGTTTCCACAGGTGGGGAATCCTTCACTGTGGAGGGCCTTGGCTGCGCTATTAACGATGAAGGGAAACCCAGCCAGCTGCAGCATGGTGAGGTCGTTGGGCATGTCGCCGAAAGCGGCCACTTCGTGGGGGGCGATACCCAGATCATCCAACACAAAACCCAGGGTTTTTCCTTTAGAAATACCCGGTTGAGACAGTTCCAGGAATCCATCATCGCAAAACAACGAGACTGTCAACGTGAGGCGATCTTCAATGAGTGGTTCAACTTTAGCCAGTAGTTTCTCGGTGGACTGCCCATTGCGAACCAAGAGTTTCACTGGCGTACCACCAGAGAACAGGTCACCACCAAGAGGGACAATCGGGTTAGCGGGTTCGATCCCCTCCCAATGAGGGTACGGTTCTTCGCGGGTCCAACCGTGGGTGCATTCCATAGCGAACATTGCCCCAGGAACCTGAGCGCGAATATCGTCTATCACCTCATTTGTTATCTCAGGATCGAGCCCGAAAGCATGGACGACCTCTTGGGCGGGGAAGTCAGCAATGATCCCCCCGTTGGAAGTAATCACATGGTTGTGTGCTCCTTCGAGACCATGGAGAGGATCGAGCCATCGCCAAGGACGTCCAGTGGCAAAAACAGTGGGAACCCCCATTTCGGCGGCACGCCGTACTGCTTCGCGGTTAATATCGCTGATCTCCCGGTCACTTTGCAGGAAGGTCCCATCCATATCTGTGACAATCAGCTTGATCGGTGTCTTATTCATCGCCAACAATTCTATCGGTTAGCTCTGACACGCGTGGTTCCCGTACTCAATCCTTACGTTGTTCTCTCACGAGATGACCTGTGTGAAAACAGGGCCTGTCCGCAGGGTCTTAGGTGATGATGGTCAGTACGTGGGGGGCATCAGCGAGTGTTGGGTCGAGTTCGAGGGCCTTGCGCATTGCGCCTTGGGAATCAACATAGGAAGACAACCCTGTCAGTGATTCTTGGACGAGCGACAAATTGAACCAGGCGAGACCGAAGTCTGGGTTGACCTGGGCTGCTTGCCGCAGTGATGCAACCGCAGCTTCACCATCGCCCATCTGGGCTTGGAGGACCCCCAGGTTATTCCACGCCTTCCACAGGGTTGGGTCAGTGGTGAGAGCCTTTCGATAAGCATTGAGTATGTCCATTCGAGCCTGGGTGGAGTCCTCGGATGATGATTCTTGAGCGGAAGTAATACCGCCAGGGGTAGAGACCATCAGCAGAGACTTCACATCGGCCCAGGCAACAAGGTAGTCAGGATGGTACGGATCGCAGTCGAGTGCCTTCTGCGCCCACGTGAGCGCCTGCCTGTTCTCACCCATGGCCAGGTACGCCCCGGAGATGGCTTGCTCGGTGGTGCCGTCATCGAGAGCAAAAGGAATCTTGTACCAGGTGACCTTGTGTCGCAATTCAATGGATTCTTTAAGAAGCGGCAGGGCATCTTCGTACTCACCGCTATGAGTTGCGAGCAGGCCCCTTTCTTGTGAAATATAGGACGAGAGCACAGTGAGATAGGTGCTTCGCAATTGCTTGGGATCGGGGGAGTCCGCCCAACCGTGGGTGTTGAAATCGAGCCGATTGTAGAAGGACTCATGAGCCGTCTTGGCGCCATCGAGAAGCTCACTAGCGTTGTCTGGTTTCCCGGCAAGTCGCTGGGCTTGGGCTTGGCGTACCATGGCCCACCCTGGTCCTGTGGTGACACAGCTGTCACTCCAATCGTAGAAACTCTGACAAACCTTCGGTGAGTGGTAAAGATCGATTGCGTTTTCAGAGGCTTGGGCTGAGGCTGGATAGTCACCCAACAGCAGGAGTATCTCTGCGTACCGGTCGTAGGCTTCTGGTGTCTTGGGGCTTTGCTCAATCCACTGTTCGGCGATTATTTTAGCCTCATCATAGAATCCATACCAGCGGTAGAAATCCTGGTAGATATCAATGGTTTTGTCCGAGAGCTGAGAAATATTGCCCTGGGCTTGAAATGCCCGACATAGTACGTGCATTTGGCGATAATCAGGGACTCCCTGCATCGAATGGGAAGACCCACAAATGGTGGTGGCACTCCAGTCTTCGGCCAGCAGGGCGACCTCGGCCTCAAAGAATTGTTGCTCGTGGGGATATCGCTCGGCGACTAATGGGTCGGTGGGGCCGAACATCAGTTTCCCAATCCGATGTTCGGGCACGACACCATTATCATAGAGTCCCTGGTAGGCGTGACAACCATATTGGCCATACACAGGTGGCCCAATGAGACTGCCTGCCGGATGAGTCATGATAAAGGTCAGCGGAGTACGACAAGTGAAGGCGCCGCGATACATCACAGGTTCCATCGCTGGGGTGGTGTCTGCTATCGAGAGGAGAACCTTCTGAGCCTTTTTCGCCTCACCTTGGTTGAGGAATATCGAAGCTTGAACATTGATCGCTGATTGGGCTTTCTGCTCTTCCGCACTCAAAGAGTTGAGAACCTCTTGAGCTTTGTCGATATCACTGAGTGCGAGCAAAGCCGCCGCCCAGGAGACACGTACCTCTGGCGCAGAAGTCATCGCTGCTGCCCGAGCATACGCCTCGACGGCTTTGCGGAGGTAAAGCTTTTCCACATAGTCAGGCATGACTGGTTGCGCTTCAACAAAAGGCTGCAGCGGAATAGTGACAAGATTCCGATAGGCATCACCAGCCAGAACGTAGGTAGCCGGCAGGTCGGGCAACTCACTGATGATATCGTCGATTGTGGAAGCCTGCTCCACCCATGGGTCTCGTCGAGCAGAAATGTTCCCCCAGAAGGTGTACGCCCATTGGTCGGCGGCACTGAGTCGGCTCCGAGCATATTCGATGACAGGAGTGGGGTCATCGGGGCAGTTGTTGATGGCATTGGTCCATCGCATTTTCAGTGATGCCGGATCCATGTCAAGCGAATCGATGAGGTTAGCTGCGTATGCTCGGGTGAGTGATGAGTCGCAGGAGTGGTAAATCTCTTCAATTCGGCGGGCGGAGGCAAGTCCGAAATTGGTGGGGCCGGGGCGGGCCTTGGGATAGTTGAGGGTGGTGCCATTAAGTAGCGCCAAACCGATAAAGTCGAGGGCATCAGATTCCCGACCTCCCACGTGATATGAGATGTGGTCTTCCAGGCCCATCGAGAGCCCATCGATGGCATTTTCCTCAGGCGCGTAGCTACTGACTGAATCGTAGAACATTTCTTCGGTGGACCAATCACCGAAAGCTTTCCTCATCGCCGTGTCATAGGCCTGGTAGGGGTTTTCGCGATAGTTCGCTTTTGCTTCGTCACTCAGTAGAGGAAGGGTTCGAATCCCCAAGTCGGTGTAGGGCTTTTCTCCCACAGTGAGGGGGTCCACATTACCAGTGGGTACTGCTTGTTGGTCGGCTGGATTCTCTGAAACATCCGCGGTTGGATCCTCAGGTTGCTCAGAGACCAGATCCTCAGGCTGTTCGGAGTCTTGGGTGTCGGGTTCCTGCGATGAGGTGGGATCATCAGACGCTGGCTCGCTGGGTTCCTCGGCGTTGGGAGCGCCAGGAGGTATCACTGGTTCTGTTTCGAGATCCGGTGAGGCGGCTTTCTCCACCCGTGAGGTGGAATAGTTGGTGGCCACATAGGGGAAGGCAACAGCCGTACTCACCACGAGCAGGGTGGGCAGGACAACCGCCAAACCAATGATCAGTACGCGCGATCGCTTAACCAACCCACCTGGTTTCTTGAAGAGTTTCCCCCACCATTTCTTTGGTGAAAGTGCCACTGGTGTCGCCTTGTCCTCCAGGATCTCTTCTGTTTCTGAGGGTTCCTGAGGTGGGTCATCAGTTGACGGTTGCTCGTCGTTGGGCTCTTCGGATTTCTCATCGTCTGTTGGTGCAGACTCCTGCTCATTGGTTGTTGCAGTGGATTCTTCTTTCTGTTCATCCGATAGTTCAGACTCACTGTCGGGGTCCTGGGATTCGTCAGACTCATTGTGAGATACCTCGGACTCATCCTCGGACGACTGAGACTCTTCAGGTTCAGAGTCATTCTCCTTCGATGTCTCGTCGTCAGGCGATGGTTCATCGATCTGCTCATCGGGTGTGTCTGGGGAATCTGATTCAACCTCGGGCTCCTCAGTTTGTTCAGGTTCATCCTGGTGTTCAGGTTCATCCTGCGTATGATCAGTGTCTTCAGGTACGCCTGGTTGATCAGTCTCAGGGATGGGTGTTTCCTCTTCGCTGGAATCGACCTCAGGTGCTTCGTGGTCTTGTGTGTCGTCGGACATGATATCCCCCCATTGGAATTAGTCTCATCAAGTCTAGCTTCGAGGTCGGACAACATGTCTTGAGGTCACATCATGGTCGCATAGTCCCACCTTGGTCGTGAGACAATGATTAGGTGAGAGATGTTGTGATACTGGGGTCCACAGGGTCGGTGGGCACCCAAGCAATAGATGTGGTCTTGCGCCACAAGGATCGCTTTCGAGTGGTTGGTCTAGCTGCGGGGGGAAGTGACATCAATCGTTTGGTTGACCACATTGGGGCTGTACGACCTGCGCAGGTCGCCGTACCGCGCCAAGATACAGCCGATGTTCTGCGTGAGGTTCTCGACGAACAAGGGATACCTTTGCCGACAATACTGGCTGGTGAACAAGCGGCGTCACAGTTGGCAGGGATGGGTGCCCATGTTGTGCTCAATGCCATCACTGGATATGCCGGGCTCGAACCCACACTCGCCACCTTGAATGCTGGATCCACCTTAGCTCTGGCAAACAAAGAGTCGCTTGTCGTTGGTGGCGAACTTGTCACCTCGGTAGCCGTGCCGGGACAAATTGTTCCTGTGGACTCAGAACACTCAGCGATCGCCCAAGCCCTCAGGTCAGGAACAGATCAGGAGGTGTCCCGCATCATTCTGACAGCCTCAGGTGGCCCCTTCCGCGGATACACCAAGGCGCAACTCGAACAGGTCACCGTCGATGATGCGCTGGCTCATCCCACCTGGGATATGGGCCGGGTGGTCACCATTAACTCCTCTACCTTGATCAACAAGGGCCTTGAACTGATGGAAGCCGCCTTGCTGTTCCATGTGGATTGGGATCGCATCCAGGTCGTTGTCCATCCCCAATCAATTGTTCACTCAATGGTGGAATTCCAAGACGGTTCCACGATCGCCCAATGCTCCCCACCCGACATGCGTATTCCGATCGCTCTGGGGTTGAGTTGGCCGGATCGCCTCGACGATGTCGCCTCCCCCTGTGATTGGTCGGATCCCAGCGCATGGACCTTTGAACCGCTGGATGACATCACCTTCCCAGCGGTGGAACTCGCCCGGCGTGTTGGCGAGATCGGTGGTACGGTTCCAGCTGTCTTCAATGGGGCCAATGAGGTGTGTGTCGACGCGTTCTGCGAGAGAAAACTTGGGTTTCTCGGTATCGTTGACACGGTGTCAGCGGTGGTTGAGGACTATGTGGAAGCACACTCAGAGTTCACCAGTAGCCAGCGTCCGCCTGACACCCTGGACGATATTCGTGCAGCCGACGCCTGGGCACGAGCCGCAGCCACCCAATCCATCGAGAGGATCTCATGAACGACACCGTGGTCAAAATTCTTGGCGCACTGATTTTCTTTGCCCTGATCTTGCTGAGCGTGGGACTCCACGAACTCGGGCATTTCATCCCCGGC
This sequence comes from Propionibacteriaceae bacterium, assembly GCA_009782915.1. GTDB lineage: Bacteria > Actinomycetota > Actinomycetes > Propionibacteriales > Propionibacteriaceae > WQYJ01. Next base: position 10,176 of record WRIC01000008.1, on the reverse strand, counting down.
AAACTCTTTAAAGTGAAGGTCCTCCAGTTCTTTCTCGGATTCGGAAAAAACATTTGGAAAACCAAACGTGGTGAGACCGAGTACGGGGTGAAGATGTTGCCTCTGGGGGGCTACGTACTCATGCAAGGAATGTACCCACCCAAGAGGGAAGGCAAAAACACGTGGCTGAAGAGGGTCGCAGACTCTGCCCGTGAAGCCGAGTGGGAAGACATTACCGAAGCAGATGTCGCCAGTGGGCGGCTCTTCTACCAGAAACCACTGTGGCAGAGAATGATCGTGATGTTCTCCGGGGTGATGATGAATATTCTGCTGGCCTTCATTCTCTTCCTCGGAGTCAACATGGCTTTCGGGGTTCGGCAGACATCCATGGAGATCGCAGGAGTCTCTGACTGTGTGGATGCCACGACGCAGGTGTGCGAACCAACCCCAGCAGCCCTCATGGGCTTGAAAGCGGGCGACAAAATCCTCGAACTCAATGGTGTTACCTACGACACCTGGGAGGAGGTGACCGCAGCGATCCGTACCAATGGTGCCAACCCAGTACGTTTGGTGGTAGAGCGCGACGGAACTCGTGTCGAGCTTCCCGAAGTGATGGGAATGACTCGAACCGTGGCAGATCCTGATGACCCCAATTCCACAATCGAAGCCGGGTTCCTGGGTGTCTTTGCCGGGTATGAAATGGTCAAAGTTGGCCCAGGGGGAACCCTCAAACAGATGTGGCTCTACACCACCGAATCCGTGAAAGCCATCGCCAAATTACCGGTGACCGCGGTGAGAGTGCTCATCGACATGATCACTGGGAAGCCACGTGACCTCGACAGCCCTATTTCGATCCTGGGTGCCTCAGTGATCGCTGGCGAAGTTGCCTCAGCTGATGCTCCGGCTGGCGCAAGAGTTGCCTTCTATGTTCAACTGCTCGCCTCCGTGAACCTCTTCGTGGGACTCATCAACCTCGTACCACTTCCACCCTTCGATGGGGGACAGGTCGCTGCGGGGATCTATGAATGGTTCCGACGTCGATTGCGGAAACTACGAGGCAAAGAAGACCCAGGACCCGCTGACACAGCGATGCTGCTCCCGGTGACCTATGTGGTGGGAGGAATGTTGGTCCTCATTGGAATCATCCTGATTCTGGCCGACATCATTTCACCAGTTTCTATACTCTAAGGAAGAACCATGAGTGAGGATACTACCCCTCTTGCTCCACGCAAGAAGACCCGCAAAGTCAAACTTGGTTCGGTGTATGTCGGTGGGGACGCGCCCATCACTGTTCAGACCATGACCACCACTCCCACCCATGACATCGATGCCACCCTAGGGCAGATCGCGGAAGTAGTGGCCGCTGGATGCGATATTGTCCGCGTAGCCTGCCCACGCCAAGAGGATGCTGATGCCCTGGGCGCGATCGCTGCCAAGTCGCCTATTCCTGTGGTGGCTGATATTCATTTTCAGCCCCGGTATGTCTTTGCTGCCATCGAGGCAGGATGCGCAGGGGTGCGGGTTAACCCTGGAAACATCAAAGCCTTCGACGACCAGATCTCCGAGATCGCCAGCGCTGCATCCGCCCATGGTACGGCACTACGTATAGGGATCAATGCTGGTTCCCTTGATGATCGTGTCATGGAGAAATATGGTCGAGCAACCCCCGAAGCCTTAGTGGAATCCGCTCTCAATGAAGCCAGGCTCTTCGAAGAAGTGGGTTTCTATGATTTCGGGATCTCGGTCAAACACCACGATGTGGTGACCATGGTCGAGGCCTATCGGTTGCTCTCCCAGCGGTGTGACTATCCTCTGCATCTGGGTGTAACCGAAGCTGGTCCCCTCCAGCAGGGGACAGTGAAATCCTGTGCCGGGTTCTCGATCCTCTTAGCTGAGGGTATTGGGGACACGATTCGAGTGTCCCTGTCGGCCCCACCAGTGGAAGAGGTCAAGGTTGGTTCACGACTCCTGGAGTCCCTCCACCTGCGCCCGCGTACCCTAGAAATTATCTCCTGCCCCACCTGTGGACGCTGCCAGGTTGACGTCTATTCCCTAGCAGAACAAGTCACCGCAGAGCTCAAAGATTTCACCGCACCCCTGCGTGTTGCTGTCATGGGTTGCATCGTCAATGGGCCAGGTGAAGCCAGGGAGGCTGATATTGGTGTCGCCTCAGGTAATGGGAAAGGTCAGATTTTCGTACGTGGGGAAGTGATCGAAACCGTACCCGAGGCTGACATCCTTTCATCCCTGGTGGCTCACGCCCATCGCGTCGCCGATGAGATGGGTCCCAGTGAGTAGTGAACTTCGGGAACTCGACCACAGCGACGAACCTGAGCTTCGCCGTCTACTGGCCTTGCGCCCCATCGAGAACATCGTGGTCTCGGCGCGACTCGACACCCATGGTTTTGATCCGGGAAAATCAGGTGCGCAGCTTCTCGGTTTCTTTCACGGCGACCACCTGGTGTCTGCTTTGAGTGTGGGTTCAACCCTGCAACCGGTGAATGCGACCCTGGATGCCTTGGATTTCTTTGCCCGCCATATTGAGCAACGAACCTGCCAAACAATACTAGGCGTACGCGGCGAAGCAATGGGTTTGTGGAGGAGACTCAGCGAACTCAGTTTCACTCAATGGGCTGCCCCACGTGATGTGCGTCATCAACAGATTGTGATGGCGATGACCGGTTATCCTCTGGTTCATCCTGATCGTGATGTTCAACCACTGGGGACTAGTTTCATTGATTCCTACCTGGATGCTTCGTTGTTAATGTACACCGAGGAAGTGGGGGTGGCTCCCCCCGATCCCCAAGGGTCCTACCGTGACCATGTTGCCAAATTGATGATGGGTCAGCGTGCCTTCGCGGTGATGGAGGGCGACCAGGTGGTGTTTAAAGCCGATGTGGTGGCGATTTCTGGGTCGGTGTGCCAGATCTCTGGAGTGTGGCTGGCCCCAGAATATCGAGGTCTCGGTTTAGCGAAACCCTATATTGCTTCAGTGGTTGCCCAATGTCTAGAGCGGGTATCCACCGTGAGTCTCTATGTCAATGCCCATAACACCCCCGCCGTGGGCTCCTACCTCGGTGTCGGTTTCGTCGAAGTAGGCGAGTACGCCACCATCATGTACTAACTCCCCACCCCGTCTCCCTGCGCACTGCGAGTCGCGCTGGCGCGCTCCGCAGCACAGGCTCCGTCGCAGGGTCCACCAGTCTCGACAGCCTCCAGATAGACTAGTGCGCGCCAAGTAGAGGAGTAAGATCATGACGTACACCCTAATGTCCGAGTTGTTTGTTCGGACCTTGCGAGAGGACCCTGCTGATGCGGAGGTGCCCAGTCACCGGTGGTTGACCCGGGCGGGGTATATCCGCCGTGCTGCCCCGGGGATCTACTCATGGTTGCCACTGGGGTTGAAGGTGCTCGCCAAGGTGGAGGCAATCGTACGCGAAGAGGTGGAGGCTATCGGAGCCCAAGAGGTTCACTTCCCTGCCCTACTGCCACGCGAACCCTATGAGTTGACGAATCGTTGGACCGAGTACGGGCCGAACCTGTTTCGGTTGAAGGACCGCAAGGGAACCGACATGTTGTTGGGGCCCACCCATGAGGAGATGTTCACCCTCATGGTCAAAGACCTCTACTCCTCGTACAAGGATCTTCCCGTCATCCTCTATCAGGTGCAAACCAAGTATCGCGACGAGGCGAGACCGAGGGCCGGAATCCTGCGCGGGCGCGAATTCACGATGAAAGACTCCTACAGTTTTGATGCCACTACCGAGGGTCTCCAGGTCGCCTATGACAAACACCGTGTGTGTTACCAAAAGATCATGGAACGCTTGGGTTTGGAGTACGTCATTGTCCAAGCCATGTCGGGGGCCATGGGCGGTTCCCGTTCGGAAGAATTCCTGGCGATCAGCGAGAATGGCGAGGATGATTTCGTACGCTCACCTGGAGGGTACGCAGCTAATGTGGAGGCCGCATCGATAGCGGCACCACCAGCACAGGACTACTCCCAGATTCCACCCGCCGAGACCATCGCTACCCCAGGGACAGCGACTATTGACCTGCTGGTGAGTTTTCTGAACACTGCCCATTCACGCGAGGGTGAGCCGTGGACCGCCTCTGACACGCTGAAGAATGTGGTCTATATGCGCGTGAGCCCTGAAGGTGAGCGTACTCCGCTGATGATCGGGGTGCCTGGGGACCGTGAGATCGACGAGAAACGCCTGGAAGCAGCTCTCAGCCCTGACGTTGCTGAACCATTCAATGATGACGATTTTGAGGCCTACCCCCAGCTGGTCAAAGGTTATATTGGTCCAGTGAAGGATTCCACCCAAATACTGAGTGGGAAGCTGGAATATCGGACTGATCCTCGCGTGGTGGAAGGTAGTTCCTGGATCACGGGGGCTAATGAGAAAGACTTCCATGTGATGAACCTTGTTGCGGGACGTGACTTTACCTCCGATGGTGTGATGGATGTTGCTGAAATTCGTGAAGGTGATCTGGCTGGTGATGGGTCTGGCCCGCTCAGTATTGCTCGCGGTGTCGAGATGGGCCACATCTTCCAACTCGGGCAGAAATATGCTGAGGCACTGGGTTTGCAGGTTTTGGATGAGAACGGCAAACTCGTCACCGTCACCATGGGGTCCTATGGTTTCGGGGTGACACGCGCTGTGGCGATGGTGGCTGAGGCCACCTGCGACGACAAGGGGTTGGCGTGGCCACGCAACCTTGCGCCGTACGATGTGGTCATTATCATTGCCGGCAAAGGCGAGGAACTAGTTGAAGCTGCCTCCACTTTGGCTCAGGAACTCGATGAGGCCGGTCTCGATGTTGTCCTTGATGATCGCAGTGTTTCTCCTGGGGTGAAATTCGCTGACTCTGAGTTAATCGGGTTCCCCACCTGTGTGGTGGTGGGACGCGGTTTGGCTGATGGGGTAGTGGAGGTACGCGACCGTACTGCTGGAACCAACCGAAACGTAGAAGTCGCCAGGGCTGTCGAAGAAATTCTTGGGGAGGTGCGTGCCTAGGTGGTGTCAGGGAAACCGGGCCACTGTGCCGTACCAACACCCAAGGACAACCCCACCGTGGACGCAGAGATCAGAAAATTAGTGGCGTCCTCTCCACTGTCAGCTGAAGCGAGCCACACCGCTGCACTGTCCACCACTGAGGCTTGTGATGCGCGAAGCAGAACCATCGCTGCCTGGTCGTCACGCCCTGCTGGAAGATCATAGATAGCCACCGCTTCAACCTGGATATCCCGTTCGTCGGCGATGAGCATCAGGCGAGACATTTGCCGGTCCAGCGAGGTCGCCATGGGGGCGAGCTTTCCTGCGATATCCCAACTAGAGAATCCTTGGGAGGTACGCAAGGCAAAAATGGCCTCGTCGTAGCTGATGATGAGGTCTTTCAGAGCACTTTCCTCGTCGGTGATCGTGACAGTGATCTGCTGATTGGCGACGACAGGATTCTGGTAGGAACCAGTGAGCCCTTGGAGCATCTGGGCGCAACTGGCGGCAATGCTTCCCCACAGCAGTGCATCCATTCCAGATGAGGTTTTCCCCATTTCCCGGTGAACATCGCGAGAAGAAGTGAGTGCTTCTTCGGCGTCCTTGGTGGCCTCCTCCACAGTCGCGAAGGTGGCAGGTTCCCCAATGTCGGCATTGAAGGCAGGAATTCGATTGACCGGGTCGGGACCCACCACAACGATCCATAGTGCTTCCAGTGTCTCAGCCATGGTGGCCCACTTGGGCTGATCGGGGTCCAGTTTGGCTAAACCAGCCACTGTCGCCCAGGTTGTTTGTAGCTCTTGGGTGGAGGTGGCGACATTCTCAATGAACTCTGGCTCCACCGGTGGTGTCGGCGGTGTCCCCGAGATTCGAGGATCCGAAAAAGCGCACCCCCCCACACTAAGCAGCCCAAGGATCACCATCAGACCCATCCATTTACGCATAGGAAAAGCGTACACAATTCACGGTGAGCATGGGGATGTGACAAAACAGTACCGTCCCCATTTGTCGCGCAATTCACCGAGCCTGGTGGTGCCTGTCCCCAGTGTCACACACGGCCGTACCCAAAACTGGTGGAGTTCGGTAGAGTAGGAGTCCCCTCGGGTACAAATGAACCGCACAATCGAAGAAGGAGACCGCTGATGAGTCCATTACGCGACTTGGTTGAGTCGGTCTTAGAACGCCAGGGGATCGACTTGGAAGAACTCAAGACGACAAAAGCCGGTTCACGTTCGGTGGTGCGGATCACTGTGGATGGTGATGGCGTCTCGGGGCACGGTCTTAATCTTGATGAGGTGGCCCAGGTGTCGCGGGCGATCTCTGAAGCCCTCGACGACAGCGACATCATGGGCAATACGGCCTATGTTCTCGAAGTTGGCACCCGTGGTGTGGATGCGCCGTTGACCAAACCACACCATTGGCGCCGCAACATATCACGACTGGTGAAGATCACCGACATTGCCGGTTCCACCACCATCAGTCGCATTATCGAAGCTAGCGACCTGGATGTCACTCTTGACGGTGGTCAGCAACTTGCGTACGCCCATATTAAAAAGGCCATCATTCAGGTGGAGATGACCTCGGACCACGAGAAAAAGGAGTAGCCATGGACATCGACATGAGTGTGTTGAGGCAATTAGAACAAGATCGTGGAATCAAGGTTGAGGTGATGATCTCCGCCCTGGAGGAGGCTCTGTTGCACGCGTACGAAAAGATACCCCACCACAGTCCTGGTGGTCGAGTTTCCTTGGATCGTCGCTCAGGCAAGGTGGCAGTGTGGGTGCCCGAACTCGACGAAAACGACGAGAAGATCGGTGAAGTGGATGCCACCCCCGATGATTTTTCTCGGGTGGCAGCAGCCACAGCACGCCAGATCATGATGAGCCATATCCGCGAAGCCGAGGATGAGCAGAAGTATGGTCACTTCCTGGCTAAAGAGGGTGACATCGTCATGGGCACCATCCAGCAGGACAAGGATTCTCGCACAGTACGGGTGGATCTTGGTTCGGTGGAGGCCATCATGCCCCAGGCGGAGCAGGTGCCCACAGAGAATTATGAGCACGGCATGAAGTTGCGGGTCTATGTGGTGGCTGTTCGCAAGGAATTGCGTGGCCCGCAGGTCGTCGTGTCACGGACCCACCCTGGCCTGGTGGAGAAACTCTTCCGCTCGGAGGTCCCCGAGATCGCTGAAGGCCTGGTGGAGATCAGGGAGATTGCCCGCGAAGCTGGGCACCGGACCAAGATTGCTGTTTTGTCTCGCTCAGGTGAGGTCTCCGCGAAGGGGACTTTTATCGGCCCGATGGGTTCGAGGGTACGAGCGGTGATGAACGAATTGAATGGTGAAAAGATCGACATCGTGTTGTGGTCTCATGATCCAGCGCAGTTCATCGCTGAGGCTCTTTCACCAGCGCGAGTGTCATCGGTGACTATCGTGGATCTGACTGGGCGTAAAGCCCGTGCCATCGTCCCCGATTATCAGTTGAGTCTCGCGATAGGTCGTGATGGGCAAAATGCTCGGCTTGCTGTGAAACTCACAGGCTGGAAGATTGATGTTCGCCCCGATACTGCTGCCGGTGACGAGGATGAGGTCTGAGGATGGCTGTCCCCATCCGCACCTGTGTTGGGTGTCGTGCACGCAGTCCTCAAACAGAGATGACTCGCCTGGCAGTCGATGGGGCTCACATCATTAACTCGCGTACTGCTCCTGGACGAGGCGCATGGCTCCATCCGCGATCCTCATGTTTTGATCTTGCTCAGCGGCGCAAAGTGTGGTCGCGTGCTTTTCGACAGACAGGTCTCACCATGTCACACCCACCAGCGTTGGTTCAGGACTCAGAGTAATCCCAAATCTGTCGCGAACACCTTGCTGGATTTCGCGGGCCAACGTGATGATGTCACTGGTGGTGGCTGTTCCGCGATTCGTCAAGGCGAGTACGTGTTTGGTGGAGAGGGTCGCTGGACCCCCACCGTACCCCTTGGGGAACCCGGCATGCTCGATTAACCAAGCAGCCGAAGTCTTGTACGCACCATCGCCTTGGTCGAAGCGGGGAGCATCCTCGGGTAGGGCGTTAGCTGTCGGGTCATCAATGAAAGGATTGGTGAAGAAGCTTCCTGCACTCCAGGTGTCATGGTCCTTCGAATCGAGAACCATACCCTTGGATTGGCGCAGTTTGAGAACCTCGTGGCGTACCTTCTTCAGTGGAGCTTCCTCACCGATATTGATCTTGAGCGCCTGGGCTAGCTCTGCGTAGGTGACTGGCTTGGAGTTCCGGTCAAGCCCCACACCCAGGTCCACGCGCAAGATGACATAGCGGTCGGGATTCTGCTTGAAAATGGAGGTACGATAGCCGAACTGGCATTGATCTGTTTCGAGGACCGTGACTTCCCTAGCCTGGCGGTCATAGACAACAACATTGCGAATCGCGGTGGCAATCTCAGCCCCATAGGCGCCAATGTTCTGGATGGGTGCAGCCCCCACCAGGCCAGGAATACCAGAGAGCATCTCCAAACCACGCCACCCACGTTTGACTGTCTCAGCAATCAGGGTGTCCAAGACGACACCGGCATTTACCTCCAGAACCAGTTCACCATAGGTGACCACCGCGCGGGCACCTTGGGCAGCAACAAGCATCACCATTCCGGGGAACCCTTCATCGCTTATCAGAGTGTTGGAGCCACCAGAGAGTATCAAGAGATCGGTTCCATCAAAGTCGCAGCCTCTGGTCACAGAGATCATGGTTGCTATGTCTTCCGCAACTTGAAAGACACGAGCTTTCCCACCAGTACGAATGGTGGTGTGCTCTGCCAGGGACCAGGATTCAGAGATCTTGCGTGGGGGCAGCGAGAGTTCAATAGTTTCGTCGAGTTCGTACGCGGGTTTGCGTGAGAAGAAAGCCATACCTCCAGCATACGACAGGGGCTGTTTCTCTGCTCAGTAGCTGCAGGGTGATCGTACTCGCTGGAGCTTGTCCAGTGTTCATACCCTTTCCCCAATCTAGTAGTGCCAACTAGTGAGATTAAAATGTGGAAACAGTTTGATCTTTGAGGTATTGCTGTTTAAAGATATGAGGGAATACTTGTTGCACTATATATTCATCCAATGGGGGGTGGAATAGGGGTGCGCCAGGATGGATATTCGTCATGAGTAAGGCAATCGTACGCAAGGTTCTACTGTTTTGTGTTGTGTCAGCGATGGCAACAGCTCACGTGACCGCTGCCATGGCGGGGTTATCAGCCGGTATGCCAGGTGTCCTAGGTAAAACCTACGTCAGTGATGATGGTTCGACATCCTCTATCCCCTTGAGCGCCTTGGCTGCCATGGGCTTGGTGGGCGCTGGTCTAGCACTGGGTTATTCCAGAATTCGTATCACCAGGTAACCCACACAAGTAGGTTCTTCCCCGTCAGGCCGCGCTTACCCTGCCCTGTCTTTCTGCGCGAAGTCGCAGAATCCAGATACTACATTCGAACAACTGGGTAGTCTGGACCCTGCGAGTCGCAGAATCCGTCAGCCACTCCAGTAGAATACGGGTATGAATCATGGACCCTGCGACTTCGCGCAGGGAGACGGAATTGGTTGGCATTCTGCGCAAACTCTTCCCCGTCAGGCCACGCTTACCCTGCCCTGTCTTTCTGTGCGAAGTCGCAGAATCCAGATACTACATTCGAACAACTGGGTAGTCTGGACCCTGCGAGTCGCAGAATCCGTCAGCCGCTCCAGTAGAATACGGGTATGAATCTTGGACCCTGCGACTTCGCGCAGGGAGACGGAATTGGTTGGCATTCTGCGCAAACTCTTCCCCGTCATTCTGCTTACCAACCTGGAGTGTCTGTACACCAACTCAGGTCTTTCGACTCACCCACCGGGTCTTTCGACTCACCCACCGGGTCTTTCGACTCACCCACCGGGTCTTTCGACTCGCCCACCGGGTCTTTTGGCTCACCCACCGGGTCTTCCCGCTCACCCACCCCGTCTTTCTGCGCGAAGTCGCAGAATCCAGAATCCAGAGGTCCACAGTGACGAGTCTCGACTTAACAGTGGATTTCACTCTCCCCATCTCCGCCCACGCCGATGAGATCGAGAACCTCCTGCGTACCCACCAAGTCATCGTGGTCGCCGGCGAAACTGGTTCGGGCAAGACCACCCAGCTCCCCAAGATCGCCCTTCGAGCAGGAAGAACCTCCATTGGTCACACTCAACCA
>WRIC01000007.1 GCA_009782915.1 Propionibacteriaceae bacterium | reverse complement strand
AGGGTTGGTCCGCAGAAAGACGGGAGTGGGCGTAACTGGGTTCGAACCAGTGACCTCTTCGGTGTGAACGAAGCGCGCTACCGCTGCGCCATACGCCCCTATTGAGTTGTGTTGGGGAGGTGTGTGACCACCTGGTGGGCGACACTGGGATCGAACCAGTGACCTCTTCCGTGTCAGGGAAGCGCGCTACCGCTGCGCCAGCCGCCCAAGGCTGTGTGAGGTGGAGACGGGATTCGAACCCGTGTACACGGCTTTGCAGGCCGCTGCCTCGCCTCTCGGCCACTCCACCAGCAGAGAACCTCTTGGATGTTCGAGACTTTCTCCGAGCGGACGACGGGGTTCGAACCCGCGACCCTCACCTTGGCAAGGTGATGCTCTACCAGCTGAGCCACGTCCGCAAACGCATCAAGTGCGACTCTCTACGATACACAATCATCGACCCTTTTCACAAGCGCGCCGCGGAGACCTGGGTCACCAAGATGGCCCGCGCACCGGCTAGCGACAGTTCATCCATGAGCGCTTGATGACCTTGACGGGGTACGAGGGTACGTACCGCCACCCAACCTGGCTTCGCTAAAGGTGACACAGTGGGGCCCTCCAAACCGGGGGCCAAAGCCGTAGTTGCCTCCAGACAATCCTCGGGGGCATCAAAATCCACGAGAACATAGTCGCGTGCCACCATTACCCCATGGAGACGGGCCAGAAGGAGGTCCATCGCTGGGGTGGGTTCGTGGTCGTTGCCCTCAATCAGGATCGCCTCCGATTCGAGCAACACCTCGCCGAACACCTCCAGGCCCGCCTTCTTCAGCGTCGAACCGGTCTCCACCACATCAGCAATCATGTCCGCCACACCAAGGCGAATCGCAGACTCCACCGCGCCATCAAGCCCAATCAGCCTCGCGCTCGTACCCTTCAAATCCAGGTAGCGTCTCACCAAGCCAGGGTACGAGGTGGCAATGCGCTCCCCCTCCAGGTTGTCAGGATCAATATCGGAACCCACCGGGCGTGCGAACCGGAACCTCGTACCACCAAAACCCAGGGCCAAAATCTCTGAGGCATTCGCTGAGGACTCCAGCAACATGTCGCGGCCAGTGATCCCCAAATCGAGGGTGCCCTCCCCCACGTAGACCGCGATATCGCGCGGTCGCAGATAATAGAACTCGATCCCATTGGCCTCATCGATCTGGATGAGGTCCTTGAGGTCGCGGCGCTGATGATAACCGGCCGCCTTCAGCATCCCAGCAGCATTCTCGGCCAGCGCGCCCTTGTTGGGTACGGCAATTTTCAACACATCAGTCACACCCATAACCTACCGCAGGCAGCAGAAAAACCCGTACTCAAACCTCTAGGATGAATCCATGAGTGAGACTTCGCGCACTACACGATCCCCACTATGGATAAGCCTGCTCGTTCTCGTTGGTTTCCTGGTAGGGGTCTATGTTGGTTACACCTTTTCCCCCCAAGTAGACACAGATGGGGGGCCGACACCGTCATCGGTGACCAGTGAAACAGGTCAAACATCCGCTGGGTCTGATGCGGTTCTGGCTGATCTGTTTGAGCGCCAAGTCTCCGATGTTCAAGTCACAGGAAACGGTGTGGTCACGCGGATTCTTCCCGATGATCTTGAAGGCAGTCGCCACCAGAAATTCATTGTGACTCTGGGAACGGGACAAACCATCCTCATCGCACACAACATTGATGTTGCCCCACGACTTGAAGGATTGAAGGAAGGCCAGCAGGTGAGCTTCTATGGTGAGTACGTCTACTCTGAACAGGGAGGTACGATCCACTGGACCCACCATGACCCTGCTGGTAAACACGAGGCCGGGTGGCTGCAGTGGAATGGTCGAACCTATGGGTGAGGCACTGACATCAGCTCAGATGAAGGCTCTCGACGAAACCACGATCCGAGACCACCATGTACCGTCCATGGTTCTGATGGAGAGGGCAGCACTGGCTTGTGTGGACGTACTGCGTGAAGACTTCGATCTTGGGTGCGTGCACGTTTACTGTGGGCCCGGAAATAATGGCGGTGATGGTATTGCTATTGCCCGTCTACTGCATCTAGCTGGAGTGGACGTGTTGGTGTTCCTGCTCGGTGATCCCGCCAAATTCTCCGCGGATCTGCAACACCAGATCACTATCGCTGAAAGCTATGGTGTCCCCCTGTTCTATGGTTTCACCCGCGTCGACACGCGAGCTCACGAAACCCCAACCACCGGGAAACCTCACAACATCCCCACCACGGTCGTTGATGCGATTCTAGGAATAGGAGCAGTACGCGCCCCCGCCGGTGAATTCCTCGACGTCGTACGCTCCATGGCGGAACTGCGCAACCAAGGAACCCGCGTACTCGCTGTCGACATCCCCTCCGGTGTCAACGCTGACACCGGAGCCATCCCCGGCGAAGCCGTCCAAGCTGACACCACCGTCACCTTCGCCTACCCCAAGATCGGTCTTACTGTGGATCCTGGTCGCATAGTTGCTGGACGCGTCGTGGTCGCCGACATCGGCATCTACTGAGTCCAACCTCGTCACCCTGCGGTGTTTGTCACCACCCACGCACCAACCCCAACCTCGTCACCCTGCGGAGCGTAGCGACTCGCAGGGTCCAGACTACCCAGTAGTCGGACTGTTGTGTCTGGGTTCTGCGAGTCGCTTCGCTCCGCAGAATGACGGTGCTGAGTGTACTCCGCAGAATGACGGTGCTGAGTGTGCTCCGCAGAATGGCGGTGAAGAGGGCGCTCCGCAGAATGGCCCAGTAGGTGTTACCGGGAGGCGAGGACCTCGATCTCGACGAGGGCACCCTTGGGGAGAGCTGCTACCTCGACGGTGGAGCGGGCAGGGTAGGGCTGAGAGAAATGGCGGGCATAAACCTCGTTCATGGCGGTGAAATCATCCATGTTAGCTAAGTACACCGTAGTTTTGATGATGTTTGCTAAACCCAGTCCCGCTGCTTCCAGGACAGCCACGATATTGGCGAAAGTCTGCTCGGTTTCGGCGATCACACCGTCGACCTCGATCTCACCAGTGGCGGGGTTCACACCGGTTTGGCCCGAACAGTAGACCAGTGAACCCAGGTCGATCGCTTGGGAATAGGGGCCGATAGGTGCAGGGGCAGTTGCGGAATGAACAGGGGTGGTCATGATGACTCCTTTCCTAGTGCGTAAACACTGAGATCTTGACGAAGTTGATCAGTGAGGGTGGTGGGTTTTCCTGAGGCATCAGCGAACACAGCCACAGCGGCGGCGGTAGCACACACCGTACCATCGGTGGGATCATCCACTTGGGACGAAAAAGTCACCGACGAATTCCCCATTCTGGCGATTCCAGTACGGACGACGTACGGCGCCATGCGGAACACGATCGGATGATGATAAACCACATCCTGGCGAGCCAGAAACCACAGATAGTCCGGCTCGACCTCCTGGGCCATGCCCCGTAATGGTGCCGCAGTGAACGTGATACGCCCCTCCTGGACATAGTCGAAAATCATCGCATTATTCACATGGCCGTAGGCATCCAGGTCAGACCACCGTACGCGCATCTCAGAGACCTTGGCACCGGCATCCATGTCCATCCAATCGATCTCCCGCAGGGGTTCAGCTTCACTCAGCAAACCAGCGAACACCTCACGGGCCAGATCGGGCAAAGGCCGACGAAGACGCGAACCCACGTCGTACCCACTGAGGGTGGTTCGCGCCATCGCCACCTCACGATCGGCCTGAAACAACTGGCACGACAACGTCACCGTCTGCTCATCGAGCCCCACCACAGAAACCTCAGCACCCAAGGGTTCGGTCGAAAAGAACACCGGTGCACGGTATTCAATCTGGTTGCTGGCCACCGCGAAACCCTCATGCAACAGGGCATCAATCTTCAAAGCAAACAGAAAATCAGCGCGGGCATCCTGAACATAGTCGATATAGCGAGCATTATTGACATGGCCCTGGGCATCGAGGTCACCCCAGCGCAGGGGCACCTCAACTCTCACTGGTTGACTCCTCGATGTCATCAAACAAGGAATCCACAATGTCGCGATGGGATTCAATCACACGGTTGCGCTTGATCTTCAGCGACTCGGTGACCGCGCCGGTTTCCACCGTCAGCTCGTGGTCAAGAATCGCGTACCTCTTAATCGTTTCCCACTTCTCCAAATGAGTGTTCGCCTTGTTAACAAACCGATCCAAGGAGACACGAATCTGAGGCAGCTGGGTCAGCTCCGCGTACGATGCCTTCGGATAACCATGATTCTTGCCCCACCTCATCAGCGAATCCGGGTCCATCACCAACAGTGCGCCAATATATTTGCGCCCATCACCAACAGCGACCGCTTGAGAAATGTACGGCACATTCGCCATCAAGGCAGCCTCCACCTTTGTGGGCGCGACATATTTCCCACCCGAGGTTTTCATCAGATCCTTTTTGCGATCAGTGATCCTCAAATGACCACCCTCATCGAGGAACCCAATGTCGCCAGTGTGGAACCACCCATCAGGGTCAATCGCTTCCTTGGTTGCTTCCGGATTCTTGTGGTAACCCTCCATGATGTTGGGCCCACGCATGAGAACCTCACCATCCTCAGCGATCCGTACCTCCAAACCAGGGATCGGCGGACCCACCGAACCAAACTTCGGATCATTGTAATGATTGACCGCATTCACGGTGGCAGCCTCTGTCAGACCGTACCCCTCAACAATGACAATCCCAGCGGCATAGAACCATTTCTGCACCTGCGGACTCAACTTGGCTGCACCCGAAATCAGGAACTCCAGGTTGCCGCCCAGTTTCTCACGCAACTTCGAGAAGACCAGTTTGTCGGCGAGCGCGTGACGACCAGCCAGTACGGGGGGCATCTTCTTGCCCTCCAGACGGTACGGGATGGCCTTGTATCCCACCGAGAAAGCCCAGTGAGCGATGAACCCTTTCACACCACGCGAGGTTTCACCGGTGAGGACAGCGGCGCGTACCTTCTCAAAAATGCGGGGAACCCCACACATGAACGACGGCTTGATGATGCCCAGGTTCTCGGTGATGCGCTCGATGCGGCCATCAACGGCAGTCCGGAAACCGTACTTCAACTGGAAAGCCATCATCGACTTCCCGAAAGAATGCGACAACGGCAACCACAGGAAAGCCAACAGATCAGGGCGAACCAGATTCAACAGTTCAACCGATTCGGCCAGGTAGGTCCACGCCTCATGCTTAAGGCGGACACCCTTTGGGGTTCCCGTCGTACCCGAAGTGTAGATGAGGGTGGCCAGGGTGTCGCGGGTGGTAGCCGCTAAGGATTTCTCCACACACTTGGGGTGCTTTTCCAGGTACGCATGGCCCTCGGCCAGGAAATCCTCGAACGTGATGATGCGCTTCCCATCGGATTCACCATTGATCACAATGATGGTCGCAATCGTCTTATCGAATTCTTTATGGTCGAGAACCTTCTGCACCTGATCCATGTCCTCGGCAACAACCACGCGTGAATCCGAATCGGCGAGAATGAACCGTACATCCTCAGACTTCGTGTTCGGGTAAACCGTGGTCGTCGCACAACCAGCGAGGGCGATCCCCAGATCAGCGAGAACCCATTCAATGCGAGTGATCGAAATGATGCCGACACGATCCTCGAGTTTCATCCCTCTGGCGAGCAGTCCCGCTGCAAAAGCCGTGGCTTTTTCACCAAGCTGTGTCCAGGTGAGCTCCTCCCACACCTCGTTCTTGTTTGGGTACGAGAACGCCATATCGTGGGGCTGCTCTTCGATCCTTGTCATCAGCATCGCTCCCAAGGATTGCGGTGCGCGTGCATCGAGTTCTTTCTGAAGTGTGGCTGTGGACTCAGGGGTCTGCATTCGATCCGTCGACTGTGGCATGGGTTCTCCTCGTTATCTCATCGTGCCCATTCTAGTGTGTCAAAAACCCCTGCGTGACAAAACACCAGCTGACAAACTGTGGATTCTAGATTCTGCGACTTCGCGCAGAAAGACGGCGGTAGGTAAGTGCACCCCTTTCCGTCTCCCTGCACCGCCCACCCCGTCACCCTGCGGAGCGAAGCGACTCGCAGGGCCCAGACTACCCAGTTGTTTCACTGTGGATTCTGGATTCTGCGACTTCGCGCAGAAAGACGGCGGTAGGTAAGTGCACCCCCTTCCGTCACCCTGCACCGCCCACCCCGTCACCCTGCGCGAAGTCGCAGGGTCCAGACCCTGCAGTCGATCAAAGACGGCGGTAGGTGGGAATGACGTGGTGGGGGGGACTATGGAAAAATGGTCGGGTGAAATTCGACCAACTCGCTGACTTCCGGGCTGCCTTGGGTGGCGAGGTGGCGAGTGTGGTGGATTCCTCCACGATGGCTCGGGCGCTGTACTCCTCGGATTCGTCGATTTATCGGGTTCCCCCGCAGGCGGTGGCGCATCCACGTACCAGCGATGAACTCGAAGCCCTACTCGCCGGGGCGCGCCGTGTTGGGCTACCCGTGACTGCTCGTGGGGCGGGGACCTCCTGTGCGGGGAACGCTATTGGCCCTGGGTTGGTTATCGACTTTCGTCGGTACTTGAATCACATCCATTCCATCGATCCTGATGCGCGCAGTGCTGTTGTTGATCCGGGGGTTGTTCAAGAGACCCTACAGCGAGCAGTGCGACCCCATGGGTTGCGGTTTGGACCTGACCCTTCCACCTCGTCGCGGTGCACGATCGGTGGGATCGTGGGCAACAATGCTTGCGGACCACGGGCGTTAGGTTACGGGATCGCAGCCACCAACATTATTGACGCGGATGTGATCACCGGGACCGGGGAGTCCCTGCGTCTGGGCGGGCTCCTCGACACCCATCCAGTCGCCACAGCCCTGACCGCCCTTGTGGATGCCAACCTCGCCACCATCCGTACCCAATTCGGGACCTTCACCCGCCAAGTCTCCGGATATGGGTTGCAGCATCTACTCCCCGAAAATGGGCGCAATCTGGCCCGTTTCTTCGTGGGCTCAGAGGGTACGCTCGGTGTCGCCACCCGGCTCACCGTTCGGCTTGTTGCTGATCCTCCACACACGCTCACCGTGGCCCTCGGCTACCCCACCATGGCTGAGGCGGCCGACGCCGTACCCTGTCTGCTCAAGTTCCACCCTGTCGCGGTTGAAGGCATGGATTCGCGGATCGTTGAGGTCGTACGCCAAGCGCGAGGAAACAAGGCCGTACCGCATCTTCCCCGAGGTGAAGGATGGATGTTCATCGAACTCGGTGGGGACGACCCTCGCCAACTCGCCAACCAAGCCAAGCGCCTGATCGCCGAGGCTGGTGCGACCGACGGGTGGGCCGTCACAGACACCACCCATGCAGCTGCCTTGTGGAAGATACGCTCCGATGGTGCTGGTCTGGCTGGGGTGAGCCTCGACAAACCTGCCTATCCTGGTTGGGAGGATGCAGCCGTACCCCCAGAAAAACTCGGCGACTATCTGCGCGGGTTCGAACAACTCGTCGACGATTACGGATTCCACACCCTGCCCTATGGACATTTCGGTGAAGGCTGTGTCCATGCGCGCATCGACTTCCCGTTGAGTGAGCAAGGTGGTCTACGGCGATACCGGGGTTTTGTGACCGAGGCGGCCCAGCTGGTGGCAGGATTCGGGGGTTCCCTCTCTGGGGAGCACGGCGATGGGCGGGCGCGCTCAGAACTGCTGAGTCTGATGTATTCCCCCGAGGCCCTGGGATTATTTTCGGCTGTCAAGAACATCTTCGACCCGAAGAACCTGCTCAACCCTGGGGTGCTGGTTGATCCGGCTCCCCTGGATTCGTCGGTACGTTACGCGCACCTGCCATTCCGGGGTATGGCTCAGCGTCACCCAGAATTCTCTGCCCAAGTTCACCGGTGTACGGGGGTGGGTTCCTGTGTGGCCGATCAGGCTGCTGGGGTGATGTGCCCCTCCTATCAGGCTACCCGTGATGAGAAGGACTCCACTCGCGGGCGGGCGCGTATCCTCCAAGAAATGCTCAATGGGGAACTCGTGGGTGGATGGGATTCACCCGAGGTTGCCGAGGCACTGGACCTGTGTTTGGCCTGTAAAGGGTGTGCCACCGATTGCCCCACCAGTGTGGATATTGCTAGCGCGAAGTCCTACCAACTTCATCAGCGCTACCAGGGGGTACGCCGCCCGCGTACCCACTATTCGCTTGGCCAACTCCCCAAGTGGGGACGCCTGATCACTCGTCTTCGACTCGGAGGTTTGGTCAACCTGGTTCTGCGAATCCCGGGAATCGGGCGGCTAGCAAAAATCATCGCTGGGGTGGACCGGCGTCGCCCACTCCCGGCTTTCGCTTCTCAGCCAGGACGCCGATCAGTGAAACTGCCGAAACCTGGTGTCGAGGCACGCCCCATCCTGGTATGGGTGGATTGTTTCACTGATTGTTTTGATGGTACGGCCCTGCCCGCCCTGCTGAAGGTGCTGATTTCTTTGGGGTACGCCCCTCAGTACCTGAAGGAAACTGCTTGCTGTGGGTTGACGTGGATCACCACTGGTCAACGCGACACTGCTGCACGCTATCTCCGTCAATCCTTGGACCTGTTGGCGCCCATTGCCGAGGCGGGTATCCCCATTGTGGGCATGGAACCCAGCTGTATCGCGGTATGGAGATCGGATGCTGGTGAGCTCGTTGATGATCCACGAGTGGGTACGGTTGCTGCCTCGATCAAGACCCTTGCTGAGTTGCTGGTCGACGACCCGTACTGGAGCGCCCCCGATCTGTCGGGTCATGAGGTCCTTGCCCAACCGCACTGCCACCAGGCATCAGTGTTAGGTTGGGAAGCTGATGAGGCAATCCTGAGCCAGATGGGTGTGAAACTCACCACCATCCAGGGTTGCTGTGGTCTCGCTGGCAACTTCGGTGTCGAAATCGGTCACTATGACACCTCACTGGCTGTGGCTGCCACCAACCTTCTCCCCGCTATCGAATCCCACCCCAAGGCGATCCTTCTCGCCGATGGTTTCTCCTGCCGCAAACAAATCACCGACCTCACCACCCGAGAGGCCATGACCCTCGCCGAGTTAATAGCAGCTCATCTTTCATGAGTCACCGCTATGTCAACCGCAACTGATCAGCCATGAAAACTTCATGATCGCTGCGCACTAACCCGCCACGTCATCGCTACAAGCAAACCCACCACGTCACCGCTGCGCACTAACCCGCCACGTCATCCTTACGAGCTAACCCACCACGTCACCGCTGCGAGCTAACCCACCACGTCTACTGCGGAGCTAACCCACCACGTCTACTGCGGAGCTAACCCACCACGTCTACTGCGGAGCTAACCCCACCGCTCTGCAATGCGGACCCACCCCCGTCATTCTGCGCGAAGTCGCAGAATCCAGAAACCACAGCCAAACAAATGTGATTTCTGGACCCTGCGAGTCGCTTCGCTCCGCAGGGAGACGGGAAAAGGACCTAGTCGCGGGTGAGCCGGCGGTGGGTGGTGCGGTGGGGGCGGGCTGCCTCGACACCGAGACGTTGGACCTTGTTGACCTCGTAGTCTTCGAAGTTGCCTTCGAACCAGAACCACTTGGCTTCGTTGTCGTCGTCACCCTCCCAGGCCAGGATGTGGGTGGCCACGCGGTCAAGGAACCACCGATCGTGGGAGATCACCACAGCACAACCGGGGAACTCCAACAAAGCATCCTCCAAGGATTGCAGGGTTTCCACATCCAGGTCATTGGTGGGTTCGTCGAGCAGGAGAACATTGCCCCCCTGTTTGAGGGTCAAAGCCAGGTTCAAGCGGTTACGCTCACCACCAGACAGGACACCGGCGAGTTTCTGCTGATCGGGACCCTTGAAACCAAAAGACGCCACGTACGCTCGTGAAGGCATCTCAAAGTTGGCGACCTTAATGAAATCCAGCTCATCGGACACCACCTGCCACACGTTGCGATCAGCTTCAATCCCGGAGCGACCCTGGTCAACATAGCTGAAAGCCACCGTGGATCCAACCTTGACCTCACCCGAATCGGGGGCCTCCTCACCGATCAGCATCTTAAACAAGGTGGTTTTGCCCACGCCATTGGGCCCGATGATGCCCACGATCCCAGCTCTCGGTAGGGAGAAAGACAGTCCATCAATGAGAGTACGATCCCCAAAACCCTTGGTCAGGTTCTTAACTTCGATAACATCCGAACCGAGTCGCGGACCCGGCGGGATATTGATTTCCGCCAAATCCAAGGCCCGGTTGCGTTCCGCCTCGGCAGCCAGTTCCTCGTATCTCGCCAAACGCGCCTTACTCTTGGCCTGACGCGCCTTCGGATTGGAGCGTACCCAATCCAATTCACGCTCCAAAATCTTGGCCCGCTTTGCGTCCTTCTTGCCCTCAATAGACAAGCGCGCCTTCTTGGTTTCGAGGTACGTTGAGTAGTTGCCCTCATAGGGGTGCAACTGGCCACGGTCCACCTCGCAGATCCATCCAGCCACATTGTCGAGGAAGTAACGGTCGTGGGTGACCGCCAACACAGCCCCAGGATAGTTCTTGAGATGTCCCTCCAACCAGCTCACCGATTCCGCGTCCAAATGGTTGGTGGGTTCATCCAACAAGAGCAGATCAGGCTGCTGCAACAGTAACTTGCACAAAGCCACTCGACGCCTTTCCCCACCCGAAAGAATATCGACCAACTCATCAGAATCAGGACACCTCAAAGCATCCATGGCCTGCTCCAACTGGGCATCCAGATCCCACGCCTGGGCATGATCAAGGTCGGTTTGAAGTTCACCCATTTCAGCGAGAAGGGTGTCGAAATCAGCATCCGGATCACCCATGGCAGCAGAAATCTCATTGAAACGATGCAACTTGGCGAACGTTTCTCCCACTGCCTCCTGGATATTCTCCAAGACAGTCTTACCCTCAGTCAGCGGTGGCTCCTGGAGAAGGACACCCACTGTGGCATCCTTCGCCAGGTAGACCTCCCCATTATTGGGTTTCTCCATTCCGGCCATCAACTTGAGCAGGGTTGATTTTCCTGCCCCATTCGGCCCAACGACACCAATCTTCGCATCGGGGAAAAACGACATGTTCACGTTCTCGAAGATCAGTTTCTCACCGAGCTTCTTGCGGACATTGGACATCGTGAGAATGAACTCAGCCATGGGTCTCCTTGAATACTTGCCAGTGGATCAAGGAAACATTATGCCACCGATGTGGCCTCTCTTACACCGCGAGAGCGATATCCTCATCATCGGCAGCATCCTCCGGTTCAGGACTGAGCATCACCACAGAATCCTCAGACGCAGACCCTGGGCGTACTGCCTTCTCGAAGGAAGCAACCCCCTTGGTCAGATCGTGACCCACAGTGATAGCTTCCACAAAGGTACGGTCGTGCTGGACATCCTGGGCATCATTCCATGTTTGGGTTCTCACCCGCCCGTGAACAACTACCGGCTGGCCTTTCTTGAGACTCTTCGCCACATGATCAGCCAGATTGCGGTAACACACCACCGAGGTCCAGGTGGTGACCCCATCCAACCACTCGTTGTCTTTCTTGATTCTCGGGGTCGTGCCAATGCGGAAATTCACCGTGGACACACCAGTCTTCGTTTGACGTAACTCAATATCGTGGCCGACATAGCCGGTCACAGTCATGCTTGCTTGCATGGATTCTCCTTTAGTCGTGTGGGGCCGACAATGCCCCATCACCTAAGACCATGGGAGATTTCGACCACGAAAGTCACACCAATTCAGAATCTGTGGATAACTTTTTTTACCGCTGTGGATAAGTCACATTCTCGAACCATGTGACAGTGGAGTAGTCCCCACCCTGTGGTTGTTTGACTGTGAAGTCTGGATTCTGCGACTTCGCGCAGAATGACGGGGTAGGTGGGACAGTGGCGCCTGTACCCAGGTGGTGTGACTTTAATACCGGTCCGGTTGGTTAGGCGAGGACGTCGGCGAGGATCTGGCGGGCGGTGTCGTGGCGTTGGAGTTCCTGGTTGATGGGGTCGATGATTTGTTCGGTAGCAACCACCTCTAAAGCTGAGCGTAGGCGTTTGCGTGCTTTGGCTGATGCAGCCTTGGCGCCCATGAAGACACCCAAACGCGAGACCATGGCGAGAACAAAACCGAGGACCAAACCACCGAGGACCATCCACGTTGGCCAGGGAAGATTCCCAAACCTGGGTGCCACGAAATCGGGAAAACCCAGGAAGGATGTCATCGCGAAATTGAGAATCAACCATCCCAGCCCCAATAACACCACAACAAAGAAAACCCACTGGAAGAACCGGATGATCTTCCACCAACCATGGCCCTCGTTGAGACCAAGATCGGCATTGATCACCGCTTGATCAAGCACATCCGGCAGCTTGGTTTTTTGGTCTTTCACCAGCTGCCCCACCACAGTAGCCCACTGTTTGGGTAGCTGTGAGGTCGCCTCCTCCGACACCGTACGCAACACGGTATCAATCTGTGCTTGCGCGACCGGGTGAGCCAACCGTGAGGTACGCTCCAGATGCGGGGCCTCAATCGCCTTCTTCTTCTTTTTTCCTGCGAACTGATCGAGATGCAGTCTTTTCAGTGGATCAACACGGAACTTTTTTGTCCATGCCAACCACGGCAAACCGGTTGCGCTTCGACCATGCTGGGTGTACGACACTTGGACAGCATCCACAATCTCATCCACCCCAGCAGCCTGCAAGCACCCATCCAACACCAAAGCGGCTTCTTTCTTGCCTATGGTCCCTGCCGGTCGCGGTCCCACCTGGGTTTGTAGCGACACCCCGTGGGTTCTCATGTCAGCTTCAAGGCGCTTGAGATGGGCTTGTTTGGTTGATGCGATTCCTGCCAGATGGGTACGGAGCTTGTCGATCCCCCAGTCGGTTGCAGCCGACACCGCAAAAATCGTCGGCTTGCTCAAACCATCCTCAACCAGCAGCCGAGAAAAATCTTTCTCGATAGCTTTCAGCTCATCAGCCACCAGCTTGTCGACATGGTTGAGAACAAAAGTCATCACCTCCTGGTGGGTGGCGTACCTGCGCAGATAACGCTCATGCAAAACCGCATCAGCATATTTTTGTGGGTCCACCACCCACAGAACCTGATCGACAACCTCCAGCAAACGATCGAATTCTTCACGATGCTCGCTCACCACAGAATCAAAGTCCGCCAAATCCAGCAGTACGATCCCCGCTAACTCTTCATTGGCGATGACATGGCGCCGAGGTATCTTCAACCAATCCAATAAGGCCGAGGTATCCGACTGACCGAAAGTGATTGCCATCGCGTCGGTGGTCATAGGTCTCCGTACCCCAGGTTGAGCCAAAGCTGTACGTGACAAAGCATTAAACAGGGTCGACTTGCCTGCGCCGGTCGCACCCGCCAAAGCGATCACGGTCACATCTGGCGACATCGACAATCGAACACCAGCTTTCTCCAAGGTGGTTTGTGCAGCTGCTTGGATGGCTGGGTCAATGCGGCCTTCACATAATTCGACGGCCTCCACCAGGGAAGGAAGTTGACTACCGAGGGTCATGGCCACCTGCTGTCATTTCCGCGGTTTCAAGATGGGGTTCAACCTCGGAGAGAACCACTTTCTCCAGGTGGGCCATTTCCGCCACGCGGGCTTCGGTGATCATCGAACCAAGGGCCACTAGTTTGTCGGGGCTGATCGTGTCTGCAGGAAAACGGTCAAAGGTTTTCGCCAACAACCTGTCGTGTTCAACAGCGAAAACCTGTTCCACCCGTGCAGCGAGTTTCTCCCCAGCTGTGGCAGCGAGTTTGCGAATAGCCTCGTTGCCGAAGATCATCTCCAACACCTTTTGGCCGACCACCGCCGTACCACCGGCTATGCCAATCTCGGCGCCCGTGACACCTGCGGTGTGGGCAAAAGCGAAGAGCATCAACGATACCCCGACCCCATTGACACCGAGGGCTGCAAGTCGAGCTTGGGTACGTTTGCCAGCGGTCTCCGAGGTGACGATCTCCAAAACATCGTCCTGCCACAGGCGGATCGCCTCCTCCACGCGAGCCTGATAACCCTGAGAAACTGACCCCACTTCACCGTCAGAATACTCAATGAGGAAACGTCCAGCCGGATCAGCCATCCATTCTGTTTCGATGCGCTCAGCAGCGGATTGTCCCGCCTCCAACAGGAGGATTTCGAGTCCCGATTTCACAGCAACCTGCACATCGAGTGCCTTGTCGCCTTGGCCTTTGAAAAACCGCGCCATCCGGTCGCGGGCGCGCCCCAGTCTCGATTCGACAGAACGCATGAATTCGCCGGTCCCCACGAAATCCTGCCAACGCGCCATCACTTCCCCGCGCAACAGTGAACCATCACTGCTTTGGGCCATGACGTTTTTGTGGGTGTCGATGAACACTTGGTCAGCAATGGTCCGCAACCGGCCGAGAGTCTCGCCTTGTTCAGTGATCTCTTGGGCAAGGGGTTCGATACCGGCCTCCAGGGAGCTGATCGCACCATCGAGGGTCCCCATGACAACTTTCGCTCGAACTACTTTGCTGGACGCCAGATAGTCGATCCACGCTCGTACTGGTTCAATCGCTGAAGTCGGCAACAAACCCTGATCATCGGTGACAGTCTCGGGTACGGCAAAGAGCGGGGAATCCCCCAATCCCTGCTCGGTCATCATCTGCGCGAGATGCTCCGGCACGGCTTTCATCGCTGCTGGCGGCACACGGTTGACCACCACAGCCACAGCCGCACTGCGCTGGGATGCTTTCTCCAGATATTCCCACGGTACGGCGTCTGCGTACCGAGCAGCAGAGGTGACAAACAGCCACAGATCCGCAGCCGCGAGCAACTGATCGGCCAGAGCACGATTCGCTTCATCAACAGAATCAATATCGGGAGCATCCAGGATCGCCATTCCGGGTGGGACCGCCTGTGAAGCAATGGTCTGCAAACAGCGAGGATTATCGGTGGAATCCTGGGAGCGCGCCAACTCGGGGAACACCCGATCAGTGTTGAACCAGTGGGTGTCGTGGGGGTGATGGATGAGTACGGGCGCCTTCGTGGTGGGACGAATCACACCGGGCGTCGTCAACACCTGGCGCAGAATCGAGTTCACCAACGTGGATTTCCCTGCACCCGTGGACCCCCCGACCACCGTCAGCAGAGGCGCTTCAATGGCACCCAACCGCGGGATGATGTAGTCGTCGAGTTGACTCGCTGACTTGGATGCCCAGGTTTTCACATCAGCACTGTTAGCCAGTGGCAGAGTCAGTTGGACCTGCGTCAGCGCTTCACGAAGTTGCGCCAAAACAACCGACAATGACTCAGCCATACTCACTCCTTCCCCGTGGTCACGAAGGTGCCTGCCACCTGGGGTCTACAGCAGAATACTTCACTGGTGGCTCTGCTGTCGTGGTGTGTGCCGGTAGGTGGACAGCATTGGGGCGATCGTTGCGATGAAGGTCAGCATTCCACGGCCAGTACGGTCGTAGTCCCTGGCCTGACGACAAGCCACCGGCCTGGTCGAGTTCATTGATTTCGTTGATCAGGTCGTACTCCCTGAGCAGAGCCCCCTCATCAATGGTTCCCCGAGAAATCCCGTCTGCAATCATCGCGAGCTCAGTGACCCGTACTTGCATCATCCAGGTTTTCACCACCGACCCATGCCATAGGCTCATCACCACAGTCCAAGCCCGCGAGCGCAACCGTGAAAAAGCCGAAGGATAGTTGTCAGGCAACCATCCTGCAGCTGCGTAGTCCTCCAACCGGGCAGCAATGATTTTGCCTTGACGCAACATCGACATGATGAGCCTGATCGCCACACCAATGACCACAGGCCAAGCAATGATCAAGATCAAGGGCAGGAGGCGCTCCTCGGGGATGACGGATGCTTGGAAATTGAAGAACATGTGCAGGAAGGCGGCCATCAGGAAACCCGCTGCTGGCGCTAGGATACGTACCATTTTGGAGCGACTTGCCACAGCAAAACCCACACCAACCCCGGTCATCAACGTGAACAGGGGATGGCCAAAAGCTGTGAGAACCCCGCGCAGGAAGACAAGATAATCCAGGGCAGCAGCAACATCACCAGCTGAACTGGTGTAGGACCCGTACACGATAGCTCGTGCGTAGTAAATAATGTTCTCGGTGAAAGCAAACCCTGCCCCAGCTAGGCCGCCGACAACTGCCCCAGAAACCCTCGACGTGAAACGGTTACGGTCAATGACAACGATGAAGAAAATGATGCAAGCTTTAGTGCCTTCCTCCACGAAAGGCGCAACAAACACGGCGATACGGATCGCCGCGGTTCCCGACATTTCGTCGATCACCGCCATCTGCTGGCCCACCCAGGTGTTGAGATAGTAGGACAAACCAATCGCGATACATCCGCCCCACAGCAGGGCCAAAATCCATATCATGAGGCGTTGTGGTTTGAAACGATCAATGAGGAAGAAGCAAACAACCCAAAAAATCAGGGTGGGAAGCGCACGGCGGGCCGAGGTGCGCAGGGCATCAAAGTTGAGACCCGGTATCTTCATTCCATCGTCGAGTGTCCTATCAGGAACGATGTCGAAACCCAAAATAATGAGACTGGCGACAGAAGCCAACACTATTGCGCAGGTGATCCACGTCCACTTGCTTCGAAGGATTTTCTTGGGTATCGACAACCCCGACTCCAGTGGGGCTACTCCTGCACGCCGGCGAAGATAGGTTTCCACCTGCGGTGAGTGCTGGATTTTGACGGCCACCCTTCAAGGATACCGGTTTCTGGGGGTTTCTCTGCCATCGTGTCGGCTGTGTGGTGTTGCAGCGCGCCCAGGAGGATTCGAACCTCCGACCAACGGATTAGAAGTCCGTTGCTCTATCCAGCTGAGCTATGGGCGCTGAAGGTTAATCTGCCTGTCAGGCAGAAAAACATAACGATTATACCGCTGTTGGGTACTAGAGTGGGCGTGAGAACCAACCAAGAAAACCCATGGCAGAACCAACACCACACCAGATCAACTGGCCTCGCTTCATCACTTCTGCCTACGGTCCCACCTTCCTGTCCACGATCGGGTACGGCGCTGTTACCCCTTTGGTGGCCCTGACTGCTTTGGAGTTGGGTGCTTCAGTTGCCGGGGCTGCTCTCTTGACTGGTCTGACTGGCTTGGGTCATCTGGTGGCTGATCTGCCTGCGAGTTGGGTGACCACCAAACTCGGAGAAAAGAAAGCCATCGCCTTGGCGTGTGTGTGGGATGCAGCGTGGTTGATGGTTGCCTTCCAAGCCACCAACTTGGTTGTCTTGGGTGCGGCGGTTTTCTGTTTCGGCTTGTCGGGGGCTGTTTTTGGGTTGGCTCGACAGGGTTATCTCACCGATGCCGTACCCCTGCACTATCGAGCTCGTGCCCTATCGAGTTTGGGGGGAACCTTTCGTATTGGTTCCTTCCTCGGACCACTAGCTGGGGCGGCGATCATTGCCCACTGGAATCTGGCCGCCGCGTACTTCTTTGCTGCTGTGATGTGTCTGGTGGCAGCAGGGGGCACCCTAGGGTTGCCTGATCTGCCAGCCGAGGTTCTCTCGCGGCGCCAACCCGAGGAAGGGCCCAAGCTTTTTGCAGTGTTGAGGGCCCACGGTCGTACCCTGGCCACCCTAGGTGTGGGTGCTCTGAGCGTTCATCTCGTACGATCCGTACGCCAAACTGTCTTGCCACTGTGGTGTGCCTCCTTGGGGCTTGATCCCGCTCACACCTCGCTGATTTATGCGGTGTCGATGGGCATCGACATGAGTCTGTTTTTCCTCGGCGGTTTCCTCATGGATAGGTACGGACGGTTCTGGGTGGCTGTCCCGTCCATGGTTGTTCTCGGCATCGGGTTGGTTGCTTTGGCTTTCGCCCACTGCGTGATCGGGGTGATCATTGTGGCTGTCATCTTGGGGTTCGGCAATGGGATTGGCGCAGGTATTGTCATGACCCTCGGATCGGATTCCTCCCCCGAAGTCGGGCGTACCCAATTCCTGTCAGGATGGCGACTCGTGGGTGACACCGGTCACAGCGTTGGCCCCCTGCTATTGTCGGGAATCATCACCCTGTTCTCTTTGGGTGTAGCAACGGTGAGCCTCGGTGTTTTCGCCTGGTTGGGCGCTACCTGGTTGGGCTACTGGATCAGACGCTCCCCCACCGGGCGAATCCACCTGCGGTGACTTGGGCGGGTGCGCTATCGTAGGATGAACCCAGTGAAGGGAGTGGCATGCCTGTGGAGAATCTGGTGTGGGTGGACTGTGAAATGACTGGGTTGACCCCGGAAACTGATGCTCTGATCGAGGTGGCTGTTCTCATCACTGACTCCGAGTTGAACGTACTAGGTGACGGGGTGGATGTCATCATCAAACCACCCGAAGCCGCACTGGAGGCCATGGGTGATTTCGTGCGGGAAATGCACACCACCTCGGGTTTGCTCAAAACCCTGGCCACTGGTGTGACCATGGCAGAAGCTGAGGAACAGGTCATGGCTTATGTGTGCGCACACGTACCCGAACCCAAGAAGTCCCCCATGGCCGGTAACACTTTAGGCATGGATCGGATTTTCTTGGCCCGCGACATGCCCAGGTTTGAGGATCACCTGCACTATCGCAACATTGATGTGTCCAGCATCAAAGAGTTGGTACGCCGGTGGTATCCGAAGGCTTTCTTTTCGCAACCCGAAAAGAAGGGCAAACATCGCGCCATGGGTGATATCCGTGACTCGATCAACGAGTTGCGCTTCTACCGTGAGACCGTGTTTGTTCTCCCCCCTGGCCCGTCAAAAGTTGAATCCGCTGGTGTAGCTTCACGCTACACCTCCAAGTTTTCGTTGAAGTCGTTTGCTGATCAGCGCATCACACAACCACCCGACGAGTAAACCTTGCCAGGGGGATCATGTGGAGTAGTGTCACATCGAACCTTTGTCATTCGTGGACTCATGTCAACATGACCGGTTGATTTTCTTTGTTGGACCCTGATCGCGTACAATGATTCTTCGGCGCTAGTGCGTCAATGGTGGCTATAGCTCAGTTGGTAGAGCACCTGGTTGTGGTCCAGGGGGTCGCCGGTTCAAGTCCGGTTAGCCACCCCACATGTCTATCGATAGGGAAGGTCGGTCTGAAACATGGACACCACAACTGTAGTAAGCATCATCTTGCTATCACTGTGTCTGATTCTGCTAGTGGTAGCGGTTGTCGATTCCAACAAAAAGAAGCGTGCAAAACAAGCCACAGAGAAGGACTTCTTTCAATCACACTACGGCTCCTCTGTGGATCGGATGCTCGCCGAGTTCGATGGGGACAAGGATGCCCTGCGCACACTGCGCGACTCCGAGCGCTCCGGCCCAGCCAAAGCCGTACGCGAACTGAAGAAAACCCATCCTGTTTCACTCCAGGTCGCAGCTGATTTCATCAAGCGCCTCTGAACTCCATGCTTGAGGTGCTGGTTGCTCATGTCAGTCACCCCAAGGACCACCACCGTACAATGAAAAACGGAGTTCTTATCCCACAATGGCGTTCGTGCACACTCCAACAGGGTAAAAATGGGTGATTCCACCCCTCAGTGAGTGTTTTTGGCCCCTACTGAGGTGATTTCCCTGGTTCCCCATGTGCACCAACGCCATTTTCGGATAAAAACTCACTAATCTCGTGTAAACGAAGTCTTGCAACCCAGGCTGACGGGTTGTGGAGTTCTTCTTCGGTGGGAAGATACTCTGGTGCAGCGAAGGCACGATTCAACCCCTCAAGGCCCACCTCACGGCACACCGCCTCGCAGAACTTTTTCCCGTCAGCGTACTGGCGGT
This sequence comes from Propionibacteriaceae bacterium, assembly GCA_009782915.1. Taxonomy (GTDB): domain Bacteria; phylum Actinomycetota; class Actinomycetes; order Propionibacteriales; family Propionibacteriaceae; genus WQYJ01. The sequence continues at coordinate 73,782 of WRIC01000007.1, read as the reverse complement.
GTTTCATGGCTAGGCCAAACAGTCGATTGATGAGACCCTGGAATCCCAAGTGGGATTCTGCACGGCGCTGATCGAAGGATTTCCGGATTGAAGGAAGAGAGCCGATCACGGCTGCACCAGCTTGATCCATGAGCATGTCGGCGTACCCCTCCAACAAACTCATCACCGCGGTGATCTCCCCAGGAATGCTGGCAGCGGGGTTCTTCAGCTTGCGTAGAGCAGAGGCCACCGTTGCCTTCTCTTGGCCTGTGGTTGACCCTGCGAGCCCCTGCATCAACCTCAGAAGGTAGTCGGGCAACCAGGGGGCTGCAGCAAACTGCTGGCGGTGGGTTTGCTCGTGCAAGCACACCCACAAAGTGAAGTCATCCAGATCCGCACCAATGGCATCACGAACACGCTCAATAGCGGGTGCATTCAACAACAACCTCTGAGAGAAAGGCTCGTACTGGCCGAGAATGTTCGTGCCCAAGAACCCGAGCACCAGTCCAGCAACACGACCTGTGGCGCTGGCAACAAACCCAGGAACCTCGTCTTGTTCAGTGGCCACCTTCTCCATGGTTAGTGCCATCACCGAGGCATTCGTGCGAACGATCCCAGTACGATCCACCACCAGGGTTTCCCCCAAAGAACCATCGCCAGTCAAGCCGGTGGCCTCAGCCACCAACACTACCGAACGCTGCGCTGCCTCCCGCAAACGCTCAACAATCCTTGCCCGCTCATCAGCAGGAAGGTCAGGCCCAGGTTTTGCTCGCCGAATCCCAGTACGCCGAGCAACATCCCAATTAATCACATCCGCCATAGGCTCAAGTCTAAGCGAATGCTTTCTTTGAGGAAAAATGAACATGTGTTCGGAACATTGGTGGAGAATGTCTGTGAACTCTGACAGATTGGCACCATGAACACAGAGAAACAGAACGCTACATCTGAGGAAAAGACTTCGACACAGCAGGCTCATTCCTCTGAACAGAGATTTCAGGTTGATCTTTCAGGTGTCATTCGCTTGCTGAGCGAAAATCTCTACACATCTGAAGGTGTATTCATTCGCGAACTCCTGCAGAACTCTCTTGATGCCCTGACAGCCAGACAAGCGCTGGACGGCATGTCCTTGTCTCGGTCTGTCATTATTTCCCCCTATGGTGTGGCATCGATCGAATCCGGAAAAGAAGAATTCACTATCACCGATTCAGGGATCGGTGTCACCATGGAAGAGGTCGACAAAGCCCTCGCCACTGTGGGAGCTAGCACAAAGAGTGGGCAGATTCCCGAAGGGCCTCGTGACTATATTGGACAGTTCGGGATCGGATTGTTGTCCTGTTTCGTTATCGCCGATGAGGTTACTGTCACTTCCCGATCTGCTACAGGCGCACCAGGTATCCGATGGGTGGGGTCAGTCACTGGGACTTATCACGTTGAAGCAGTGAGTGAAGCTATTCCTGTGGGTACGACAGTGAGCCTCAAACCACGTGCGGAGAGTATTGGCTGGGCCCGAATTGAGCAGGTTGTTTCTTTGGTGAGAAAGTACGGGGAGTTCCTGCCCTGCCACATTCTCGTACGCTCAACAACAGGAGATCAGGTTCTCTCTGGTGATTTTCCGTTCAAACTATTCAACAGTCATCGAGAGGCAATTCGCCACAACCTCACTCCAACCCTCTATGGGGGGATCGGTATTGGCGAGCAATTAGACGCCATTGAGGTCAGTATTCCCCGTACTGGAACAACCGGGGTGATCTATATTTCATCGCGAGGGCATGGGTCACACGCCGTACGCCCAAATCGGGTCTATTCGAATTCCATGTTGGTCACCGACAATGATTCCACTCTTCTTCCCTCGTGGGCTTTCTTTGCTTGGGCTGTCATCGATTCCACTGGTTTGAATTTGACTGCTTCACGAGAGTCTCTGGTTGAGGATGTTGCCCTGCTTGAAACAAGGGATGCACTCGGAAAAGCTGTTGAAAAGTGGATGATCGATTCGGCACATTCAGGTGACACATTGCGGTTCCGGGTGTTCCTCGAGAACCACGCTATGGCGCTCAAAGAAATAGCAACCAACTCAACACAACTAGCTGGTGTACTGATTCCAAATATTGTCATGGAGACAACCGAAGGTCTCATGAATATCTCTACTATTGTTCAGCATTCCACCACAGTTGCCTATTGCGACTCTACAAAGGATTTTCTCCGGATCACGAAGTTCACCCCGAAAGGACGCCTGGTGGTCAACGCTGGATATGTGCATGATGTAGAAATTCTCCACGCGTTGCCATCGGTATATCCAGCGGTCACTATCCAGAAGGTTCGACCCGCTGAAGAGATTGATGCTTTGGCCTCCCCCAGTTCATCAGAGGCAGGCGAGGTTGTCGCATTCGAAATTCGAGCAATGAAAGCTCTCAAACAGCAGGACACCCATGTGGGGGTGAAAGTTTTCCCCGATCATGATCTCCCCTGTATTTACGTTTTTCAACAACCAAAATTCAACAAGAATCTGGACAGTCCGAAAAATCGTTGTCTTTACATCAATTGGCGCAACCCTGTGATTCAAGGGCTAGCGGTCATGAGTGATGATGCAGTGTTTTCGACGATAGTTCAGTTGCTTTATGTTCAGGCTCGTATGTTTGGCCAGTACGATGACGATACGGATCGAGCGCTTCTCACCACAGCCCTAGGCGATCTCATCACCCTGGCTGTCGGATCCCAGAATATTGAACCCTATCAAGCAGAGGAGCTGTCATGACTCATTGGAGACAACAAATCAATGAAACCCTAGCTGAGGGAAATCTCGCGAAAGCAGCCGCGATATGCGATCAGTGGTCTTCCGCTCTTGTCGATAACATCACCCATGGAGATCAGGGCGAACCGAGGAATGAAGACTCCCATGATGATGTAGCTCTTGCAGAGTCTGTTATGCGTGAGGGGATCTCCCATCTTCGCTCACTTGGCAATAGCACTGAGGTAGCCCCAGGATACGTCGAAGGAATAACGATGAGACTGTTTACTCGCTTGGCCACTCTTGTTTCACCCTCACCTGAGGCTATGGCACTTGCTGAGGAGATGGTGGCAACCATGAAATCTGGGCGAGCGCACCCCATGGATGTGGCCGAGACTATGACTTATTGCACCCAGATTGCTCTGTCGTGTCTACCTATTGATCAAGCGACACCCTATGCCATTGAGGCAGTGAAAAGAAATGAGGGTGTCTGTTTCCACGAGAATTCACAAGAGGTGGAGGAACAGGTTGCTCAGGAATTGAGGAAAGCCAACCGAGTCAGTGAAGCAGAACAATGGGAGTCTGGGGTCGCCTCTGGGCGACAGGGGCTGGAAGTGGGGCACGTTCACCTGTGGGGATTACAGTTCGCTGAGGGCAAGGGGTTAGTACCTATTCCAGAACACGAGTACCATGATGGCCCAAAGGGAGATCTTATTCTTGCGCTATTTCCTGAGATAGGTATTGTCCATGATGATGCGCCCCAGGAAGAATAGTTCTACCACTTGTCAGCGACATATGGTGCGGCGAATTGATCGTAGATGGCTTCCAACTCGGCAAGGGTTTCGCCGCTCAAGGGTGCGAAATCGGCTGCTTCGGCGTTGAGGCGGGCTTGCTCAGGGCGGGAAGCACCGGGGATGATCGTGGTGACGCCGTCTTGGTCAATGAGCCACCTGAGGGCCAACTGTGCTGCGGTGGGGTTTCCAGGTAGGGACTCCGCGATGCGTACCATCTCGCGACCAGCTTCAAGACCCTGCTCGTATGGGACACCGGAGAACGTCTCACCCATATCGAAGGCTTCACCGAAACGATTGTAGGTACGGTGATCGTCAGGGCTGAAAGTTGTTGATTCATTGAACTTGCCAGAGAGTATTCCCGAAGCTAGCGGTACACGTGCGATGATAGCCACACCCTTCGCTTTCGCTGCAGGGAGAACTTGCTCAAGGGGTTTGCGACGCAGAACATTACAGATGATCTGGATCGAGGCGATGTTGTGGTTGAGAGCGGTGAGCGCCTCCTCGCAGGTTTCCACCGACACCGAATAGTGTTCGATGAACTGCTCATCCACCAAGCGATCAAGCCAGTCGAAGACCTCGTTGTCGCAGTAGACCGACGTGGGTGGGCAGTGGAGTTGAACCGCGTGAAGAGTGTCCATTCTCAACAGCTTGCGTGAGCGATCCAACCAGCGTACGAAATTCTCATAATTGTAGGCCTCGGCCACATGGGGGTTCGCGAGGCGACCCATCTTCGTGATGACGGTGAGACCATTGTTTTCTGCACCCCCGATCGAGGTGAGAAACTGACCGATGAGATCCTCAGAATGACCATCACCATAACAGTCAGCCGTGTCGATGAGGGTGACCCCCGATTCCACAGCCGTGGACAGGACATCCAATGCTTGGGAGTCGGATACATCCCCCCAATCACCGCCAAACTGCCAGCAGCCCAACCCAATAACACTAACCTCACGCCCAGTCGGGCCAAATTGACGAGTTTCCATGGGACCACTGTACTCCTGAGTGGTTCGAGTGTGGATTCTGGATTCTGCGAGTCGCTCCGCTCCGCAGAATGACAGCAGGAGGTGGTACTGCGCAGGGTGACGGGGGTGGGTCGCACAGGATGACGAGGGTGGGTCGCGCAGGGTGACGGGGTTGGGTCGCACAGGGAGACGGGTGTTGTGTTGTTCTGTGGCCCCTTGCCCCGTCATTCCGTGCGAAGTCGCGGAATCCAGACTCCACAGCCGTAGAAATGTGATTCCTGGACCCTGCGACTTCGCACAGGGAGACGGCGGTTGGGTCAGGCTCGGGCGGCGAGTTGGCCGCAGCCGCCGTCGATGTCTTGACCGCGGGAGTCGCGTAGGGTGACCGGTACGCGGGCTTGCTCTAGGCGCGCCATGAACTCTTCGGTGGTTTTTCTGGTGGAGGGCTGCCAGGGGGAATCGGGGGTGGGGTTGAGGGGGATCACGTTGACGTGGACCCATCCTCGGCCCAAACCATTGAGTTTCTTGGCGAGCAGGTCGGCGCGCCAAGGTTGATCGTTGACATCTCGCATAAGCGCGTACTCGATGGACACCCGCCGACCGGTGACACGGAAATAGTCCGCAGCAGCAGAAAGAACCTCACCCACACCCCAGCGTTTGTTGAGAGGGACGAGGTCGCCACGCAGATCATCATCGGGGGCGTGAAGGGAGATCGCTAAAGTGAGGGGTAAGCCCTCCGCCGACAAGTCTACAATCCGAGGAACAATCCCAGCAGTGGACACAGTGACACCACGAGCAGTGATCCCGAAACCATCGGGCGACCCGGCGGTCATCACACGGATCGCCTCCACCACTGCGCCATAGTTGGCCAAGGGCTCCCCCATGCCCATGAACACCACGTTGTTGAGTTTGGGTGCCCCACCCATCGACTCCAGATCAACCACGGCCAACCGTACCTGCTCACAGATCTCCCCCACCGTCAGGTTGCGCTGAAGCCCCAACTGTCCAGTCGCACAAAATGGGCAACCGATCCCACAACCAGCCTGGCAGGACACACACAGTGTTGACCGCGAGCCAGAACCCCGCGCATAGGTCATGACCACCGATTCGATTTTCGCCCCATCAGTCAACCGATACAGGTTCTTGGCGGTTCGACCCCGGTCGGTCATGGTTTGTCTCACAGGTTCCAGCAGTACGGGGAAAGCCGAGCTCACCGCTTCCCGAGCAGAAGCAGGAAGATCAGTCCAGGTGTGCGGATCAGCTTCGAACCTCTCCACATAGTGTCGCGTTATCTGGGCGAGACGGTAGGAGGGCAACCCCCAGGAGGCAACCAGTTCTTGACGGGCCAGGGCATCAAGTTCGATCCAATGATGAGGAGGTTTCTTGACACCGACACCCTCCAGATTCCCGGCAACTACATCATCCACGCCCGTACCTCACCCGACAGGGAAGAGCCACATCATCACCAACCACGCCGGGAAAGCCGCGAGGATATAGGAATCCATGCGGTCCATGATGCCACCATGTCCGGGAATGAGGGTGCCCATATCTTTGACCCCCAGATCGCGTTTGATCTGTGACTCCACCAGGTCACCGAGGAACCCGACGATGACGATCACTACAGCCAGGACGATCCCCTTCCACCACGCATCACCGAGCAGAAACACGGTCATCACCACACCAGAAGCAAAAGCGAGAAGGAAGGAACCTACCAGTCCTTCCCAGGATTTCTTGGGCGAAATCTTGGGAGCAATCGCATGTTTACCTTTCCAGATTCCCAGAAAATATCCACCAGTATCTGTGGCTGCAACAGTCAGTACGAAGGTGGCCACCAAAGCGGGACCGTTGACTTCGGCGAGCATGAAAATCAGGCTCACCGCCAGCAAACAGGGATACCCGAACATGAAAATCGTATGGGAGACATCTCGAACATATCCGTCCATCTCACCGAAGAGACGAACAACCAGGATCGTGATCACCATCAACCCAGCAACAGCCCAGAGCACCACCGACCCCACCAGTTCGGGGTAGACCCGGTAGGCGTAGGCAGCCACAGTGAACAACACCGAACCAGTGATCAGCGGCACATAACTAATACGAACACCGCGAACACGGGCTAACACTTGACCCATCTCGACCTGTCCCCCACCGATCAGAAGAACAGCTAACCCGACAAAACCCCACGGGAACCACAGCAAACACGCTGCAGCAATCCCCAACAGCAGGAACGCAAACAACACAGCCAGGAAAATGTCCCGCCCAGCTTTCTTGTTGACTTCATCAACAGCATGCTTAGCTTGGTCAACGAATTCACCCAGAGCCTGTTCCACATCACTGATGACATCTTCGACACTGTGAGGCTCTGTTCCGGGAGTTTTCTTGGATAGCAGAGCATCCTCATCCCCCAGTGTTGGATGGCTTTTTTCCGGCATCAGACTTCCAGCAGTTCGGCTTCTTTGTGTTTGAGCAACTCATCAATGGATTCCACATGTTTCTTGGTCACATCATCGAGTTTCTTCTCGGCTTTATGGATCTCGTCTTCACCGACCTCGTGGTTTTTCTCCATCTTCTTGCAGGCATCCATGGCGTGGTGGCGCGCGTTACGAATCGCTACACGGGCCTCTTCAGCTTTCGCTTTGGCGAGTTTGGTGTATTCCTTGCGCCTCTCCTCGGTGAGAATGGGCAACTGTACACGGATCACATGCCCATCATTAGACGGATTCACCCCCAAATCCGAGTCGCGAATAGCTTTCTCGATGGCTGCCAACGAGGACTGGTCATAGGGAGAGATGAGCATGGTGCGAGCCTCGGGTACGTTGAAGCTGGCCAACTGCTGAATGGGGGTCGGCGTACCATAATAATCAGCGGTGATCTTCTGGAACATCGCCGGATGGGCACGGCCCGTACGGATAGCGGCGAACTCTTCTTTCGAGAACTCGACCGCTTGGTCCATCTTATGATCCGCAGTAGAAATAATATCGGATAACACTGTCTCTCCTTTTGTGACGCCTCAGGCGAAGCCATGGGCCCTCAACCAAGAGTCCCATCGTTGGGTTAATGGTATCCCAGGTTGGACGATTGTCCACGCCCTGGTCTCACCACATCAGACATGAACCCGCGTACCCAAGGTTTCACCAGCAATAACTCGGGCAATATTTCCTGGAACATCCAGGTTGAAGAAGATCATGGGCATCCCGTGTTCGCGGGCCATTGATATCGCTGTTGCATCAGCGACCTTGAGGTTGCGGGTCAAGAACTCGTCATAGGTCAACTCATCAAACATCACCGCGCCGGGGTTCTTCTGCGGGTCGCAGTCATAAACCCCATCGGTTCCCTGCTTGCCCATGAGGATCACCTCGCACCCCACCTCCATAGCGCGCTGGGCAGCCACGGTGTCAGTAGAGAAGAAGGGCATCCCCGAACCCGCGCCAAAGATCACCACACGCCCTTTGTCGAGGTGGCGTTCAGCGCGACGTGGAATATACGGCTCGGCCACCTGCCCCATGGCGATCGCCGTTTGTACGCGGGTTTCGATGCCTTCTTTTTCGCAGAAATCCTGGAGGGCAAGACAGTTCATGACCGTACCCAACATTCCCATGTAATCGGCGCGAGCCCGATCCATTCCACGATGCTGAAGCTCAGCGCCACGGAAGAAGTTGCCACCACCGACAACGATCGCGACCTGGGTTCCTTTCTTGGACACCTCAGCAATATCCTTGGCAATCGAGGCAACCACATCAGGGTCGACACCCACCGCACCACCACCAAAAGCCTCACCCGATAGTTTCAGCAGTACGCGGCGGTAGGTGGTCATGGCTTCTCCTTTGGTCTCGGCGGCGAATCAGGCTCCTGCAGAGAATCGTACGAACCGTGTGATGGTCACACCGCCTTGGTCGAGGGCCTCCCCGACAGTGGCTGTCTCACCAAAGATCGCTGCTTGTTCGACCAGGCAGTTGTCCTTGTAGAAGGCTTGAACACGTCCCTCAACGATTCGCGGAATAGCTTGATCGGGTTTGCCTTCCTCTTTGGCTGTGGCTTCAGCAATGCGCTTCTCGGATTCCACAGTTTCAGCTGGTACGTCGTCTTTGGTCACCACGATGGGGCTCATGGACGCAATCTGCAGGGCAACATTGTGCACGAGTTCCTCACCCTTAGCGCCGGTGTATTCCACAAGCACGCCCACCTGTGGGGGAAGATCCTGGGAGCGACGGTGAAGATAGGTATGGGTGTCACCGGTGTAATTCGCCACATTAGTTAGCTCGAGTTTTTCACCGATCTTGATGGAGAGAGCCGAAATGGTCTCCTCCACAGTGCCACCAGCAAGGGTGACTGCCAGTGCTTTGTCCACACTGTCAGCGCCATCTAAAGCCACAGCTTCAGCGATCTCGGCAGCCAAAGACATGAACTCCTCGTTCTTGGCCACAAAGTCCGTTTCGGCACCTAGTTGAATCAGGGCCTTGCCTGAGCCGGCGACCAAACCATTGCTGGCTTCGCGGTCTGACCTCTTCGCTGCTTTCACAGCGCCCGAAACACGCAGGATCTCGGTGGCTTTTTCGAAATCACCGTCGGCTTCGGTGAGTGCCTTCTTGGCGTCCATCATTCCTGCGCCTGTTTGGTCGCGCAGTTTCTTCACATCAGCAGCTGCGATGGTCATGGTTGTTCTCTTTTCGTCAGGGGTTATTTCTTGGGTACGTCGGTGGTTGCCTCAGTGATATCAGCAACAGCTTCGCTCACGATCTCAGCGGGAACCTCAGCTGCTTCAGCTACTGCTTCATCCACCGTTTCTATGGTTTCTGCTACCTCTTCCACTGCCTCAACAATGGTTGGTTCTTCCACGACCTCGGCGCTGTTCTCTTTGGCGGGTTTCTTTGCAGGAGCCTCGACTTCAGGTTCTGCAGTTTCCTGTGGTTCCTCAACCTTGGGTTCTTCGGTCTTGGATACCTTGGTTGCCTTCGGTTTTGATTCCTTGGCAGCTTTCGTTTCTGCTGGTTCCTTCGGCTCATCGACCACAGGTTCTGCAACCTCAGCAACCGGCGTACTGTCTTGGTCACCACCAGCCAACAACTCACGCTCCCATTCGGCCATGGGCTCAACCTCTTGCTCTGTGCCCGTCTTGGGGGCCTGGGAGCGGGCCATCAAACCATCAGCAACTGCATCAGCAACCACCTTGGTGAGCAAAGCAACAGCGCGAATCGCATCATCGTTGCCGGGGATACCATAATCAACCTCATCAGGGTCACAGTTCGTATCCAGGATCGCCACCACAGGAATACCCAATTTGCGGGCTTCCTTGACAGCCAAATGCTCTTTGTTGGTGTCCACAATCCACACAGCGGTCGGGGTCTTACCCATGTCGCGGATACCACCCAAAGAGCGAGCCAGCTTGTCGCGTTCACGAGCCAAACCCAGGATTTCCTTCTTGGTGAAAGGAAGAGTGGATTCCTCAGAAAGATCCATGGCTTCGAGTTCCTTCATGCGCTGAATTCTCTTCTGCATGGTCGGGAAGTTGGTGAGCATCCCACCCAGCCAACGCTGATTCACGTACGGCATCCCCACACGGGTAGCCTGCTCGGCGATACCCTCTTGGGCTTGCTTCTTCGTACCCACAAACAGAATCTGTCCACCCGAGGCAACCATGTCGCGAACATAGCGATAGGCCTCCTCGATTTCCTTGATGGTTTTGTGGAGATCAATGATGTAGATTCCGTTGCGATCGGTGAAGATATACCTCTTCATTTTTGGGTTCCAGCGACGGGTCTGATGCCCAAAGTGAACTCCTGCGTCGAGGAGTTGGCGTGCAGTGACGACAGCCATAGCAGTCCTTTCGTCATGGGGCGAACCCCATATTGAGTTGGTTGATACCCGCAGGTATCCCTGACATCGGAATGACTCCCACCGATTACTCGGACCTACGAGAGCCAATTCGGACTTCCGATGTGCGAAATATGGTCGTGAAGACCGTCGTTTATTCTACCGCGTGAACCCAGACAAGCAAGTCCGCCTTGATATCTTGGTCTTGGACTTGCGCCACCGACTCAGATACGGCAGAGTTCCCTCATGAGTTCACAGGCGAACGTACCCGAAATTGTTTCCACCACCCGCAACATTGTTCTCGTGGGATCCTCCGGTTCAGGCAAGACCACCCTCTATGAGTCCCTCATCCAATCACGGAACCCCGGTTATCGTGGAGAGAAGATGGACCCTGAGCGCGCGGCTGCCCTGGCTATCTCCTCCATCCAGGTGGATTCCACCACCGTCAACATCCTCGATGCGCCCGGTCATCCCGACTTTGTGGGTGAACTGCGCGCCGGGTTGCGTGGCGCCGATGGTGCGGTGTTCGTGATCTCCGCCTCCGATGGGATCGACTCCGCAACCGAAGCTCTCTGGGCTGAATGTGCAGCCGTGGGGATGCCCCGCGGGATTGCGCTGACCAAACTCGATGATGGCCGCACTGATTTCGCTGGTGCGCTCGCCAACATCCAAGACCTCTGGGGTCCAGCTGTCCAGCCCGCGTACGTACCGATCAAAGACGGCGACAAAATTGTGGGCAACCTGTCGTTGGTGAGCCAAAATGTCCACGACTATGCCTCAGGAAAGAGGGTACGCCGGGAGGCGAGTGCTGATGAATTGGCCACAATCTCTGACTATCGCTCAGCACTGATTGAGGGAATCATCCAAGAATCCGAGGATGACGCTCTCATGGATCGCTACCTGGAAGGCGAGGAACTCAAGATTGATGAGCTCGTTGAAGACCTCACCAAAGCGATCTACACGGGGCGTTTCTTCCCTGTCGTGCCCGTCAACTCCCTGGATGCTGTGGGCATCGAGGAGCTGCTCACCGTGGTGGTGAATGCTTTCCCGAATCCTTCACGTCATCGCTTGACTGTCTCCAAGGTTGCTGGTGGGAAGATCGACACCATCGAAGCTGAAGTGGGCAACCCTGATGGCCCACTCGTCGCCGAGGTTATTCGAACCACCTCCGACCAGTTCGCTGGACGTGGCTCCCTGATTCGCGTGTTCAATGGAACCCTGAAAACCGATGACACTGTCATGGTCTCCGGGCATCGATCCTTGTTCACCTCCCAAGAAGACCCAGCCCACCCCGATCATGATGATCCGGACAAGGTTGGCCCCCTGGCCGTACCCAAGGTTGGGGAGAATGTTGCCACACCCAAGGCCGTCGCTGGTCAGATCGTGTTCGTCACCAAGATGAGCAAACCCGAAACCTCCGACACCCTGTCCGCCAAAGACAACGCCGTACTAATTAACCCGTGGAACCTGCCCGAACCACTGCTGCCGGTCGCCATCAAAGCATCCACACGCAACGATGAGGACAAGTTGCCGGTTGCGCTCAACCGCCTGGCGGTCGAGGATACGACAGTACGGGTGGAGGCGGCTGCTGAAACCAAGCAGACTGTGTTGTGGACCATGGGGCAAGCCCATGTGGATTTGCTGCTCGCGCGTTTGAAAGACCGCTATGGGGTGAACGTGGTTTCCGAGCCAATCAAGGTGGCTTTGCGCGAAACCTTTATTGCACCAGTCAAGGCTGATGGCGCCCATGTGAAGCAATCCGGTGGGCACGGTCAGTTCGCGAAGTGTTCGATTGAGATTGAACCCTTGGAGCGTGGTGCTGGGTTCGAGTTTGTGGACAAGATCGTTGGTGGTGTGATTCCACGCCAGTTCATTCCATCGGTGGAGAAGGGCATCCGCAACCAACTGGAGAAGGGTGTCATCGCTGGTTATCCGGTGGTGGATTTCCGTGTCAAGCTCGTTTTCGGTAAAGCCCACTCGGTGGATTCCTCCGACCTGGCTTTCCAAATGGCCGGCGCCCATGCGGTGAAAGAAGCTGCTGCCACCCCCGGTGTGACCGCACTGTTGGAGCCCATCGACAAAGTCACGGTGACGGTGGACGAGCAATACATGGGTGCAGTGATGACTGATGTGTCGGGCCGTCGCGGTCAGTTGGTGGGCACGGACGCTGATGACGCCCATCACGCGATCATCCATGCTTTGATCCCGCAAGCAGAACTCAGCAAATATGCGATCGATCTTCGAGGATTAGCTCGCGGATCAGGTTCCTTCACCCGCGAATTCCATGGGTACGAGCTGTTGCCCTCGAACCTCGCAGAAGAAATGATCAAACAAGCCAAAGACAAGAGCTAGGTGACAAACACCCCCGTACGTCGGCGTTCGTCACTGCGACCTCTTTCACCGTCTCCCTGCGCGACCCACCCCCGTCACCCTGCGCGGAGTCGCAGGGTCCACGAGTCCCACCGTCACCCTGCGCGACCCACCACCGTCACCCTGCGCGACCCCCCCCCGTCACCCTGCGCGACCCCCCCCCGTCACCCTGCGCGGAGTCGCAGGGCCCAGAATCCACACCAACCACAACGGGGAGCAACCAAACAATCTCACCAACCACACACAATCCCAGTCGTGGAAATAATCACATCTGGATTCCGCGACTGCGCGCGGAATGACGGGACTGAGTAATGACGGGGTTGCGTAAAGTACCATGGATACCATGAGCAGTGTGATTCCTCCTGGGGCTCCTGGGGTTAATCCTCAGATGGGGCAACCACCCCCACAGGGTCCACCTCCTGGTGCCCATCCCGGTTTTCCGCCAGGTGGCGTGGTTCCTACGCCGTACCCACCAGGGCAGGGCTATCCCCCTGGATCACCTCAACCGTATCCACCTGTAGCTCCTCAAGCTCCCGTTCACCCACCTGCATTTCCACAAACGTCTTTTCCCCCTGGCCCTTTTCAACCATACCCACCGACAGCGTCGCAAACCCCGACCAGCCCTCCTGGTATGCCGACACCCCAGGTGTACCCTTCCGGTTATCCTCAACCGTCTCCGTACCCTGGATATCCTCAAGGGTACGTTGCGACACCACCAGCTAACCCAAGAAACCAAGGGATGTTCGTGGTTGGAATTATTTTGATTATCATTGGTGGGTTCCTAGGACTGGGCACCATCATTGGTGTGATCGACATGATCACTACTGGGAGTTCACCCTCTGATGCTGGAACCTATGCGGGAACCCTCATCGCCAGATTTGTACCACTGTTTCTCGGTATCCTGCTCATCGGTAGCTCCAAGAAAAAGACAACCACGAAAGACGACTGAATGATATGGCACTGCCTCACTGGGCGAGGAAGTCCATGAGACGAGAGTAAATTTCGTTCATCTTTTCTGGATCGACCACTCCAATGCGTTTCACCAGTTTCTGACGTGGGATGGCAACGATTTTGTCGAGCATGACAAAACTGTCAACCTTCAATCCATTCGCATCACTTGTGGAAATGGCGACTCGGTAATCACTTCCGGATGCATCAGTTCCATGGGAGGTAACCAAGCAGGTGACCACTGATTCATCCTCAGAGTATCGATCGGATTGGATAATGAGCGCTGGGCGCGGTTTTGATGCATAGCCAGATTCTGCCCCTATCCACAGTTCACCCCTCAACATAGAGATACTCCTCAGCAACAGAATTGATGTAACTCTGATATTCGGGATGCACCTGGTCAAAGGTAGAGATGGATGTCAGTGGCGTGCTGATGTCCAGTGGTATGCACTTTTCTTTGGCGATGTGTGTCACAAACATTCTTACCGCATCGCCTAGGGCAAGACCGTATTCGTTTGCCACCAGCGATGCCTGCTCTTTTATATCAGCGGGTACGCGTGCCGCGATCTGAGCTGTTTTCTGCCCTGCAACCATTTTTCTTCCCTTGCCACGTTTTGCCATCACTTGCCAACAATACTACCACTCTCCACACAAGAGTGGAGACGAAATGGGGAAAGACTACCTCCAGGCGAAGGGGTTGAGTCCTTGTTGTGCGAAAGCTAGCCAGGCGGTTGCACCAACGTGGGCACGTTTTCCGTAAACCCAGGGGATGTCCGTACCGCTCACCATGAAACCGGTGGTGACACCCTCACGATCAGCAGCCACGATACTGCCGTTGTCGAGTTGTTGGGTGGATAAGTACGCCATGATGCGGTTGTAATTCTCGACCTCACCAAGCTGATGGTAGACCAGCGCGACCTGAGCCGTACCCTCCATCCAGACACCATTGGTCTTGGTCCAGAACCCATAACCCTCGTCGAAAGCCATGTTGGCCTCAACGAAATCCATGACCTGAGGCCCATCACCGAACGAGTCCCCCAAAGCCAGCAGAGCCCAGGTGTTGGTGTCCAGGGGTAGAACCTCCATGTTCACCGTGACACCGTCATCGGTGGTGCCGGTATAGAACACATGGCGCTGCTCGTCATACATGGACAGGACAAAAGCCTTCGCGCTGTTGGATGCTTCGAGATATTTCTCGTCACGGGTGAGCATGTGGAGCATGGCGTACGCCGAAATCAGGTCAATATTGTGTTCGGTGGACTTATAGGTGTTCTTGACTTGGTTACCCTCCCAGCCCTCATAGCCACCAGTGAAACCATCACCGCTGCGCAAGGAAAGAACAAAGTCACCGATGCGTTGGGCAGCCTCCAGATAGTCGCTGCGGTGGGTGAGATGGGAGTGGAGGGTGCACAAGGCGATCATGGCCCATGCCATGTTTCCTGTCGCGGAGGACACTGAATAGAAATCCTCACCCCACTGGGCGGTCGTCGGGTCATAGAAACCGGGAAGCCGAGCAAACGGCGTGCCTTGCGAAGAGAACCAACCCGGGAAACTGCTGGGATCACCATTGGAATAGGCGTTGCGCAGTCGTCCATCAGCGAAGGTACGATCATGGTTGAGCGCGTAGATGAGGGCGTCACCGATCTGCTGGGCCCGATCTTTGTGACCAGCGTTGACGAGTGCAATCGCGGCCGCTGCGTTGTCGTAGGTGTAGGCAAACGAGTTGATGATCGCCTCATCCGTACCTGGTGCGGCTGGCGCATAACTGGGAAGCAGGATGGGTTTGAGACGGGGCTGATCGAAGACAAACCGAATATCATCGATCAGGAAATTCACCTCATCGCGTCTGGGATTAGTGTCGCGACTAGTCACCCAGCCAAATCCGCAGGCAACCCGGCTCAGGTCCATGCCGTCCAGATCAATGGTGTATTCATCCCACGTGTCCGACAAACGAATGAGGCTGGCAACCTTGTTGATCGAATCAGGATGGATGGCCACCTTGCGGGGTCCTTCCCAACCGAGACCGCCCACAAAGAACTCCACGTGCTGGGATTCCCCGATTGCTTTGGCGGAGAACACCAACTTGGTGGCGCCCGTCAGATCAAGCCCAGCATCGGTTTCACCCCAGTTGGTTTGAGGTGTGGTTTCCCCCGCGGGCAACACCCCATTGAGGAACATGTAGCCACCCCAGGCGTGCTTCTTCAAATCAAGGTGGGCAGAAATCCCGGAGACACCGCTGTAGCCTTCGGCAGCCTCATCCATGGGTGGAATATTGTCGTTGTCGTCACCCACCCATGCTTTCTGGGTGAAATTGTTCGCCCCATCCCCAAAGTCCTTGTAAACATAAAGGGTCGTGTCATAATCCGCGATGCTGGTGGTGAGGAAGTCGACCGCGCTCGCATCTGTGACCACAGGTGGCGGGTCACTCGGATCAGGGTCGGGTACGGTCTTAGGCGTACAAGCCACGAGAAGAGGTACGGCCAGGAGCAGGGTCACCATTTTTCGTACCGTATTGTTGTTTGCCATTTCTCTCCTTCCACCACTCACTGCCTTGTGGGGTCTCCAGTCTAGCTAAGGTGGGGCGCTGAGTTGACTCGGTTAGTTAGGCTCGACTAGCGGGGAAACAAGATACGTCATCCTTAGCTCACCAATTCAGCATCAGCGATAAAGGTATTGCATACTGATACTGTTCTGGAGTTGAGACCCTGTTTGATCCACCATGCATAATGTTCGCTTGTGCCGTGTGTACCCTCGTAGGGGGCTGTGTCTAATTGGCTTCCTGCGATATTTTCAATCGTTTCACGGCCCTGAGACGTCACACCCAAGGAATTGAGGGAAAGTCCAGCAAAGCATTGGGCCTGCAATTCCAGACGCCGACTAAATTCTAACTCTTCGGCTTGACTGGAAGCATTCTTGCTCAGGTACCATTCGCCGGAGAGAATTCTTGTATGGGCCTGAATAGCATGGCTGAACTCATGGGCTACAACCTTGTCCGCAAGGAAACCTGAGCGTTGATGTTCTGGCGAGAACGTAGCAAACCACCCAGTAGAAATGTAGATCGAGTTATCTGCTGCGCAATAAGCTGCCTTAACCTCACCCATGACCCCGCAAGCAGCGGTGATTTCCACCTCATAAACAATGAGGGCTGGACGCTTGAATACATAGTCGTCGTAGGCCAACTCATCACCCCAGACCTCCATTAAGCAATCAATGGCCCCCTCCATGTGTTGCTGAATCGTACTTGGCGAACTGTTGAGAACATTAATGCGCGGAAGCTGGCAATCGGTTGGCTCAAGGTCAAGATTGTAGAGCGGGTGGTTCCGCACGAGGTCTACCGCCTCTTCCTCAGTTGTGGGGTAGCTTGGCCGGTCATTGGACGATCCGGTTGGCCGGGGCGACGGGTTGTAGCTGGTGGTTGGGTCAGCCAAGGCACCGAAGACACCAAGGATGATAGGCAATCCGATGAACAGAAAAATCGACCACCCCACAACGGAGCCAACATGCGATTTCTTCTGTGGTGGCCGTACTTGGGTCCACTGCTGCGGACGAGGCGGATACGCCTGTTGCTGGTAGTACTGCTGTGGTGGCCAGGGGTTGGTCTGGTGGCGCTGTATCTGCGCTGGGGGCACCTGCGTGTGAGGGTACGGGCGTTGGTGGACGGGTGGGACTACAGGTTGAGGATAAACCTGTTGTGATGGGTACGCCGGGTGCGGTTGTTGAACTTGTTGGGGATAGATATGCTGCGGCCGGGCAGGTCCAACTCCCGGCGGTACGTCGTACCGCCCTACGGGAGGTTGCTGGTGGTAGTGGCTCACTGTCGACCCCTCCTGGTGTGTCGGTCCACATATCCCATTTTACCGTCTTCCTGCGGAATACCGCCCACCCCGTCATTCCGTGCGAAGTCACGGAATCCAGACTCCACAGATGCCCCTTGGTCATTCCGTGCGAAGTCACGGAATCCAGACTCCACAGATGCTCCTTGGTCATTCCGTGCAAAGTCACGGAATCCAGACTCCACAGATGCTCCTTGGTCATTCCGTGCAAAGTCACGGAATCCAGACTCCACAGATGCTCCTTGGTCATTCCGTGCGAAGTCACGGAATCCAGACTCCACAGTTGTTTAAATGTGATGTCTGGACCCTGCGACGGAGCTTGTGCTGCGGAGCGCGCCAGCGCGACTCGCAGTGCGCAGGGTGACGGGGCAGAAAGCCAAGGACAAACCCATTTGTATTTTCTGTCCGGGAGATGGCTCATGGGTGGTCTTTATCAACAACGGACAGTGAAAACCTGTTCGGCTTCACCGCCTGTTGCTCACCCGAGCAACTGTGGCGGCTAGTTCCACGAAAGGAAAAATCATGAAGCAGTTCGCAAGAAATATTGCACAGTTCTGGATGAATCTCCGCAAGGTGTTCACCGACCACAAAACAAGCCTCGTACCTGATAGGGGCGAGTCCCATGGCGTTCCCACGCAGGATGCCTCGTTAACCGAACGTACGATTCGTGCCATCATTACTCGTCATTGCAGAGGTGAAGGCTCCTTCATCCAAACAATGATCCGTGACTCTGAGAAGGCCCAGTGGGATGTTGCCCGAATTGTTGTCCCACAGCCTTGTTCCCCAGAACAAACCAGTGCGATTGTGCTCGACGAGTTCGCCAGGGTGCACACCTTGTGTGTTGAGCTGGATGTTGTTGGAGATGTGCATGTCAGCTATCGTCCGGTCAGAGAAACACTGATGAAAGCTCAGCCGAGTTTCCCTGCCACGGTGTTGCGGGAAAAATTGACCAGCAGTGAAAAGACAAGAACTCAGCACAAGGCCCTAGCATTTGAGCTACCACTGGATGTGGTGCTGCCACTGGTTGTGCCGAAACCGTCCCCTGTTCCTCTCGTGGTGGCGACAGATGGTTCCGCGGACATCAACAAGAACAGTGGTCTTGGTTGGGCGTACGTGACTGCTGATGGTCGGTCTAACACTGGTAACTCTGCTCTTGGGACATGCTCCACCAGAGCGGAGCTTCGAGGAATCGAACTCGTACTAACAGATTTGAGTGGGAAGCTGACAATTTGCACCGACTCCAAGATTGCGATCGCCTGGATCACCACACCCTCCTTGGATGACAAACACGCCTACACCCCGCTGGTGAAGAACATCAGAAAAATGATGAAAACCAGTGGCAGCGAGCTCGTATGGGTCAAAGGACACGCAGGCAACTCGTACAACGAACAAGCCGACCGGCTCGCCAAGCAGGCCCGCTTTGCACTCAAGAAAGCAACCACAGACTGTGTGTCTGTTGGTTCTTCCCCCCTCGCCCACGAGCGCCCCCTAGCCCTGGCCACCTAGTGACCAACAGGGGGACAGGCCCACTGTCACACCGGAATACCGGGAGGACAGTGGGGCCTGTCCCCCTGCCATATTCATGGAGTCACGGATTTTGTTGTTGGATTTGTTGGGTGTGGTGCCACAAGATGCTTGGCATAGCGATCTACACTAGTTGGTCCACCTCACCAAGGAGTAGCTATGACCCTTTGTCTTGAATGTGAAGAAAAACTCACCAGCACCCCGCAGGTCTGCTCGCAGTGCGGCCAAGAAATCCTGGAACACTGCGCGGAACAAGAGAAGCAGTCCCCGAGATATCCAGGTTATGGTGAGGAGATTCCAGGATCGCCTTTCAATCTCGGTCAAGTCATCTCGCTGTTGAAGCCTGATTTCCCAACAGTGTCCCTCTCGAAAATTCGATACTTCGTTAGCGAGGGCCTTCTCGGGCCAGACTCCTCATCAGGTTTCAAAGAATTTTCCAGCGACGACGTGAACCGCCTCAGGTACGCCCTCACTGCCCAAAGAGACCAATATCTCCCGCTGAGAATCATAAAAGATCATCTAGGAGTGGTCGATCACTGCTGAACGGGACCGGTTTTCAACCAAAATCGACTCCGTATGATGACTTAGCCCTCATCATGGGGGTTAAGTCATCACACAAACAAAATTCCAGGGACCTTGGGAACCTTGGAGCGGGCAAGCAAGCAGTTCCCAAGCTTCCCCTAGTAGGGAAGGCATTTACCCGGCTAGAAAGCCACCATGAAGTAACCTATTCCGTCATGAATTCAGGACGATCATTATTGCTAGTGGCCACAACAAAGCAGCAAGGACGAAGCCTCCAATCATCCAAATGCGTGCATGTTTTCAGTGGTATCTGGCTCATGTCCGACCCAAGTTAGTGCCCGAATACCAGTAGGTAAGTCGGCAAGTTCATCTCAAATCACTTAGACTGGGCGAACACTTGAATCGCTCTATCACCAAACTGTTGTGTAAACAGTCCACCCCAGCTTGCCAAGGGGAAATGATCCCTAGTGAATACAGTGTTAGCGGTTCATGGTTTTTACAGGCGAAACGGGTATGGTCACGCAAACGCTTGCCACAGCCCGAGAAAGGTCCATCCAAAGAGCATCCAAGCACCCACTTATACTACCTACCCAAGGATGGGCAGACAGCCCAGGAACCAGTCTTGGAGCTTTTGGCCGTACTTGCTGCTTTCCTGTAAGAATCGAAACGTTCGGGCGTACCGTCGCTCCTGGGATGCCAGGCACCGACCAGGCCCTTGTCGATCAGCATCTTGCCCACATCCTCGCCATCGACTTCCACGTAGCGCAGAAGACGATTGAAGCGATCTTTGTCCTGGGAATTCTTGTCCGTGATGAGGTGGATTCGAGTTCCCTTGGGCAGGATACGGCGGAGTTCGTTTGTGGCATCAGCTGCGCCACACTCATTGGGCCCCTTCCCCTGCCCCATCTCGGGGGCATCAATACCCAAGAACCTCACCGACCACTTCCCCTTGTCTGTTCTCACTTCAATTGTGTCACCATCAAATACATAGGAGACCGTTGCTGGCGTACCGGGATATTCCACGGGCGGAGGTTGGTCGAACAACTCCGGCGCCAACACATAAACCAACGCAACACACCCGATGAGCAAAACAATCCACCAGAATCGCGAAACACGACCCACCGGCTTCCTGCGCCTTCTTGCGTACGTACGTGGTTGCTTCCTCATAGTGGAATCCACTCTACGGTACGGGTGGAACAGTTACATGGAACCCGATGCGGGAATTTCTCCCGAGACACTCTCATGCGGTAAAGTATTTGGGCACGCCTCCTTAGCTCAGTTGGTTAGAGCAGCGGACTCTTAATCCGCGTGTCCAGGGTTCGAATCCCTGAGGGGGTACTCACATCATTGGCGAGTACACTTCTATCACCACGAGCCACGTATCAATACCAAGTGACAACACTCCCACCACCGATGCTCTCCATCAATTATTATGTGACCATGCCTAGAGAGGAAACGATATGACTACTATCGACCCGAGCAAGTACCGCTTCGTCCCAGGCGAATCAGAAGTCGTTGACCTGGAACTCGACAAGGCTGGGCTTCACACTCTCACTGGTGAGCCCATCACAGAACAATCAATGCTGGAAGCATCCCTCGAAGCGGAAAAGAAATGACCGAATTTCTGGGCAATCAAGTGTCGCAACTCAAGGACCTCATCTACTGCGCGAAGTCAGCTGTTTTCTTTGGTGGGGCTGGGGTGTCAACCGAGAGCGGGATTCCGGATTTTCGATCAGAAACGGGGCTCTACCATGCTCAGCAGGTGTTTGGGAAAGAACCGGAATACCTGCTGTCGTACTCCTGTTTTGTTCGTGAACCGGAACTGTTCTTTCAGTATTACCGGGAGAATCTTGTTGCTGTGGATGCTTTGCCTAATGCCGCTCATCTGGCTCTAGCAACACTAGAAGAACAGGGGCATCTGTCGGCGGTCGTCACCCAGAATGTGGATGGTCTGCACCAGGCAGCAGGAAGCAAGAATGTTATCGAACTGCACGGATCCAACTGGCGACACTATTGTGTGAAGTGCCGCCACGACTATTCGTTGGAGTACGCCTTGGCGCAGGACGGCATTCCCACTTGTGATTTGTGCGGTGGTACGGTCCGCCCCGACGTTGTTATGTATGAAGAAAACCTTCCTCAGAAACAATGGAAGAAAGCAGCCCACTTTATTGAGCAAGCTGACCTGCTGATTGTTGGTGGAACATCCTTAGCTGTCTACCCAGCAGCCACACTGGTGGAACACTTTCACGGTGATCACCTCGTACTGATCAACAAGAGTGAAACCCCCGCCGATAGGTCGGCACACCTGGTGATTCACGACTCTCTTGGGGAGGTGCTAGGAGCGGTTGTTGCGCAGTGTAGCGACTCCGACAAGGGCACCCTCCACAGTGGTGGTTGATCGCTAGTCTGGATTCTGCGACTTCGCGCAGAATGACGGGATGATGCGGTTTCGCTCCGCGGACGGGAGAAAGGTTGTCCGCACCCCTCCACCACTGCCTCCCTGCACCCCTCCACCGTCTCCCTACACGCCCCACCAGTCTCCCTGCACACCCCACCACCACTGCCTCCCTCCACCACTGCCTCCCTGCACACCCCACCAGTCTCCCTGCACACCCCACCACCGTCTCCCTGCGCGAAGTCGCAGGGTCCACCAGTCCCACCACCGTCACCCTGCGGAGCGGAGCGACTCGCAGGGTCCAGAAATCACATTTGTCCAACTGTGGAGTCTGGATTCTGCGACTTCGCGCAGAAAGACGGAGGGAAGGTAGACCACAGAAAGAGGGAGGGCGGGTGGACCACTACTCGGTTTCCATGAGTTGCTCGACGAGGGTTGCAATGAATTGGGTGGTGAGGGTGTTGTTAAGATCTCGTTTCCCAATAATCTCACGGATCGAAAACACGGCGGGACCCACTCGTACATCGCTGTCCACATAGCGCGGAGCTTTCGGCAGTGGTACTTCGGAATTCTTCGATAGATAGGAATTCTTCATCGAGTCAACGAGGACGGCTTCTGTATTGTTGTCATTGATGATGTCGGTGTAGCTGTATCCGTCATTGACTCCGTGGCGCCAACTGTTCAAACCTCCCACCTCTTTGGCACGGTCATCTGAGTCGTAGATGAGCACCCTCACTTTCACGAGGTCCCCACCCCACTGGAACTGATAATGGCCAGTGAGATAATCCACTTCGACGGTTTCTTCAACAAAGCCGGTCACCTCGTCGTGGTCCTGGAAACCCTGGGCAACTTCCCTCACCCGGTCAATGTGTTCACCGGCCAGTTGGACCAAGGGTGAAACATCCACTGTTGAGGGCTGAGGATCAACGAATACCCGATCAAGGAAGTCATCAGCCGAAGAGCATCCCGAGAGCATTCCTGTCGTTAGGGCTAGCGCGATGAATCCAGACAGGAATCCTGTCAGCTTGCAGTGGGTCATGTTTCGCCTTTCCCCCTAGCACGGCCATCATTCTACCCAACCAGCAAGCTACCTCTGCAGAGTCACTCTGCGCGTCTCAGCTGGGTGATCTGCTCGGCTTGGTCGCGGCGCCACGCGGCAATCTTGGCGTGATGACCAGACAGCAGTACGTCGGGTACGTCGATTCCGCGCCACGACGAGGGTTTGGTGTAGACCGGATACTCCAGCAAGGAGTCCAACCCTGGGGAATGGGATTCTTCCTCCAAGGACTCGGGGTTCCCGACCACACCAGGAAGAAGCCGTACGATTGCCTCCGTCATTGCTAGGGCAGCCACCTCACCGCCATTCAACACATAGTCACCCAGCGACACCTCGCGTACCTCCACCAACCCACGAGCGTACTGCGCAACCCGAGCATCAATCCCCTCGTAACGCCCGCACGCAAACACCAGATGCTCATAGGTACTCAGGTCCTGGGCTTGGGTCTGGGTGAAGGGTACGCCACTGGGGGTAGGAATCACCAGGCAAACCCCCTCAGTGGAAGCAGGAACACACGGACCCAGGAGTTCATCGAGTACGCGACCCCACGGCTCGGGTTTCATGACCATGCCTGCTCCCCCACCGAAAGGGGTGTCATCGACACTGCGATGGACATCATCAGTCCAATCACGTAGATCATGGACGCCGACGCAGATGATGCCGTTGTCGATTGCTTTCCCCACCAAGGAGAGACGCAGGGCATCGAAATAGTCGGGGAAGATCGTCACATAATCGAGTCTCATAGGTCCTCCAGGAGTCCAGGGATCGGAGCCACGATCACACGCCCATCAGCAGGGCTGACCTTGGGAACGAAGTCCGTGATGAAAGGGATGAGACGCTCACCGTCATCTGTCCCCACGACAAGATTGTCTTGGAAGCCGAGATGATCGACGCGAGTGATTCTCCCTACGCGGTCACCAGACTCAGTGGCCACCTCAAGCCCGATAAGTTGATGATCGAAAAACTCATCATCATCCATCGGCGATTCATCTGTTTCCACGCTGGCTACCAATTCAGACCCAACCAGAGCCTCCACACCCGTACGATCCGCCACCTCATCGAAACGAACAACCCCCCGATTGTCGTGGGTACGGTAACTCGCCACCGTGAGCGCACGCTCCCCGCAGGACAGCACAGCACCACGAGTGAACCTCAGTTCGGGGGAATCCGTACGCAGATTCACATATACCTCACCGTGAAGCCCGTGGGCGCGACCCACCGTACCCACAATGACGTCGGTGGTGGACATGGTCAGGAGCGACGATTCCTGGATTGGCGACGATCAACATCAAGGAAATCCACGCGGACCTGTTCCTGGCCCGCAAGCGCGCCAACAACCGTTCGGAGTGCCTGAGCGGTACGCCCCTGGCGACCGATCACCTTTCCGATATCACTGGGGTTCACTCGGACCTCCAACATCCGCCCGCGACGCAGATCCAGATCGCGTACCGACACATCATCGGGGCTATCAACAATCCCACGAACCAAGTGCTCTAGAGCATCGGCGAGCATGATCAGTCCTCGGCCTTCTCAGTCGCTTCATCCACAGCCTCAACCACTGCTTCGACCATCTCGTCTACGGTTTCTACAGCATCTTCTTTTGCCTCTTCAGCGACGTCGGCAACTTTCTCAGCAACCTCTTCAGCTGCTTCAGTTACCTTCTCAGCGACAGCTTCTTGAGTCTCTTCAGCAGTCTCGTTCACCTTGTCTGTAGCGGCTTCAACGACCTCTTCCACCTTCTCAGTGGCAGTTTCAGTCACATCCGCAACAGCATCAGTGGCGACCTCGGTGGTCTCTTCAGCCTTCGCTTTAGTCTTTTTCGCTGGTTTCTCAGCTGCATCCGTACCTTCAGAATCATCAGCTTTCTTGGTGGACTTCTTGGGTTTCACTGCCTCTTCTGGGGCGGCCTGCACAGCGGCGTTGTAGCGCGCCAAACGATCGGGGCGTTCCTTTTGCGGTTCAATACCCGAGGGGGAATCATCACCAGTGAACTTCTGCCAGTCACCAGAGCGCTTGAATAGCGCCACGACAGCTTCGGTGGGCTGGGCACCCACACCCAACCAGTATTGAGCGCGCTCAGAGTTGACCTGAATCAGGGAGGGATCATTCTTGGGGTGATAGAGCCCAATCTCTTCGATTGCTCGACCATCGCGCTTCTGACGCGAATCCATAATCACAATACGATAGTGAGGCGAGCGAATCTTGCCGAGCCTCTTCAAACGAATCTTGACAGCCACGAGTGTGTTATCTCCTGTAAGTGTGTGCCCTGGGTGGGCGTTGGGGGGAGATTGTCCGAAGGTGGGGACCTCATCCAATGTCCGATGGGACCCATCCCGTCCGGAGTTAGAGGGCACCAACCGAGATGAATACGCAGGAGCCATTGTGCCAGATGTGGCCAAATTCCGCCATTTTCGTACGCCGAAAGGCCAATTCGGAACCCTAGCGGGATTCGGGACTAGAATCGGGCACAACGGAAGGACAGTCGTGACAACAATCGGAATCTTGGGAGGATCGGGGGAAGCTGGTCATGTTATTGCTGAGTTATTGGCGGTACGCGAGGACCTTGACCTAGTTTTGATGGGTCGAGATGAGGCGAAGCTCGCGTCGTACTGCCAAAGCGAGAATCCTCATCTGACGACACGCACTGTTGACGCCCTGGACACCGAAAACCTGCGCGAAGCACTGGCCGACATTGATCTTCTCATCGTGGCCGCTCCCCTGATCGATCATGTGCAGCAGATCGCCGAGGTCGCCTTGGAGACGAAGACCCATTGGTTGGATCTGCTCATGGACTCTCCTGCCAAGGTCGAAGCCTTCGAAGAACTCGGCCCGCGCTTCACCGAAGCTGGGCTCAAGCTCATCTCAGGGACGGGAATCCATCCGGGACTGCCTGCTGCGATGATTCGCACGCTCACCAAGAAGATCGACTCCCCCATTGGAACCCAGGTGGCGATGATGATGAGTGTTGATTGGCGTAAGTATTCTTTCACCGCGGAGACAGCTGCGGAGGCCTCCCGCGAGATTTCGATGATGAAAGCAGCCGGTTGGGTGGAAGGAAAATACCAGAATTTTTCGTGGACGAACCCAAAGGCGGTACGCCGGGTGGATTTCGGTTCACCTTTTGGGGTGCGCGAGGCTTTCATGATGGAACTCGAAGAGATCAAGCGCATCCACGACCTGTTCCCTGACCTCAAGGAAGCAGCCATGATGATGGCCGGAACCCATGTCTTCGTGGACTACGTTGTGTTGCCGCTGTGTCTGGTTCTGCTGAAACTGGGTTTCGCCCGACGCGCCCAGAAACTGTTCTGGTGGGGTTGGACGAGTTTCGCCAAGGCCCCCTATGGTACGGTCCTTCTCGCTGACGCCTGGGATGATGGCGAGGATATGGTACGCCTCTCTGTGGCCCACAAGGATGGGTACTGGTTGACTGCTGCGGTCGCTGCTGCAACAACCCGCCAACTCATCGACTCGATGGCGGACATCACTGGTTACCACCAAGCAGCCCTCATCGTGGACCCAGAGAAACTACTCGACGACATCCAAAACATGGGTGCGCGCGTTAAAAACTTCACAGGCAAACAAAACTACGACCCCGTCTAACACACGTCCACCCTTTCAGGCTCAGGCATACAGGAGGATGGAGTCTTCTAGGGCATAGAGATTCCAGTGGGGGTCCTCATCGAGCAGGAGAAGATCAGCGGGGGCACCGTCATCGAGAATTTGGGGTTCGCCCAACCACCTTCGCGCCTGCCACGATGCAGCCCCCAACGCGAAATGCGTACGGTCCCAATACTCTTCACCCCACACATCTGATAGTGCCCAAATCTCCTCCATGATGGTTCCATGGTCGCGGGTCCCACCAGCATCTGTACCAGCAAAAACTTCGACACCCTCTTCGATAGCATCACGGACAACATCCTCAGCGCGGTTATACAGGTGACGCATGTGCTTGGCGTACGTGGGATAACGGTTCTGCGCCTGGTCCGCTATACCGGGGAAAATGTGGATGTTGTCGAGGGTGGGTACGAGGGCAACATCACGGCGGGCCATGAGGGTGATCGTCGCCGCATCCAAACCTGTACCATGCTCAATGCAGTCGATCCCGGCATTCACCAACTGGGACACAGATTCTTCCCCGAAACAGTGGGCGGTCACTTTCGCCCCCAACTGGTGAGCCGCTTCAATAGCCTTGCGAGCAACCGCCTCGGGCCATAGGGGTGCCAGATCACCCAAGTCACGATCAATCCAATCACCCACCAGTTTCACCCAGCCATCACCAGCAGCCACCTGGCGCCGTACCTCATCAACAAGATTCTCTGGCTCCACCTCGGCGCCAAAATGGCGAATATAGCGCATGGGCCGAGCAATGTGGCGGCCGGCGCGAATGATCCTCGGCATGTCGGGAATATCATCCAGCCAGTGGGTGTCTTGGGGGGAACCAGCATCACGAATCAGGGAAACCCCGGTGGCGCGATCAGTACGGGCCTGCTGCTCGGCCACCTCTCGGGGTACGGCACCGGCAGGACCCAAACCCACATGGCAGTGGGCGTCCACCAGGGCAGGCATCACCCATCCTGTTTCAGTGAGAGTGATGGCACCATCGATCTTGGCGTAACTGATTCTCCCGCGACTCACCCAAAACTCAGTCGGCTCCCCTGTGGCAACGTCCTTTCCTCGGATGTGGGCAGGTTGGGCGGGATCATCCAGCACCTGCGAGAGTGCTCGGGGAACAGTACCTCTGGGGTTAACCATGGCAACCTAGTTTCCGAACATCTTCGCCAGATTGGGGGGAAGCTGGAAGTCCGCCATGGCTGCTTCGATGTCTTCCGGGTTGGTGGGTAGAGCGAAGGCTTCCGAAGGATCAGGTACGGCGGTGGCTTCGCCCGCTTGAGCGGCTGCCCTTTTCGCTGGGTTGCCAGAAACCTTCGATCCTGATTTCTTGCGCTTGCCTGTGGGTTTGGGTTTCCTTTGTGAGGGGAAACCGCCACCAGTTCCTGGGAATCCGCCCATCCCACCCATTCCACCGAACATTCCCCCACCGAGTTGCTGCATCATTTTGCGGGCATCCTCAAAACGATTCACCAGGTTGTTGACCTCCGACACCTCCACTCCAGCACCACAAGCGATGCGCGCGCGACGTGAACCATTGAGGATCGACACATCAGCCCTCTCTGCGGGGGTCATGGAGTAGATGATCGCTTCAATATGGTCGATGGATTTGTCGTCGATTTCACTCAGCTGATCAGCCATTGCCCCGGCACCGGGCAGCATTCCCATGAGTTTGGAGATGGGCCCCATTTTGCGTACTGCCTGCATCTGGGTGAGAAAATCCTGGAGGGTGAACCCACCCCCACCACCGAAAAGTTTCGAGGCCGCCTCGGCAGCTTGCTCCTCATCGAAGTGGCGCTCAGCTTGCTCAATGAGGGTGAGAACATCACCCATGTCGAGGATGCGGCCCGCCATACGATCAGGGTGGAAGACCTCAAAGTCCTCCAGCTTCTCCCCCACCGACGCGAACATGATGGGTGCGCCGGTGACTGTTGCCACCGACAGTGCAGCACCACCACGGGCATCACCATCAAGTTTCGTCAGTACGACACCATCGAAACCCACCTTCTGGGCGAAAGAATTCGCTGTGGTGACCGCATCCTGGCCGATCATCGCATCCACCACGAAAAGAATCTCGTCGGGGGACACAGCATCACGGATGTCGGCTGCCTGTTTGAGCATCTCCTCATCGACACCGAGGCGACCCGCTGTATCCACAATCACCACATCATGGAGACTCTTCTTGGCGTACGCCATCGACTTGCGCGCAACCTTAACCGGATTGCCTTTGCCGTTGCCTGGTTCGGGGGCAAAGACTGCAACCTTGGCTTGGTCACCCACGATCTGCAACTGGTTGACAGCATTGGGCCTCTGCAAGTCCGCAGCCACCAGCAGAGGTGAATGGCCCTGATCTTTCAACCACCAGGCGAGTTTCCCGGCCAACGTGGTTTTACCAGCACCCTGGAGACCCGCCAACATAATGACCGTGGGTGGGTTTTTCGCAAACTGCAGGTTGCGGGTCTGACCACCAAGAATCTCCACCAGTTGCTCGTGGACGATTTTCACTATCTGCTGGGCCGGGTTGATGGCCTGGGAGAGTTCCACTTCCTGAGCACGGGTACGTACCTTGTCTACGAAGGTTTTCACCACCTCGTGGTGAACATCGGCCTCCAACAGAGCCACCCGAATCTCGGAGAGTGTTACATCGATGTCCTTATCCGAGAGTCGCCCCTTCCCACGCAAACTGCGAAAAGCTTTCGACAACCGATCTTGCAGGGTGTCAAACATGGGTTTCTCCTCGGAATAGGGGACGGTTCCATTTTGTCACATTTCCACGTCATTCCTCACCCCTTACCTTGCGTAAAGTCACAAGGGACCAAAACCCCAATAGCCCCTGTGATCTCGTCATTCTGCGGAGCGTCCTCACCAGTCATTCTGCGGAGCGTCCTCACCAGTCATTCTGCGGAGCGGAGCGACTCGCAGAATCCAGAAACCACATTGGAACAACTGGATAGTCTGGACCCTGCGAGTCGCTTCGCTCCGCAGGGTGACGGAGGTGGGACTCGTGGACCCTGCGAGTCGCTTCGCTCCGCAGGGTGACGCCAGTAGGTGCGGAACCGGCACGAGGTGTGCGCAGATCAATTTGTCACACTAGGATGTGGGGGTGTCCAACCATTGTGTGATGACCTTTCGGTGTCCTGATCGGCCGGGGATTGTTCACGGGTTGACTGAGGTGATTGTGCAGCTCGGGGGGAATATCACTGAGCTCCAGCAGTATTCTTCACCGGATACCGGCACCTTTTTCACCCGCATCCAGGTGGAGTCACAGTCCGACACACAGACATGGATGGAGAGCCTCACACCTGTTGCTCAACGCTTCGATGGTACGGTCACCGCTGACGATGTGGGTCGCCCGCTTCGTACCCTCATCTTGGCTTCCACGGCTGATCATTGCCTCAACACTCTTCTCGCCCAGGTACGTACCGGGGCCCTGCCCATCACCGTCCCTATGATCCTGGCCAACCACAGTGATCTGGAACCACTCGCCCAGTTCTATGATGTCCCCTTCGAACACCACTATGTGGCAGCCGACACTAAGGCACAGATGGAGGACCGCATTCGCGATATCGTCACCACCCACGACATCGAGTTGGTGGTCTTGGCCCGCTACATGCAGATCCTCTCACCGGAACTATGCACATTCTTGGACTCCAAAGTCATCAACATCCACCACTCCTTCCTGCCCGGTTTCAAAGGAGCCAATCCTTATCGTCAAGCCCATCGCCGAGGTGTCAAACTCATTGGGGCGACTGCCCACTTCGTGACACCTGACCTCGATGAGGGCCCCATTATTGAACAGTCGGTGGCTCGAGTGGATCATTCCAAATCTGTTGATGACCTGCGTGAAATCGGAAAAGACATCGAGTCGGCCACCCTGGCTCACGCAGTGAAAATGTTTGCCCAACATCGCATCCTTCTTGACGGGGTACGCACCGTCGTCTTCGATTGAGATACGTCTGCGGCGAGTAAGGCCATCCCGAGGTGTGTGACAAACGCCCCGTCCCCTTGTGACAAACGCCCCGTCCCCTTGTGACACGTTCTTGCGCTAGACTGACACCCATACATTCCGGGGTCGGTGAAATTCCGAACCGGCGGTGATGATCCAGCAAGGATCGAAGTCCGCGAACCAATGAGTACGCTCAAAGGCCGATCTGGTGAGAATCCAGAACCGACAGTCACAGTCTGGATGGGAGGAATGGCTCATGAGCGCTATGCCCGCTGGCTGACGCCGTACCCTCCCCTCTGCTCGGAATATTCGAAACGATTGAAGCGAGCGGAAGGAGAGCAGTGACCCGGTCACGCCATTCATGGCTCACCCTCATCGCGCCCCTCTGCCTGGGGATACTCCTTCTTCTCGGCTGGTTTCTCACCACTGCTGGTGGACGAATCCCCAGTTATCGCCTGCCCACCCCGATGGAGGTTGCCAGAGAACTGTGGGATGGGCTCGTGGTCTATGCCGATTTCT
This sequence comes from Propionibacteriaceae bacterium, assembly GCA_009782915.1. Taxonomy (GTDB): domain Bacteria; phylum Actinomycetota; class Actinomycetes; order Propionibacteriales; family Propionibacteriaceae; genus WQYJ01. The sequence goes on along the minus strand of WRIC01000007.1, from coordinate 42,788 downwards.
GGCCCTATATCGCGGTCACCCTCAGTGAAGCTCTCGGCGGGGCCCTGCTGGGTTTCCTTGTCGCCGTACCCTCGGCTATCCTCATCTACCGCTCAAAGATAGCCTCGGCAGCCACCCTGCCCTTCCTGGGTGCCACCCAAGCGATACCTGCTATTGCGCTGGCCCCCCTGCTCGTAGTGTGGGTGGGTTTCTCGATGACCGGCAAGGTGATCCTGTGCGCGATCATGGTGTTCTTCCCTATCCTGGTGAGTTCTGTGGTGGGTTTCCGCCACCTCGACCAAGAGGTTTTGAGCGCCGCCCACATGGATGGAGCTGGCTCACTGGCCCGATTGGTCAACATAGAAATCCCTCTGGCTCTGCCGAATATCTTGGCCGGGGTACGCAATGGTTTCACCTTGTCTGTGACGGGCGCTGTTGTGGGTGAAATGGTCATGGGCGGAACCTACCTTGGATTAGGCGCCCTGCTCACTGCCCAGGTCGAAGCCCTCAACACTGCCCGCCTGATTGCGATCGTACTCATCCTGGCGCTCATCGCCACCACGCTCTACACCCTGGTGTCCATCGTCGAACGACGCTGGTCGAATCTCACCATCACCCAACCCCAAGGAGAAACACGATGAAAAATCGCCCCATCCGTACCCTCATCCTCGCAGTGGTCGTAGCCTGTGGACTCAGCCTGACCGCATGCAGTACAGAGAAAAAACTGCCCGCAGTTCCCGTGGTAGGCGAAACCACCATCGGACTGACCTTCATCCCCAATATCCAATTCGCACCCTTCTATGTGGCTGATTCGCACGGATTCTATTCGGACGAAGTCTCGGCAACGCTTCGCCACCATGGCGCTGGGGAAGGACTGTTCACTGCCCTGGCTGCTGGGGAGGAGGACTTCGTGGTTGCTGGTGGTGATGAGATCCTCCAGGCGCGAACCCAAGGAATCGATATCGTTGCGGTTGCGTCGTACTACAGTCAATATCCGGTACGGTTCATTGTTCCCCAGGATTCAACGATTACTAGTGTTGAAGACTTGAAAGGACACTCCATTGGGTTGCCCGGCCGTTTCGGAGAGAACTGGTTTGCCCTTCTGATCGCACTCGACCAAGCCGGTCTCAAGCAAACCGATGTGACCATTGTGGAGATCGGTTACACCCACCAGGTTGCTCTGACCACTGGTGAAGTTGACGTGGTTGTTGGGTTCGCGAACTCTGATGTGTTGAACTTCGAGACCGCAGGATTCCCAGTGAGTGTGATTGACCCAGAGGTTCCCTTGGTTTCCATCTGCCTGGCCACCACCAGCACGTACGCTGAAGAACACCCTCAGATTGTCACTGGTGTGGTAGCTGGGATGACAGCAGCCATGGAATCCGTGATCAATGATCCAGAAGGTACGCTCACCATTGCCACCGACTATATTCCTAGTTTCCGTGGAGACACCCTGGAGGCGGCTCGGGTCGTACTCCCAGCAACCTCAGCCCTGTTCACCAACAACGAGGGTGCGGTGTCCCCACCACTGGACGCAGAACAATGGACGAGAATGGCTGAGGCGATGGTAGCCGTGGGACTCATTGAGGAAGAAATTGACCCATCTGAAGCATTCACCAACCAATTCAACCACTAGCCTTGGCACTGTGTTAGGCTGAGGTCCACAATTACATACCGGCCCAGATTGGGGAAGTCGGTCAAAATCCGACACTGACCCGCAATGGTAGATCAACATCAGTTGATGAGTCCAGATACCTTTCTGTTCCGGAGCGAACCATCCGTCGAGGTCTGCGGAGGGGTGCGCAAGCGGCTCAGTCGCTTGGTGGGCATCCTTTTTCGGATCGCTCACATGAAAGGACGCACACATGCGTCACCTACGTTCCACAGCAATCGCTGTTTTTGCTGTCTTCCTTCTGTCCGTCGTAACACCTATACCTGCCTGGTGCGAGGAACCCCCTTCAGCCCCAGCAGCTGCCGGGTGGATAGCCGGGCAACTCGCTGCCAACAATGATGTTGTGGCCACTGATGGAGCCACCGATTGGGGTCAAACCATCGATGCTCTCTTCGCTCTGGCCTCCGCTGGGGTGGCTGGCGACCAGATCACTGCCACTGCTGACAAGATCTTCGCCTCGGGTGAGGCCTTCATCGGAGCTACATCCAACAAGGAGACCATGTGGCCTGCCATAGCCAAGATGATTCTCGCTACCCAAGTTAGCGGTTTAGATGCGGGCGGGTTCCCCGTTCCTGGTGGTACGCGAGACCTGATCGCTGAACTGCGTTCCGTACTCAATGCTGATGGCTCTTTCGGGGCAGACGGTATTGACAACATCTTTAATCATCCTTTGGCGATGCTTGCCCTTGCGCGTACCGATGAGGGCGTGCCAGCACAAGCGGTGACCTGGATGATTGATCAACAATGCGCTGACACCACCTCGGTCGACTATGGGTCCTTCGGGTGGGCCGAGTGCATGATGGCGGACATTGACTCGACAGCTATGGCCACCCAAGCTCTCGCAGCGAGTGGTGTTTTAGCCACTCCAGGTTCTCCGCTCAGTGCTGCGAAGACCTGGTTGCTGAGCCAGCAACAAGCAGATGGTGGATTCGAAAGCTGGGGGGCAACCAACACCAACTCAACGGGCCTAGCTGCTCAGACTTTGGCCGACAGTCACCCGTCAGTGGTGACCAAAGCCCAAGAATTCATTGGTGGATTACAGGTCACCTGTGCGGTCGTGCTCGACAACAGCCCCCTGGTGGATGGTGATGTGGGAGCTATTGGTTATGACCTGGAGGCTTTCGACACCATCACATCCCAAGGAATGAGTGGCCAAAGAGCCCAGGCAATGAGGACAACCACCCAAGCAATCCTTGGGCTCGGCGGGGCTGATTTCTTCCACCTCACCTCACTAGGAGCCCTAGCCACTACCCCCACCGCGACCTGCGGGCAACCCCCGAACACCGCTGAGCCTACCACGCCGCCAACCAGTGGCCCCTCGAATGCTCCGGCAGATCCTCCCCCTGCCGCGGCGCCCACGTCCCCACCGGCAGGACCCGTCGCTCCAGTTGCCCCAGGGGCCCCAACATACAGCGCTCCCACCGGCGGTACGACGAGTTCTTCCGGGGCTCTCGCGGTTGCTGGATTACTGTTGATCGTAGGTGTCACAGCCCTGGGATGGAGACTTCGGTGCTGCGTTTGAAGCTCCAACTCGCCCTCGTGGTGGTGGCACTACTCGGTGTGACCGCCACGAGCGCCGTCGCTGCCCCGCCAACCTCTGGTCGATCCGGTGCTTGTACTGGTGCGGACAACAATGCCGTCACCGTCGTGATCGACTATCAGGGGCTTGGCGGTGGCACGGCGGTTTACTGTGCCTCCAACCTACCCGCGGGAGCTACCGGTTTAGATGCACTCACTGCCATAGGAGTCTCCTACCAGGGGACCACCCGTGATGGTCTGAGCTTTGTCTGCCGAGTTAATGGTCGACCGTCAAGTAGTGAGAAGATCACCCTTCCAGGGGGTCAGACCTATCAAGAAACATGCGCTTCTACCCCACCGAGTACGGCGTACTGGTCGTACTGGTGGGCCAAACAATCAGGCCCCTGGGGGTATACCTCTCAAGGAGCGGGGCAACGCCAAGTCGTCTTCGGTAGCTATGAGGGATGGTCCTTCTCCCTGGGCGGAGGTATCGGCCAAGCTCCTGCACCACGACACTCCCCTGTTGCCTGGCAGACCCCCAAACCAGCCACCACTGCCGCGCAAACTAGTGCGCCACCTCCCCCAAAGAATACGCCAGCCACTCCACAAACCCCTGCTGGCACATCAAGAAATCCATCTCCTACTGCCCCAGCAACCTCCACCACCCGCCCCTCCAACACATCAACACCAGCAAGTCCCACCCCACAGGAGGATCCGACCTCCACTGATTCCCCTCCTGTGCAATCAGAGCCATCAGTGGCATCCACGACCCCTGCCACACCCGACAAGGAAGACACCAACACCCCTCACGAGCGGACATCCCCCTGGGCCCTGATCGGCAGTATCACTCTTGTCAGTTTCTTGCTGCTGTCGGGTGTGGGTTATGTCATCTACCGACGGTGGACGATGTGAATGGTCCACCAATATGAGTGAGACCGGTGATCCTTTCCCCAGTGTTTTCTTGTGATATCCTTAATCTATGAATCAAACCCCCGCACCCAATTGGTATCCTGATCCGAAAGATCCCACCTTGATGCGGTGGTGGGATGGTACGACATGGACCGATCACACTAATGCGATCCAAGGGGAGGTGGCCACGCACGTACCACCAGATGATTCCAACGTGAAGAAACCTCTCACTAAGCGAGCTTGGTTCTGGGCCATTATCGCTGTTGTCGTGCTGTCGCTTGTGGGGGTGGGAATCTGGTTCACTGGGCAGATCACCACGATCGTTAACAACGACCGCCCCACGACGAGTTCACCTACCCCCAGTACGCAGACCACGTCAGCATCAGGACTCGACAACGGTGACTTTGTTGTTGGAACTGATATCGCCCCAGGTGTCTATCGGGCAGAAATCGAGACAGGATTCATTTCCTTGTGTGTGATCTCTCAAGAGGACGATGCTGGTGGAACATTGGAAGCCCGTGCCAGTAACGAAGGGTCTCTTATCTTCACTGTGGAGAATATTGTTGGCTCCCATGTCATTATTTCTGGATGCACGAATATCGGTTTAGCCCACGACAAATTGCGTAAAAACCCCAGCACGATCACCAATGGATTCTGGCTGGTTGGCGATGAGCTTCCCGCAGGAACCTATCAGGGGACCATCGATCCTCACAGCGCCATCGTCCTCGGTTTGGTCACACAATTTGACGCTCACGGCGAAGTCATCCATTCCGATGGCGACACTCAAGGTGAGATGATCTTCGAGGTCAAGGATGTTCCCGGATCAGTGGTTGACTTCACAGGATTTAGTTCCATTGTCCCGGTGTAACACACCTAGTCGGCTCGATCATTCGCCATGGCACCGCCTGAGGTACTACAATATTTAGGCCCCTATAGCTCAGCGGTAGAGCTGCAGACTTTTAATCTGTAGGTCGCGGGTTCGATCCCCGCTGGGGGTACAGTATTTCCCCCAGTCAGGTGGAAATGATTCCCCACAAGGCATCTATAAAACCCCTCCAGCATGGTTACGGTGTGGCTATGGTCATGGCTATTGTTGTACCATATTTGTGTCGGGTGGCTGGAAACCCGATTATGTGCCTCATGTCACACATTCTGTGTTGCCTCACCACCCGTCTTTCTGCGCGAAGTCGCAGAATCCAGACTCCACATTCAAACAACTGGGTAGTCTGGGCCCTGCGAGTCGTAGAGCCTGTGCTGCGGAGCGCGCCAGCGCGACTCGCAGTGCTCCGCAGGGTGACTTGGTGGGACGCATGACGGGTGTCATGGGGGCGTCAGGGGTGTCATGGGGACGGGTGTCATGGGGACGGAGTTTTTGACACCCCCGTCCACAACCTTGCCTCAGCGATCGTTGTAGTGCCCCGGACACTGGATTACTTCAATCACTTCAGGGTCGGTGGGATGGGGGCGGTAAACGAACCGATCTTTGGCAGTAATCTCCCTAGAGAACCAACCCGAGGTACTTTCTCTGCCTCGGGCTGGTTCGTTGAATAAGTCACTCACGCTTCCTCTTAAACTTTCGTTATAGCGGGGAGTTTCACTCAGGCTGCCTTGAGGAGTTTGTGTGCCCGTTGAGGCGATACATCCAGGATCATGCCAATATCGCGCACAGTAAGCCCCTGATCTGCGAGTTGTTTCACGGCTTCACGATTCACTACGGCTGCTTCCTTCTCGCTCGTGCGTAGTCTTTCTCTCGCCTCTTTGACACTGGTCACTACCGCCAGGGTGTCATCTTCGAGTTCTGGCACGACAGTGACCACGTATCCTTCAGATGGTTGATCGCCGAGCATCGAGGCTGCATCAAGCACCCATTCTTCTACTTGGTCGAGGCGGCGGGTTTGAGTAAATAGTCCGCGTATTTCTGGTACACGTACTGTCCACCATTGTCCTGAACGTTTACATTTTGCTGTGAGTTCCATGTTAGTTTCCTTGTAGTATTCTCAGTATGTCTTTGGCGAGGTCTTTGTCGATTTCGCGGTGGCGTGGGATTGATGTTATGTCTTTACCGATGCTGACAGTTGTGTGTTTTCCGCCTTCGGTGTAGATGGCTGGGAGTCCGCGGGTTTTCGCGATTTCTCTGATTTTCTTTTCTAGGTCTCTGCGTTTCACAAGGATAGTCTATAGGAGTTGACTATGTCTGTCAACTGGGGGTTACTATTTCGATATGTGCAGCTGATTTAGAGGTGGCAGGAAGTCCGAAACGTGCGTTATGTTACACATTCTGTGTTGCCTCGCCACGTGTCTGCACGAAGTCGCAGAATCCAGACTCCACATTTAAACAACTGGGTAGTCTGGACCCTGCGACTTCGCGCAGGGTGACGGAGGATGGGACTCATGGGCCCTGCGACTTCGCGCAGGGTGACGGAGGGTGGGACTCATGGGCCCTGCGACTTCGCGCAGGGTGACGGAGGGTGGGACTCATGGGTCCTGCGACTTCGCGCAGGGTGACGGAGGGTGGGACTCATGGGTCCTGCGACTTCGCGCAGGGTGACGAACCCGGACGGATGGTGGGGCATCGCTGTGCAGACTACACTGGTGACATGCTCCTGGAAATCCTGCCCGTTGGTCCCCTGCAAGCCAATTGTTATGTTCTTGGGGTTGAACCGGGGGGGCCTTGCGTCATCATTGACCCGGGAATGGACGCCTTCGAGACGGTCAGGGATTGTGTGGCTGGCAACGACCTCACCCCTATGGCCATACTGGCCACCCATGGTCATTTTGATCATATTGGGAATGCACAAATCGTTGCCGATCACTATGAGATTCCTGTACGTATCCACAGCGATGATCGCGACCTTCTAGCTACCCCTGAAAAAGGAATGGGGCCAGACATGGCTGTGTGGTACGCCATGGCTGTTCCTGGTGGTGTGACAGAACCCGCACTGGTTGAACCAGTGCGTGACGGGGAAGTCATCCAGGTGGCTAACCTTGAATTCTTGGTCACCCACGCTCCTGGTCATTCCCCCGGATCAGTTCTCTACACCCTGAGCTATGATGGCGACAGTATGTGTTTCAGTGGGGATGTCTTGTTTGCTGGCTCTATTGGGCGTACGGATCTCCCTGGGGGGAATCATGACACCATGATCGCCACCCTGCGCGAGAAAATCCTGCCTGTGAGTGACGAGACAAAGATTTTTCCTGGGCACGGACCGGACACTGATATGGCCGTTGAACGTGCCACCAACCCTTATCTTCAACCACGATTCCTTGCCCACTAGGTTGGGATCATGTCACTGCTGTAGGGCATACTGGTCACTGTGACGAGTTTCTCTACCTTCACCCTCATCACTGGGCCCGAAATCTTCCTTGCTGAGCGCGAGGTTTCCCGTCAGATCGCCGCCACCCAAGCTCAGTACCCCGAAGCTCGCCTCGTCAAAGCTTCCGCTGCAAGTCTCACCCCAGCCGAGCTGGAACAGATGAGCGGGACAGACCTCTTTTCCTCCTCAACCATCGCCTGCATCACCGGGGCAGAGAAAGCACCCAGAGAACTCGACAACCACCTGATCAGCATCGCTGGAAACCTGCCCGACAACCTTGCCCTGATCATCTCCCATGCGGGGGGTCGTGAAGGCAAAGCCCTCCTGGATAAACTCACACCACTGGCTAGTCGAGTGCTCAAACATCCTGTCTTGAAACCAAGAGACCTCCCGGAATTTGTCCGAACAGAAGGACGGGACCTGGGGCGTACCATCGCGCCAGCAGCAGCTCGGGGCCTCGTTGATGCCATCGGGCAGGACACGCGCAGTCTCGCCGCAGCCATCGCTCAACTCCTCGCCGACAGTGAAGAAGAACCCATATCCGCAGTCTCGGTCAGCCAGTATTTTGCTGGAATGGCCACCATGACACAGTACGCCGTGAGCGACGATATTCTGGCGGGACGGGTCAGTGATGCCATCGTCAAAATGCGGTGGGCCTTGTCCACGGGTGTCGCCCACCCCAAGATCACTGCGGCTTTGGCATCCTCACTACGCCAAGTGGGAACCTATCTCTCCTTATCGGCCAAGAAAAACAAGGTCCAAGCTGATGAGATTGGAATACCGGAATGGAAGATGAAATCCTTTATCCCGGTGGCACGGGCCTGGTCGCCCTCAACAGTCGCCTCAGCTATCAAAGCTGTCAGTGTGGCTGATGCACAGGTCAAGGGTGCATCAGCAAATGCCGACTACGCCCTGGAACGCCTCATCATCCGACTTGCCCATCTTCGCCGTAGCTCCAACAGTAACCAGTAGCGTGCCATCTGAGGGCGCATCGTTACCGCTGGGCGGTGATCGACCAATCGCCTTGGTGGGTGAGTGTGAAGGATCCATGTTCGTCGGTTCGAATCACCACCATTGATTCACCCCTCAGATCAGACATAGTCGATGATGCGGGATGACCATAGACATTGCCCTCCCCCACACCAATGACTGCGATCTGCGCACCTGTGGCCCGGAAAAACTCCACATCGTGACTAGCAGAACCATGGTGGGGCACCTTCAACACATCCACGCGCAGTTGTTCGCGATTCTTGAGGGCTTCCTGCTGACCTGCCACCTCAATATCGCCAGTCACCAGCACACTCATCTGTGGGGTATCCAGGCGTACCACCAAAGACTCATCGTTGTCTTGAGCCGATTCACCCTCCCCAGTGGAAACCCGCTGCGAATTCCAGGCAGAAACCACCACCAGACGTACCTCCCCAATCTCGGCGCTCGAACCTTGGACCCCCACAGCCACAGGAATCCCATGAGACTGTGCCTGGAGAAGAACCATCTCGGAGTCACCCGCTCCTGTGGGCACCAGTACGGTCCCCACATCGAATTGGCTCGCTACCGACTCGAAACCTCCAGTGTGATCATCATGGAAATGACTGAGCACGACAAGAGGAATCTGCCGTATCCCCAATTGGCGCAGACAGGTCACCACCGATCCTCCCGGTGGGCCGGTGTCCACCACGATCGCCTGATGGGCACCAGTGCGAACCACCATGGCATCCCCCTGTCCAACATCACACAAGGCAACCTGCCAGTCCTTGCCAGGGAATCCTGGTTGATAAGGGGGCAGGAGCATCATCGCCACCATGGCTACACTAACCACCAGCACCACCCACCTGCGTGACAGAATCAGAGGAATCACCAAGGTGAGAACAAAGCATCCCACCACCATAAGGATCATGCCTGCAGCAGTTGTCGGCCACGGATGAGTGGAACCAGGCAGGTGCGCCACATGGTGGGCAACAAGCAGGATCGGTTGGGCGCACCACCCCGCTAGGTATCCAACGCAGGAAGCAAGAGTTGGACTCACAATCGACAAAACAGCAGCCAGCAACCCCAGTACGGTGGCTGGAGCTCGCCAGGGCCCAGCAACAGCATTGGCCAACACTCCAGAGACACTGACATAACCTGAAATCCAACAGATCATGGGTTGAGTGGCGAGGTGTGCGGCCAAAGGTATGGCCATCGCCTCCGCTAGCCACAGGGGTAACCATCGGGAAAGAATAGTTGACCAGTATTGACCAAAGAGGATGATCCCCAAGCAGGCCAATACAGACAAGGTGAACCCCAAGGATCTGACGATCCACGGATCCATCCAGCTCAACAGAATCACCGCTATCGCCAGATGCCCCACACTCGAGCCACGTCCGGTGGAACGACCAGCAGCAATGAGAGACACCAATCCCATTGCTGAAGCTCGAAGGACCGAAGGACCCCCCTGACACAGGAGAACAAACACCGCTGCACCGGCAACACAAACAACCGTGATCCACCGACCTCGTACCCCAAGATAACGTGCGAGCAGAGATAAGAAGGAGAGAACAACAGCTAGATGTGCCCCAGAAACCACAGTCATATGAGTCAGAGCAGTGGTACGAAACTCATCTCGCAAAGTCACAGACATCGCCGAGGTGTCCCCCACCACCAACCCAGGGACTAACGCAGCTTGCTCCGGCGTGGAGTACCTCATTGCTTGTCGCAGCCCAGATCTCATTGATTCAAGGAACCTCTGCCACTGCGGTGGCCCTCGAATGATTTGAGCTCCACCCAGCACTGACATCGTGGCGCTTTCCTGCTGCGATCTCTCACTTTCCCCCAACCGGACACTCACCCATACCACCGTGCCAGGGGCATACTCCAACCACCTGTCAGCGTAGGAAGCTGGCACAAACAGAACAACAGGCTGACTCAGTTCGTAGGTTTCGTTCTCGATAGACATCTGGCGACACTGCGCGTTCACCACCACCATCCCCCATCGAGCACTGAGTCGGGAAGACTGAACAACTATGTCCGCTTCACCCACTGCACGGGTGGTGGCCGCTTGAGCAAGGACACCGCGAGTAGCACTAGCCATCCTGATGCCACCAATAATCACAGAAGCCCCCATCATCACGCAGAGTGCCCCCAGCACTATCGACCCCTGTCTCAGGCGCGAATTGTGCCGCCGACTCAGCATCCAGCCCACCGAACAACAACCGGTCACGACTGCACTCGCCCACAGGCCCCACTCCCACCTGGTCACCATCCACATCACCAACCAAACACCGAGTGCAGGTGCCACCAATCGTAAATCCCCAAGAGAGTTACGCCACTGGGTCAAAGAGTAGCCGTCATCTTGGTTGCTACCAGGGTCTTGCCCGGCGTCTGCTTGCGTCAACACCTACACACTCACATATGGTTCAAGTTGGCTGAAGGTCTTGGAGCCAATCCCCTTGACTTCCTGGAGCTGGGAGGTGGAGGTGAACGACCCATGCTGATCACGCCAAGCGAGGATCGCTTGAGCAGTCACCGGCCCAACCCCAGGCAGTGTCTCCAATTCCGCTTGGGTGGCGCGATTAAGATTCACTGTCGATGACCCCGAGACCGCTCCCCCTGTTCCTGAGACTACGACATCGCCTGGCCCATAGCGTACTTCCCCTAAAGGGTTGGCACGGGTCCCAATGAAGACCTGACACCCGTCGGACAACAGTGCCGCCAAATTGAGTTCACCAGGGTCAGCGTCTGGGGTTAACCCACCTGCTGCTGCGATGGCATCAATGACCCGCGCATCGGATTCCACCGCTACCACACCAGGGTTGGCGACAGCGCCAAGGACATGGATCAACCACTTGTGTTCTTCGGTGGGCACCTCGGGTGTGGCCATGGTGACCATGTCCTCAGGTTCCATCGTCTCCAGTGGTACGGCCCGGGCACTCATCACCATCCAGGTGGTGAAAATCACCGCAACCAGTGCCATGGTGGAGAGTACTTTCACATGCTCAACACCGAAACGCTTGAACCGAGCTGGCAGAGACTCCACGGCACGCCGTGGTGCATGCGCTGCGATGTTTTCCCGCGTGGATGGCTCTGGTGATGATTCCTCAGACTCCCCAAGTGAAGGAAACAAGGTGTGGAGCCTGCCCACATAGGTATCCGCAGGTGACAGGTTTTTCACACCCTAACAATGGGCGCCAGGCGCCACAAAGTGTCACAGAAATCAGAATCTGTGGATAACTTGGTCACCATCCACAGGTTCGCAGATTCTAGACTTTCGGCACAATGGAGACCATCTTGGGTGCGCGCACAATCACCTTAGCTACCGCTCGACCCGCCAGGAACTTCTGCACATTCTCATCGGCTAGGGCCAACGCCTCAGCCTCTTCTTCAGTGATCTCAGCAGGAACCTCGATCTTGGCGCGTACCTTTCCTTGAACCTGGACGGCCATGGTCACCGTGTCGGCCACCGACAGTTTCTTGTCGGCTTTCGGCCAGGTTGCCTCAGCTACCGATGGCGCATGACCGAGTAGTTCCCACATTTCTTCAGCGACATAAGGAGCGAACAGGGACAAAGCGATAGCCGTCCATTCGGCGGCCTCGCGTACTGCCGGATCGCTGGCTCCTGCACCGGAATCAATGGTCTTGCGGGTGGCATTGACCAACTCCATGAGCCGAGCCACACACACATTGAACCGGCGCAAAGCCAGCAGGTCTGTGATGTCTTGGAGGGTACGGTGAGTTGTCTGGCGTAAGGCAAGATCACCCGTGGCAGGATCAGCACCCACTTCGCTAGTGACATCGTTAGCCACACGCCAGGCTCGCTGCAAGAAACGCAGGGTCGCCGAAGGGGACACATCCGCCCAGTCGATGTCATCCTCAGGTGGGCCAGCGAAAACAACGGTGGTACGGATTGTGTCGACCCCATATTTGTCGATCTGTTCACCCAGGTCCACCCCATTACCCAGCGACTTGCTCATTGCTTTGCCCTGGTTGATGACCTGACCCTGATTCATCAGGCGTTGGAAGGGTTCAGTGAACTCCACCAGGCCCATGTCGAACAATACCTTGGTGAAGAACCGGGAATACAGCAGATGCAAGATCGCATGCTCCACCCCACCGACGTACTGATCCACCGGCATCCAGGTCGCAACCGCTTGCTTGTCAAAAGCCACCGTGTCTTCCCTCGGCGAGCAGTAGCGGAAGAAATACCAGGAGGAATCCACGAAGGTATCCATCGTGTCGGCGTCCCTGGTGGCCGCTCCTCCACACCTCGGGCAGGTGGTGTTCACCCAATCAGCGGCGCCCGCTAGTGGTGAAACCCCCGCAGGAGTCAGGTCTGCGCCACGCAAATCAGGTAGTTCGACTGGCAGCTGATCCTCGGGTACGGGCACCTCACCACAGGCCGGGCAGTGGATGATCGGGATCGGGCAACCCCAGAAACGCTGGCGCGACAACAACCAGTCGCGTAGACGATAGGTGACAGCACCCTCACCGGTACCATCGCGCTTGAGCTTGGCATTGATGGTTCCGATTCCTGACACCTTGTCGCTGAGCCCATTGAGTTCCCCAGAATTAACGTACACACCATCACCAGTGGTGGCCACACCCGAAATGCGAGGATCCTCCTCACCGGTGTCGATGACCACCACAACGGGCAGGTCGTACTTCCGGGCGAAATCCAGGTCGCGCTGATCATGGGCAGGTACCGCCATGATCGCACCCGTGCCATAGTCACTCAACACATAGTCGGCCGCCCAGATCGGCATCTGCGCACCCGTGAGCGGATTGGTGGCATAGACACCCAAGAAGACCCCGGTCTTCTCGCGCTCAGTGGATTGGCGCTCTATCTCGGTGACCTGCTTGGTTTTCTCCAGGTACGATTCGAAGGCTGCGCGATATTGGTCGGTGACCAGTTCACTAGCTAAATCAGCATCTGGGGCCACCACCATAAACGTCGCCCCATAGAGAGTGTCCGGTCGGGTGGTGAAAACACGAATCGGTTCAGCTCGGCCCTCAACACGGAAATCGGCGTAGGCCCCCTCCGAACGCCCGATCCAATTCCTCTGCATAGCCAGAACCCGATCAGGCCACATTCCCTCCAGATGATCCATGTCATCCAACAGGCGCTGGGCATACTGGGTAATCTTGAAATACCACTGGGTGAGCTGGCGTTTCGTCACCGGGTTGTGGCATCTCTCGCATTCACCTTGAACAACCTGCTCATTGGCGCGTACCGTCTGACAACTCGGACACCAATTAACGAAACCAGCCTTCCGGTAGGCCAAACCTTTCTTATAGAACTCCAGGAACAACCACTGGGTCCAGCGGTAATACTCCACATCTGAGGTGTGCAAGCGCCGAGACCAATCCACACTCAACCCATAGCGTTTAAACGAGCGCGCCTGGGTTTCAATGTTGGCGTACGTCCACTCGGCCGGGTGACTCTTTTGCTTAATAGCCGCATTCTCCGCCGGCAACCCAAAGGAATCCCAGCCCAGAGGATGGAGAACATCCAGACCACGCAGCTTCCAATAGCGGGCGACCACATCACCCATGACGAAGGCCTCCGCATGACCCATGTGCAGGTCGCCGGAAGGATAAGGGAACATGTCGAGAACGTAACGGCGTTCCTTCGACCCATCATCAAGTGGGCGGAAAGTTTCATTCTCTTCCCAGTACGCTTGCCACTTCTCTTGGGCGGCGTGCGCGTCATAACCTGGTGCGCCCTCGACGCCCATGGTCTCACCTTGGTGACTCACATCTGTTCCTTCCATCGCGTACCACCTGCACACATGACCAACCACAGTATGACGTACGCAGGGATACCAGGAGATTCTAGCAAGCCTAGGTATGCCTTAGTTGTGAACACCAAGGCAATCAGCAACGATGGGGGTATGGCAGAAACAATTGAAGCTCCTGAAGCTACTGACTTTACAAAATCCTCTAAATCTCTGGCCTCCCGATTGAACTGGTTACGTGCTGGCGTACTGGGTGCCAACGACGGCATCGTCTCGGTGGCCGGTATCCTCATGGGTGTTGCTGGTGCCGCTGCTACCTCCGACGTGGTGGAAACCCAGCACCTGTTCATCTCCGGTTTGGCTGGGCTGGTTGCTGGAGCCTTCGCTATGGCTGGGGGTGAATATGTGTCGGTCTCAACTCAGAAGGACACCGAGTTGGGTGCGGTGAAGAAGGTACGCCACCTTCTCGACACCGACATGGATCGAGCACTCACCGATCTGGCCGGCACCTACGAGGAACAAGGGTTCTCCAAGAAAGAGGCCACCTCCATCGCCAAGACTCTCACCGACCATGACGCTATTGGCACCCACACCCAGGCCCGCTATGGAATCTCCGCCCATGAGCAGACCTCACCATGGGCAGCGGCTTTCGCATCTTTTATTGCTTTCACCGCTGGTGCCCTGATTCCGATGCTAGCCATGGCTTCCCCACCTAATATTCGCGTGGCGGCCACCTTGATCGCTGTCACCCTCGCGCTGGCACTGACCGGTGTCGTCTCGGCCTGGTTGGGTCAAGCCTCCAAGATGAGAGCACTCGTACGCAACATCATCGTTGGCGCACTAGCGATGAGTGTCACCTATGGGATCGGCATCCTCGTTGGAATGCTCGGCATCCCCATGTTGGGCCACTGAGTCTTCAACCGCCTTTTTCACTCGTGTCCACAGTTAACGGTGATGATGACCGTTAACTGTGGACACGAACATCAATTCACCAGTTCACACGTATGGTCGCGCGGCGCGTACTGCTTGGTGAGCGTAACCACCTCCGAAGAGTACGGCGTGGACCAACAGCGGGTAGACCTGGTGGAGGTCGATGAGAGTACGCCAATCGGTGGGGAGAAACTCAGATTCGTGGGCATAGGTGGTGAGGACAGTCTCCAAGAAGGGCAAACCGAAGAGCGACATCATCGCCAGATCGGTCAACCGATGCCCACCATGAGCCGAGGGATCGATGAGGACCGCACCTGTTGGCGTCCACATCACATTCCCACTCCACAGATCTCCATGCAGTCGAGCAGGTGGTGCCTCATCATCGAAAACCCCCTCGACCAGCCGGGAAGTCAGCTTCTCAAAAACTTTCATGTCCTCGGTGGAGAACCCGGCTTGGCGCGCGTACGGTAAGACCCGTTGTTCACCATAGAATCTCCCCCACGACGCGGACAGTTCACAGGACATGGGCAGATCAGCGATATAGGACAAACCAAAGTAATCCGGTGGCCCCTGGCCAAAACTGGTTGCCCCCGCGTCATGGGTCCTGACCAGTTTTTGAGCAAACTGGGTGGCATCGCGCTCAGTGGGTGTCGCGCGACCCAACCGCTCCAGGGTAATCGACTTCTCACCTTGTTCAATGACCCCCACTACCGGCACTCCCCGCTCAACCGCCAACCACCGCAACCCTGCAGCCTCAGCAGCAAACAAACCAGGAGGGGTGTGGGACCGCTTCTTCACCCAGGTTTCCATCCATACTCCTTCCCCCATCCATCGTAGCGCCGGAACCGGGGCAGGCTGGGACTCAGTGCCTGTCCCCAACTGTCCCGCTGTCGGCAGATGTGAGAGACTGTCAGCAGCCGAACTGTTGGAGTACACATGCGTCGTTGTTTGCTGGTAGCCCTTGTGGTCTGTCTTGTGGGATGTACCCCCGCAACATCGAAAGTGAGCTGGGATGAGTGGTTGGATGCCACGGCTTCGCTCTATGAGAGCGTCTCTGTGGCAGAGAACACTGATGGTTCAATCGTTGCGGTCGGTGCAGATGACCTGGCAGCCATCGATGTGACGGGGATGTACCTCAGGGCTCGTGCTGTTGCAGGATTAGGGCCCACAGCGCCCGAGATCCTCGGAGAATCAGGATGGAAAACTGTTCTGAAGCGAGTCAATGATGCCGCAACCGATATGACCACTATGGAGTCATCCTTCGCATGGGCACCACCAGCCTATGTCGCTTATGAGATTGGTTGGGCTGATCAGGTCACCCAGATGCTGACAGATGACCAACGCACGCTACTTCGACAGATGTTTTTCGGTGGGACCCCTCTCGCTGGGGTAGATCCTGAACAAGCCGATGTCATCGACGTTTACATGGCGGTATGGGCATGGATCCTTTTTGGTGGCCAACCCGGCTCGGTCAACCAGGATCTTCGAGGAATCCTGGATCCCTACCGTACGCTATGTGATCTTGAGCAAGACAATCCTGACTGGACCTATGGATTATTCCTCATTGCTTTCCCACCCGGTGTTTACACCCCATGCTCCTCGGAACAAAGGCAACAGCTCTGGGAGAACGCAGCTGAATACTTATCCGAGGATGTCGATGCTGATGACGGTGGTGCAAGTTTCTTCCTGCTTCTCCTTGAACAGGCAAGGGTCTCTCATTTTCAGGACAGTGAAACCTATCGGGAAAATGTTAACTCCATGTTCACCATTCTGCGCGACTCGCTAGGCGACAGTGATCCCCGTATAGCTACTGAGCAACTCGCTCCACTCCAGGCAACAGCACACCTTCTCGGAGAGTCGTTCGTACCACCACCCGAACAGGTAGAGATACTCAGTGAAGTAGCCATCGAGGGTGGCTTGCCCACACTGGAATACTTCACTGGCCCCTCCCTGTCTTTTCCGCTCTATGACGGGCGTATCCTCGGCTCTCCGATCGACATTCCCGAAACAGTGTACGACGAAGCTGATCCTGTCGAATATCTCTCCCTGCTCCTCGGGCAAGGCCAAAAACTCACCAGCGAAGATACTGCGCTATTTGCGAAGATTAACGACATAGATTTTGGGGAAGACTTCCATGCTCTCTCCGGTGTGATCGACATCGTCTCCTCTTTGATGCTCACCAGCGACAACCCAGAGATACAATGCTCCGAATCAGGTTTTGCCGTACTAGATTCTGCACTGGGGGCATCTGAGACAGATCTTGATCCGACCTCGATAGCTATCGCCAACCGGTTGTTTGACACCTGCGAACGTGAGATACCTCAAGAGCGGATAGATCGCGTCGATGAATGGAGTGGGAATCTGACCGACCAATCCCTCAGTGAGCTCTCGCTTGTTGATCTTTGGGCACTGGCACGCATCCAGTGCGCAACCCAACCAGATCAGGCGCAGGTGGGCCCCTCGCAGTGGCCACTGATTTCCGCTTTAGTACGCAGTGAGGGTGGGGTCATGTCCGAAACCGGGTTCATATCCCTGCGAGGCACCCATTTTGCCCTCCAAATCATGACAACAACCACCGAGGAATGCCAGGCTACCGGAGTCATGACCTCGTAGCGGGTGTGACAAATGGGGACGGTACTGTTTTGTCACACCAACTTATATCCTCCTCTTGAATGACCGCAGTAGAATTGACCGGTGAATTCTTTTGTGAGTGGACTGGTGAAGTGGACAACCATCCTGCCTGTTGTGGCTTTTGTTGCGCTGATTTTTTCGTGGGGGCGCTACCCTGCTAGCTGGGTGCTGGTGATCGAAGCGGTGCTCTTGGTGGGATCGGTATTGGCTGCTGTCCACCACGCTGAAACTATTGCCCACAAGGTGGGGGAACCCTTCGGTTCGCTCATCCTCGCGGTGGCGGTGACGATTATCGAGGTGGCTCTCATTGTCACCCTCATGATGTCGAACACCGGAAACGTCTCCACCTTGGCCCGCGATACGGTATTCGCTGCGGTCATGATCACCATGAACGGTATCGTAGGTATTTCCCTGCTGGTGGGTGCTAAGAAATATCACTTGACCAAGTTCAATCCTGAGGGGACTGGGGCTGCCCTCGGGTCCGTAGTCCTGCTCGCCACGATCACCATGGTTCTTCCGCGTTTCACGGTGTCGGATATTGCCCCCAGGTACGTTGGACCGCAGCTGGCTTTTGTCGCCGTCGCTTCACTGGTGGTTTACGGATTCTTTGTTTTCACCCAGACCATCAAACACCGCGACTTCTTCCTGCCTGTTGCCAAAGAAAAGGAGGTCCATGCTCATGCACCCTCCTTGTCGACCACCCTCACCTCGGTGGTTCTTCTTCCGATCGCCCTGGTTTCGGTGGTGGGGCTCACCAAGATCGAGTCACCAGCTATTGAGGCTGGGGTGTCCTGGTTGGGGTTGCCTGCTTCTTTTGTTGGTGTGATCATTGCAGTGATGGTGCTGATGCCTGAGTCGATTGCCGCAGTACGCGCCGCAGCGAAGAATCGTACCCAAATCTCGTTGAATTTGGGGTACGGCTCCGCCATCGCTTCCATTGGTTTGACGATCCCCACCTTGGCTGTGGCCTCGATCTGGCTCCCCACCCCCTTAACCCTTGGTTTGGAGCCTGTCCAGATTGTGTTGCTCATCACCTCCACCATCGTGGCTGTTCTCACCGTGGTCCCAGGGCGGGCCAAAACCCTGCACGCGATGTTGCACCTATCCCTCTTGGCTGCCTTCATCTTCCTGGCGATCGTGCCATAGATGATGTGCTCACCCATCGAGCCACGGTAAAACTACCGGATGACGCGGGCATTACCGCCATCAACCAGCCTACTGACTTGGGTGAGGTCAGCTTGGGATACATCCCCTGGGGTGGTCATTGCTAGGGCACCATGGGCCGTGCCGTAGCGGACAGCCTTGTCGATGTCCATACCCTTCAGCAACCCATAGATCATTCCAGCGGCAAAAGAATCTCCACCTCCGACACGGTCGAGGATCTCCAAACCGCAGCGTTGCTCAGCTTCCACGAAACCAACACCACGCTGCCATGCAATAGCTCCCCAATCGTTAACTGTCGCGGTCACAACACGGCGCAAAGTGGTCGCCACCATCTGGATATTTGGGTACGTTACCCCCACCTGCTCAATAAGAGCGGTGAAAGCGGGCAGGGGAAGATCGTCGAGGTCTGGCCCGATTCCTTCCGCAGTCATTCCAAGTGCGGCAGAGAAATCCTCCTCATTACCGAGCATCACATCCACCAGTGGGGCAAGACGCTGGTTGACACCTTGGGCTGCTGGTTGCCCACCAAAGCGACGCCACAAGGATTCACGATAATTCAAGTCATAGGACACCACAGTTGAATGCTCGCGGGCTAGGGCCATGACATCTTCAGCAAGATGAGCAGCTTGGGGGGATAGGGCAGCAAAGATTCCCCCTGTATGCAGCCAGCGCACACCACGGCGTACGAATAAATCCTCCAGGTCGAAGTCTTCCGCCCGAATCTGTGAGGCCACAGTGTGGGCGCGATCAGAGATGCCCAAAGCGGAGCGAACCCCGAAACCACGCTCGGTGAAATTGAGCCCCAGGCGACCAGCTTCACCTACACCGTCATAGGGACTCCAATGGATCATGGAGGTGTCTACTCCTGAGGAGCGAATCAGTCCTTCTGCTAAACGACCCAGCTCATGGTCGGGTAATCCGGTGAGCAGGCCCGTACGCTGAGCGAAGACTGCGCTCAAACTGCGAGCGACATTGTATTCTCCCCCACCCTCCCAGATGTTGAACTGGCGAGCAGCACGAATCCTTGATTCTCCTGGATCGAGGCGAAGCATCACCTCGCCCAAAGAAACGACATCAAATTCGCACTGGTCGGGTGCTTTGATCTTCATCATGTGTCCTCCCGTGTTGAAAGCTTGTACGGCGCAGCGAGCTCAACAGCTTGTTTCGTCAGCGCCTCAATGGTTGGACCATCGCCATGGTGCAAGGCCTCACGCGGGATCATCCAGGAACCACCCACGGCCGCCACCGATGTCATAGACAGATAGTCACCGAGATTGTTGGGGCCCACCCCACCGGTGGGGACGAAGCTGAGTTCGGGGAAGACCCCCGTGAACGCCGCCAACCCCGCGGGACCACCCAGATGGGAAGCTGGAAAGAATTTGACCAACCGAAGACCCTGACCCAGTGCTGCCATCATTTCACCAGCGGTAGCTACCCCTGGAATGACTGTGACCCCGAGTTTTTGGGCTGCGTGAACAACTTCAGCGCTATATCCGGGGGAAACAATGAATTTTGCCCCGGCGCTCACAGCTGCCTCCACCTGATCGGTGGATGTCACTGTTCCAGCACCCACCAATAGTTGTGACCCGGTCGGGCCGCCATCGCGCGCGAGTGTTGCGATGGCGGCCAGTCCGGCTTGGGTTCTCAAAGTGATTTCGACCAGGGGAAGTCCCCCAGCTATGAGTGCCTCACCGAGGAGGGGCCCGTGGCGTACGTCATCCAGAACTGCGACTGGGATGATCCGACGGGAGAGGCAATCAATGATGTCACTCATGAGAACGATCCTTCATGTTCCTAGATGAAGTCCGCCACGTTGGCAGCGGTGATCAGCGGAGAATCAATAGGCTGGTCTTGAGCCACTGTCTCTCCGTCGAGGATCTGCTTCATGACGTCAACACCCTTGGTGCCAATGACATTAGGATCGTTGTAACCAGTGGCCACATACTTGTATTCACTGGCTGCATCAGCGATGGCGGCAAGTGCGCTAGCAGAACCGTCGATGCCACCGAAGATGATGTTGGTCTTGCCAGCATCAGCAGCAGCGGTCTTGGCGCCGAGACACATGTCGTCGTTTTCACAGAAGACTACGTCGATCTGTGGAAGCTTGGCCATCATGTTTTCCATGGCGGTCTTGCCATCTTGAGCATTCCATCCACCAAAGTCGGTGGCCAGTTCAATCGTGATGCCTGCAGCGGTGAAAGCAGCAGTCACACCAGCGGTACGTGCGATACCAATGGTGTTGTCTTCGGGGCCACCACGGATGATGACAGCGGTTCCGCCATTAGGGAGCTGGCTGACGAGATACTCGCCGACCTCTTTACCCATGCGCTCGTTTTCTGGGCCGATCCATGCGGTGTAGTTCTTCGTTGAGGTCAAACGGTCAACGAGCACCACGGGGATGTTGGCGTCAGATGCGGCTGCGAGTGCTTCTGGGAAGTCGTTGAGCCAGGCGCCGGAAATAATAATTCCGTCCACGCCTTGGGCAACCAGGTTCTCCACATCGGTCAGCAGCTTGTTGGCATCGCCATCAGCATTCGAAGAAACAACAGTGAAGCCCAGCTCAGCGCCACGCGCCTTGACAGCCTTATCCATTCCTTCGAAGTAGTCGCCTCCTAGAGAGAGATTGGCCATTCCGATGGTGAGTGTGGCGTCGCCACCGTCACCGCCGGTGCTGCCGGAATCACCGCAGCCCGCCATCGTCCCTAGAGCCAGAAGGCTCGCGGCAGCAATCGCCACCCATTTCTTGATTCTCATAGCATTCTCCTTACCTGCTTATTAGTCGAATCACTTGTGCTGTGGTCGCTCACCTGGTGGATCCAAGTTCCGGGCCGCAGCGGACTTTGCCTCAATCCTTTTGACGGGATCGAGACTGTATCAAGATCACCACGATGATGATCAAGCCTTTGAATACTTGTTGCCAGTACGATTCCACCCCACGTAGCGACAAGATGTTGTTCATCAGTACGAGGACCAGCATGCCAACGATGACTCCTCGTATCTTTCCTTTCCCTCCAGCCAAAGAGGCCCCTCCAATGACGCAGGCAGCGATAGCGTCCAGCTCATAGGCCGCCCCTGCGCTGGGTTGTATTGTTCCGCTTCGTGAAGCGATGAGAGCCCCAGCCGTACCCGCACATAATCCTGAAATCATGTACGCGGTGAGCAACCCTTTCTTCACCGAAATTCCTGCCAGGCGTACTGTTTCCCTGTTGCCACCGATGGCGATCGTGGATCGGCCTAAGGGTGTTCGGTTGAAGAACACGGTGGCGACGATCAGGAAGAGAATTAAGACCAGGAAGGCCGGTGGGAACGGGCCAATGAGTTTCGAGGTGACACCACGGAACCCAGGATCGGTGGGTGTTAAAGCCACTGGTGACAGTACGTAGCAGGCCCCGCGAATAGTGGTCATGGTCGCTAGGGTCACCACAAAGGGTGCGAGATCAAACTGGGAGACAAGGAACCCGTTGATCATCCCCCATATCACTCCTGAAGTGATGCCCACCAGCATGCACACCCAGACGGGCAACCCCCACCACAGGGAGCATCCCGCGGCGAGCAACCCAGAGAAACACAACACCGATCCCACCGACAGATCGATGCCACCGGTGAGGATGACGAAGAACATCCCTAGCGCAATGAGCCCATACCCATAAGAGGGCCACTGCCGCATGATGTTGGTGAGATTGTTTTCGGTGTAGAAGATGTTGTTGGTCAACGGATGGGCCGCAATAGCGAGGGCGACCAGGGCTATACCAAGGATCAGAACCATGGTGATGTCTCGCCCGCCCACAACCAGGCGTCCACGCTCAAGACCAAAATCAGGCAATTCTATTCTTGACATTTCTTCGTTCCTATCGAGTACGCGAGAACCTCATCCTCTGTGGTTTGACTAGCCTCCAATTCCCCCACAAGTGATCCTTCCCTCATCACCAGGACACGATCAGCTGCACCAATAGCCTCGGCTAAATCCGAGGACACCATGAGGATCGACATTCCTTCGCGGGCGAGTTGATCAATCATGGAATAAATCTGCACCCGGGTAGCCACATCCACTCCACGAGTGGGTTCATCCAACAGAAGGATGGATGGCTTGGTCAGCAACCACTTAGCGAGTACGACTTTCTGCTGGTTTCCCCCAGAGAGCTGGCCGGCTTCCAAGGCGGCACAGTTATGGGGTTGAATCGACAGATCCTCAGTCATCGTTGAGACCCCTGCACGGATCTTCTTCATCTGGAGCAGTAACCCTTTCATGGTGGCCAATGAAATATTCTCTGACACTGTGTGGCCAAGAATCAGGCCGGTACGTTTGCGGTCCTCGGTGACCAGGGCAAGGCCTGCTCTCATGGCTTGGGTGGGGTGAGTGAATCGCCTCGGTAGCCCATGGATCATGAGGTCGCCACTGCCGATTCGACGCCCACCAAAGATGGTTTCCACCAGTTCGCTTCGCCCTGATCCAACCAGTCCAAAGATAGACAGAACCTCTCCGCGGCGTACTGATAGTGAAATGTCTTCGAATTCTCCTGGGCGGGTGAAGTTGTGCAAAGCAAGGGTTTCTTCGCCGAATTCTTGACGTCGTTCGGGATAGATCTGTTCGATGGTACGCCCGGCCATGAGAGCAATGATGTGATCCTCGTCTGTCTCATCGGGAGCCATCTCTGCAATAAACTCCCCATCTTTCATCACCACAATCTTGTCGGCAATATCGAGCACTTCTTGGAGCCGATGGGAGATGTAGATAACGGTTGTTCCGGTTTTCTTCAAACCCCTGATCAGCTCGAACAGCGAATCCAGGTCGGATCCTGCCAAGACAGCAGAGGGCTCATCCAGAACAAGTATTCGCGGGTTATCCCCCAAGGTTTTCGCAATCTCCACCATCTGTTGTTTGGCGACAGTGAGCTCACCAGTTTTCGTACGATGGTCAACGTTAGTGAACCCAGCATTATCCAAGAGCTGGGCTGCCTGCTCGTGGGCTTGTTTCCAACTCACCAGACCACCACGTTTCGGCAGAGCACCCAAAAGAAGATTCTCGGTAACGGTGAGCTCGGGAACAACAGAGAGCTCCTGATAGACCGTACGTATTCCTCGTTCAATAGCGTCGCGGGGGTTCTTCAAATTCAGTGGTTGCCCGTCGAGAGTCATCTCGCCGGAGTCCATGCGGTGTGCACCAGAAAGAACCTTGATCAGGGTTGATTTTCCGGCCCCATTGGCGCCCACAATCGCAACAACCTGACCGGGTTCAGCCTCAAGGCTAACACCGTGCAGGACCTCTGCGGTGCCATAAGATTTGCGCACCTCGCGCATAGACAAACTCATGCCAAGGCTCCGATCGCCACAATGGTTTTCTGCCTGGTGAAATCGAGCACGGTGTCGTGAATGCCTTCACGATAACCACCGGTGTCACCCACCCCACCAAAGGGAAGGTTTTCGGCGCGCATCGCTGTGGTTCCATTGATCATTATTGATCCTGCATCGAGTCGTTTGGCAGTCTTGAGCGCCAGATTGATGTCTTGGGTGAAGATAGCAGCTTGGAGGCCATAGGGGGAATCATTAGCCAGACCGACAGCCTCGTCTACGTCTTTCACTTTCACCACAGGTACGACAGGGCCAAAGATTTCCTCAGCCATCGCTGGGGAGTCTGCGGGTACGTCCAGTAGTACCGCTGGGGTGAGGAAGGCGCCATCGCGCTCACCACCGGTAGCGAGGGTCGCCCCGCATGCAACCAGCTCAGCGATCGCTTTCTCCACCTCGATAGCGTCATCTTCCCCAATGAGCGGGCCCACATCAGTGGACTGGTCGAGCTGGTCCCCCACAATCAGGGTTTTCGTCTTGTCGACTAGCCGGGTGGTCAACTCTTCATAGATACCCTCAGTGGCGTACACCCTTTTCACGGCGCAACAGATCTGGCCGTTACCGCGAGCCAAACGACCGTACACGATGGCGTCGACGGCTTTGTCAATGTCTGCATCATCGAGAATGATCATCGGGTCATTGCCACCGAGTTCGAGGAAAACCTTGGCGAACCGTCTTGCGCATCTCTCAGCAACATTACGACCCGCTGGCGTACTCCCAGTGAGAGTCACTGCTGCAATGTCTGGATGGTCAGCGATTGCTGCGACCACATCACGGTTTCCCAGCAAAACCTGGTGGGCGTACTGCGGGAAACCGGCTTCTTCATACAACTCGTGGATAGCGAACAGCGCCAGCGGGCAACGGGTGGGCGGTTTTGTGATGACCGCATTACCCGCAGCCAGGGCAGCAGCAGCTTTGTGGGAATAAAGTTCGATCGGATAATTGAAAGGAATCAGTGCGGCCACGAGACCCAGCGGTTCGCGGATAGTCACTGCGAAATGATTCTCCATTCCAGGTACGGCGTCCATGGGGAATTGGCGACCAAAGATTCGTGTCGCCTCACCGGCGTACCCACGGAAAATCCGAATCGCTGCTTCGACTTCACCCCTGGTTTGCGCAATAGGTTTGCCGTTTTCTTGAGCATCGAGTTGAGCAAGTTTCTCTGTGTCTGCCTCCATCAGGTCGGCGAGTTTCATGAGCTTGCGTTGACGATCATACGCTGGGGTGGCAGCCATCGCTACTTGACCCTGCATACCCTTGGCGACATATGCGGGAAGCTCATCGACAGTGATGATGGGGACCTGGTCGATTTTTTCTCCCGTACCAGGGTTGTGAATATCTATAGCTGAGTTTGTCATGGGGTTCATCCTTATTCATGGGTTCCAGAGAGTGAGGTGGTGTGACCGATCGCATCAGCGGCAGTGACAACATCACTGGCGATGTCGAGACACAAATCGCGGGTGAAACGTGTCGCTGGCCCGGAGATAGACAGGGCCCCCAGTAGTTCACCGGTGGAACTGGAGATGGCAGCTCCGATGCAGCGCACACCTTCTTCGTTTTCTTGTTCATCAATGGCCCAGCGCTGACGGGCAACTGTTTCAAGTTCGTTGATGAGTGCTGGGCCTGTCAGGGTGTGGGGGGTCAAAATGGTCGTGGAGTTCTCGATGAGTGGCTGACGCTGATCGGGGGGAAGGGTGGCGAGGATAGCTTTGCCCATGGCCGTGCAATAGTGAGGGACCACTGATCCGATGCGGCTGACGAGTCGTACTGCTTTCTCGGAGTCGATCTTGTCCACGTAAACCACACCATGGGGGCTGTGGAGGCCCAGGTGGACTGTTTCCCCAGAGCGAGCCGCCAACTCTTCGAGGTGGGGTCGAGCAAGATTCCTCAAGGTGTTCTTCTCTAGGGCGCTTTGGGCGAGGGTCACGATTCTCACCCCAAGGGTCAACCGCCCATTCGAGGATTTGTTCAAGGCGCCCAGATCGACGAGAGTTGCCACATATCGGTGGCAGGTGGAGACAGGCAATTCGGTGGTCCGTGCGAGATCCGTCAAGGTCACACCGCGGGTTTGGGCAGCCACAATGTCGAGGAACTCAAAGGCACGCTCCACCGAGGAAGAGGACCGCTTACGCTCGACAGGCATCATTGCCTTCTTTCGACTATGTGGAATAGTGTTCGACTATTCGCAATAGAAAACATATCCCAGAGGAAAACCAATCGTCAACATTCCGCGTGCACTGTTACCAAACCGTAACAACACCCACCGCGAGTGGGGATGCACCAACAGAGGGACAAAAGGGGACGGTACTGTGCACCCAACCCCGTCACCCTGCGCAACCTCCCCCCGTCACCCTGCGCGAAGTCGCAGGGTCCAGACTACCCAGTCACCCCACTGTGGATTCTGGATTCCGCGAGTCGCTTTGCTCCACAGAATGACCAAGTGAGGGCGGGGCCGATGACCGACGCCCCAGTGATCGCAGGCGCTCACGGATGGGGGGGCCGGCGGTTTGGACCAGGATGACCAGGATGAGGATCAAACCCTGGAAGGCGTTTTGGATGTCGACACCGAGGGAGGGAATAGCGGTGATGATAAAACTCACAGTTGCGTAGGACAGGGCGCCGAACAGTACGCCCAACATGTTGCCTCGGCCACCAGCCATCGCGATCCCACCCAAGACCACAGCGGCGATGGCGTACATCTCATACACCTGGCCCGAGGATGCGGGGGTCACGTTACCCATCTTGGTGGCTTGGATGATGCTGGCTACACCCACGAGCAAACCGGTCACCATGAACACTGAGGCTTTGATGCGTGCCACATGCACACCCGACAATTCAGCGGCTTTCGCATTCGATCCCACGGCATAAACCGCCTTGCCGTACCGAGTATTTTTAGTGATGAAAACAAACAGAAGCAGGCAGGCAAAGAACAGCAATGCAACATAGGGGATCTGGAACCCGCCGAGATTCAGCGAACCGGTCCCGAATTTCATTCTCAAGAAATTGTAGCCAGGCATTTGGTCATCCATAGCGAATTGACTCGAGCTCGACCCACTGATTTCTGGCGGTACGGCGCGTACCAGCCACAAGGCAATAGAGCGATAGATCAACAGTCCCCCAAGGGTGACAATGAACGGTGGCATATGGGCGTACGCCACCAGGAAACCGTTGATCGCGCCCAACAAGGTGCCTGTGACGAGGGCTCCAAGAATCATGAGCGGAATCGATCCGGTGACATTGAAGATGATGATCGTGACACCGGTGGTCAACACCATTGCGGAACCCACAGACAAGTCAATCTGGCCGGTGATGATCACCAGGGCCATGCCGATCGCCATCGTGCCAATGATCACGGTGTTTTGGCTGGAGAGAATCGCAGAGAGGTGACCCACCCTGAAGGTACGCCCGATGAGCTGATAGGTCAAAACATAGGCCAACAAAATGGCGATGAACACAAAGACATACGAGTGGTTTTTCCACATCCATGCCAGTGCTGCTAGCACCCGGTGAAGGATGGTCTTTTCATGAGTCGAAGTCATTGTCCTCTCCTGCCTCAGTCATCTCGGGTTCACCTGGGAGTTGCTCCCACTGAGAAGAAACCTGTGATGGTATCGCGTTGGTTGAATAGAGCATCACATCGCGCTCATTGATGTGATGGTGGTCGAGCAATGCGACCACCTCGCCGGAATACAACACCACACACCGATCAGAGACCTTCTGAATCTCTGCGATCTCCAGGGTGTTGATCAGGATGGTTTTGCCTTGGGTGGCGAGTTGAAGAATCAGTGCGTAAATCTCTTCTTTGGCACCCACATCCACACCCTGGGTGGGGTTATCCAACAAAAGGATCTCCGCTTCGGTGTTCAACCAGCGCCCCAGGAAGACTTTCTGTTGGTTTCCCCCCGACAAACTCGTGATCGACATGTGTGGTGAGGATGCCTTGATCGCTAGTGACTTCTTTTGTGCCTCATAGCGCGCGGTTTCACGCTTGGTGGAAATCCACTGAGGCCACACCGATAGGTTGTGCTCAGCAAGAACCATGTTGTCGAGCACCGAAAAATCTGGGACAACCGAGTTTTCTTTGCGGTTGGTGGGCAACATTGCCACACTTCGTTTCATGAACCGTGAGATAGAGCCACGGGTTTTCTTGGACTCCACCAGAACCTCGCCGCTATTGATTCGGTACGCCCCGAAGAGTGCCTGCATGAGTTCGGATGCCCCCGATCCTGCCAAACCGGTCAGGGCAACAACCTCACCACGGCGTACCTCCAGGTTGATGTCGCGGAAAGCATCGGAGGTGAGATGGTCGATGTGGAGGACAACCTCACCCAGGTCGCGAGGAGTGTAGAGATCCTCACTGGCGTACTGCTCCCCCACCATGTGAAGGGTGATGTCAAAGGGGGTCATTCCTTCCAGGGGACCAGTGGAGATGAGCTCGCCGTTACGCAAAACAGTGTAAGTGTCGGCGATCTGGAACACCTCAGGTATCTTGTGGGAAACGAAAATGAAGGAGCGCCCTCGGTCCCTCAGTTCTCGCAGGATGGTGAATAGCTGGTCGATTTCATCGTTTCCTAAAGCGGTGGTGGGCTCGTCGAGTATCATCAGCTTGGCATCCATGTGCAAGGCGCGTGCGATCTCCAGGAATTGCTTCTGGCTGGTTGAGAGTTGACTGACCTTCACCGTGGGATCTATATCTACCGAGAGCTGGTCGAAGAGTTCACGAGTACGGGTAATCATCTGCTTGGTTTTCAAGATGCCCAGCGGGAAGGTGAGCTCATGGTTGAAGAAAATGTTTTCACTGACCGTCAAATCGTTAATGACATTGAGTTCCTGGTGGACGAAAGCAAGCCCAGCTTTCTCCATGGTGGTGATCGACGGATGAGAATAGTAGGTTCCATCGAATAGTACGCTGCCGGCGTCGCTGGAGAGAACCCCGGCCAGAATATTGAGCAGGGTGGATTTGCCGGCCCCATTTTCACCCAGGAGAGCATGGATCTGGTTTTCCTCGACCGTGAAATTCACGTCCGTGAGCACCTTGTTGCCATCAAACGACTTGGAAACCCCCGCCATCTCGAGCAGACTCATCCTGGGTTCACTTTCTGGTGATGCCCTTCGTTGTGGGGCCTGAGAATCAGACCCCACAACGAGTGGCTAGTAGTTTCTAGGCGTGACCTGTGAAGCCTTCAGTTGTTGCAGCATTGGTTGCATCAACAATGAAGGTGGGTTCGTACTCGCCCGAACCAACTTCATAGGGCCATGAATCCAGGCTGAGATACTCAACCATGTAATCAACGGCGGTGATCATCATCTTCGGGGAGAAGTACATGCTCATGATGTCGTCGAAATACTGCTGAGAAATCGCGGACTGTGTGGCCGTACCGGCAATCACGTCATAGAGTTCCTGCATTCCACCAATAGCGGAGATGTAGACATTCATATCCTCAATGGTTTGCTTCTGCTCGGCGCTGAGGGTGTTGCCTTCCAGCAGGTTCATCACACCGAAGGTCATTTCATCGTCCATGGAGAACACATAGAGGTTTCCACCAGCCCCTTGAGCGGAGTTGATGATGTCACCCATGGATGCTTCGAGATAACCGTACGCCTTGTCAGCACTCCAGTCACAGACAACCTTGTAGCTGGCAGTCAGAGCATCAACCTCTTCTTGGGTCCAGACTTGTGTGGTTGAAGCAGTCTGTTTTGTTTGAGAATCGGTGTATTCACGGTCTCCCATGAGGAACTGCTCGAAACCTTCTTGACGACGGCTGGAGACCGTACCATTGTCACCAATGAGGGTCACCAGGGTGTCACCAGGCTTCATGCCCTTCGACTGCAACCAGTAGGCAATACCTGCGCCCACATCCCAGTTGTTACCGGAGAAGTTGAGGATCGCCGAAGCGTCCGGGCCTTCAATGATACGGTCGAAGGAGATGAAGGGGATCTCCGCAGCAATCAGGGCCTCTTGGCCTGACTTAGCGGAATCATCCAAAGCCATGAACACCACACCAGCAGCATCACCGTTGGCGATGATGGTGGAGACGATGTCGTTTTGTGCCTCACCGCTAGATGCGGGAAGATACTGGGCCTTGTACTTGCCTTCTTCAGCGATTTCCTTCACGCGACGTTCGGCGAAGGTTCCCGCTTGTGCAGTCCAGCCATGGTCAGGGGTTGGACCCAACACATAGATGGTTTCGGTGGCATCACTCGTGGGTGTCGAATCGCCACCACAGGCTGCCAGTGTGACAGCCAAGGCCGCCCCGATCAATGCTGAGAATACTTTCTTCATATTCCGTCCTTTCTTCGGACAAGAGGGTTCTTGCCCAATCTCTCCCCCGACATCTAAGAATCGGTGGAGAAGTCTTGTGTTAGGCCACGATCAGTGGGCGCAAAGTGTCGTACGCCACGTCGAGGCCGATTTGTACCTTCTCTTCGGTGCCACCCCACAGCGGGTCTTCGTGTTCAACGGAAAGCACGCCAGTGTATCCGGCTTCATAGAGTCGATCAACGACTCGTCGCCAATCAACATCCCCCAATCCGGGGACACGATAGCGCCACCATCCCATCTCCCAGGGGTGTTCTTTGCCTACCTTGCCGAAGAATCCGTACTGGGTTCGCGCGCGAGGGTCGAGTTGGACATCTTTGGCTTGAGCATGGGGAATCTTGTCGATGTACGGGGCGATGGTTTCTACCGGGTCGATGCCGATCCAGGTGAGGTGTGAGGGGTCCCAGTTGAGGTAGAGCCCCAGATCGAACATCCACTCCCACAGTTCTGGGCTGTACGCAATGTTGCCTGGGCTTCCATCGGGGTGCCATCCTTCCATCACACAGTTTTCGATGATGATTTTGACGTCATGTTCACCGGCATAGTCAATGAGCTCGGGAAAGACTTTTTCGGCCTCTTTCATATTGTCGCCGATGGATTTCGACGGATCGCGCCCAATGAAGGTGCCGACGAGTCCCACACCGAGGGATTGGGCTGCGCGGATGGATGCTTTGAGGTGGGTACGGATTTCTTCGCGCCTGGTCAGATCAGGGTGAAGGTTGTTTTCGTAGTACGCGAATGCGCTCAGTTCGAGGCCGGTGGTGTCGAAGAGTTTCAGTGTTTCTTCTATGTCTTTCTCGGTGAACATGGCAACCGGCAGATGGCTGGCTTCGAAATCGCGTCCACCGACACTAGGCCACACAGCCACTTCGAGGGCCTCGTACCCTCTCTTTTGTGCCCAGGTGGCTATCTTGTCCAGCGACCACCCGGGTAGGCAGGCGGTGAGAAATCCGAGTTTCATTTAGGTGACCTCCGTCCACGCTCTGGTTGTTGACGACTTGAGGACTGCATCGATGATGTGCAGTGACCTGGCTCCGTCAGCGAAAGTGGGCATCCCCTCCTGGGGTTCCCCATTCACTGCGGAATAGACGTCTTTGATGAAGTTTTCGAAACAGGCCTCCCACCCTTGAACATGGCCAGACGGGGTGAGGGTGATGCGACGGGTGTCGTCGGCGAGCCCGGCAGCTCCCCTGGCGATAGTGGTGGATTGGGTTTCCCCACCGAGCCAGATGGTTTCAGGATTCTCCTGATCAAAGCATGCTGATTGCGTGGCGGCATCAATCTCAAACCAGAGCCTATTTTTCCGTCCCGCGGAGACCTGCGAGATGGTCACCGTACCTGGAACACCGCTGGCTGTACGGAAAACCATGGTGGCGATGTCTTCGGTAGTCACGGGCGCGCAGGGTACGTCCCCGGCCACTCCACCAGTGAAGGTCTCGCCGGCTTCGATGGGGCGCTGTTTGATGGCGATCGTGAGGTCGGCGTTGAGCTGCCCAATTCTCTCACCGGTCACCCATTCAACCAGGTCACACCAGTGGGAGCCGATATCAGCGAAAGCTCGTGACTGACCACCCTCGGCTGGGCTCACCCTCCACGAGGAGGAGTTGGGATTGAGTAGCCAGTCTTGGAGATAGGTTCCATGAATCAGATGAAGCTTGCCCATGTCGCCACCTAAATAACGGGCGCGGATTTCGCGTACCAGCGGATGGTAACGGTAAGCGTAAGGAACACCTGTGACGAGACCCTTCTGTTTGGAGATCGCCACAAACTCATCGGCTTCCTTCGAGTCGAGGCAAAGCGGTTTTTCACACACAATGTGAACCCCAGCATCCAAGGCTGCACGAATCGAGGGACCGTGGGTGGAGTTCGGCGTACAAATGTGGAGAACATCCGGTTGTGCTTCAAGTCCTTGGGCGACACTGTCGTACGCACCTGGGATTCCCCATCGCTCGGCGACCTGGGTGGCGTACTCGATATCTCGCTCAACAACACCAATGATCTCGGCGCCCGCCAGGAGGGCTGCCCGGCGGTGAACCTCCCCAATCATGCCAGCGCCAGCAATCACCACACGCAAGGGATTCTTCGCCACGGATGGACTCATCTTTGCCCCTTTCGACTTGGATGAAACGCCGAATAGATCAGATGAGACTAACACCAGTGAAAGGGCAAAGCAATGGATGAAATCCCCCCAGAAAAGATCGTTGTGAAAATGCAACAATTAACAAAGAGAGTTCACCTTGTCTATAGTTTTTCCTCTTGTGCGTGATATTCGTCGTACACTGGATAGATGGTCCGCATGAGGAGGTCACTATGAGTTTGGGCGCCACGATTGGGCTCATTGTTGTCGTTGTAGCAGTCATCACTGTTGTGGCATTGACCCTGCGAGACAAAACACATCCGATCGAGTGGCCTCGTTTCACAAAAATGGCCCTCATCATTGTTCTTCTGATTGGCCTGATTGTGCTGATCAGCACTCTGGTGATGTCCTCAGGGCGCTGTCCACTCGGTCAGAGATATGTCGATCAGGGCGATTGCGAGCAGTGCTTCCAGGGATGTGTTTCTTATGGCAGCTCAGTGAAACCGATCATCTATCTCTACCCGGAAGAAACCATCGAGGTGAGTGTACGCACATCCTATCCGGAGCTGTTCACTGCTGAATATCCCCCCTACGGTGAGGGCTGGCAGGTGGTGGCTGAGCCGGGTGGCAACCTGGTGGAAGTCGGCTCTGGGCGCGAACTCTATGCACTGTATTATGAGTCTGATCGTGTCATGCCCGCTGGGCGTACGAGTGAAGGATTCGTGGTGGCAGGCGACGAGGTCCTGGATTTCTTGGAGACCATGTTGCCCCAACTCGGGTTGAGCCCTCGCGAAGCTGAGGAGTTCATCGTCTATTGGTTGCCGATTCTTCAAGACAACCCATACACCTATCTTCGTTTCGAAACCCTGCAGGAGCAGGCGATCAACCAGGAGCTGATCATCACCCCCACCCCGGACACGCTCATCCGCGTGATGATGGACTGGCAGAGTTTGGACCAACACATTGAGGTGACACCCCAGGTGTTTTCTCCCCCAGTACGCGAGGGTTTCACCGTCGTCGAATGGGGTGGGACTGAGATACTGGGTTAGCTACTGGGTCCGATATAGTGTCGCCTACCAATGAAAGGTGGTGGCAACCACCTTGGTGAGGAGAAACAATGGACTTAGGCACCAAGTTTTTCATCAGCTATACCTCGCGAGACAATGTGGGTCCTGGCTTTGCGAAAGCAGTTGATTTCTGGCTCCGAGATGCTGGCTACGAAACACGTGTGATGGAGTACGATTTTGTGGCTGGGACTAATGCTAATATCAATATGCATGAGGGCCTTGAGTGGTGTGACTGTCTCCTAGTTATTTATAGCCCTGAGTTCTTCAATTCACCAGCTTCAGCAAATGAATGGTCGAATGCCCAAGCTCTAAGCAAGGGACCGGTCGTCGTGCGCGTCTGTGATCAGAAGCCACCTGGTAGCTTTGCCGCCTCAGTTTTCATCGACCTGTGGGATTCTGGAAGTAACCAACCAGTGAGCGAAGAGGATGCACGGCCCAAACTTCTTAAGGCTCTAGGCGACCAAGCTCGCCCGGATCAGGCGCCACCTCTTCCCACTGGTCCTTTTGTCAAGCTAAGCCCAACCATGCCTCAACGCAACCCATGGTTCACTGGGCGCAAGGAACTCCTCGAAAAGATATATTCGAACTTCACTGACGAAGGAAGAGCCACACTTCGCCAAAGTATCTATGGTCTGGGAGGTGTTGGAAAGACAACCCTCGTTTTGGAGTACGCATTCCAACATAAGGATGAGTATTCCGATATCGCATGGATGAATGCCGAAACAGAAACGACATTGATGGAGGCGTACCGCCTCTTCGCTCTTAATAAAGGACTGTCACCGTCGGTCACTCACGCTGACGAGATCAGGAATTGGGTCCTTGCCTGGTGTGATCGAGCAGCCCAGTTTCTATTCATCTATGACAACCTGAATGATCCCAGTTTGATCAAGCAATACTTCCCACGCGACTGTCAGCAGGGACATGTTCTCATCACAACACGCTTGCAAGGACATCCTGACCTACCCAAGGGCGAGGAAGTCAAAGCCTTTTCCCCTGAGGAAGCGGAAGCTTTTCTTGTTCGTCGCACTGGCAAACCCTCTACCCCAGAGACTGTTGCACTTGCCAGGGATTTGGGATGCATTGCGCTAGCTCTCGACCATGCCGGCGCATATCTTGTCGAGCATCCCAACCTGATGTACGGCGACTATTCCACAATGTTCCACAAGTATGGAACCGAACTCTTCTCCAAAGGCACCTACACAGATGCTGAGCGGGTAACTGTCACCTGGAAGATCTCTTTCGACCAATTAGAGGAAAGCTCACAGCAACTCCTGAACATTATTGCTTATTGCGCACCCGACAACATCCCCCTCAGCATGTTCACTCACGCTGCAGAGTGCGACAGTGGCGAAGACCACAGGTCTGACGACTACCAGAATTTTCCACTGCCCGAACCACTACGCTCAGTTTTAGCAGATGAGTTAGATCGTCTTGATGTGATAGCCGACTTAAATCGCTACTCTTTGGTGAGCGTTCAGTCCAACATGAACGAAACTTGGCTCTCCTGCAACATGTTAGTTCAACAGGTCGTCCGTGACTCCCTCAGTGGCCAGACTAACCCCTTTGAGGACTGTTGCCATGTGTTGAATTATTATCTGGATACCGCGGTTGACTTAGTGGGGCATCGGGGTGTCGCCCTCTTCCCGCACGTCGCTTCTGCAGTAAGACACTATGGGAACTATGAGAGTACGAACGAACAGTTGGATATCAACTTATATGATTTCTTACAAATCCCTGACAGGGCAGGATTGTTGGCGCAATCACTCGGTATGCATAAGCAACAGCTAGCATTTGAAGAAATGGAGATGGCCATTCTTCAGCGAGTCAACCCGCAAGCGAGAGTGCCACTAATTGACTTTGCCACAGAGGCATCTTTACTTTGCGCCCAACTAAGAGCAAACGGAAAAGTAGAGACGAGCGATGTTGACTCCTTTGTTAGTCGAATCAGTGATTTCATTGAGTCTAGTCCCACGCATCAAGAATACATCGGGGAGACAGTGAAATTGGTGCGGTGGCTTCAAGAAACACTTGGCACTTTTGGCTATGCTGTTCCTTCTCTCGATCATTTTCTCACTCAACATCAATCACTCGATGGGCAAAACGAGTCTATTCTCAACCTACTAATGACGGATCCTGACGAGCTTGCTAGTCTTCGGCAAGACCGGCAGTCACTTGTGGCAGATCTTGACGAGGTCTGGTACCTATCGATTCTCGGATATAGCCTTACTAGACACGGGAGAGTCTCCACAGCAGAAAATATAGTCGATCTTCTGCTGGAAAAAGCAAATAGTAGTAAACAGGCGACAGCTTGGGCTTTGCCTTTTTCTCTTGTCATACAAATATTGAGGATTAATGATCGCTGGATCAATATCGGAAGGTTTCTCGTTGCGATGCAGCCACATGTCAAGGAGTGGGGTCCCTTCGAACAGGGTGCGTTTTACTTTACGAGAGGAGAATTCAAGCTAGTGACTAGAGACTATACAATCGCTGAGCGTGACTTTTGCAGGGTCCTCGATCTAGCGCTACCCGCCATGCGACCTCGAACACTCCTGCGTCTTGGACAAATTGGAATCGAACAAGGCGATTATCAGAAGGCTCAATCACATCTACTCACTGGTCTTGAAGATCTCCGCGCTTTAAGAGCTATACCCACTCTAAACCACTGGGCGCAGGGCCTTGACGACACAGAGGAACTGCTTCGCCACGAACTGTCAAGATTAGATGAACAACAATGAGCATAGGCTCAGTCTTTCGGGGAGTTTTTCATTTCCTGCCCGTGTTGACCGTTGGTTGACACTAGACTGGTGATGACAGGCGGCTGAGGAGGACTCATGACTCGCGTACTTCTTATTGGAGACATCCATGTGAAGACGTTTCTTCTGCCCTTGATTGATGAGGTGATTGAGGTCGTACGGCCATCCGCTTTGGAACCCGCCTAAACAGCGTACGCCCAAGGTCATTGTGCACTCAGGGCGTCATTCCGTGCGAAGTCGCGGAATCCAGATACCATAGATTCCACTACTGGGATTGTTAGTGGGTGGTGAGACCATTCGACAGACTCCCTATTGTGGATGATCTGCAGTCTGGACCCTGCGACTTCGCGCAGGGAGACGGGGACGAAGGGTGTCAGGAAGACGGGGACGAAGGGTGTCAGGAAGACGGAGATGAGGGGGTGTCAGGAAGACGGGGACGAATGGGACGGTCCCCCGGAGTCAGGGGGACGGAGATTGGGAGTCAGGGAGACGGAGATTGTGACACCCGCAGGGACGGGTGTCAGGGTGTCAGAAACTCCGTCCCCCTGACACCCGCACACTCAGGGCGTCATTCCGCGCGAAGTCGCGGAATCCAGATACTACAGATTCCACTACTGGGATTGTTAGTGGGTGGTGAGACCATTCGACAGACTCCCTATTGTGGATGATGTGCAGTCTGGACCCTGCGACTTCGCGCAGGGAGACGGGGACGAAGGGTGTCAGGAAGACGGGGATGAATGGGACAGTTGCCCGGTGGGAGAGCAAGGCCTGTCCCCCAGTGGGACAGCAGGGGGACAGTTGCCCGGTGGGACAGCGGGGGGAAAGGCTCCAACTGTTTAGTGCTCTAGCGAAGCAGCGACTCAGCTGAACCGGTGGCTTCGACGTCGTCGGGGCGGTGATCGAAAAGGATGGTTTCCTGATCCATCATGAAGTAGTACATCCACTCGTCGTCACCGATGTAGCCGGAACCATCAGACCAGGTGACATCGACAAAGAAGGTGCCCGAATCCAGTTGGACAATATTCCATTGATGCTGCTGAGGGTCGTCGAAAAACACATCACCCACCACCGTGTTGCACCACAATCCAGCCAAACGGCACAACACCAGGTAGGCGAAAGAATAACCAGCACACACCGCCTCGCGATTCATCAATGCTCCATAGGCCGTGCCAGTGACAGGGAATTCGCCGTTGAAAGAACCATCATCGTTGAGGGCATAGTAGGCATAGTCAGTGAGCAGCGACAAGACGTACGCCAGGTAGCGATACTTGTCATAGGTGGACAAGTCCTCAGGCATCCGGGATATAATCCTGTCCGCCACGGCAAGGAACCCGACCACCTCACCGCGTACTGCATCCAAGTCTGGGTACGCTTCACGAGCCCATAAATCATTGTCACTGGGCAAAGAATAGAAAATCTGGATGTCCTGGCTCCCA
Organism: Propionibacteriaceae bacterium; assembly: GCA_009782915.1. GTDB lineage: Bacteria > Actinomycetota > Actinomycetes > Propionibacteriales > Propionibacteriaceae > WQYJ01. Next base: position 4,963 of record WRIC01000007.1, on the reverse strand, counting down.
TCAGGGGGGATACCAATAAACGAATAGTCGAGCTCAGGATGATCCGCGTAGACAGACCAGATCGGATTAGGATCCCCCAGAAACAGCGACAAACCCCACTCGTCATAGGGAAACACCGCTGGCTCAACTGCACGAATCTTATCCACAACGCCGTCGTACCAAGTACGCATAGTGGGGTCCAGTAAGTCACGCTGATACTCCGGCGCAATGTCATCGAAGGAAAGATCATCGCGACGGTCCCACGACAGAACCTCAAGAGCCTCATCAATGGCCCCATCAACATGGAGGGCGGCGGCTCGTACCACCGGATCAAGAATGATCGCTGGTGGTAGGGTGGCCAGCTCCTCCAGTTGCTCCTGCTCGATACCCGGCAAAAATAGGGGCCCCATCAGTGCGTGCGCAAAATAGACCACCATCGAGAAACCGGCTACCACAGCCAGAATCCTCACCGCGAGCGAACGACGGCGAGGTAGCTCCTCAGTAGAGGGAAGCTCACTATCGACGAGTTGATCAGTCATCGGTCCCCTCGCCTGCGTTTGTCAACAACACGGTCACACGTGGGTTGCTGTTCCTACTGAGCTGGGGTGTAGAAGCACTGCTTCGGGGAAACAAGCTTGCCCTCGGCTTTGAGTTCCTTCATTGCGACAGCGAGATCCTTCTTCTCGACACCCAAAATCTCAGCAACCTGAGCAGTCTTCAATGGTCCATCGGCTGTAGCAAAGACTGCAAAAACCTCATCAGTGGTAGGCATGGTAACCCTTTCATCGGCGAATACCACCAGTATTCCACACACCCGCCACCCACACGAGGAGACTTTCCACCAGGGATGGGAGAGGATAGTCAACTCAGCAAGGATTGCGAGATAGTTGAACTTTTTTTTCGGCTCTCTCCATCGCTAGATGCCAGGCGTACCGCTGCTGGCGATCCTTCTTCTCTTGATCGGTTGGGATGTGGACCACAACACCATTGTTTCACGCGTTAGCTCATCCTCGACTACACTCGTTCCTGTGGTGCACGTTTGTATCACGGTAAGGACAACCATGATCGTTGCGCCACTGAGCGGGGCTTGGGCTCTGCTGGTGATTGTCTTAGCTGGGGTCGGTCTTGCTTTTCACTATTTGATGCGGAAGCGAGATTGGTCCACCAGGCGAAAAGCCCTCTTCATTTTTGCCCTGGTGAATCTGGGATTCTCGATCACCTTTCACCTGACCTACATGATCAACCCGCCACCTGAGGGCTTCCCTGTTTTCCAGAACCTGCCCTTGCATCTGTGTACGCTCATGAGCTGGCTCCTTCCCCTGGCCGTCTGGTTCGAATGGCGGCCACTGCGGGCAGCAGTCTTCTTTCCTGGAGCACTGGCTGGGATCGCCGCACTCTATTCAGCGGCACCGTCGTACTGGCAATACAACCTCTTCGATCTGCACACCTTCTTCTGGGTGAGCCACGGATTCAACGCTGTTATCCCCTTCCTGATGGCTTCCCTCCAGCTCTATCGACCACGACTAATCGACTCTGTTCTCTCCGCGGTTTACATCATTGTTCTCGCGCTACTGGTTCTGCCCATCACCCTCATCCTGCGCACCTGGGTGGACTCCGGAGCCAACTATTTCTATGTCTTCGATCCTGAGGGTGCCGAAATCCTTGAACTATTCTTCAACTGGATCAAGGTTCCCGTGATCTACGAGATACCGCTGCTCATCTTGGTCACACCTTTGATGATGGGGATGTATGGAATCTATCTCCTGCTCAACAGGAAACATCTCGCCACCAGTGAGATACCTCACTAGACTCTTTGCACATCGCATCAGATCCGTCTGATGCACCTACCATTGACCCGACGCGAAGCGCCACAAGTTCCGCGCCAGAACAAGGAGAATACCCATGAAAAAGAACAATCGTATGCCGTTGATCGGTGATCCGGCCCCCGCCTTTACCGCCACCACTACTCAAGGTGAAATCAACTTCCCTGCCGACTATGACGGAAAATGGGTGATCCTCTTCTCCCACCCCGCCGATTTCACACCCGTGTGCACCACCGAATTTATGACCTTCGCGTCGATGATGGACGAATTCAAGGCACTCAACACCGAACTGGTCGGTATCTCCGTTGACTCCCTCTACGCCCACATCGCCTGGTTGCGCGCTATTCAAAACCTCGAATGGAACGGCATGAAAGGCGTCGAGGTCACCTTCCCCCTCATCGAAGACATCAAGATGGATGTTGCCAAGAAGTACGGCATGATCCAGCCCGAACAATCCACCACCCAAGCCGTACGCGCGGTGTTCGTGATCGACCCCACAGCTAAGGTACGCGCAATCCTCTACTATCCGCTGACCACAGGTCGCAACTTCGACGAGATCAAGCGCATCATTATCGCACTCCAGAAAGCTGACAAGGATGCGTGCGCAACTCCCGCCAACTGGAAACCCGGCGACGATGTGATCGTACCCACCGCTGGTTCCTGTGGTGTGGCCAAAGAACGTATGGAATCCACTGACGCCAACCAGTACTGCCTGGATTGGTACCTGTGCTTCAAGAAAGAAAAGAAAGCCTGAATCGCCTTCAACCTTCAAAGAGCAGACCCACCGAGGGTCTGCTCTTTGTGTTCACCAGAGTGTTTCCACCCAGCCGAGCTCACCAAACACAGGATCTGCACTCACCAAGGTGAGCCCATCGCAGGCCGCTTGAGCTACTAAAAACCGATCAAAAGGGTCACGGTGCTGCCAGTCGAATGATCCCGCAAAGGTAGCATGTTGCGCAGTGACGGGAAGCTCGCGAGCCCGCAGACGACGAATCATGGTGGGAAACCCCTCCACGATTCCTTCAAACCCTGGTAGTTTTCCCAGACGGTGTTTGTTGGCGATTTCGAAACCTGAAATGGCAGAGACAAAAACCTCATTATTTAGATCCCTTATTGCTTCCTGGGCAGGGATCGATAGCTTTTTTGCCTCTTGGATCGCCCAGAGAAAAACATGGGTGTCGAGAAGAAGGCGCATTACAGCCCCCACGCTTTCAACTCTTCCTCGGGTAGGGGATCAAAAAAACTGTCGGGAAGGGCGCCGGGAAAGAACCCCAACTCTCGTTGAACCGGAGGGTTGACGGGTGTCAGCGCGACTATAGGTTTCCCGCGACGTGCGATGACCACACTGTTGCCGTCCAGCGCCTCGTCAACAAGACGCGACAATTGCGACTTAGCTTCAGCAATATTCACCGTGAGTGTCATCGGGTCCTCCCTGGTCGTTGATACATGGTCAAGTATACATGACCATGTACAAGATTCTGTCCCTCGCTGTGGTGGCAATGAGCCCCCGGGAAGACTTTAAAGGCTACCAAAAATATCGAGGATGGCTCCGACCCCTTCGCCGACAGCCGCGACACCCTCGGCAACCTGGTCGAGAGGCAGGTCAAAGACCGAAGCAAAATCAAGACCGTGGAGAAGGTCGAGACCATTGCCAAACAAGTCAACCCCACCAGCAAGAAGATCGACACCATCACCAACAACATCCAGCACACCTAGAGCAGCATCGAGTCCATCCAGCCACGGAGAGATGCTGACAGCTACACCCTGGGCAATGAGATCCTGGAAAACCGCCACCCAATGCCCCGTACACCCGAACGCAACCGCATAAGGAAGATACTGCGAGAAAATGTCCTGACCCTCCTCCCAGCGGATTTGGTCCCCTTGAGCTGTTTCAAGGAACTTCTTGAAACCATAAGCCTGGATGGCCACAGTCGACCCAGCCACCGTGCGTACTGGCATCCTGCGAGCGATGATCGCCATCCCGCAGCCAAGAACCAAACACGGAACCGCAAGCCACAAAAACCCAAGAACACCCAGTGAGAAAAGCAATTGAGCAGCAATCATGACAAGAATCGGTCCAACAATAGCCAAGGTGATTCCACCTTTTCTCATGCGTGAAACCGTTTTCACTGGATCAGCGCGGTACCACTTCTGTGCGAGGAACTCCTGTTCTGCCTGATCAACCAACGCCCGAAAACGCTCGATCGATTTCTCCGAGCGCGACAGTCTCACTGTTGGGGTCGTTTTCCCAGACGTCGACACCCGCGAAGAAAAGATCCACTGATAAACCTCCCTCTCGAACACATCGAGCCCATGAAGGTCAGCAGCGGTTTTCGTGAAGAATACATCCCCAGGGTTCTTGCCGTAACTCATGGTGAAAAACCCGCGAGTCGCCATCGACACGATCGTTGCCGTGACGTCAATATGGTCACTTCTCTCCCGAACAATAGCCCCAGCTAGACGTACGGGAACTTTCTTGGGTGGTTCAAAACGTACCGTGGCATCGGTGACATCCTCGTACTTGATACCCAACTGCTGATCGGGTTGAGGTTCCTCCCCAGGAGTGATGTGGGCATGCTGCTCATCGCGCCCCAACAGTACCAGGCGGATCAGGCCACCGATTGCTATCGCCGTCAAACCAAGAGAGACAACCAGCGGAATGAATCCGGAGGTTCGCGCTTGCGGGATCAAACCGAGCACGATGCCCGCCACCACAACCACGACAACAAGAAAACCGATGGTTCTTTTCATGGTATTTAGTGTAAATCACCAAAGCCCCAAACAATGGTTAGCGAACCCTCGTCTCAAAACCAACAGTGACCTGGTCACCCAGAGTCAGACCCTCCGCTTTGCGTACCTTCGCGGGTAAAGCCAGGAAATGCGTACCATCGCCCTTCGGGATAAACGATGTCGGCCAACTCGACTCACCCACCGTGGCGGTGATTGCTATCAACCCGCGATCCGCCAAGTGTTCCAGTGGCTGACTCACCTGGCTGGGAACCCCCACATAGTGCCACCCCTTGTCTTGAGGAAACAATTCAACAATCCCAGTGAAGTTATTCATGGAATCATTCTTGCATATCAACTCGCGGGAACCTGTTTGATGTGCCGATGTCGCTCAGTGCTCATCAGCGAAGACCTGTCGCGCCGAGGATGGGGGT
>WRIC01000006.1 GCA_009782915.1 Propionibacteriaceae bacterium | reverse complement strand
TCACAGACGGCACCGACCCGAACAAGCACAAGCAGACAAGTCTGCGCCAAGACATACCAAAGTAGTCAGAAAGACAGTGAGCCATACTCCCACCAATCCAGGTCGACACCAGTCTGTCAGTCAGTCCCAGACCAACCACAATCCATTAAAGAAAGACGAAATTGGGTGGGAGCAGAAAGACGAAATTGCGGTGGGAGCAGAAAGACGAAATTGGGGTGGGAACTGTACTAGGCGGAAATAAAGAACCGTTGCGGTCGCACGTTATTGGATAGCCCAGGTCACTGCTACGGTGTCACGAACATCGATGTCTTCGGGTTCGATGTCCATGGACGCACCACGCAGGGCCATGCCACGAGGGACAGCACCACCCACGGCCATGTCTGTTTCGGAATAGAAGTGGTGTTCAGCCCAGTTGTAGTCGATGCTGATGATCTCACCCAAAGTCACTTGTGAGGCCTTGGCTAAAACACCGGCTTTACTAGTGGCATCCTTGATGGCCTTGTCTAGGAGAAGATCACCGACAGCGTCTTTGTCCCGAATAGTGAACTGGATGTTGAGTGTTGGATTGGCTGGTGAATCAGCCAGTGCGACCAATGCCTTGCCGAGGAGTTCAATATCGAGATCAAACTCCACACTGAGCTTGTGTGAACACTCGTAGCCAACAAATCTCTGCAACCAGTTGTTATTGTCGTCGTGGTATCCCTCGTACTTGGTGGTGATGGAATACCTCGATGTTTTGAGGTCCTTGGCTTGGAAGCCGACCCCAACCAGTGCCTCACGTATTGCCTCAAACTCTTCGGTGGCTAGGCGCATCATCTCCCCATAGTCCAGATCAACCACGTCCATGCCCAGGGCGAGTACGAGGAGATCAGGGGCAACCGAAGCTTTACCTATCCCTTTGACGACGATAGTTCTCTTCATAGCCTTCCCTTTCTTGCCAGATTCATGGAGTTGCGCCATCACTACCTAAAACTGACCTGTTCCTACACCCGCGAGGGCGTACTGGGTCCACCGCCCCATGCAGTTTCATCACCACCAGGGGATCCACCACCACCGGATTCACTATCACCAGGTGACGGTGAACCACCACCAGATTCGGAATCCGATGGGGATGGTGATCCTCCACCACCAGACTCAGAGTCGCTGGGGCTGGGATCCGGCCCTCCACCGGATTCAGATTCGCTAGGATCGCCGGACCCGCCACCAGAGTCTTCCTGTGAGGGAATCGGTGGGGGTGGTGATGTTTCAGGCGCCTGAGAGAAGATGAGTATCGCAATGAGGATAGCCACAGCGGCCAGCAGTAGCATCAACAACCACGCAGCAAGCAATGAAACCCATCCACCGCGATCACGCCGCCCTGGCCAAGGAAGGGGCCACACCCTCGACTCTCCAGGAGCGAAACGATCAGCCCAGTGGAGGCGATAGTTGGGACCAGCTACCTCCCCTTGCGGAGCTTGGGAGCTCAAGTCCACCTCAGCCAATATTCGATGTGCTTCGCGTACGGCGCGCGTTGACTGATCAAAACCAAGGGCCACCCACGGTGACAATGCCGAACCATCAACAGCATGAGGATCATCATCCTCACACCGGTATTTGTCACCCATCCGACCGGTGTCTTGGTCGAGGCCTCCACGAGCGATCACAGTATCGATGTCCATGCGATCAACCTCACCAGCGAGGCGATCTCTAGCAGCTGGATCATCGGCTGCCCCTTGGCTGAGCATCACGATCATGACGGGATTGTCAGCATTGTCCTCATAGGCGAGATAGGCCACTCCTGATGCTGTGGCTAAAAGTCGCTCTGTGGGCCAGAAGTCCCCAATTTTGGGTGGATCAACCGGATGAAGAGGGTAGGTGATGATCCCAGTGTCGAGTTCGATTGCCTCGATCGGTGACGAAACGCTCGGAGGTTCGAGTGCTCCTGGGGTAGGGGTAGTCTCAACGGTGGTGGGATCATCCCAGTCATCGTGTGGCGTACTCATCACAACAACTAGTTTGCCCTATCAAGAGGGCTCTCGGCTAAATAGTGAGGTTTTTGGGGCGAAAATTCCGCCAAAAGGGCTGATTCACGGTATCGTAGAAAGGTACACGGGAATGCAGGAGGACATGTGACGACACCACCCACACAGGTTGCCAAGAAGTCTACTCAACAAGCCTCCCATCTCCTGGCGGATGCGATTGCCCAGGTGCAACGAGTGATTGTCGGGCAAGAACATATGGTTGAACAACTCATGGTTGCCCTGCTGGCGAAAGGCCATTGCCTGCTGGAAGGTGTTCCGGGAACCGCGAAGACTTTGGCAGTACGCTCCTTTGCCACCGTTGTTGGCGGAGAGTTCGCACGTATTCAATTCACCCCCGACTTGGTTCCTTCCGACATCGTGGGTACGAGAATCTATTCGGCTTCTAAAGAAAAATTCGACATTCAACTCGGACCGGTCTTCGTCAACTTTGTTTTGGCTGACGAAATCAACCGTGCACCAGCCAAGGTGCAATCCGCGATGTTGGAGATCATGGCCGAGAAGCAGGTCTCTATTGGTGGGCGTACCTATCCTGCCCCTGATCCTTTCATTGTGATCGCCACCCAGAACCCTATTGAATCTGAGGGTGTCTATCCTCTGCCTGAGGCTCAACGCGACCGTTTCTTGCTCAAAGTGGACGTGGACTATCCCCGTGGAAACGAGGAGTTTGAGATTCTGCGCAGAATGTCGATTAAAGCTCCTGAACCGAATCCTGTTCTCAATCCCGAGATTGTGAAGAAACTTCAAGATCAGGCCTCGCAGATCTTCGTTCACAATTTAGTAGCAGAATATATTGTTCGACTGGTGTTGGCTACGAGGAATCCCAAAGACTTCAATATGCCCGATCTTGCTAGTGTTATTTCGATTGGATGCTCATCGAGGGCGACCCTCGGTTTGGTTGCTGCTTCACGGGCACTGGCGCTCATCCATGGGCGTGACTATGTTCTGCCGACCGATGTTCAAGCGGTAGCTGTCGATGTGATGGCTCACAGGATTCTGCTCTCCTTTGATGCAGTTGCTGACAATGTGGCCCCTGCCCAGGTGATTGAACGAATCGTGGCGATGGTGCCTTCACCAACGCCAGTGTGGAACCAGGATCAACCCGCATAGAGTTCCATGTCTCAGATCGCCTTCGCCCCACCTGAGTCGACCGCTTCGGCTGTCTCCTCAGTGCTCCATGAACCCACTGGTGCCACTGTTCCTCTCAGCAAGCTCGCCCCCGAGGCAGCCCTCAAACGTCTAGAGCTCACCATTGTTCGCCGTCTGGAGGGGTTCCTTCAAGGTGACCACCTGGGGATCATGCCTGGGCCTGGTTCTGATACGAATGATGCCCGAGTGTATGTTCCCGGTCAGGATGATATTCGGCGCATGGATTGGGCGGTCACTGCGCGTACGACTGTTCCTCACGTTCGTGACACGATCGCTGATCGCGAGTTGGAGGTGTGGGCTCTGATGGATGTCACCCCGTCGATGAACTGGGGGACTGCTGGGGTCACGAAGAGGGACCTGGGTATTGCCGCGATCGCCACGATTGGGTTTCTTTCCCAAAAGATTGGTGACCGTTTTGGTGGATTGGTCATGGACCCTGGTGAGATCACTCGTATCCCCGCCCGTTCAGGGCGCATGGCTTTGTATGGTTTACTCAGGAGGATTTTGACCAGACCTATCGTCCCTGACAACACCCAGGGTCCGATGGATCTTGCCGCGGGTATTGAGCATCTCGCCCGTACACAACGGCGACGTGGTTTGCGCATCATTGTCTCTGATTTCCTCACCACTGGTGATACTGAATTGGATCCGAACATGGAGATTGCCTGGGAGCGTCCTATGCGTAAATTGTCGGTACGCAACCAGGTGATCTGTGTGGAAGTGGTGGATCGTCGTGAACTGGAATTTCCTGACCTGGGGGAGATTTTGATCCGCGATCCTGAAACTGACTTCAATCGATATGTGAACACCTCTGATTCTGCAGCTCGTGAACGGCTCAACGCTGCCACTCGGGCTCAACGTGAACGCATCCGTGTGGGCATTCGTCGCTGTGGGGCGGCCCATATCCAATTGCGCACGGATCGTGACTGGGTGGAAGATATCGCTCGTTTTGTTCTCACCTATCGACGTCTTGCCAGCCAATTGCATACCCCACCTCAGGGGGTGAGCCGCTAATGGAGTCTATTCCTTTCTATGGTTTTCTTTCCCCTGAGCGCTTGTGGTGGTTGCTGATTGTTCCGGTTCTCATTGTCTTGTACGTGCTGATTGTTCGTAAACGTGCTCAACATGCCATGAGATACACCAACACCACTGTTTTGGGTGAGGTGCTACCGAAGCAATCCCAATGGTTGCGCCACGTGATTGTTGCTCTGTCTTTTCTGTCGGTGATTGCCTTGGGTTTGGCTTGGGCACAACCTGTTGGCCTAGATAAGGTACCCCAGGAACGTGCAACCGTGGTGATGATCATTGATGTTTCCTGGTCGATGACTGCTGTTGATGTTCCCCCGAGTCGCTTCGAGGTTGCCAAGAGCCAGGCTATTGAGTTCATCAACGGTCTTCCGGCGGGTTTCAATGTGTCAGTGGTGTCACTGTCAGGTAATTCTTCGGTACGAATCCCTCCGATGACTGATCATTCCGCTGCTGTTCGTGCGATCGAGGCTCTAACGAACCAGGACTCTTCAGCTGTGGGTGATGCCATCATGGCGGGTCTTGTTGCTGTGGACCAGGCTCCGCAAGGCAAGACTGAGGAGATTCCAGCAATGATGGTGTTGCTCTCTGATGGTGGAAACACCAATGGGCAAGCCCCACTGATGGCAGCTAAAGAATCCGGTGACCGTGGTATCCCGATCTATGCCATTGCTTTTGGTACGGATAATGGTTATGTGGACCTTGATGGTGAAAGGTATCAGGTCCCTCCCGATCATCAACTCATGAGAGAGATTGCCCAACTCTCCCAGGGTGAATATTTTTCAGCTGACAATATCTCTCAATTGTCGAAGGCCTACACGAGAATCCATTCAGAGCTGGGTTATGTTGAAATGAAGAGAGAGATCACGGCAACCGCTGCTGGTCTGGGGTTAATCTTTGCTTTTGTTGCCGCAGTGGGAGCAGTGATGTTGGGGGTGAGATTTAGATGATGAGCACTCTTCTTGAACTGGGTTTCATGAGACCACATCGACTCTGGGGGCTGGCGTTGGTGCCTGCCTTGCTGGGAATATACCTGGTGTGGTCGATGGTGAAAAGATCGAGGGTCGCCCAGGATCGCTCTGCCTTGGAGGTTCTCTTTCCGAAACGTAGCGCCTGGAAGAGGCACATTGCTGTGGTGGCTGCGGTCGCTACCTTGGCGTCACTGACTTTGGCTTGGGCAACACCCAATGGCTATGTTGATGTTCCTGTCGATCGTGCCACGGTTTTCTTGGTGGTGGATGTTTCCCTATCGATGGATGCTAGTGATGTTCATCCCACCCGATTGAAGGCCGCCCAGGAAGCAGTCAAAGAGTTTGTTGATGACCTTCCGACAGGTTTCAATATTTCTTTGATTTCGTTTGCTGCCACCGCTGTGATGCTCGTACCCCCAACGGCGAACAAATCGGATGTGAAACATGGGATTGATGGTCTCAAGCTTCGACAATCCACGGCTATTGGTGATGGAATCTATGCTGCTCTCGATGGGATTGCTCTGATTCCCCCCGACCCTGATCATCCCAATGATCCTGCGCCTGTGGTCATTGTTCTCATCTCTGATGGGGAAACTAATACTGGCCGTGACTCTGCTGAAGCAGCTGAAGCTGCGAAAACCATGGGGGTTCCTGTCTTCACTATTGCTTATGGAACTCCCGAGGGTTACATCATGGATGGCAACCAGAAGAATCCCGTACCGGTGAACAAGGAGGAGCTTCGCAGGATCGCCCAGATCTCTGGTGGGAAAGCCTATACTGCCGGTTCCTCTACTCAGCTGAAAGAGGTGTATTCGGGGATATCGCGTTCGGTTGGATACATCCGTGAAGAGCAAGAAGTCACCCAACGTTTCGTGGGGTATGCCGGGATTCTTGGTGTGGTTGCCTTGCTGGGAGTGATGTCTTTGGCGGCGAGATGGCCCTGATAGCCGAGAATCTTCTTCGATGCCAACAGCTGATTACTCAGGCCTGTCACCGCGCTGAACGCGACGACCACGAGGTACGGCTTCTTCCTATTTCAAAAAACATACCGGTCGACCACATTCGCCAAGCGATCGATGCGGGCTGCCACACTTTTGGAGAGAACCGCATCCAAGAGATGATGGCCAAGTCGCAGTCCCTGCCGTTTGTGGCCTGGGAGATGGTGGGTCACCTTCAACGCAACAAGGTCAAGGATGCTTGTTGGACAATGAGTCTTCTTCATTCACTGGATTCTCTTCCCCTGGCAAGAAAACTTGAGGATGTGGCCAGTCAACTGATCATGCGTGGACCGATTCGCGTGCTCGTGGAGGTGAACACCTCCAAGGAATCATCGAAGACAGGTATCCCGGTGGATCAGGTTCTCCAGTTCACCCAAGAGCTTGCACATTTTCCGCATCTTGCACCAAGCGGGTTGATGACTGTTGCTCACCCAGATCGGCTCAAGGCTGAAGAGGGTTTCGCGGCTCTCGCACAGTTACGCCGTGAACTTCAAGATCGTGATGGCGGCGGATGGACGGAATTGTCCATGGGTATGACCTCCGACTTTGATCTAGCCATCAAGCATGGTTCCACCTGTGTGAGATTGGGTACGGCGATCTTTGGCCCAAGGTTCACCGGTTAAATTGTTGGTGATGTCTCGGTGTCGGCATTCACCCCCCACACATCAGTGAGGAACTCCAGTATCGCTCGATAGGCCTGGTCGATGGTTTCTGCTCGACGAAACCCATGTCCTTCACCAGGAAAGATCATCAGAGAGGACCTATTCGATTTCTTGTGGGCAACCTCATACATCAGTTGGGCCTGATCAGCAGTCACCGCTGTGTCGTCTTCACCTTGAAGCAGGAGCAGTGGGCAAGCCAGGTTGTCGACCTGATGGAGCGGGGAGCGCTGTGTCCAGACGATATCCTGTGGTGAGTTTGCCCCAATCAGTGCTGACGTGTAGTACTTCTCGAATCTCTCTGATTGCTCATCAAGCAGTGCCAGATCAGCGATCCCATACCAGGAGATGCCTGCAGAAAAGACGTCGGTGGTAGTTACAGCGCTCAAAACAGTGAACCCTCCTGCTGAGCTTCCCATGATGGCTACCCGCTGCGGGTCTGCTAGACCTTGAGCAACCAACTCACCTGCAGCATCGACACAATCGGCGACATCGAGGACACCCCAGTGGCCATTCAGGGATTGTCGTGAAGTCCGTCCAAGCGATGACGAACCCGAATAGTTCACATCGAGTACGGCGATTCCACGACTAGTGAAAAACTGTTTGACCAGGGAAAACACAGCTGGGGAATAGCTGGTTGGTCCCGAATGAGCCATGACCAACAACGGGGGTGGGTCCTCCTGGTGACTCGCCGTTGTGGGATAGAACCAGGCAGAAGCCTGTGACGAGGTCGACCAGGTGTGATAGCGAGGTACGCTGATCTGGTCGCGGGGAAGACTGATGGAAGATTCTTCCACCAGGAGTTTCATCTGACCGGTTTCCCAGTTGAGAGTGTGGAGTCCGTACGACCTCGTGGCGGTGGCATACCCCACAACCGAGCTGTCTGCTGTGGAAGGAAAAACCCGCGCCACTCCGTACACACCTAGTGTTTCAAGGTTTCCATCACGGGTCAGGATTCCCAGATGGGCCTGACCATCGCACCACCAGGAACAACCAATCCCGCGTTTAGTGAAACAGTATGGTGGTGGGCCTATAGTCCACTGGGGATCGCAGAAGTCATAGCTGTGGTTGTGTAGGGATCTCGTCTCTTCAGGGGTCCAGCGCTGAAAGTTCCAGAATCCGTGGTGGTCACTGAGATACACCAGCACCGAGTCAGATTCCCATTGGGGGTAGAGGTTGGAGGCGCCGGGATGACCTACGTGTGAGATCGAACCCTCCGGGGTTCTCACCATGATCCGAGATGAGCCCCACGGCATAGATGGGTGGTCGTACTCCATCCAGGCAATCCATCCGCCAGGCGAGCAGACGCCGGAGAAATAAAAGTCTGCCTGATCGGCAACAACCTCGGTGATTCCACCCACGTTCAGGTCCAAGACGACCAGCGATCCGGGATGGGGTACGCGCTGGTCGTCGCTGATACATAACACTTCGTGATCGCTGAGAAAGGCGAAACCGGCTAGGTAGTCACAACCAGGTTCAGTGACAGGTCTGATGGTGGTGGAGTCTCGAAGCCAGACCTGGGTGGATCTGCGATCATAGAAACACCACTGTTCTCCTCGATGCCCTATGGCCCCACCTCCGTAGGAGTGCACACCAGTGCGTAGATCCCACTGGGGAGTGTGGTCCACCAACTCTCCGGAAGTCGCACGCGACACCAGCGATGTCCGGCCACCGTCGGTGGGATCAGCTTGGAGCCACAACGCAGTGGAATCATGGATGAACCCCTCACCCAGGCGAGTGCGTGCACCACCAAGATCGCGAGAGCTAATTGGGGAAGAACAGTGACCATCGTGTGCCATAGTGGTGACTCTACTAGACCAACCGTTGACCTCATGAGTTACCATATGAACCGTGAAGATCAAGACCAATGATGCGGGACTATTCCCTGTGGTGGTCCAGGAGCGCACGACACACAAGGTGCTCATGGTCGCGTGGATGGATGAAGAGGCCCTGCGGCGTACCCTTGCCACTCGCCAAGCGACCTATTGGTCCCGAAGCCGGCAAACATACTGGGTGAAAGGGGAGACCTCGGGACATACCCAATATGTTCATGAGGTGAGAGTCGATTGTGATCAGGACACTGTGCTGATGATGGTGGATCAAGTCGGTTCGGCTTGTCACACCAATGAAGAGACCTGCTTTGATGTTCATTCACCGTTGCTTGTGGGAGAAACTGATGCCCCTGTTCATTCCTAGCCCATCCCAAGGGGTCTGGTATCTTGGCCCAGTTCCTCTGCGTGGGTACGCTCTGTCGATTCTGGTGGGCATCATCGTGGCGTTTTTCTGGTCGCGGAAGAGATGGAAGACAACTGGAGGAGACCCGGAAATCTTTGAAAACATCGTCTTGGTTTCCATTGTGCTCGGTGTTGTGGGTGCTCGACTCTATTGGGTTGTCATCGAGTGGAAACGCTACTTCTCCCCAGGCTCCACCTGGTATCACATCTTCTTTGTGTGGCAAGGAGGATTGGGTATCTTCGGTGGAATCACCGTCGGATTCCTCACCGCCTTCCTCCTAGCTCGTCAATACAAGCTCTCCTTTAGACTCATTGCTGATTGCGTGGCCCCCACTTTTCTGCTGGCCCAAGGAATCGGTCGGCTCGGAAACTGGTGGAACCAAGAGCTCTACGGATTGCCCACTACCGTACCCTGGGCCCTCGAAATCGATCGAGCCCATCGCGTACCAGGTTATACACAGTTTGAAACCTTCCATCCCACTTTCTTGTACGAAATGCTCTGGAATTTCACAGCGGTGGCGGTGTTGCTTCTGATTTCTCGGCGGTTGCGCCTCGGCAGTGGCGTGCTCTTTGGTGCCTACTTGCTGGTCTATGCTCTGGGGCGGTTCTGGATAGAACTGTTACGCATCGACCCAGTGGAGGTTGTTGCAGGGTTGAGAATCAACTCCTGGACAACTATTGCTGTTGCGCTTCTCGGGATTTTCATTGTTGTGAGAGGGATGCGCTCCTCGGCACAGAACCCATCTCAAGTAGAAAATTCTTCCACAGTGATCGACACGCGTTCACAGGAAGAAACCATCAGCGAACTGAGCTAGTCTTGGGTGTGGCTTTCGAGGCCAGGTACGTCCCGTACACAACAACTCTCAAGGAGTGCTGATGTCCTTCGTTCATCTTCATGTTCACACTGAGTACTCCATGTTGGATGGCGCAGCGAAAATAACACCACTGATCGAAGAAACCCAGCGCATGGGGATGCCTGCTATCGCCATGACTGATCATGGAAACATGTTCGGGGCCTATGAGTTCTATACAGCAACCAAGAAGTCACTAGTTAAACCCATCATCGGCATCGAGGCTTATGTCGCGCCTAGTTCGCGGCACTCACGCGAGCAAGAATTTTGGGCCAGCGGCCAGCGCGAAGCCCAAGATGTGGATTATGAGGGCGGCAAGGATGTTGCCGGGGGAGGGCGCTATACCCACATGACCCTACTGGCCCGCAATGCCACAGGTTTACATAATCTGTTTCGCATGAGTTCCATAGCCAGCTTCGAGGGTTATTACATGAAACCTCGCATGGATCACGATCTCATCGAAGAATTCTCTGAAGGACTCATCGCCACCACAGGTTGCCCCTCCGGTGCTGTCCAAACTCGGCTACGGTTGGGTCAATACCAACAGGCGTGCGAGGTCGCAGCAACCTACCGCGACATCTTTGGGGCAGATCATTACTTCGTGGAATTGATGGACCATGGGTTGCCGATCGAATCCAACGTGCGAGCTGATCTGCTGAAGTTAGCCAAGGATCTGGGTCTCAAGCTGGTGGCCACCAATGATTCCCACTATGTCACTGCAGACCAGGCAGATGCCCACGACAATTTGTTGTGTATCGGTGTGGGGCGAACAAAATCAGATGAGAAAAGATTTCGATTCAGCGGTACAGGGTATTATCTGCGGTCCCCCCAAGAAATGCAAGATCTGTTCTATGAGCTTCCTGAGGCCTGCGCAACAACCCTCGATATTGCCGAACAGGTTGACTCTTATGAGGAGGTTTTCGCCAGTGTTGACCGCATGCCTCAATTTGTGGTCCCTGAGGGTGAAACCCAAGTCTCGTGGTTGCGGAAAAAGATTGATGAAGGAATAACTCTGCGCTATGGAGACGAGGTTCCTCAGGCAGTACGTGAGCGAGTCCAGGCAGAACTCTCTGTGATTGAACCCCTAGGTTTCTCAGCGTATTTTCTTGTGGTCTCCGATATCTGTCGGTTTGCTCGTGACTCGGGGATACGCGTGGGACCAGGGCGTGGTTCTGCCACTGGATCAATGGTGGCCTATCTCACCAGAATCACTGAGCTTGACCCACTCAAGCATGGTCTAATTTTTGAAAGATTCCTCAACTCTGATCGTGTTTCTCCACCAGATGTGGACCTGGATGTCGATGATCGCAATCGCGACAAGATTCTCACCTATCTGTCCACGACCTACGGGGAGGAATACACCGCGCAGGTCAACACCTTTAATGCCATCAAGGCAAAGAATGCCGTCAAAGATTCGGCGCGTATCTTGGAGAAACCCTTCCAACTGGGGGAAAAGATAGTTAAATCCATGCCACCCGATCAGCAAGGCAAAAACCTCTCTTTGGGTGATCTTTTTGACTCTTCTCACGAAAGATATTCGGAGACCCAGGATTTCCGTGACCTCTATGACTCCGACGCAGAAGTGCGAGAGGTGGTGGACACCGGTCGAGGTATTGAAGGCCTTATTCGAGGTACGGGAGTTCATGCAGCAGCTGTCATCCTCAGTTCCGAACCACTGCTCGACATCATCCCCCTGCACATGCGTGAAGATGGGGTACGCCTGACGGGGTTCTCGTACCCTCAATGCGAAAAAATGGGCTTGATGAAAATGGATATCCTCGGGTTGAGGAATCTGGGCATCATTGATCACACCCTCGAACTGGTTTCCAAGAATCAGGGTGTGGATATTGACCCTCTAGAACTATCGTTGGACGACCCTGCCACCTATGAACTGTTGGCTAGCGGGGAGACTCTCAGTGTGTTCCAGCTTGATAGTGGACCAATGCGGGCCCTGCTGAAATCGATGGCACCCACCCATTTTGAAGATATTGCTGCTGTTTTGGCTCTGTATCGTCCAGGCCCGATGGCTGCGAAAGCTCACCAGCACTATGCCGACAGAAAGAATGGTCGCGAACCGTGCACTCCGATCCATCCCGAACTCGAGGAAGCCCTCGAACCGATCCTCGGTGTCACCTATCATCTTTTGGTCTATCAGGAACAGCTCATGGCTATCACTCGCGAGCTCGCTGGATACACCATGTCTGGTGCTGACCTGTTGAGACAGGCGATGGGTAAAAAGAATCAGGAGGCGATTGCAGCCCAACTGGATCCTTTCATCCAGGGCATGGCTGACAATGGGTTCTCGAATCAAGCCGCCCAAGCGTTGTGGAATGTGATGGCCCCCTTCGGTGGATATGCGTTCAATAAGTCTCACACCGCCGGATATGGGCTCATTTCCTATTGGACTGCCTATCTGAAGGCGAACTATCCCGCGGAATATATGGCTGCAGTTCTCGAATCGGTGCGCAATGACAAGGATCGCTCAGCTATTTACTTGGCGGAGAGTCGTCGCATGGGTGTCACTGTTCTCCCCCCAGATATTAACGAGTCTCACTCCATGTTCACTCCGATCAACAATGCCGTACGTTTCGGCCTGACGGCCGTACGAAATGTGGGCGCTGGAGTTGTCGAAGCGATTGTTTCAGCACGCGATGAGTTCGGTCCAGCAAAAGACTTCTATGATTTCCTCGACCATGTTCCCGCTGTAGTCTGCAACAAGAGAGTGTTGGAATCCCTCATTTTGGCTGGGGCTTTCGACTCGCTGGGTCATACTCGTCGCGCGCTGTTGGAGATCTATGAACCCGCGATGGAATCTGTTCTTGACATGAAGAGGAACCAAGCCTTTGGTCAAGATGATCTCTTCGGTTTCCAAGGCGATACGACCACACAGTGGGCTTTCACCGAACCTATCCCTGATATTCCTGATTGGGATAAGTCCACCAAACTGGCCTATGAGCGAGAAATGCTGGGTCTGTATGTGTCGGATCATCCCCTCAATGGAGCAGATCGGGTGATCCATGCCTACCGGGACATGTCTCTCACCCAGGTCAAGGAACTCGCCGACCCCAAGAAGGCGGTCAAGCTAGCAGCCATGATCACCTCCGTGGTGAGAAAGAAAAACAAGAAGGGTGAGTTGTACGCCCAAGTCACCTTGGAGGACCTGGATACCTCCCTGGTGGCGCAGATATTCAAGAAGTCCTACCAGGAGTACTCTGTCCAACTTGTTCCCGACACCGTAGTTCAGGTTGTCGGCAGCGTACGCCCACGCTCCGATGAGTCGGTGGATTTCTTTATCACCACGGTCCAACCACTGGTGATAGACAATGATGCCCTCAGTGCCTTAACGATATGCCTTCCCATGGACCGGGTGTCACCGTCGTCGATGGAGAAGCTCAAAGCAGTCTTGTCCACCCACCACGGGAACTCCTCTGTATGGTTCAAAATGATTTCCCATGATCAAACCAAGATCTTCCGCTTCTTAGACACGGTGGATGCCTCCATGGAGCTCATATCAGAATTGAAAGCCTTGTTGGGCGCTAGTGCTGTGGAGGTGGGGAAACCCCAATGATAGATTTTTCGAGCCAATTGAAACGCCACCAGTCATGGTTGGTGATTTATGCACTGGCTATCATCACCGTTGGGATCGCCTCTGGCATTATCTGGAATCGGATCGTGACCCTGCCTGCGTACCATATTGGGGAGGGTTTTCGAGCCCATATTCCTGAGTCGGGTCTCGCCCAATTGGCTGCGACGGATGTTGTTTTCTGCTTTGTGGGAATGATTGCTGGTCTCCTCATTGGTACGATCGGGTGGGTTCTGTTGAAATCCCTCGACTGGGTGGTGACCTTGCTGGCAGGATTCGGTGGACTCTTCGCTGGAATCCTCGCACTTCTCACTGGTGCGTTAATAGGGCCCAAGGACTTCGATCAAAGAATTGCACAAGCAACACCAGGAGACGAAGTCCTTGTTGACTTCGCTGCGGGCACCTGGGTTCCCCTGACACTGTGGGTTGGGGTAGCGGTCGTTCCGGTCCTGATTGGTTCACTCATCCAAAGCGAGAAATGGGTTTCCCACGAACCAGCTGATGAGTCGAGCGCGCCCGTAGAAGAGGAATCGGTAGAATAATCCAGTGAGAATAATTGATTGCCGAAACCTGTCGATGAGCGACTACACCGAGATTCTGCCTCGGGGAGTCTTTGATGTTTCTCAAGCCACTCAAGCAGTTGAACCGATCTGCGAAGCCGTACGCACCCAAGGAGCCGAGGCGATTTTGAAATACTCCCAGCAATTTGATGGAGTCGTTCCTGATCAGCTTCGTGTCGATCCTGCCATCGCTCAGCAATACGCCGAGCAACTTGACCCGCAACTGCGCCAGGCAATGGACCTTGCTATTTCGCGCCGTCGTGAGGTCTGTGAGCACGAGGCTCTACCCGATAAGAAAACAGTCACCTTTGCCGGTGGTGGTGAGGTCACGATCAAATCTATTCCTGTCAATCGTGTCGGACTCTATGTCCCTGGGGGACTGGCACCCTTGGCTTCATCGGTGTTGATGAATGTTATTCCAGCCCAAGCTGCACGCGTACCATCACTAGCTATTGCCACACCACCAGGACCAGATGGTCTTCCGCATCCCACGATTCTGGCACTGTGTCATCTTCTCGGTGTTGACGAAATCTATGCGGTGGGTGGAGCTCAAGCCATTGCCATGTTTGCCTATGGTGTGGAGGGACTGTGCGACAAAGTCGATATGATCACCGGTCCAGGAAATATCTATGTGGTGGCAGCGAAACGACTTCTCAAAGGGATCGTGGGCATTGATTCAGAAGCAGGCCCAACAGAGATAGGCATCCTTGCTGATGAGACTGCCGTACCCCGATTCGTGGCAGCTGACCTGCTCAGCCAAGCAGAACATGATGAACAAGCAGGATCAGTCCTGGTCACCACCAGCGAGGAGTTGGTAGAGAGGGTTGAGCAGGAATTGTCTGCCATGGTGAGCGAAACCCGCCATCGTGACAGGATAACCACTGCTTTAGCAGGGCCCCAGTCAGCGATCATGATCGTACGAGACCTGGATCAGGGGATAGATGTGGTCAATGCTTATGGAGCTGAACACTTGGAAATTCACACAGCCAACCCCAGTGATGTGGCCGAGAGAATCACCAATGCTGGAGCGATCTTCGTGGGGGACTATTCGCCGGTTTCACTCGGGGACTATTCGGCAGGGTCGACCCATGTTCTGCCCACATCGGGAACAGCAAGCCATTCTTCGGGACTGACCGCGCGTGCCTTCTATAAGACCGTGCATGTCATCAACTATTCTCAGCAGGGGTTAGCTGAGATATCCTCCGGTGTTGAATCTTTTGCCTTAGCCGAGGATCTTCCCGGACACGCCCAGGCCATCACGGTCAGGAGGGACAATGGCTGAGTGGGGGTCGCTGCCAATCAGAGAGGAATTACGCGACGCCCATCCATATGGCGCACCCCAACTGGATGTGCCTGTTCGGCTCAATGTCAATGAGAACCCCTACCCACCGTCTGAAGCAGTCCGCTCATCCATCACGCAGGCTGTCAGCCAGGTCACTATTGACATCAATCGCTACCCTGACCGCGAGGCCACAGTTCTGAGAACCAAATTAGCTCAGTATCTGGGCCACAGCTTGACAGCCGATCGTGTGTGGGCGGCTAATGGGTCCAACGAAATATGGACACAGATACTGTCCGCCTTTGGTGGGCCCGGGCACTCTATGCTCACCTTCACCCCCAGTTACTCGATGTACCAGGAGTATGCCCGTAACACTTTCACCACTTTTGTGTCAGCGGAGAAAACCCCTGACTATCATGTGACTGCTGAGATAGCGCTGGAGGCCATCACAGTGCATCAACCACAGGTCGTGGCGATTGCCAGCCCCGATAATCCCACAGGAATCAGCCTGGAGCGCGACGTACTCACCAGAATCTTGGAGGTGGCTCCAGGGATAGTGGTGGTTGATGAGGCCTACCAGGAGTTCTCTTCTCGGCCTAGTGTGGTGGGTCTGCTCGCTGACTATCCCAACCTGTTAGTTGTCCGAACGATGAGTAAGGCGTTTGCTTTTGCTGGGGGCCGTCTTGGATATGCTGCCGCTTCGCCCCAGGTGATTGATGCACTGCGCATTGTTCGCTTGCCCTATCATCTCAGTGCTATCACCCAGGCGGTTGCTGGTGTGGCCCTTGACTATCGTGATGAAATGCTCAGTCAGGTCGATCACATCATTTTCGTGAGAGACCAGGCCACGAAGAAATTGAGGACGATGGGGCTCACCGTTGTGGACTCTGATACGAACTTTTTTCTCTTTGGCCCCTTTGATCACCCACACGACACCTGGGGGTCCTTGGTTGACCGTGGGGTGTTAGTACGCGACACTGGTGTGGGCAACTACCTGCGTACCTGTATAGGAACTGATGAGGAGATGGAAATCTTCTTTTCGGCGCTGGAGGATGTGTTAGCTGAGGAAAGGACCAGTTCATGAGTCGCACGGCGAGTGTTGAGAGAACAACGAAGGAATCCTCGGTCAAGGTTTCCCTTGATCTTGATGGGCAAGGTCTTTCCTCGATCTCAACCTCGGTGGGTTTCTATGATCATATGCTCACTGCGTTGTCGAAGCATTCGCTGATCGACATGGACATTCAAGCCACGGGGGACATCCATATCGATGCCCACCACGTTGTGGAGGATACCGCCATCGCTGTGGGCGAGGCCCTCAAGATTGCTCTAGGAGACAAGAAGGGTATTTCTCGTTTCGGTGATGCCATGGTTCCCCTCGATGAGGCCCTCGCGCAGTGTGTCGTTGATGTGTCAGGACGCGCATATGCCAGTTGTACCGGGGAACCCGAGGGACACACCTATGCTCGCATCGGTGGATCGGGAGTGGCCTATGTCGGGTCCATGACCCAACATGTCGTGGAAACACTGGCGACCAATGCCATGATGTGTATCCATCTCACAGTTCTGGCTGGACGTGATCCTCACCACATTGTTGAGGCGCAATATAAGGCTCTTGCTCGGGCTTTGCGCGCTGGGGTTGAACTCGACCCACGCGTGACCACGATCCCGTCCACGAAGGGCGCCCTGTGAGTTCAGTGGTGGTCTTTGACTACGGTTCAGGCAATCTTCATTCGGTGGTTAAAGCACTGGAGTCCTGTGGAGCCAAGGTTCAGGTTTCATCGTCGTGCGACGAAGCCTTGGAGGCAGATGGTCTTGTGGTCCCTGGAGTGGGTGCTTTCGCTGCGTGCATGGATCAATTGGTCCAGGCAGGTGGTGTGGAGATTATTCAACAACGCGCCCAGGCTGGTCGAGCGATCCTTGGTATCTGTGTTGGTCACCAGGTTCTGTTTACTGAGGGAATCGAGCATGGGATATCACGGGCAGGTGTAGGGATATATTCACCCAAGGTGGAGAAGATTCCCGCGGAGAGGCTTCCCCACATGGGGTGGAACCAGGTTCACGCTGATCATCGCTCACGGTACTTTCCAGCTTCGAAAAGGTTCTATTTCGTCCATTCCTATGGTGTCTTGGATAGCGCTGGTTTGCCGGATTCCGCGGTGGCGCTGTGGACAGACCATGGGGGAGTGAGGATTCTGGCAGCAGTTGAGTATGGCGCTATCCTGTCCACCCAATTTCACCCAGAAAAGTCTGGTAGTTCAGGATTGGAGCTTCTCCAAGCTTGGGTGAATTCCGTGGAGGTTGTATGAGTTTCACTATCTTCCCCGCTGTAGATATCCAGTACGGCAAAGCCGTGCAACTCTATCAGGGTGTTTCGAGCTCACAGAAGGTTTTTGGCGAACCCATGGAGATGGCTCAGCGCTGGAAGGATGAGGGAGCGCAGTGGCTTCACCTGGTCGATCTGGATGCTGCTTTCGGGCGTGGCTCCAATGCCGATCACATCACTGAGATCGTCGCGGATTCTGGTTTGTTGGTCGAGTTGACTGGTGGCATCCGCGATGATGAGACCCTGGATAGGGCTCTGTCCACTGGTTGCGAGCGGATCAACATCGGAACTGCCGCTGTGGAGAACCCCAACTGGTGTGCCGAAGCGATCGCAGCTTTCCCTGAGCAGGTCGCTGTTGCCGTGGACGTACGAGGTGACAGACTCGCCACCCGTGGATGGACTGCCACTGAAGGTGACCTGTGGTCGATGGTGCAGTGGCTCAACAAGGTCGAGTGCCGCAGAATCGTGGTGACCGACACCGAAAGCGATGGAACCCTCACAGGCGCCAATGTCGACTTGCTGAGTCAGGTGTGTACCCGTACCGATGCTGCGATCATTGCTTCTGGTGGCGTCGCTTCCCTGGACGACATCCGTGCTCTTTCCCAACTGGCCCCCCAGGTCGAGGGTGTCATCATCGGCACAGCCCTCTACGAGGGTAAGTTCACCTTCCCCGAAGCCGTCCAAGCTACTCGTACGTGGGTCAATGGGGATGATATTGTTGACATCACTTAGCCATGGATGCGGAAGGGGCAAGCAATGAATCCACAGTTGTTCGACTGTGGAGTCTGGATTCCGCGACTTCGCACGGAATGACGGGATTGAGTTGGTGACAAAACCACCCCCGCCCCGATTTAGTCACCGCTACCTCTTTCACCGTCACCCTGCGCGGAGTCGCAGGGTCTAGAATCCACAGTTGTTCGACTGTGGGGTCTGGATTCCGCGACTTCGCACGGAATGACGGGATTGAGTTGCCCTGGTCTTCGTGCCTGGTGGGAGTCGAACCCCCAACCTTCTGAGTCGTAGTCAGATGCTCTATCCATGAAGCTACAGGCACTTTGACTCGCGGATACTGAAGTCAACCAGGGCAATTCACTGCAACGTGGCCAGAGTTTTGTAGAATGTGGTCAACACAAAAAGATTGAGGGTCAACGATGAGTGGTCATTCCAAGTGGGCAACAACCAAGCACAAGAAGGCAGCTATTGATGCTAAGCGGGGCAAGCTGTTTGCCAAACTGATTAAAAACATTGAGGTGGCAGCCAAGATCGGTGGGGGAGACCCCGCGGGCAATCCAACCCTTTATGACGCTATTCAGAAGGCCAAGAAAACCTCTGTCCCTGCAGACAATATTGAGCGCGCAGTCAAGCGAGGTTCAGGGGCAGAATCTGGGGGAGCTGACTGGATCAACATCACCTATGAAGCCTATGGCCCAGCTGGTGTAGCTATTCTCATCGAATGCTTGACCGATAATCGCAACCGCTCAGCCACAGACGTACGCGTGGCTGTGTCACGAAACGGTGGAACCATGGCTGATGTGGGGTCCGTAGCGAGGGTTTTCTCCCGCAAGGGGATTGTGACCGTGTCCAAAACCCAAGATGGGCAGGAACTGAGTGACCTGGAGCTGATGGAAGCCACCTTGGACCATGACCCCGAAGAGATCAACGACGAAGGGGAAACCTTCGAGATCATCTGTGACCCTAATCAGTTAGTTCAAGTACGCACTGCAGTGCAAACAGCTGGATACGATTATGAATCAGCTGACATCACCTTCCAACCCTCGTTTACCGCACCCATCAACGATGTGGAGACAGCAACCAAACTCGCCAAGCTACTCGATGCCCTCGACGATTGCGATGATGTGCAGGATGTTTATTCCAATGAAGAGGTCTCTGACGACATTCAACTCGACGAAGAGGAATGAATCTCTTCAGTGTCGCGTGTATCTCCAGTGTGATAAGCAGAGCGTCGGGTAATCTTCGAACAGACGTTCCGCGGAGGTACGATGCTGGTTCTTGGAGTTGACCCTGGTTTGACCCGATGCGGGTTGGGTGTTGTCGATGGCACTCCGGGACGAGCCACGCTTATTGAAGCGGGAGTGATTCGTACCCCATCCACTATGGAAACATCACAGCGACTTCTCGCCATTGAGCAGGGATTAGAACAATGGTTGGACAGATACAGCGTCGAGGTGGTGGCCATTGAACGTGTCTTCGCTCAACATAATCTCATGACTGTGATTGGAACCGCCCAGGTGGCTGGAATAGCGATGCTCGTTGCTGCCAGGCGGGGGTTGAAAGCTGTCCAACACACTCCTTCGGAGGTTAAGGCAGCCATTACCGGGTCGGGAAGAGCTGACAAGAATCAGGTGGGGCATATGGTTTCCAGGATCCTCCACCTGGAGTCGGCGCCGAAACCCGCTGATGCTGCTGATGCTGTTGCTCTGGCTATCTGCCATTGTTGGAGAGGCACAGCGCTCAACAGCTGGGCACAGGTAGCCCAGGCAAGTAAGGTGAGACCATGATCAGTCAACTCAGCGGTCACGTTATCGGGCTTGAAGCCACATCACTAGTGATTGATGTCTCAGGAGTGGGATTCCAGGTGCTATCCTCGCCAGCCACCTTAGCTGGACTCACGCTGGGCGACAGTGTCACATTAGCAACCCATCTCATTGTTCGCGAAGACTCACTGACCCTCTATGGATTTGACTCACCACAGGAGAGAAGTGCTTTTCTCCTCGTGCAATCAGTGACAGGAATCGGCCCCAAATTGGCTTTAGGAATTGTTGCCCACCTGAGTGTGAGCGCCCTGGTCGCCGCTATACGTCAGGAAGATATTGTTTCACTGTCGAAGGTGCCAGGGTTGGGGAAGAAAACAGCTGAGCGTTTGATTCTTGAACTAAAAGAGAAGGTGACCTCCTTGGGTTCGCCACCCGACACTTCATCGTCTCCAGTGCCCAGCGCCCACCACGAACAGGTCATTCTTGGATTGCAGTCCCTGGGCTACAACTCAAAAGACGCTGAGTCTGCCTGGGATTCGATTTCTGAGTTGACCAGCGACCCGGATAACTCTGTATCAGATCTGATGAAGGCCGCATTGAAATCATTGGCGAGGAAGTGACATGGACGATTTTCCACCCCTTGATCCTGGCAGTTCAGATGAAGACAAGATTGTTGATGCGGTTCTTCGCCCCCAAGATTTCACCCAGTTCCTTGGTCAACAGCGAGTCGTTGACCAGTTGAGTTTGGTGCTCAGTGCTGCTAAACAACGCCAATCAGTAGCCGACCATGTTCTGTTGAGTGGTCCACCAGGTTTGGGCAAAACGACTCTCGCCATGATTATCGCCCATGAAATGGAGGCGCCTCTGCGCATCTCGTCGGGTCCAGCTATTC
The DNA here is from genome assembly GCA_009782915.1 of Propionibacteriaceae bacterium. Lineage (GTDB taxonomy): Bacteria > Actinomycetota > Actinomycetes > Propionibacteriales > Propionibacteriaceae > WQYJ01. The sequence continues at coordinate 82,782 of WRIC01000006.1, read as the reverse complement.
AACATGCCGGTGATCTGGCAGCAATATTATCGGGCCTGACTGAAGGGGAGGTGTTTTTCCTCGATGAGATCCACCGAATGTCTCGTCCAGCTGAGGAGATGCTCTATCTCGCGATGGAGGATTTCCGTGTCGATGTGGTGGTGGGCAAGGGGCCTGGTGCCACAGCTATTCCTCTCGATATCCCCCCTTTCACTCTCGTGGGGGCGACGACGCGGGTGGGTTTGCTTCCTTCGCCTTTGCGTGATCGTTTTGGCCTGACAGCCCAGCTCGATTTCTATGACACCGACACCCTGATCGACATTGTTCAGCGCTCAGCACACGTACTGAATATCGAGATTGACGCGCAAGCAAGCCAGGTGATCGCATCACGGTCTAGGGGTACACCTCGAATTGCTAACCGACTTTTACGCAGAGTACGTGATTTTGCCGAAGTGAGAACCCAGGGAAAAGTCAGTGCCGACTCGGCATCCGAGGCTCTTGATCTTTTTGAGGTGGACCCCCTGGGCTTGGATCGGTTGGATCGCGAGGTTCTGGAAGCGGTGTGTCACAAATTCGGTGGTGGCCCTGTTGGGTTGTCAACCCTGGCGATCGCTGTCAGCGAAGAAGCCGAAACTGTTGCCGAAGTCGCTGAGCCCTTCCTGGTACGGCTGGGTTTTCTGATGAGAACCACCCGTGGTCGGGTCGCGACTGCCGCTGGGTTTGCCCACATTGGAGCAACCCCACCAGCCCAAGGTGATCTCTTCTGATGTGCGATTCCTTGTTGAGAGTCTTTTCACGGTAGGCTTACCAAGGTTATTTTTCACGCGCGGAGGTACCATGGACGGTTACACCCTATTCTTTGTCATTGCTCTGATGGGTGTGGTGTTGTATTTCTTCATGATTCGGCCCACACAAAAACAGCAGAAGAAACAACAAGAGATGATGGATTCCTTGGAGGAGGGCACCCGAGTCATGTTGTCTTCTGGCATCTATGGCACCATCAGATATCTGGGGCAAAAACAGGTCGTCTTGGAGATTTCACCGGGGGTGGATCTCACTGTTATGCGAGCTGCTGTTCGCAATGTTGTCGCTAGTGATGATGAAGAGTTCGAATACTCCAATGAGATACAACCCCAGGACGCCGCCAGTGAAGAAACCGATGAGTCTTTCTTTGCTACCGATGATACCCAAGACAACCAAGAAAAGAACTAGGGGGAGTACGTGCCTACGCCTACCACTCGTCGACGCCGACCAGGAATGACCTTGCTTGGTCTTTTTGTGATTGTCGCTATCATGGCTGCTTTGATGGTCTTTTCACGCTCGTGGACTCCCAGACTTGGGTTGGACTTGAGCGGGGGAACAACCATTACCTTGACTGCAATCTCCTCAGGTACCGGTGGGGTTGATCCAGCTAATCTGGAACAGGCGCGCAACATCATCGAGCAGAGAGTGAACTCTTTGGGTGTTGGTGAAGTGTCTGTCACCACCTCAGGTAGTAATCAGATCATTGTTTCTGCCCCGAACGTCCAAGGTGATGCACTGATAGAAATGGTGGGGCAGACCGCCCAACTTGAGTTCCGTCGTGTTTACAATGTTGACCAGTCCACGGCTTACATCGAAGGAAAAGCCACCGAGTTGCCTTCTGTGCCAACCATTATCCAGCCCAATGACACCATTGATCCAGCTGACGTGCCCGAGTTGCCCACCGATACTAAAGAGCGCCAAGCACTCTTGGCTGAGCTGTTGGCTTGGACCCCCAGCGAGGAAGACAACAAGATTTTCTATGAGTTCCAATGTGGTGATCCGATGTCTGCTGAATGGAATCAACCTCTGATCGCATGTCCACGAAACGAGGGGACTGAAACAACATCTCTGAAATATCTTCTTGGACCTATGATCTTGGAAGGCAACCTCGTGAAGAACGCTAGTGCCGGTCTTCCTGAAGGTCAGATGAAATGGATTGTGACCTTGGAGTTTGATGGACAAGGGGCAACCTTATTCAGTGATGCGACCACCGAGTTAGCCAATGCCACCGAACCCACCGACCAGTTCGCCATTGTGTTGGATGGTCGAGTGATTTCTGCTCCGTCGGTTAATGAACCCATCCCTGGTGGTAATGCACAGATCTCGGGCACCTTCAATCAGGACAGTGCTAATAATCTGGCAAATGTTCTGAAATATGGTGCCCTGCCTTTGACCTTCGACTCCTCAGATGCGGAAACTATTTCACCCACCTTGGGTGCCGACCAGCTTATTGCTGGACTGATCGCAGGTGGGATCGGGTTGCTACTCGTCATTGGATTCTGCCTTCTCTACTATCGTGGCTTGACTGTGCTCGTGGTGGCCTCCTTGATGATGGCTGGCGGTGTGGTCTATATGCTGATCTGCCTGCTCGGGCAATCGGTGGGGTTTGCTTTGTCCCTGCCTGGGCTTGCCGGTGTGATCGTGGCGATCGGTATCACCGCGGACTCCTTCGTTATTTATTTCGAACGCATCCGAGATGATGCCCGCGAAGGCCGCAGTATTCGTACGGCCGTGGAAACTGGATGGGAGAGAGCCCGACGTACCATCGTTGTCGCTGATGGTGTGACGATTTTGTCAGCCGTGGTGTTGTTCATCTTGTCTATTGGTGCTATCAAAGGCTTCGCCTTCACCCTCGGGTTGACCACACTGGTTGACCTTGCGTTGATCTTCTTCTTCACCAAACCTTTGATGAGTTTGCTGGTGAAGACCAAATTCTATGGTCAAGGAATGAAGGGTTCCGGCTTTGAAGCCACACACCTTGGTATTGAGCCCGCACGACGTCGCAGGGCCACAAAGGATCGGACTGCTAAGGAGGCGGCCAATGTCTGAGACCGCAGTAGTGACCACGCCACAGGAGAAAACTAGTTTTGCTCACAAACTGTGGACTGGACAGATTTCCTATGATTTCGTTCCACGCTGGCGTCGCTGGTACGCCATCTCAGCTATTCTCATTCTTGTTGCTATCGGCGCACTGATCTTCCGTGGACTGGATCTCGGTATTGAGTTCCGTGGTGGCTCCAACTTCAAGGTGGCTGTCGAGAATGTCACCGACACCACCGTTGCTGAGTTTCGTGAAGCAGTGGTGAAGAACAGTGGTGTCACCAGTCTTGATGCCACCTCGGTGACCACTATTGGTTCCAACCGTGTTTCTATCGAAACCCGTACCTTGGAGCCCGATGAACAAGCAAAGGTACGCCAGGCGATAGCCACCTTGGCCGGTGTTGATCTTGACAGTGTCGATTCCCGCCAGATCTCTGGAGCCTGGGGCGGGCAGGTGACCAAACAAGCAGCAATAGCTTTGGTGGTCTTCCTTGTTCTTGTCTCAGTGTTGATGTCGGTCTATTTCCGTGACTGGAAGATGGCTGTCACTGGTTTAGTTGGGCTCTTCCACGACATGATCATCACCGTGGGCATCTATGCCCTGGTGGGTTTCACTGTTACCCCGGCAACACTGACTGGAATGTTGACTATCCTCGGGTATTCCCTCTATGACACGGTGGTGGTTTTCGACAAGATTCGAGAGAACACCGCCAATTTGGATGACTATCAGTTCACCTATGCTGAGGCAGCCAACAAGTCAGTCAACCAGGTTCTTGTTCGTTCCATCAACACCACGATCATTGGTGTTCTTCCTGTTGCTGCGATCCTTTTCGCAGGGGCTTTCATTCTTGGTTCTGGGCCTTTGGAGGACATCGGTTTGGCGTTGTTTGTGGGGATGATCATTGCCGCATATTCCTCACTGTTTATTGCCACCCCCTTGCTCTCCCAACTCAAGATGAGAGAACCGGAGATGAAACTTCAGGCGGTCAGGGTTGCCAAGAAGAGAGAAAAACAAGCGAAAGCTGATTCATCTCACGAGAAGCAACCGACCAAGAAGGCCGCGCGAGCTACCTCAGTCGAGGTGGTGTCCATGATTGAAGCCGACGACTATATCCGTACTCAACCCACCAAGACGTCGCGGGCACAAAGGACGAAATCATGAATAATGAGGAGAGAACCGAACTCATCGCCTCGTACATCGTGGATGTCCCAGACTTCCCCAAGCCTGGAGTTGTGTTCAAAGACATCACACCGCTGTTGGCGCACCCTGAGGCCTATCGCGCCTGTATTGAGGCGCTGGTCGACATCGCACCCCAGGGGGTTGATGTCGTGGTCGGCATGGAGGCGCGTGGTTTTGTTTTCGCTGCGCCAGTGGCACTGAGTCTTGGTGTTGGTTTCGTGCCTGTGCGTAAGCCAGGAAAACTTCCTCGCGATGTTTACGCCCATACCTTCGATCTTGAGTACGGACAGGACACCCTGACTGTCCATCAAGATGCGATCCCTGAAGGAGCAAAGGTCTTCGTTGTTGATGATGTTCTAGCAACAGGGGGAACCATTGGTGCCACCGCTCAACTCATCAAATATCTCGGAGCTGAACTTGTTGAGGTGGGCGTGGTCTTGGAATTGGGTTTCCTGGGCGGACGAGACCATCTCACCAAACTAGGCATTGAGCGAGTATCCCCAGTCCTGACCGCCTAAAGCCCCAACACCTAGTACAATAGCTTTTCTCCCGTCATGAGGGGTTGCTATGACTGCTTCGAAACAAGAGAAGACCCGACCAGTTGGAATGCTGACGTCGGACGATTGTGGCACGTACACAGCAAGTGTCCAGGAGCTTCTCCACAGCGTCGAAGCCAATCATCCCAACTATGATCCCCAGATCATTATCAAAGCCTTTCAGATTGCCGAGTATTATCATCGACCTCAGGTCCGCGACTCTGGTGAACCCTATATCCATCATCCGCTTGCTGTAGCCACAATCGTTGCCGAATTGGGTATGACCGAACCCACCGTGGTGGGGGCTTTGCTGCACGACACCATCGAGGATACTGACTACACCTTGGAGCAATTGACCAGCGACTTTTCTGAAGAAATTGGCGACATGGTCGATGCGGTCACCAAGCTGAAAAGATCCCAGCTGGGGGATCGTGCCAAGGCTGAAACGATTCGCAAGATTATTACTGCGATGTTTGCCGATGTCCGAGCTGTTGTGATCAAACTCGCTGATCGGGTCCACAATATGCAAACGATTGCTTCGATCTCCCAAGATCGCCAAGAGCGCATTGCCCGTGAAACCCTCGACATTTTCGCACCCCTGGCCCACCGCCTGGGCATGGAATCTTTGAAAAGAGAACTAGAAGACCTCTCCTTTGCCACCCTCGAACCCAAGGTCTACGACCAGATCGTTCAGCAAGTGACTCTTGAACAGCCAGCGCGAGAGAAGATTCTCCAAGACATCATCCCTGTGATTGAAGAAGCACTTGAAGCCAACAAGATCACGGCCAACGTGTTGGGCCGACCCAAGCATTACTACTCCATCTACCAGAAGATGGTGATTCGCGGTCGTGATTTCACCGACATTTATGATCTGCTTGGATTACGTGTCGTGGTGGAATCAACCAGTGAATGTTATGTGGCCCTGGGAACGATTCACGGTCTGTGGAAACCCGTACCAGGGCGGTTTAAGGATTACATTGTCAATCCCAGGGACTCCACCTATCAGTCGCTCCACACCACAGTGATTGGGCCGCAAGGCAAACCGATGGAATTTCAGATTCGTACCCGTGACATGAACAGAAATGCAGAATACGGTGTCGCTGCCCACTGGAGATATAAGTCTCAAGTCCCTGGTGAGAAAGGGATTCGACACAATCCCATGGATCTTCTCTGGATGAAAAGACTACGCCAATGGCAATCTGAGGATGACGATCCGAGAATGTTTTTGGAGAATCTCACCACAGAACTCGGCGGGAAAGATGTCATGGTCTTTTCCCCAGAATCTGACCTGTTTTTCCTTCCCCAAGGTTCAACACCAGTTGACTTTGCCTACGCTGTTCACACCGAAATTGGCCACACCTGTGCAGGGGCTCGCATCAATGGGAAACTGGTCAGCCTCGACACCGAACTCACTGGGGGAGATGTATGTGAGATTTTGACCAATTCTTCGCCTGATGCTGGGCCTTCTCGTGACTGGCTCCAATTCGTCAAGGGATCAAAAACCAGGCAGAAAATCAACCACTATTTCTCAAAAGAATCCAAGGACCTCAAGGCGGAAGCCGGAGAACTCGCCTTGGCAAAGTCACGGCAACTCAAACACTCTGGTTTGGATCTGCAAAAAGTATTAACCGTTCCCTATCTGACGGCAGTGGCTTCCAAACTCAGATTCACTGACATTCCATCGCTGTATGCAGCCATTGGTGATAAGAAGGTGAGCATTCGGCAGGTGGTGGATCAGTTGATTGCCATCGAGGGTGGTCAAGAGTCCGCTGTGGAAGCAGCGATGAAACACCGCCCCTTCCTCACATCCTCCAGACCGATGGTGCTCTCCACAGCCTCGGGGGTGGAAGTGGAAGGCGATGATGATGTTCTGGTGAAACTCGCTCGTTGTTGCACCCCTGTTCCTGGTGATGAAATTCTTGGTTTCGTTACTCGTGGTCATGGAGTGTCGGTCCATCGAACCCAGTGCAAGAATGTCGAAGACCTCCAGAACTCTCCACAGCGGATACTGAATGTTTCCTGGGTGAAGGATTCGGGAGTGAATTACCTGGTGACCATTGTGATTGATGGACTCAATCGACCAGGTTTGCTCGCTGATGTGTCGGCCTGTTTAGCAGAAAACAAGGTCTCGATTGTGACCGCGCATATTCTGGAAGGCCAAGATCACACAGCACGCATGACTTTGTCGTTTGAGATTCCTGACCCATTGTTCTTAGAACAGTTGATGAAGAAGCTTTCCTTGGTGGAGAGAGTCACTGATGTTCGTCGGCTCAACATCTAATATCAGGCAATGAGTTCATCCAGGGTCTGCTGTGCTTGATCGAGCCAGATCTGATAGGTCGCCAATGATGCTTCAGTTTTCTTGATCTGGGATTTGTCTGCCTTGTCTTGAGCTACCTGAAGTTGATCTTCCAACTTGGCGATTTGGGCAGTAAACAAATTGACTGTCTCTTGGGCGCGGGAACGAGTTTGAGGATCGGTACGCGCCCATTCTCGCTTGTCAGCCTCGTCGATAGCCGATTCGATAGCGCGAACTCGTGCTTCGGTGGCCTTTTCCTGATCTGATGGTACGCGACCAAGACCATGGTAGGCGGACAAAAACTCTCGATACTGCAAGCGAGCTTGGGCAACATCACTAACCGGAAGTATCTCTGCTTCAGCCGAGGCAAGCAATTCAAGTTTGGCACTCAAATTGGCCTGGTATTGCTCATCTTGGGCTGAGAACACCTCAGAGCGCCTGGTGAAGAATTCATCTTGGATCCCGCGGAAGCGTGCCCACAGGCCATCATCGACTTGGCGACCTGCGCCACCAGCGGCCTTCCACCTGGTCATGAGCTGACGAAACTGTGCAGCTGTGGGACCCCAATCAGTGGACTGAGCCAGTGTTTCTGCTTCAGCGATGATGGCTTCTTTGAGGATTTTGGACTCACCTTGTTGGACGCTGAGTTCAGCAAAGTGTGCTTTCCGGCGACGAGTGTAGGTGGTACGAGCTGACGAGAAACGATGCCACAGTTCATCATCGGCTGCACGATCAAGGCGTGGCAGGTTCTTCCATTCTTCGAGAAGATCCCGAAATTTCTGAACTCCTGTTCCCCAATCATTGGATTGGGCTAGTTTCTCTGATTGAGTCACCATCTCTTCTTTGCGTACCTTCGCATCAGCAAGAGCCTGAGCTTTTTCTTCTCGACGTACCTCTGCTTGGGCATCAACAATCTCATGGAGAGGATCGAGTCGATCAGCGAGTCCCTGCAGGTCGGCAACTGCGTTGGCTTCAAGGATGGTTTCGCGAAGATGCTTGATGGACTTGCGTGCCTCATCGGGACCCAAAGCGCCGTGGCGTACTCGTTGGGCAAGTAATTCGACTTCGACTTCAAGTGCTTGACCGCGTTTAACGTAGAAGGCTAAAGCCTGCTCAGGGGTCGAGTCAGGTATCTGACCCACGCTACGTTCGGTGTCACCAATTCGGACATAGACAGTTCCATCATCGTCGGCTCGGCCGAATGATGAAAGCCTTGAAATTTCAGTCATGGGTCCTATCTTGCCTGATTCTTGCTCGATTTGCCTACTGGAGAGGAGAATCACCCACCAGTTCGTGATCTTTACCAGCGCTGAAGTAGACTTTCCCTATGGCATCCATTTCTGGTTTTCCCGAGTTTCTTCCCCAAGGTCGCATCGTTGAGATGCGAGCTCACGATATCGTTCGCCGGGTTTTTGAACTCCATGGTTTTGCCAATATCCAAACCCGGTCTATTGAACCGTTGAGTGACCTGAGTCGTAAAGGGGAGATCACCCAAGAGGTGTATCTGGTGCGTCGGCTGCACGCTGAAACCCAGGAAGAAGACGTTTGGGGTTTGCACTTTGATTTGACTGTTCCTTTTGCCCGGTACGTCTTGGAGAATTCTGGCCATCTGGAGTTTCCTTTCCGTCGCTACCAGATCCAACCAGCGTGGAGGGGGGAGCGCCCTCAGGAAGGAAGATTTCGGGAATTCTGGCAGGCTGACATCGACATTGTTGGTCAAGGAGAGTTGTCCACCCACCATGATGCCGAGGTGGTGATGGTGATGATGGAGGCCTGTGAGGCTCTCAGCGCAGAACTGGGACTTCCACCGGTGACCATCAGGATCAACAACCGGAAACTCATTCAAGGCTTCTACACCGGTATCGGATGTAGTGATCCTCTTCCTATTATCCAAGCCGTGGACAAGCTTCCCAAGGTTGGTGTGCAAGCTACTGCGGAGATCCTCGCGAAGCTGGGATTGGATTCATCCCAGGTGGACAAGGTCCTGGGGTTTGCCCAGGTGAATTCGACCAGAGGAAGTGTGGACGATCAGGTACGTAGCTTTGGTGTCACCAATGAGCTACTCGAACAAGGGCTGGGCGAACTGACCGACTTGTCATCCAAGGTTTCTGCCCGCTTCGGTTCCCAGGTGGTGGTTGATGCCAAGATTGCCCGAGGACTCGACTACTACACAGGGTCTGTCTTCGAGATTGAACTCCAAGGCTATGAATCCTTGGGAACCATCAGCGCCGGTGGGCGCTACGATTCACTAGCAACCGATGCGAAGAACACCTATCCGGGGGTAGGTGTCTCCTTTGGGCTGTCACGGGTTTTTGTTCCGCTGATCAGCCAAGGGGTGTTGACCGCTTCAAGATCTGTTCCCAGTGTTGTCTGTGTTGCTGTTGACTCTGATGAGACTCGCCCTCAAGCAGAGCAGGTAGCCACTGCCTTACGCCACAGGGGAATACCGTGTGAAGTTTCACCGAATTCACAGAAGTACGGCAAGCAGATCCGTTTCGCTGACCGTCGAGGAATTCCCTATGTGTGGTTCGGGCCTGTGATAGGTCAAGTGAAAGATATCCGCTCAGGTGACCAGTGGGACGCTGATGCCAACCAATGGACCCCCGAGCAATCGGATATGACTGTGCAGATTCTCCAAGCCCAGTGATGGTAAACTTCCGCGTTGGCACCGTACTGTTTATGCGTGAGCCAGACAAGGAGCATCATGTTTCGTACCCACCAATCGGGCCTTCTTTCGTCCAGCAATATCGGTGAGACTGTCCACCTAGCAGGGTGGGTCAACACCCGCCGAGACCATGGCGGTGTGGTGTTCATTGATCTTCGTGATTGTTCCGGTCTTGCCCAATGTGTGATCCGTGAAGAATTGGTTGACGGGCTTCAGGCTCACAAGTTGCGTAGCGAATACTGTCTTGGAGTGACAGGACAAGTTGAAGCGCGCTCAGCTGACACCGTGAACCCCTCAATGCCCACCGGTGAGATTGAAGTCGTCGTCAGTGACATTGAGATACTCAGTGTCTCAGCCCCTCTTCCTTTCCCCATCGACGAGAGAGTCAACGTGGGGGAGGATACCCGCTTCACCTACCGCTACCTGGATCTGCGTCGTCCCAGCCAATCCCAGGCACTTCGCCTACGCTCCCAGGTCAATCAGGCGGCCCGCGAGGTTTTGGGCCGCCACGATTTTGTTGAAATAGAAACACCCACCTTGACTCGTTCCACCCCTGAGGGTGCTAGAGATTTCCTCGTACCAGCTCGTTTGAGTCCTGGGTCGTGGTATGCCCTTCCGCAAAGCCCGCAGTTGTTCAAACAGCTTCTCATGGTTGGCGGCATGGAGAAGTATTACCAAATCTGTCGGTGTTATCGCGATGAGGATTTTCGCGCTGATCGTCAACCAGAATTCACCCAACTCGACATCGAGATGAGTTTCGTTGACCAGGAAGATGTGATCTCCTTGGCTGAAGAGATCACCACCAAAGTGTGGTCACTGATTGGTACGGAATTGACCACACCTTTCCCGCGTTTGAGTTATGCCGAGGCCATGGATCGCTACGGTTCTGATAAACCCGATCTTCGATTCGACTTGGAGATCGTGGAGGTGACAGATGTGTTTGCCTCAACAGAATTCAGGGTCTTCCAAGCTCCCTACGTCGGTGCTGTGGTGATGGCTGGGGGCGCGAGTCTTCCTCGTCGCCAATTCGATGCCTGGCAGGAATGGGCCAAGACCAGAGGAGCCAAAGGATTGGCATACATCACTATCGCAGACGATGGTGAGATGGGTGGCCCAGTGGCTAAGAACCTCTCGGAAGAAGAACTGGGCCAACTCGGCCCACGCACTGGAGCTCAACCAGGGGATGCCATCTTCTTCGCTGCTGGTCCACGGTCAAGTTCACAGGCCCTGCTCGGGGCAGCGCGCAGCGAAATTGCAGCTCGCCTTGGACTCATTGATCCTGAGAAATGGGCCTTCGTCTGGGTGGTGGACGCGCCTTTGTTCAAACCCACCACCGAGGCAAAAGCTGAGGGGGATGTGGCTGTTGGTGGGGGCGCTTGGACAGCAACCCATCACGCCTTCACCTCACCGAAACCCGAATGTCTAGACACCTTCGACACTGACCCTGGTTCAGCCTTAGCGTACGCCTATGACCTGGTGTGTAACGGCAATGAAATTGGGGGAGGGTCCATCAGAATTCATCGCAGGGACATCCAAGAAAGAGTCTTTGCGGTGATGGGTCTGTCCGACGAAGAGGTGAATGAAAAGTTTGGCTTTCTGCTGAATGCTTTCCAGTACGGGGCTCCACCCCATGGAGGGATTGCTTTTGGTTGGGATCGCATTGTTGGTCTTTTGGCTGGAACAGAATCAATCCGTGAGGTGATCGCTTTCCCCAAGATCGGAAGCGGGTATGATCCGTTAACTGGAGCACCCACACCGATTACACCCCTCCAACGTCGCGAAGCTGGTGTTGATTTCCGTGAAAAACCGAAACCAACGAAAGAAACGTAATCAGATCGTTGCCAAAATGTGACCCCCCACACTGGGATTCGCGTTTCTTGCCTCAAGTATTGCCGGTAGATTAGGTGACGACATTTTGGAGGGAGTGCCCTCCTGAACACGATAGGAAGAAATAGTGAAGAAAATCGCAGCAATGCTCGTACTGATGACTTCTGCGGCCCTCGCACTGAGTGGTTGTGGAACACCGCCTGAAGATAACGGAGAAGGCAACACAGGTGGCGACGCCTTCCTGGCTTGCATGATCTCTGACCAGGGTGGATTTGATGATAAGTCCTTCAACCAGTCCGGATATGAAGGTCTGAAGAGGGCAGAATCCGAGCTCGGTGTCTCCATCAAGCAGGCTGAATCTCAAAATGCCAACGATTTCGCTCCCAACTTGGAAGCAATGCAAGCCCAGAACTGCGACCTGACTATCACAGTTGGTTTCATGCTCAAGGAAGCAACCGAGGAACAGGCTATCGCTAATCCTGACCTGCATTTCGCCATTGTTGACGATTCACAGATCGTTTTGCCGAATGTGAAGCCCTTGGTCTTCAAGACCTCTGATGCCGCCTTCCTTGCTGGATATGCTGCTGCAGCCCATTCCGAAACTGGAAAGGTTGCCACCTTCGGTGGAATGGCGATCCCCTCAGTGACCATTTTCATGGACGGTTTTGTTGATGGTGTCGCACAGTTCAACACTGACAACTCTGCCAATGTTGAGGTTTTGGGTTGGGATAAGGACAAGCAGGATGGCATGTTCACCAACACCTTCGACGACCAGGCAACTGGTCAGCAGACCGCAAAAACCCTCATCGACCAGGGCGCCGATGTGATCATGCCTGTGGCAGGACCTGTGGGTCTCGGAGCTGCTGAAGCCGCTCTCGAAGCCGACAATGTTGCCATCATCGGTGTGGATGCTGACTGGTATGAAACAGCACCGAAGTACCAGAAGATCATCTTGACCTCAGTTATCAAGGAGATTGGTGCATCCGTCTTTGACACCGTTCAAGAGGCTCAGAGTGGAAACTTCGCTTCCAGCGCTTACATTGGCACCCTTGCCAATGGTGGCGTCGGAATCGCCCCCTTCCACGACTTTGATGCCACAATCGACCAGGGTGTCAAGGATCGCATCACTGAATTGACTGCTGATATCATGGCCGGCAACCTCGCTGTTGTTTCGCCTTCTGATCCGAAGTAGTCACTTCGCAAGATGTTCATTCCGCCACAGTGAATGAACACCAGACTCGAGAAATCGGGTTCGACTCTCTGACAAGAGAATCGGACCCGATTTCTCTCTTTGCTAGTGGGAATATTCACTTGTCAACGACGAGTTTTCTACTAGGGTGGACTCCAAGACCCTCAAGGAGTGCGACATGAAACTTGAGTTACGTCAGGTGACAAAGAAGTTCGGCGATTTTGTGGCCAACGATTCCATTGACTTGGTTGTCGAAGAAGGCCAGATCCATGCTTTGCTCGGTGAAAATGGGGCAGGAAAATCCACCCTCATGAATGTCCTCTACGGTCTGTATGCTGCCGATGGTGGAGAGATCCTTCTCGATGACGTCCCAGTTCATTTCTCAGGACCCGGTGATGCTATGGCTGCTGGTATTGGGATGGTCCACCAACATTTCATGCTTGTTCCGGTGTTCACTGTTGCTGAGAACGTTGTCTTGGGCACTGAGCCGACAGGACCACTCGGGCTGCTCAATGTGCAACAAGCCCGTGGGATCGTTCAAGAAATCTCTGACAAATTTGGCTTTGATGTGGACCCTGATGCACTCGTGGGTGATCTACCGGTGGGGGTCCAGCAGCGAGTCGAGATCATCAAAGCCCTATCACGCCATGCCAAGATACTTATTCTCGATGAACCAACTGCGGTGCTGATTCCCCAAGAAACTGATGAGTTGATGGAAATCATGAGACAACTCAAAGCCTCAGGAACCTCCATTGTTTTCATTACCCACAAGCTACGAGAGGTTCAAGAAGTCGCCGACACTATTACGGTGATTCGTCACGGCAAGGTGATAGGTAGCGCACTTCCCACAGCCTCACAGTCTGACTTGGCATCAATGATGGTGGGGCGTGATGTTGACCTGGGTGTCAGATCTCGCAACTCAACAGATGGTGGGGTTGTTCTGGAGGTGAACAATCTTGACTTAGCTGATGAGGAAGGTCGGATTCTTCTTGATGATGTTTCCTTCACAGTGGCCGCTGGTGAAGTACTCGCTGTTGCGGGGGTTCAAGGAAATGGTCAAACAGAACTAGCAGAGACGCTCATTGGTCTTCGAAAACCAACCGGAGGGGAGATTCTGTTACACCACTATTCTTCACTCCAACCAGATGATGCTTCCGACCAGGGAGATCAGCAAGTGACCACGACAGAAAATCTGACAGGAAAATCCGTGAAGAAAGTATTATCTTCTGGCGTTGGATTTGTGCCCGAGGATCGTGGCAAAGATGGTGTTGTTCATGGTTTCTCTATTGCAGAAAACCTTGTCCTGGACCAGGTTGACTCAGCGCAATTCTCTCGCGGTGGATCATTGAAAATGAAATCCATTGCCTCCAACGCAGCGCGGCTGGTTGAAGAATATGACGTACGAGCAGGTTCAGCCAATGCTACCTTGGGCACCCTGTCGGGTGGCAACCAGCAAAAAGTCGTGGTTGCTCGCGAACTGTCGAGAGATCTGTCACTCTTCATTGCCTCACAGCCAACCCGTGGGGTTGATATTGGTTCCATCGATTTCATCCACTCCAGGATCATCCAAGCTCGGGACAATGGTACAGCGGTCCTCATTGTGTCCACTGAACTCAATGAGGTGTCTTCTTTAGCTGATCGGGTGGCGGTGATGTACAACGGAAAATTCGTGGGAATCGTACCACCTGACACCCAGCGTCATGTGCTGGGGCTCATGATGGCAGGGGTGAGCCACGAAGAGGCCTTAGCCCAAGCAGGCCGTGGTACAACCAGCGAAGATACTCAGGCAGGAGCAGCATCATGACGAACCTTCTCGAAGCACCTGTGGATGAGCGACCCACCCGCAATTGGGGTCAAACATGGACGAAAGTCGCCTCATCGTCAGCACTGACATCCTTCCTTGCTATTGTTGTTGCGTTGTTGATTGGTGCTATCCTCATCGCTGCTGCCGACAGTGGTGTCCAACAGGCTGGACACTACCTATTCGCCCGCCCTGGTGACTTCTTCTCTGCCTTAGGGAAGTCCATTGGTGGGGCCTACTCTGCACTGTTCGAAGGGGCAATTTTCAATTCCCGGCAATTGTTCATGCCACTGACCAAGACCATCGCCTACTCGGTCCCACTGATCTTTGCTGGATTAGCTTTAGGGATGGGTTTTCGTGCTGGTTTGTTCAACATTGGTGCTCAAGGTCAAATCATCCTGGGTGCCACCTTGTGTGGTTATCTTGGTTTTGGTGTCAACCTTCCTGGTGGACTCCATCTGATTGTTTGCCTGTTGGGCGCCTTCATTGGTGGTGCACTGTGGGGGTTCATTCCCGGCATCCTCAAAGCGAAAACTGGCGCCAATGAAGTCATTGTGACCATCATGTTGAACTCTGTTGCTGTCTTCCTGTTGGGTTGGTTGCTCACCTTGAAGGCCTTCCAAATACCAGGATCCTCGAACCCTGTGAGTCCCAAGATGAACCCAACAGCACGGTTCCCGCACATCATTGGCAACATCGATCTTGGATTCCTGCTCGCATTGCTGGCCGCAGTCGCGGTGTGGTGGATGATGGAACGATCAACCCTTGGTTTTCGGATACGCGCAGTAGGAGAGAACCCCGATGCTGGACGTACGGCAGGAATGAATGTCGCCATGTCCTATGTCTGGGTGATGATCATCGGTGGAGGTTTGGCGGGGCTAGCAGCAACCTCACAGCTGTTATCAGATCCTTCCCAACAGCTCAATATCAATGTCGCTGCCACTTTGGGTTTCGATGCAATCACGGTTGCCTTATTGGGGCGCTCGAAGCCACTGGGCACCATTTTTGCCGGATTGCTCTTTGGAGGACTTCGAGCTGGTGGATACATCATGCAAGCAAAGACAGGCACTCCGATCGACATCATCCTGGTTCTTCAGTCAGTGATCGTTTTGCTCATTGCCGCCCCTCCGCTGGTCCGTGCAATCTTCCGCCTACCAGATCCGGAGCGTCAGCGCCAAGCACACGTACGGGCCATGAATCGGGCCCTGAAGAAACAGTCCGCAGGCAAACCTCCGACTCCTCCAGAAGGGGAACTCGCCGAGGAAGTCGACCTGCCAGAATCTAAGGAGGTGTCATCATGAGTACAACACAAGCGGATATGGAACTATTCGATGCAGAACTTGAACACGTCGTGCTTCGACCTCGCTCCTGGAAACTGCCCATTGCACTGACCTTTTTCACACTGGTTGCCGCTGCGGGTTTCTGTCTGACCACACCAGTGGACACCATCTCCAAGGTAGCGATCGTGACAGGCAATCGTTGGCTGGGCACCTTGACCATGAATCTTCCCAGTTTCATCTCGATACTCGTTTTGACAATAGCCATGGCCTGTTTAGCAGGTTTCACCTGGTGGATAACCTCAGCTCGGATCTATAATCTGGGAAAGATTCGCCTGGCCAGTCTGATCGGGATTCTCTTTGGAACCTTCTTTGTCTTAAGTTTTCTTCTGTGGGCCGTCGCTGGGAAAACCGGCGCCCTGCAATTCACCTCCTTGTTATCTGGAGCATTATTCCTATCCATTCCACTGATCTTTGGGGCCATGGCGGGAACAGTATGCGAAAGAGTGGGTGTGATTAATGTGTCGATTGAAGGACAGCTTCTTGCTGGTGCCTTCTTAGCAGCCGTGGTGGGAGCTCTGACCAAGAATCCCTGGTTGGGTCTGCTCGCTGCTCCGGTGGCTGGAGCGCTCGTCGGTTGCCTCCTGGCCCTCTTCGCTGTGCGCTACTGGGTGGACCACATCATCGTTGGTATTGTGCTCAATGTGCTCGTCGGTGGTCTAACCAGCTACCTCTTCTCCACTGTTTTGACCAGAAATCAGGACGTCTTCTCTATGGCGGTCAAGCTTCCTACCTGGAAGATCCCGATCCTCAGCGAGATACCAGTTCTCGGACCTGTTCTCTTTGCTCAAAATGCCCTGGTCTACATCATGTACGTGGTGGTCATTGCTCTGCAGATCATGTTGTTCAAGTCCAAGTGGGGGCTTCGGCTGCGTTCCTGTGGAGAGCATCCGAGAGCAGCTGACACTGTTGGCATCAAGGTCAACCGTACTCGCGTGATCAACACCATCCTCGGTGGAGCGATCGCTGGGTTGGGCGGTGCCTATTTCACTGTTGCCAATGGTTTGGCTTTCGGAAAGAATGCTTCCGACGGTCGTGGCTTCATTGCCTTAGCTGCCATGATCTTGGGCGGATGGAAACCCAAAGGTGCTCTCGTGGCGGCCCTGCTGTTTGGGTTCGCTGACAACCTCCAAATGTCACTGAGCGCTATGGCTGTGGATGTTCCTAGCCAATTCCTGGGAATGGTTCCCTACCTCATCACGATCTTTGCGGTTGCTGGCTTGGTCGGACGAGTCCATCCACCAGCCATGGAAGGAAAGCCTTATAAGGGGTGATCATGGATTTCACCGAACTGGTTTCAGCTGCCCAGCAAGCAGCAACAAAGGCCTATGTGCCGTACTCGCACTATCCGGTTGGGGCAGCAGCTCTGACCCACGACGGCAGGCTTATCACTGGCTGTAACGTGGAGAATGCCTCCTATGGGTTAACCCTCTGTGCTGAATGTGGGCTGGTGAGTTCACTGATTGCTAGCGGTGGGGGACGTCTAGTGAAATTCACCTGTGTCAACGGGGTGGGGGAGATTATCACCCCCTGCGGTCGTTGTCGCCAACTGCTCCTTGAGTTTGGGGGTAAGACCTTGCAGGTGCTCACTGCTCAAGGGGAATGCACCTTAGAGGATCTGCTTCCACAATCCTTTGGCGATGATGATTTAGATCAGTACGCCACCAAGACAGGAGAATAACAATGGCTGAACCCTTTGACGCTGTTGATGTCATCATGACCAAGCGCGATGGTGGTGTACTGTCCACCAGCCAGATCACCTGGATGATTGATGCCTACACCCGTGGTGTGGTGGCTGAGGAGCAGATGTCGGCCCTGCTCATGGCCATCTTTTTGAACTCATTGAGCCGTGAGGAACTCAATTGCTGGACCGATGCCATGATCGCCTCCGGGGAAAGATTGGATTTCTCTGCCCTGTCACGACCCACCGTCGATAAGCACTCCACCGGGGGAGTGGGAGACAAGATCACCTTGCCACTGTCTGCTGTGGTGTCGAGTTTTGGTGTAGCTATTCCGCAATTGTCAGGTCGTGGTCTCGGGCACACCGGGGGAACCCTCGACAAACTAGAATCCATTCCTGGGTGGCGGGCGGAACTCAGCCTCGATGAGATGACCGAGCAACTAGAATCCATAGGGGGTGTGATCTGCCAAGCGGGGGTGGGTTTGGCTCCTGCTGACCGCAAACTCTATGCCCTGCGTGATGTCACAGGAACAGTTGCTTCTATTCCTTTGATTTCATCGTCGATCATGAGCAAGAAGATCGCCGAGGGAACATCCGCTTTAGTTTTGGATGTGAAATGTGGGTCGGGGGCTTTCATGACTGGGCGCGAACAAGCCAAAGAGCTTGCCACGACCATGGTGGAGATTGGCGAGGATCACGGTGTCCACACCATTGCCTTGATCACTGACATGTCCACACCCCTGGGTTTGACTGTGGGTAATGCCTTGGAGGTTCGTGAATCCGTGGAGGTTCTCACTGGTGGTGGACCACCGGATGTGGTGGAGCTCACTGTCACACTGGCTCGCGAGATGCTGGACGCCGTAGCACGCGTCGTCGAAACCCACGGTATTCCAGGGGCAGGTGTCGCACCCGGAAGCGCCGAGGCACGTACTCGATCTGAAGAATTACGCCAAGCGGATGTTGCCGGGTCTTTGAAAGATGGAACGGCGATGGATGCCTGGCGGGCAACCATCAGCGCACAAGGCGGGGACCCGGACGGCGAGATGGCTTGGGCTCACCACACTGAACAGATCAAGGCCGATCAGGAGGGCTATCTGACCAGCCTGGATGCCCTCAAGGTGGGGGTCGCCGGGTGGCGTCTTGGAGCTGGGCGTGCGCGAAAAGAAGACGAGGTCCAAGCAGGAGCGGGTATTCAACTCCATGCCAAACCAGGTGACCAGGTTCGAGCTGGACAACCACTGATGACCTTGCATACCGACACCCCTGAAGCCTTTGCCAGAGCCCAGGAGGTCCTCGAAGACGCATGGACAATAAGCCCACTCCCACCTGGGTCCACCAGCGTTGTCTTTGACAAGGTGGCACGAGACATCTGATCGTCCGGAAAGGATAATGATGAACAGAAATGATCTAGCGAGGATGATTGACCATACCTTGCTCAAACCGGAGGCAACTTTTCGAGATGTTGAGGCTCTCATCACCCAAGGGGTGGAACTGGGGGTGTATTCGGTCTGTGTGAGCCCCTCGATGCTTCCTGTGGAGGCCCAAGGGCTCAAGGTGGCTACTGTCTGCGGATTCCCCTCTGGAGCTCACAGTGCTGAGTCTAAGGCCCGTGAGGCGGCGCAGAGCGTTGAATTCGGGGCCGATGAAATCGATATGGTGATCAACCTAGGACTGGCTAAGGCTGGCCATTGGGACCAAGTCCAAGAAGAGATTCAGGCAGTACGTAACGCAGCGCCTTCGCCGACTGTGTTGAAGGTCATCATTGAGTCGGCTGTGTTAAACGACGTGGAGATCATTGCTGCCTGTCAGGTCTCACGATCTGCAGGAGCTGACTTTGTGAAAACATCCACGGGAATGCATTCTGCGGGAGGCGCAAGCGCCCACGCTGTACGCCTCATGAAAGACACTGTCGGTGATGAACTCGAAGTCAAAGCCAGTGGAGGAATCCGCACTCTTGAGGATGCATTGGCCATGGTGGAAGCTGGTGCTACTCGTCTTGGTCTGTCGGCTAGTGCTGCTATTCTGCAGGAGATTGATGATGTCTGAGCTACATGAACAGGTGACCTCGTGGATTGATTCTGATGTTGATCTTTCTGCTCAAGATGAGTTGCGTCAACTAGCTCAACAAGCACAGTCAGACCCTGAAGCTTTGGCTGAGCTAGAAGATCGCTTTGCCGTGCGCCTCCAGTTTGGTACGGCGGGGTTGCGCGGGGCGATGGGTGCAGGACCCAACCGGATGAATCGCGCTGTGGTCATCCAAGCTGCCCATGGTTTGATCACCTACCTCAAGGAAAACTGTGAACAACCCATAGTGGTTATTGGTAATGATGCTCGCCACCAGTCACGCCAGTTTGCTCTCGACACGGCCGGTGTGGTCATGGCCGCTGGTGGTCAGGCGGTTCTTCTACCCGATGCCCTGCCGACACCGCTGTTGGCCTTCGCCGTACGCCACTTGGGGGCTGACGCAGGAGTGATGGTGACCGCCTCCCATAATCCTGCAGCCGACAATGGGTACAAGGTGTATCTCGGTGGGCGTATGGTGCCTGATCATGAAGCAGGGGTCCAAATTGTTGCACCCCATGATTCTTTGATTGCTCAGGCAATTACGTTAGCGCCACCAGCCAACCAGATCCCTTTGGCGCAGGGCTGGGACACCTGTGACGACATTCAACAGGCCTACATCGAGACGATCTCCACTGCGGGAGAAGTGATCACGGCACCTTTGCGTATTGTTTATACCGCCATGCATGGTGTGGGTGCACCCACGGTGCAAAGCGTGCTGAATAAGGCTGGGTTCACTGATGTGGTCTGTGTGAAGGAACAACAAAACCCTGATCCGGATTTCCCCACTGTGGTGTTCCCCAATCCTGAGGAACCTGGCGCCCTGGATATGGCTATTGAACTAGCCCAGTCCACTGATGCGGACCTCATTATCGCTAGTGACCCTGATGCTGATCGATGTGCTGTGGCAGTCCTGGATCCAAGACAAGGTTGGAGGATTCTTCACGGCGATGAGCTGGGCGCCATCTTGGGTGAATCCCTTGGTCGCAGCGGGCGCTCAGGGGTCTATGCCAATTCACTGGTGAGTTCACGCCAACTGGAGAAAATCGCCACACACTATGGCAATGCGTACTCCAAAACGCTGACAGGGTTCAAGTGGATGGGCCGAGTAGAAAACCTGGGCTTTGCCTACGAGGAAGCCATCGGTTATTGCGTACGCCCTGACCTGGTTCGTGACAAGGATGGGATTTCGACTGCTCTGGAAATTGCTCGACTGGCTAGTGAACTCAAGAAGGAATCTAATTCTTTGATGTGGTTACTCGATGATCTCGCACGCAGGAATGGACTCTATCTCAGTTCTCAACTCTCAGTACGCTTCGACGACCTGTCGCAGATTCCTCAGGTGATGGTAAAACTGCGGGACTACCCCATGGATTCACTGGCAGGTAGTCGGGTCACCCAAACCATCGATCTGGCTGGGGGATGGGGAAAGATTCCCCCCACTGATGGGATTCTCATGCTCACCGAGGCTGATGATCAGGTGGTCGTACGCCCCTCAGGAACCGAACCCAAGGTGAAATGCTACCTGGAGGTCATTGAACCGGTTGACTCTCAAGCCAGCTTCGAGGAACTCAGCGAGATTCGTGCTCGTGCCGGAAATCGCCTGGAGCTACTGAAAACCGACCTGCAATCATCTCTGTTCACCTAGGTGTCTGAGTACGTGCATCACTCGGTCGTCTCCCTGCACTCCACCGCGTCTCCCTACACTCCACCACCTCCGTCTCCCTACACTCCACCACCTCCGTCTCCCTACACTCCACCACCTCCGTCTCCCTGCGCGAAGTCGCAGGGCCCATGGGTCTCACCACTTGTGGATTGGTCAATGGATTCTGCGACTTCGCGCAGAATGACGGGGTGGAGAATATCACTAGGCGAAGGCAGCAGCCACAGCGAGGGTCAGGGCACCCTGGAAGCGAGTCTCGCGTTCCTCGGCGGTCATGTCTGTCCCCTTCTTGGTGAGGTGATCAGACACGGTGAGTACGGTCAGGGCACCCTTGGATTCTTGGGCTGCGACACCATAGAGGCTGGCTGCTTCCATTTCAACACCGAGAACACCATGAGCCACCATAGCGTCCAGTTGCCCAGGGATAGGGAAATAGAAGTGATCGGATGAGATGATCGCGCCAGTGAACACGGTCATCGAATCATCGGCAGCACTGAGTGCAGCAGCAGCCATTCTCAAGTCCGCAACAGCAGAGAAATGGGTTCCCGGGATGCGCAGTTCATTCATCGAACTGGTGGTGTGAGCACCCACACCGATCAACACATCACCGACAGAAACCACTGGTGAGATACCACCAGCCGTACCCACGCGAATGATGCGCTCAACACCATATTCCCTGAACAGTTCGGTGGCATAAATCGCTATCGAGGGCATACCCATTCCGGAACCCATGATCGACAGCGGTTTGCCGTGGTGAACACCAGGACCACTGAAGGTTCCAGTGAAACCCATCATTCCGCGTACCTCGGTTACGAGGCGAGCATCGCTGAGTATTGAACCAGCCATGCGTTCGGCACGTTTAGGGTCTCCAGGCATGAGAACGGCAGAGGCGAAATCGCCTTGCTCGGCAGTGATATGGGGGGTGGCCATGATTGTCTCCTTAGGACGAAAATAGTGGGTGGGGAAGTTCAATTGTTGTTCCCAAAGCGGGAACATAGGTGTCAATATTCAATTCTGTTCGGATTCTTTCAGCAAGAACCTCAGCTCCTGCTTCGCCATGCACACAGTACACAGATTGAGGTTTCGGCGATAGGTCTGCCAGCCAATCAATCAGGTCAGATCCGTCTGCGTGAACAGAGAAACCATCATCGAGTAGGACTTCAGCACGAACAGGAACCTGAGATCCAAACATCTTGATGTGTTTGGCCCCGGTAATCAGGGAATGACCACGCGTACCCTTGGCTTGGTAACCGGTGAAAACAATCGTGTTGAGACCACTGGGAAGAATGCGCTCCAGATGATGAACAACGCGACCGGCTGTGGCCATGCCAGAAGAAGAAATGATGATCGCAGGTTCGGTGGAGGACTGGAGTTTCACAGACTCATCAAGGGTGAGGACCTCATGGACATCACCAAGGTGGGTGAAATCACGTCCCTGAAGGTCGGTGAGCAGTTCATCTCTTTGCTCCTCGGATTGATAAACACGAAGAGCTTGGACACCCATGGGCGAATCGACAAAAATCGGCACGTCGGGAATCCGGTCTTCTTCTTTCATTTCCGCCAAGGTTTTGAGCAGGATTTCAGTACGATCCACAGCAAACGAGGGAATGAGAACCCGACCACCACGAGAAATCGTACGGCGGATAGCATCAGCTAACTCTTCATGAGGACAATCCTCCCATTCACGGTGTTCACGATCCCCATAGGTGGATTCGATGAGAACCACGGATGCTGATGGGGGGGTTTCACGCGGGCGCAGGACAGGATGATCACGCCGTCCCAGATCGCCGGAGAACAGAACATCGCCAGTGGGTGTGGTGACATGGATGGACGCTGATCCGAGAATATGGGCGGCACGAGTGAAACGGGCGATCACACCACCAGGGAGTTCAAGATCGGTGTCAAAGTCGATGAACTTCAACAGGGAAATTGCTGTCTCAGCATCAGCAGTGGTGTACAGCGGCTGTGGGGAGTCGTGACGCGAATATCCCCCCTGAGCTGCATCGCGAGCGTCTGATTCTTGAATGTGGGCCGAGTCACGCAAAACAATCTCTGCTAGTGCTATCGTTCCATCCGTAGCCCAGATGGGCCCTGCGAAGCCGTCGCGTACCAAACGCGGAAGATAACCGCAGTGATCGAGGTGGGCGTGGGTCAGAAGAACACAGTCAATGGAGGCAGGATCAACGTGCAAGGGTTCCCAGTTGAGAAGGCGAAGTTTCTTTTCCCCCTGGAAGAGACCACAATCGATGAGGATTCTTTGTTGATCTGTTTCGAGAAGGAACTTTGAGCCAGTAACACTGAGTGCACCACCCAGGAAAGTGAGTGTTGTTCCGACCATGGAACTACGCTACAAAAAGAATCCGTTGCTGGCGCGGTTTTGCCCACTGTCAGGGACAGGGGGGATAATGGCTAGTGGAGGTAGTTGTAACAATGATTGATCTGCACACACATTCATCGGTGTCTGATGGTACGGACACTATCGAGGAACTAGTCGGGAAAGCAGGTCAAGCGGGAATCGAAATCCTGAGCATCTCAGATCACGACACCATGGATGGGGTGGATCTCGCACAAGAACTAGGCGCCAAGGCAGGTATCGAGGTTCTGCGGGGAATGGAATTGTCCACCCATCACACCACTGGGGCCGGTAGCACATCGATTCATTTGTTGGCCTACGGTTGTGATCCGACCAGCGAACATATCATCACCTTGCTTCGCGACCTCACTGAAGCACGCGAATCGAGGGTGCCCAAGATGGTGGAGGTTCTCAATGGTTTAGGGTTGGAGCTCACTGTTGAAGAGGTGGAAGCGCAGTCGTCGGTTGCGTCGGTGTCCGGACGACCCCACGTGGCTGATGCCATGGTGGCCAGGGGATATGTAGCTAGCCGGGAGGAAGCCTTCGCCACCTATCTCAGTGAAGAGGGTCCCGCATATATCTCTCGCTACACTCCTTGCTTGAATGAAGCAATAGAACTCATTCACCAGGCTCGTGGGGTTGCTGTTCTTGCTCATCCATGGGGGAGAGGTAGCCAAGAGGTTCTTGACGCTACGGAGATTGAGAAACTGGTGGGTGACTACCATCTCGATGGCATCGAAGTCGACCATGTGGATCATGACGATCAAGCGAGAATGGTGCTACGTGGTTTAGCGGAAGACCTGGGTCTCATCATCACTGGTTCCAGTGACTATCACGGCTTAGGAAAGACTCGTAATCCTCTGGGTGTCAACACCACACCGTACGACATCTACGAGCGTTTGAAATCCACCATTGAAGAAAGAGGCGGTCGCCCATGACCCAGACACCACATGCAGAATCCTCCTCCTTGGAGCGTACGGTCGCTCGAAGTCAAGAAATCAATGCTGAACTGGACAAGAATCCCTCCGACTATCGAGTGTTAACTGGGGATCGCCCCACCGGTCACCTGCACATTGGTCACTATTTCGGCTCGCTGACCAATCGCGTACGCCTCCAAAATATGGGTGTGGATACCATCGTGTTGATCGCTGACTATCAGGTCATCACCGATCGTGAAGGTGTGGGACCCATCAAGGAACGGGTTTATTCGCTAGTGGCAGACTATCTGGCTGCAGGAATTGATCCTGACAAATCGATGATCTTCCTTCACTCAGCAGTTCCTGCCCTCAACCAATTGATGCTTCCGTTTTTATCGCTTGTCACTGAAGCTGAGTTGAAGAGGAACCCCACTGTCAAAGCTGAGCTTGCTGATTCACAGATGCCCATGTCCGGGTTGATGTTGACCTATCCTGTTCACCAGGCAGCCGATATTCTCTTCTGCAAGGCCAATCTTGTTCCTGTGGGGAAGGATCAGATCCCTCACATCGAAATGTGTCGGGTTATCGCGCGTCGTTTTGACGAGCGCTATGGGCGCGCTCACGGTGACCAGCCAGTTTTCCCTCAAGCTGATGCCCTGCTCACCAGCGGAACCCTCATCTTGGGAACCGATGGAACCAAGATGTCCAAATCTAAGGGTAATGTCATCGAATTACGAATGACCGCTGACGAAACAGCAAAAGCTTTGAAGAAGGCTGTCACTGACTCTGATCGCACCATCACCTATGATCCGGTCAATCGTGTCGAGGTATCGAATCTGTTGGATATTGCAGGATTGTGTCTCGACCGCGACCCGCAATCAATCGCCGAAGAGATTGGTGATGGGGGAGCAGGACAACTCAAGGCACTTGTCACCGAGGCTCTCAACGAGCAGTTGCGCGAACACCGCGACCGCCGAGAAACTGTGATGAAGGACCAGGGCTACCTGGAATCGATCATCCGCGCAGGAAACACCCGCGCCAACGACATAGCAGAACAAACCCTCACCGAGGTACGCACAGCCATGCAAATGAGCTACTGACCCCCACTTGTTTCTGTACCGTCACCGTCTCGTCTGTTTTCTCACCGTCACCGTCTCGTCTGTTTTCTCACCGTCACCGTCTCGTCTGTTTTCTCCCCCCGTCACCCTGGGTTCTCCCCCCGTCACCCTGGGTTCTCCCCCCGTCACCCTGCGCGTAGTCGCAGGGTCCAGACATCACATTTAAACAACTGTGGAGTCTGGATTCCGTGACTTCGCACGGAATGACCAAGGAACAACTGTGGAGTCTGGATTCCATGACTTCGCACGGAATGACCAAGGAACAACTGTGGAGTCTGGATTCCGTGACTTCGCACGGAATGACGGGGGATGGGAGTGGACAAAATGCCCCATTTGTCAGGGGCACCGGATCATGTGGGTTTGCTTGAGCACGTACATTCACCGTACGATCGGGATATGGCTCAACCACTACGTCAGCGTCGGTTTGAAACCCGCCTTGATGCCCAGACCGATAATCTCATTAGTGAGGCTGCTGATCTTTTGGGCGTGTCTCGCTCTGCTTTTGTCGTACGCGCTTCACGCCAGGCTGCAGAGAAGGTGGTCGCACCTGGGGCTATGACACGCCAACAGGCGATAGAGGTTCTACTGGAGGATTGCGATGAATCCCTCATTGAGTCCTGCCCACTGATGAGGGCACTAACCTCAGCGTCGTGAGGATTCTTTGACCGATGACTCATCGATGGTGAACGTCACCAGGGAGGGTTCATCGTCAACCACCACCAATTCACCGTTGTGTCCCATGTGGGCGGTGGTCAACATCAATTTGATGCGATTGAGCTGATTGACCTCAGAAGCGCCAGGATCGTAATCAATAGTGACCAGGTTTGCGCGGGGATGCTGGCGGCGAATCTCCTTGAACATTCCCTTACCCGTGACATGGTTGGGAAGGCAGGCGAAAGGTTGCACACAGATCACATTGGGGACGCCATGATGGATCAACTCCACGATTTCACCGGTGAGAAGCCAACCCTCACCAGCTTGATTGCCCAAACTAGTCACCTCTTGGGCACGTGCTGCGAGTTCCGCCATCGATCCGGGAACAGTGAACTTGGGCTCATCGTAGCGAGCATTTACTTTCTGAAGTGCTTGACGTACGGGGGTGCGGTATCTCTCCATCCACCACCGAAGGATTCCCTTCAACCGTCTCCACTTGCCACCAATACCGAAGTTTTCCCAGTTCCAATCCGCGGTGTGTAAACCAGTGAGCATGAATTCCATGAGACCCGGCAGGGCAGCCTCGCATCCCTCGGATTCGATGACATCAATCACATGATTGTTCGCATCGGGCTGGAATTTGACCAGAATCTCGCCGACCACACCCACACGTGGACGACGAGGTGCTTTATTTAAGGTCAAAGCATCAAACTCTTCCACCAGCGCGTGGACGATCTGAGGATAGGTCATTCGTCGCCCTAGGGTGGGGGAGTGGCCAGTAGCAATCCATTCGCTCAAGATGGTGTCCCAGCGATGGTAGAGCTCGGTCGCACTACCCTCGACCAGCGCGTACGGGCGTACCCTCAACAAAAGGTCTTGAAGCAAATCACCTAAAGCCAAAGCCCTCATGACCTTGTGGGCCAAAGGCAGAGTGATCTTGAAACCCGGATTAGATTCGATCCCTGAGGTGGAGATAGCGATCACCGGAATCTGGGGATAACCAGCATCGCGCAGTGCCTTGCGCAGCAGGGCAGTGTAGTTGGTGGCCCGGCACATTCCACCAGTTTGGGTGATGAGGACCGAGGTGTTCTCTGGATCAACATCCTCACTGTGAAGGGCCTCCACGAGTTGCCCGATGACCATGATGGCGGGGTAGCAGGCATCATTGTTGACTGTCTTCAGTCCTCTTTCCACATCCTGCGGTGAGGCATGTTCCAGGAATTTCACCTTGAAACCAGCTGATTCGATGATGGGAACCACCAAGCGGAAATGAATGGGAGCCATTTGGGGAGCCAAAATCGTGTGATTCTTTTTCATCTCTTTGGTGAAAGGAACCCTCACGAGGGCGTGACTTCTCGGTTTGCGGTCCAAAGTGCGGCGCTGGTTGACTGCTGCTGCCAGGGAACGCAAGCGAATCCTCGCAGCCCCCAGGCTGGAAACCTCATCTATTTTCAGCAAGGTATAGACCTTGTTCTTCGCTTCCAGAATCTCTGAGACCTGCTCGGAGGTGATCGCATCCAACCCGCACCCAAAAGAGTTCAACTGCACGAGCTCCAGGTTCTCATCCCCAGCCACCACACTGGCTGCTTCATACAACCGGGAATGATAGGACCATTGGTCTCGTACGCGCAGGGGTCTTTCGAGCTCTTGGGCGCCGAGAACAGAATTCTCTGTCAACACAGCCATACCGAGGCTGGTCACCAACTCGGGTATCCCATGGTGGACCTCAGGATCAATATGGTACGGCCGACCAGCGAGAACGATTCCTCGTACGTTATTCCGCGCGCAATACTCCCTGGCTTCTTGGCCTGCCCGCTGAATGTCGCAGCGGAAAGCCTCATCCTCAGCGTATCCAGCGGCCACCGCTTCTTGGGCTTCCACCAAAGTGACACCATCGTCGGCAAAGATCTCCACCAACCGATGAGCAAGATGGTCGCGGTTGGCGAGATTCAGGTAAGGGTTGATCAGGCGCACCCCAGGTCTGCGTATCTTCTCCAGATTATTTTGGATGACCTGTGGATACGAAGCAACCACTGGACAGTTGTAGTTCTTATCCGAACCTTCGATGAGTTCCTGCTCATAGTTCACACTCGGATAGAAGATCGTTGTCACCCCACGATCTAACAAAGATTCCACATGGCCGTGGACTAGTTTGGCGGGATAACACACATTCTCTGAGGCAATAGAGTGCATCCCCAATTCGAAGAGTTCATGTGAGCTTCGCCCGGAGATCACCACACGGAATTTCAGGTGAGACAAGATCGTGAACCACAGCGGATAGTTCTCGTACATGTTGAGAGCGCGCGGTATTCCAATGTCGCCACGAGTTGCTTCCTTCTCAGTCAAACGACGATAACCAAAAAGGCGCTTGTAGGTGTAATCGAAGAGATTTGGCAACTCGGATTTGTCTTTCGACGGATCAGCGGCCCGTTCGCAGCGGTTCCCCGAAATGTGGCGTTCCCCGTTGCCAAAAGTGGAAATCGTGCACTGGCAATTGTTGTGACACAGCCCACAGTTGGTGGTTTCTGTCTCCAGGTTGACCCTCTTCAGCGAAGCTACCGACAGCATCTGGGTGGGAACCCCAGGAGTGAATTCTTGTTTCGCAGTCAAAGCAGCCCCATAAGCACCCATGAGTCCAGCGATATTGGGGCGTACGACCTCATGTCCGGTCAACAACTCGAATGCACGCAGGACGGCATCATTGAGGAAGGTGCCACCTTGAACAACCACCTTGTCACCGAGCTGAGAAGAATCGCGCAGTTTGATGACCTTGTAGAGGGCATTACGAATGACGGCATAACTCAGTCCTGCAGCAATATCCCCAACTGTTGCTCCCTCTTTTTGTGCTTGTTTGACCGAAGAGTTCATAAACACCGTGCAACGACTCCCGAGGTCAACCGGAGATTCACCTTCACAGGCTGCCTGGGTGAATTCTTCAGTGGTGAGCCCCAGAGACTCGGCAAAGGTTTGGAGGAAGGACCCACAACCAGACGAGCATGCTTCATTCACAGCGATCGAATCAATAGCACCATCGTGAATCGAGAGATATTTCATGTCCTGTCCACCGATGTCAATAACCGAGGTTACTCCTGGAACGATCTTGTCGGCTGCGCGGAAGTGGGCAATGGTTTCCACCACACCATGATCAATATGCAAGGCTGCTTTAATCAGTCCTTCCCCATATCCAGTGACACAGGTCTGAGCGATAATGGCGTTGCGCGGCAGTGCCTGGCGTACGTCGGTGGCGATCTGAATAGCCGCAGAAACAGGATCCCCTTGGTTGCCAGCGTAGTAGGACCACAGGAGAGTGTCGTCTTCGTCAATCAACACTGCTTTGATCGTGGTGGAACCCGCATCAATACCCAGGTAACAGGCCCCTGTTGCTTCGGAAATGTCCTTGTGGGGGATGGTTTCACTGCCATGGCGAGCAAGGAAGGTTGCACGATCCTCGGGCGTAGCAAACAGGGGAGCCATACGTCCAGAAATGGGAACAAGATGGCTACGCTCGGAGAGTCTGTGGCTCAGCTCATCCAGGGTTAGGACGGTGGCGGAAGCTTGGTGAGCAGCTCCCAAGGCAACAAAGAGTTGGGCTGATTGTGGTGTCAAGCATTCGGTTGCCTCGCCTTCTAAAGCACGCTCGAAAGCATGTCGAAGTTCGGGAAGAAAATGTAGTGGCCCACCCAAGAAGATGACTCTTCCTCGTACTGGACGACCCTGAGCTAACCCAGAGATCGTCTGGGTAGCTACCGCCTGGAAGATCGATGCTGCCAAATCCTCGTGGCGCGCACCTTCGTTGATGAGTGGTTGCAGATCGGTTTTAGCGAACACACCACAACGCGAAGCAATAGGGTAGAGGTGAAGATGACCAGCCGCAAGGTCATTGAGTCCAGCAGCATCAGTCTGTAGGAGTGTGGCCATCTGATCGATGAAAGCCCCTGTACCACCAGCACAGGTCCCATTCATGCGCTGCTCAGGAACAGGTTTGAAATAGGTGATCTTGGCATCCTCACCACCCAATTCGATCGCCACATCTGCGTGGGGATAGAACTTCTGCACCGCGTGGGTGCCAGCGATGACCTCTTGAATGAACTCGACTTCAAGTGCCTGGGCTATTCCAAGGCCTCCCGAGCCTGTGATCGCCACCGCAACCTCAATTTCGGGAAATTCCGTGGCCAATTCTCGAACGAGTTTCACCAATTCAGCTTGGACATCAGCATTGTGGCGACGGTATTCCTGATGGATGATGGTGTCATTGTCGATGAGTACAGCTTTGAGAGTGGTAGACCCCACATCCAATCCGAGGGCATAACGCTGCGACACACGTACTCCTTTATTGTGCTAGACCACAGAAAATATACCAGAATTTCCGTGTGATGAATCTCAGCTCCCCCACCTGGACTCGAACCAGGAACACACGGATTCGCTGGCAACTCGATGGTGGGGCAGATAGCCCATAATCGGTTTAGCCACTTATAAGCAGCTACTTACTGAAGTCTCACAGGTCGGGACCTTGTTGTCAATTCCCCATGCTGATGGGTTAGGAAAAGGGGGGTATAGGACAAAATGTGTGTCTGGTTTGGGGTGTTCTCGCTAGTCAGATGTTGTGTTTGTGGGGGTTCTAAGGTTTGAGACCTTAGAGGATGACTATTCGCAGGAAATCCTTGCTTCCCTGACGGGTTCATGATCGGATGGAAGACATTAACTACAGCGCTCGGTGGAACCCTCTGGACGAACAGTATCTATTACTCAAATCATGCAATGGGGGAATGGACGAAACCATTTACTGATCTTTACTCGTGGGCTCCCGCGTGTGCGGCTCAGGTTTATTGGACAGGCACACAGGGGCAGACGGTCACTAACGCAGGGAATGTCAGAGTATTTAGACCGAACGCTGGCATAGAAACCCGGGCAGTGAGAATCACGGGTTTCGGACGCTGGAAATAGTCAGATTCCGAGCTTCGCATACACTTCTTCTGCTGGTATGGTCTCTTCACCTTCAGCCTGGTAAATAGCGAGGGAATCCTCAGCATCTTCGATACGGTCGAGAAGATCACTATATCGATCCACTGACACGATCACAGCAGCCGCATGACCGCGACGGGTCACCACAATATCTTCGGTGTCTGATTTGTCGATTAGTTCAGCCAAACGTGGTTTCGCTTCACTGATCGGGATGATAGTGGGCATGAGTGCGCTCATTTCTTACTCCTATATATCTTGCTTCTGTGCCCGACAGCAATAACCCGGACGAGAAGAATATTGTCTTGAATGGTGTAGATAATGCGATAGTCCTTGACGCTGATCCTGTATTGGTCTCTGCCTGAGAGTTTTTTCACTCCATGTGGTCTGGGGTTCTCAGTCAGTGAGTCGGTGGCTTTCTTGACCAGGGACACATGCGCTGACCTTTTTCCTGATTCGTTTTCCGTCTCGTACTCCGAGATCAACGGACCCAATCCACCTACCTTCAGCGGTTTGGTAGAGCGCCCCGTCTCCTTTTGCCCTGGTTTTTGATGCCTTGACCACGTCCCTAGAGTACCAAAATGGGAGCCATTATGGGAGCCATAGGAGCCATTTGGGAGCCATACTATAGACCTTTACTAAGGTTTACTAAGGTTTATAATATTGCTCTGACTAGGGAAAATGTAGCTCCCCCACCTGGACTCGAACCAGGAACACACGGATTAACAGTCCGTTGCTCTGCCAATTGAGCTATGGAGGATTGTGCCCTACGAGGTTACCAGATCACAGTCGCTCAAGTCGAATGTCCGCCACCATGTGTTCACCCAAAACATGAGTTGGTGGCATCCAAGGGCTGAAACAATGCCGTTCGTGGTTGTTTATTCGTCATCATGACGAATAAACAACCACGAACTCCCGTATGAGGGTCGATTGAGGAGCAGAGAAGCCTGATTCCACTTGTGTTATGATCGCAGGTGAGTCGCAGGGGGTTTCTCTCGGCTTTTCCACCAACGACTAGGCTTGATTCGACATGGCTTCTGACCCACTGAATACGGTGACGGCAGATGTCCAGTTGTTCACCAAAGATCATCCACTATCCTTCGCCAAGGGTGGTCAGCTCACCGAGGTGACAGTACGCTACGAGACGTACGGAACCCTCAATGAGAACAAAACCAATGCAGTTTTCGTCTGCCATGCACTGACCGGTGATGCCCATGCGGCTGGTCAACGTGATGGGGAGAAGAAACCTGGCTGGTGGGATTCACTGATTGGACCAGGAAAACCTATTGATACCGACCGGTTTTATGTGATCTGCCCCAATCTCTTGGGTGGATGTCAGGGAACCACAGGACCCAGTTCCATTAACCCTGCGACGGGGAAATCCTACGGGTTGGGTTTTCCTGCTTTGGACATGCGCGACTTTGTTAGTGTGCACCGCGGCTTGGTGAGCCACCTTGGTATCGACACCCTGCTAGCCACCATCGGTGGTTCACTCGGTGGGATGCAGGTTCTTCAGTGGGCCCTCGATGCGCCACAGGATATGGCTTCGGCCATCATCATCGCGGCTTCATCACGTCTCACAGCGCAAAACATTGCCTTCTCCGCTGTAGCGCGAGAAGCCATCATGAGAGATGATGGGTTCTCTGGAGGCCAGTATGTTGACGAGGGCACCTCCCCAGACACAGGGCTATCCATTGCCCGCATGATGGCTCACATCACTTACACATCTGAGGGTGCGCTGTGGGACAAATTTGGCCGTTCACCACAAAACACTGACCTCTCGGGGGATCTCGGTGTTGATTTTGCTGTGGAAAGTTATCTTCAATATCAGGGGGAGACCTTCCTGGATCGATTCGATGCGCTCAGTTATCTCTATCTGAGCCGTGTCATGGACTATTTCGATCCTTTCGCTCACGATGGTGCCTGCGAGTTGCTGAGTGATCATCCTGTTCCTACACTGGTGTGCTCCTTCTCCTCGGATTGGCGTTTCTCATCACGCCAATCCAAGAGAATAGCCACCCGCTTGGAGAGGGCCGGGGTGCCAGTGACCTATCAGGAGATCGAAGCAGGGGTCGGCCATGATTCCTTCCTGCTGGAGATTCCTGACTATCTGGAACTCGTGGGGAATTTCTTGGACTATCGCTTGGAGGTGGCTCATGACTCTTCGCGTTGATTTCTCTCTCATCTCCTCCTGGGTTTCTCCCTCAGCGCGTGTCCTGGATCTTGGTTGTGGCCATGGGACCCTGCTTCATCGTCTTGCCACTGATAAGTCCTGCCGAATCCAAGGGGTAGAAATGGACCCGGAATCCTTGCTCAGTGCAGTGAGCAAGGGTGTACCTGTGATGAAGATGGACATCGACAAGGAGTTGGATGCTTTCACCGACAACAGCTACGACGTGGTGATCCTCTCCCGTACCCTGCAAGCCGTCCACCGCCCAGCTAGCGTACTGACCCATATGCTCAGAATTGCACCGACAGCGATCGTCTCCATGCCCAACTTTGGATATTGGCGCAACAGATTGCGTTTGTTGAGTGGTCGCGCTCCCATATCCAAGGATCTTCCCTACGCCTGGCATGACAGCCCCAACATCCACTTCGGCTCGTGTAAGGACCTGGAATCACTCTTCGCGGAATTGGGGTTCACTATTGCCGAATGTGTCCCTTTATCCGCCACAGGACGTGTTTCCCATCTGCCCACGGTGACCAGGAATTTTTCCGCTGGGGCTACAGTGTATCGTCTGACCCACCGAACGCCATGACCGTGAGATCATGGGGGAGACCCGTTCTTTGCTTGATGGCTGGAATCAGCGTTGGGTTGGGTTTCGCCCCCACTGATCTGTGGTGGTTGGTGGTCCCAGGGATCGCGGTCTTCCTTGTGGTGGTGAAAGAAACTCGCCCCAAGATTGGTTTGGTGTACGGATATCTTTTCGGATTCGCCCTCGCGATGACAGCTTTTCGCTGGACGAGTGTGCTGGGACTACCAGTCTTGGCTGTCTTTGCCGCGTGGTTGGCGATCTGGTACGCGTTGGTTGGTCTGGTTGTTGCTGCATCGCGCAACACTGCTATGTGGGGATTCCTCGGTGTGGCCACCTGGATGGCTGGTGAATGGTTGGGGGCTCGTTTTCCTTTCGGGGGTTTCGGGTGGGGGAGACTGGCCTACACCACAGTGGGAACCCCACTGGATGGTTTCTTTCCACTGATCTCAGCCACAGGTGTCTCATTGATCATCATCTCGACGGCTTTCCTTCTTGCCTGGGCAGTGAGCACACTACTGAAGACTGCGGGAGTATCGCGCAACCTCATTGTTCCATCGGTGTGTTTCGGTGTTGCACTGCTCGTGGGTCTCGCAGGACTGCTGGGTCGGACCTATGACCCCGCGCCTGATTCTAGCGAGGTCACCATTGGTGTCGTCCAAGGAAATGTCCCCGGAATGGGTATATCCGCTATTGGTTCGGCTTACACCATGGATCATAATCATCTCTCTGAGACCATACTCCTAGCAGCTAAGGTCAACACTGGCCAGGTTCCTGCGCCAGATTTCATTGTCTGGCCAGAGAACTCCACCGCCACTGATCCTTTTGTTTACCCAAGAACAGCCCAGATCATTGACCTGGCGGTGGACATCATTCAAACACCTATCTTGGTGGGAACCATTAGCCATGGGCCAGGAATCGATGAGCGCCAGACAACAGCATTGTGGTACGACCAATCTGGGGAGGTCGCGGCGAGCTACCACAAACGAAATCTCGTTCCTTTTGGGGAATGGGTGCCCTTCAAGTCCGTTCTGGTGAAAGTGGTCCCCATCTTGGAGTACGTGGGTGCCCAATCTGTTCCTGGAACCACGGTGGGTGTTCTCAACGTCGAGGTGGCCAACACACCACGAGCAGTCGGTGTTCTGATATGTTTCGAGCTGGCCTATGACTCCACCTTCGACGATGTTATCCTCGGTGACCAAACGACCACCGGAGCCCACGTGGTGGTCGTTCAGACCTCCAATGCCATGTTCACTGGCAGTACGCAGATGGCCCAGCAGGATCGCATCACCCGAGTACGCGCCATGGAATCCCGCCGCGAGATACTCATCGCAACCACGAATTCTTTAGCAGGTCTCGTCGACACCCATGGGCGCGTGGTCTACGCCGCTGAGCTGAGAACCTCCGACTCTCAGGTCTTTACTGTTCCTACACGTACCCAGGTCACACCCGCAGTGGTCTATCGCACCTGGCTCGATTTAGGAGCTGTTCTCCTTCCCTTACTCGGCGCCGGAATTGCCTTCACCATTGGTCGCAAGAAGACTGGGGAGTCCCATGTCTGAGTCAACGACCCTGGTGATCATCCCCACATTCAACGAAGCAGAGAACATCTCCTCAATCACATCCCGGCTACGCGTGAGTGTTCCTGAGGCTGATGTTCTCATCGTTGATGACAGTTCCCCCGATGGTACAGGTGACATTGCCGATTCGATCGCTGAGCAAGACCCTCATGTCCATGTTCTGCACAGAACTGAAAAGACTGGATTGGGAACAGCCTATGTTGCTGGTTTTCAGTGGGGTTTGGATGACGGTTATGAGGTCTTGGTTCAGATGGACGCAGATGGCTCCCATCAACCCGAGGAACTTCCTGGGCTCCTGGAGGCGCTTTCGTGTGCTGACATGGTGAAGGGCTCGCGCTATATACCTGGGGGACAGATGAAAGATTGGCCCTGGTTGCGCCAGCTCGTCAGCAGGGCAGGAGGCCTGTGGATTCGTTTACTGCTGGGCATTGAGTGTCGAGATATCACAGGGGGTTTCAATGCTTTCCACGCTCAAACCTTGCGCACCATCCTTCCCCATCTGTCGTCACAGGGATACAACATTCAAACCGACCTCACCTGGAATGTGATCTCGGCGGGAATGACTGTGCGAGAAACCCCCATTACTTTCATTAACCGGCAGCACGGCAAGTCAAAGATGAATCTGAAGATCGGAATCGAGTCCCTGATCAAGACCACTAGGTGGGGACTGAAACATCGGTTTCGAGGTCAGCATTCAGGCGTGAGCAGCTCTCAGAGTCTCTAAACGTGTCTTTAGTGAGGCTGCCAATTCCTCGGTCGTACGCCTCTCACAGACCATCGCCCAATGGGTTTTGCGACTGGGTGACGTGGGGGAGGGCAGTGGAGCCTGGTCATGGCTAGCCATTCGTCCACAGTGGGGACACTCCCAGACTTCAGGGATTTCTGCTTCCACCGAGAAGACAGGTTCAAAACGATGACCGAATTCGCAGGAAAATGTCATGGATACTCTGTCGGCTAGGTCCGTAGTACGCGCAGTGCTGGGCATGATGTCCTCTCGTTGATGTTCATCACTATCAACGCTCGAAAAGCCCCACGTATTCCCGTTATTGCTCCGCAGAGAAATGAGTTGGTCCACTGGGTTGGCGTACTGGAAGAAGAACCAGGAAACCGGCAGTCAGAATGACCGAGATCGCTAGGAGTCCCCAATGCTGTGTGGAGGCCAACCCTGTCACTTGAGCCCCGAACCATACAAATAAGCCGAAGAGAATCGGAGCAATGAAGGACACTGCCCGACCTGTGGTGGTGTAGAGCCCAAAGATTTCTCCCGAATGACCCTCAGGTATTACTCGGGCAAGGAAACTGCGCGATGCTGCTTGAGTGGGGCCCACCAAACAGGACAGGAGCAACCCAAAGATCCAGAAAATGATTTTCCCGTGGGCGACCAATGCCTCGTCGTACGCGGGATTCACCTGACACACCTCTGTTAACTTGTCACATATCTGCTGTGGTTCACTGTAAGCAGGTTGATGAAGAACGAAGACCACCACTGCTCCAGCAGCAAGGATCGCCAGACACAAAAGAATGACCTTTTTCGGGCCGATCTTGTCGTCAAGTAGGCCGAACAAAATGGTGACAATCCCGGCAATAAGATTCGCTGCTGCACCGAAAATAATGATCTCAGTAGTGGTGAAGCCAAAAGACTGGGCAGCAATGACTGCACCAAAAGTGAAGACAGCAGCTAAGCCGTCGCGGAAAAGAGCTGAAGCAAGAAGGAAATACACAACGTGGCGTTCTGTTCTCCACAGATGGACGATGCTTCGACCGAGAGCTCGATAGGATCCCACGACACCAAGTTTGGGGGACTGGTCTTCGTTGGGTCGATCTTTCAAAGTCACCAAGGCTGGAATCGTGAAGAGGAGGATCCAGATACCGCACACCACCATGGAGGCTCGAATCTTCATGGGAGTGTCAGTGATTCCAAAGAGCCCCACATCCGGGAGGATGAAAAATACCAAAATAATGATCAGGACAACGATTCCACCAAGATACCCGAAGCCCCAACCAAATCCAGAGATTTTGCCCACATTGTCTTCGGTAGCCACCTGGTCAATGCTGGCGTTGTACAGGGAACTGGCGATTTCCATCATAATAGAACCGACACCGAGAACGATGAGTCCAGGAATCAGGAAACTAGGTCGAGGAGCAATAAAGAACAAGCAGAGCGCCGATAACCCCAAAGCCCAGGTGAAGATGCGGAGATTCCTGATGAGATGACCGGATCGATCTGACGACTGGCCGAGAACTGGAGCAAGCAGAGCGATACACGCCCCCACGATTCCTGTCGAAATAGCTAGAGCCAAGGTGGGACCATTGCTATTATTCGGGTCAGCGGCGAAAAACTCAGGTGTTGTTAAATAGACAGCAAAGACAAAGGTTGTCACCACCGTGGCCCAGGGCTGGTTGCCCCAATCCCACAAAGCCCAATTCATGACCTTCCATTTGGGAACTTTCTCGGTTTTCGCTAGAGCTAGTTTTGATTGAGGGGAATTGTTGTCGTTCATTGGTTCTCCCAAAGGTTTCGGCGGATGAGGACGTCTTTGAGTACGTCAGGTCGGTCGGTGATGATTCCATCGATTCCCCAATCAATGAGGCATTCCATCTCATGGGGATCATCGATCGTCCATGCGTGGATCACCTTTCCCATCTGGTGAACTCGGCGAATGGTTTCTGGCGAAATCACCTGGAGGGTGAGTGGTCCGACCTTGGATGTGATTGGGACTTGTAGGGCAACACCAGGTGAAGAGATGAGGGTTGATAGTCCGGGAGCAAGGGTGGTCCAGGCAACACCTGGTGGCGCCATTGCTGTGGGCACATTCGAGGTGAGGGATCGAAACTGTGAGATTCGTCGCTGAGAGAAAGAATCCACCAGGATACGATCGGCAAGGTCCAATCTGGAGATCAGGCGTACCAAAGGAATCACTGCATTATCGGTCTTCAGATCGACGTTGAACTTGACATGGGGGAAAGCTTCGACCACCTCATGAAAGAAGGGAATCGGTTGACGATCAACCATGATCTCACGCAACTGGTCGGCAGTGAAATCACTGACTTTTCCTGACACAGAAGTCATGCGCTCCAAGGTGTCATCATGGAAACACACCAATTGGCCATCACTGGTGGCCTGAACATCAGTCTCAACGTAGCGGTATCCCAAATCTACGGCCTGTTCAAAGGCATGCAGAGTGTTTTCTTTGCCCAGATTAGGTGGATACAGGGCCCCACCTCGGTGGGCCATCGCCACAAACGTGGGTGAGCAATAGGGATACTTGTCGGCGTACATCACACACCAAGGTTCCCAAGGAAAAATACCATTGCACTAGGCACATCATCATTCTCTAGCACATGACCTAGAAACCACAACTTGCGCCAACAGGTGAGCACCAGGTGACTATTGGAGCTTTTCAGGGAACAATAGGAACCTATGACCACTATTTTGTCGATCCAGTCCTCTGTCGCCTATGGGCACGTTGGAAATTCCGCGGCTGCCTTTGCCCTCATGCGCCTGGGTGTTGAGACGTTTCCCGTACTGACTGTGCACTATTCGAATACCACGAGTTATGGCTCCTGGAAGGGCCCAGTCCTGTCGGCAACAGACGTGATGGATGTGGTCACAGGCATTGATGAACGCGAAGCCCTCACATCGGTGAATGGTGTTCTTTCCGGCTTCCAAGGTTCCCAGGAGATGGGGAAAACGATTCTTGCCGCCGCTGCATTGACGAAGCAACGCAATCCCTCAGCCCTCTACTGTTGCGACCCGGTCATGGGTGATGAGG
This sequence comes from Propionibacteriaceae bacterium, assembly GCA_009782915.1. GTDB lineage: Bacteria > Actinomycetota > Actinomycetes > Propionibacteriales > Propionibacteriaceae > WQYJ01. The sequence continues at coordinate 43,613 of WRIC01000006.1, read as the reverse complement.
GTCGAGGAATGTATGTGGCTGAAGGGATTCCTGAATTCCTGCGTGACCATGTCGTACCGCAGGCAGACATTGTCACCCCCAACCAGTACGAGTTGGACTTTCTCACTGGTGCCGAGACCCACACAACCGAGGAACTACTCGTGGCTGTTGATGAGTTAATTACCCAAGGCCCCAGTACGGTTCTGGTCACCTCGGCTCTCAGTGATTCTGCACCCGCGGATTCCATCTCGATGGTGGCTGCCACCAGTGATGAAGCCTACCTCGCGACGACGCCACGGCTGAACCAGGTTTTCACCGGCTCAGGTGACCTCACCTCGGCGATGTTCTTTGCCCACCTTCTGGAAACAGGCAACCTGGGTGAAAGTTTGAAAAAGACTGCCGACATTGTCTATTCGATCCTCGAAATCACCACCCAACTTGGGCGACGAGAACTAGCTCTGGTTCAAGGTCAGGATCTGATTGTGAACCCCTCACACGACTTCGAAGTCGAAAGACTCCGTTGAGTTATTTCAGGAAGCTGTGGATATTCGCCCCTAAAGCATTAAGCCGTTCCGGCAACTCCTCGTACCCTCGAGCAATGACATAGGTGTCCTCCAAGACCGTCTCGCCGCGCGCACCCAAGGCTCCCAAGAAGAGACAGACAGCTGGTCTCAGAGCAGGAGGGCAGGTGATTTCCCCACCACCGCGCCACCTCGTGGGACCGGTCACCATCAGACGGTGTGGGTCAAGCAAGCTCAGATTCACACCAAGCTTGTTGAGGCCCATCATATGAATCATGCGGTGTTCGTACACCCAATCAAAAATGGTAGTAGAGCCCTGCGCCATCGCAGCAATCACCACAAAGAAAGGAAGATTATCAATATTGAGTCCTGGGAAAGGCATGGGGTGAATCTTGTCCACCGGTGCGATCAGTTCCGAGGGTTTCACCGTGAGATCCACTAGGCGGGTCAGCCCATTTCGTGAGGTGTATTCCTCACTGGCTTCGTAGTTCAACTTCATCGATTCTAAGACGGCCAACTCGATTTCCATGAACTCGATGGGGATACGGGTGATCGTCAACTCCGAATCAGTGGCCAAAGCGGCGGTGAGCAACGACATGGATTCAATAGGGTCCTCGGAGATGTCATAAACCACATCTTTGTTGATATCGGGCTGTCCATGGATCACCAGCGTTGTGGAACCGATTCCCTCAATCTCCACCCCTAGAGCAAGCAGGAAGGCGCACAGATCTTGGACCATGTAGTTGGAACTAGCATTGCGCATGATCGTGACGCCAGGAGAGACCGCTGCTGCCATGAGAGCATTCTCGGTGACTGTATCCCCGCGTTCTGTCAAAGTAAATTGACGATGATCAGTGGTCAGGGGGGAGACGTCACAGTGATAGAAACCATCAGTGGCTTCCACCGACAATCCCAGGTGGCGTAAAGCCTGGAGATGTGGCTCGACTGTTCTCGTACCCAAGTGGCAACCACCAGCGTACGGAAGAGAAAAATTGCCGAAGAGATGCATCAGGGGCCCAAGGAAGAGCAGGATGCTTCGCGTACGCCGTGCGGCCTCCACATCCATAGCCCCAAGGTCCAAGCCAGGGGAGGGGGTCAAGGTGAGCTCTGATTGGTCCTCGCTCCACTCACACTCCACACCGATGCTGGACAATACTTCGACTAAGCGGTTGACTTCCTCAATTCGGGCGATACCACGCAGGGTCGTACGCCCACGGTTGAGCAGGGAGGCACACAGGGTGGAAACAGCGGCATTCTTCGATGACCTGGTCTCAATACTGCCGTGGAGACGACGCCCACCCTCAATTGAAAGACTAACTGTGCCACTTCCAGGGGAGATGAGCTGCTTGTCTAGTACGGCAGAGATTCGGTTGACCATCTCCAAGGAGAGGTTTTGGTTTCCTGCTTCGATCCTGCCAATGGCACTTTGGGAAGTATTGAGCAACTGAGCTAACTCGACTTGGGTCATCGCCTTCGCTAGACGAGCTTCACGGACGAGTTGGCCAATTTCCTGCGCTGATGTCACCATGGTCCTAGCATATCTCACATACGATATATTGTCCGGCAATGGCGGGGCCTTCCATGAGATGAGACACAGGCGACACCAAAGTCTCAACCTCAATGGACGATTCCATACAATTTCCGTAGTGGGGGATAGAGTTAACCCATGACTCACTTTGATGCCGTCATTCTTGGTGCAGGACCAGGAGGATATGTTGCTGCGATTCATTGCGCCCAACAGGGAATGAAGACAGCGATCATTGAGAAACAATGGTGGGGCGGTGTCTGCCTCAATGTAGGCTGCATTCCCACAAAATCACTGCTTCGCAATGCAGAAATCGCTCAAATCCTCAGCAAAGAAAAGAAAACCTTCGGCATCATGGGGGATGCACAATGTGATTATGGGGCAGCTTTCAATCGATCCCGATCGGTGTCCGACCGCATGGTCAAAGGTGTTCACTTCCTGATGAAGAAAAACAAGATCACCGAATACAATGGCTGGGGGGAATTCCGTGGCCCCAAGAACATCTCGGTTGCCTTCGACACCGGTGTCATCGAATCACTGACCTTCGATTCTTGCATCATCGCCACAGGGGCAACACCCAAGATGCTTCCCGGAATCACACTCGGGCCCAGGGTGATGAGTTATGAACAGCTCATCATGTCGCCGAATCTTCCTAGGTCTGTCATCATCTGTGGTGGGGGAGCGATCGGCACAGAATTCGCCTATATTCTGTCCAGCTATGGGGTTCAAGTCACTATTGTCGAATATATGGACCGTATCTTGCCCATGGAGGATGCCGAGGTCTCAGCCGAAGTCGCCAAGGCCTATAAAGGACTTGGGATCACCGTGCATACAGCCACCACAGTCCAGAGCATCGACCAGGAGATGATGGCTGCCAAGGTGCATGTCAGTTCCGGTGAATCCACGTTCACCCTCGAAGCTGACCAGGTGTTGGTTGCCACAGGATTCCAGCCACGCACCTCAGGGTACGGCCTAGAATCCACCGGTGTGGAGTTGAATGACACAGGTGCCATTGTCATCGACGACATGATGAAAACCACTGTTGATGGCCTGTACGCCATTGGTGACGTCACCGGAAAACTCATGCTCGCTCATACGGCCGAAGCACAAGCTGCAGTGGCGGCTGAATCCATCGCCGGAAAGACACCACTGCCCGTGGACTATACGATGATCCCGCGCGCTGTCTACTGTGAACCCCAGGTCGCATCCCTGGGATACACCGAAACCCAAGCCAAAACTCACGGGTTGGATGTACGCGTCTCCAAATTCCCTTTTGCTGCCAACGGTAAAGCCTGGGCACTGGGGAAAGCCACAGGGTTCGTCAAAATCGTTGCCGATGCCACCCACAATGAGATTCTGGGCGCCCACATGGTTGGTCCCGAAGTCACCGAACTGTTACCAGAACTCACCTTGGCGACCACCTGGGATCTCACTGCTGATGAAGTCGCACGAACAGTTCACGCACATCCCACCTTGTCAGAAGCCATTAAAGAGGCAGCTGAAGGGGTTGGCGGGCAGATGACCAACTTCTAGTCACCCAAACCCGTACCAATCTTGCGGGCTGTTTCAATCCAATGGTGATTGGTGGGAACAAGCTTCAACTTGCCAGCAACATCATCAAGGGGGACAGGTTCAGTTCCTTGTCCGCGTGCAGCCACCAGAATCCCAAATTCTCCACGGACAACATGGTCCGCTGTGGCCGAACCCAGTCGCGTGCCCAAAAGGCGATCCTCAGACACAGGGGTACCGCCACGTTGGATATAACCAAGAATAGACACCCGTGATTCCAATCCCGTGGAAGCCTCAAGCTCACGGGCAAGTTTGAACGTATGCTCGCGCTGAGAATCCTCAACAGCCGCCAAGTGAGCTTTAGCAGCCCTACGAGCATCCCCTTCAGGGGCAGAATTCACAAGGTCTAGTGCAGCTTGAGTATTGGCGGTGTCCACGGTGTCACGTGCACCTTCAGCAATAGCCACCACCGAGAACGTACTCCCATGGGAGATTCTTTTCTTAATTGTGGCTGTTATTGATTCAACGCTGTAGGGGATTTCAGGAAGGAGAATGATGTCAGCACCACCAGCGATGCCTGCGCCCAAACACAACCAGCCAGCACGGTGACCCATGATCTCAGTCAAAATAATGCGGTGATGGGAGTGGGCTGTGGAGTGGAGGCGATCAATGGCTTCCGTGGCCACCTCCATAGCTGTGGCAAACCCAAAAGACGTGTCCGTACCCCAAATATCGTTGTCAATCGTTTTGGGAAGAAGAATGACATTAATCCCAGCATCCATGAGCTGTTTAGCGTTCTTGGCTGTGCCGCCACCACCGAGCAACACCAGAGCATCGACACCCAACTCATCAAGGTTTTCTTTGACCACTGGCACCATGTTCTTGGTGGTGGAACCCACAGTGTAACGATTCACCTTGTCACGGCTCGTACCCAAAATCGTTCCGCCCCGGGTGAGAATCCCGGATAGAGCCTTCCCATCCAGATTCACATACCGTTTCTCCACTAAACCAGTGATCCCGTCGTTGAAACCAATCAACTCCATGCCATAGTGGTTAATGATGGTCTTGCCAAACCCGCGGATGACAGCATTCAAACCAGGGGCATCACCACCCGCGGTGAGGATACCGACTCTGCGGGGTTTCTTTCCCATGAGGTTCCCTCCAGGGTAAGCGTCCAGAGTGGTGTATCCTCACGGATCAACCACGCTGATTGGGAAGACTTTCTAGTCGTCCTTGGTCTTATTGCGGATATAGCGCAGATCTTCGGCCATACCCACAGACATCATCGTGAAAGAAATCATGATGATGGGGAAAACCAGAGCACTAATGAGATAAGAAACACCAGCGCCTGCGTTGCCATACCGATCTGTGAAGTTAGAGATAGCCAAGATAAGGAACAACAGGAAGGTCAACCCAGAAGTAACGACAGCGATGATCTTCACTGCTTTGATCCACATGTCATGAGGCTCACTGGAAAACAACTTGGCAAAAGGATTAGGGCGTGGCTGAGGATAATACCCTGGCATTCCCGGCATACCTGGTTGCATGCCTGGCTGCATCCCAGGTTGCATACCTGGTGGCATACCGTACATCGGCTGCCCGGGGGCATAGCCCATCTGCGGCATCATTGCCGGTTCCACAGTGGGAGCCATCACAGGTTGCTCAGGAGCAGGGGCCACAACTGGTTGCTCAGGAGCCACAGGAGCCTCTGGCGTGGTTTCAGGAGTTTCAGGGGTTTCGGATTTTGTCATGCGTGAATTCTATCACGGCACATTTCTCCTTCCTGACCCATTTCACAGCAACACACACAGACAGTATCATTTCCCCCGCTTGTTCCCAAGTCCGATAAGGTACATTATGTCATTTCACGGAATCTTCGGGCAGATTCTTGCCCCCCTGCCGGAAAGGATTCCGTGAAAGGACATAATGTACTTGTTGTTTACTCGGGAAATCGAGAGCAATCATTCGATCTCCGTTCCACACCAAACCCCGTCATTCTGCGCGAAGTCGGCAGTGGGTCCCCCACTGGGTTGAGGCTCTTCTCCCGCGTCAGGTACTGCACTAGGATGAGGGGGTACAACCTCAGGTTTGGAGGAAACATGGTGAAGAAAGTTGCGCTACTGACTGCTGGAGGTTTTGCTCCCTGTTTGTCGTCGGCTGTGGGGGGGTTGATCCAGCGCTATACGGCCCTCTCTCCTTCTACTGAGATTATTGCTTACAAGCATGGGTATCAGGGGTTGCTGACTGGGACGTACCTCACTGTGACACCGGCAGTACGGGAGAAGGCGCACCTGCTGCACCAGTATGGGGGCTCCCCTATTGGAAACTCGCGGGTGAAGCTCACCAACACAGAGAACCTGATCAAACGTGGGTTGATTGCGGAAGGTGAAGAAGCGCTCCGCAAGGCTGCTGACCAGCTTGTGACTGATGGAGTGGATGTATTGCACACTATTGGTGGGGATGACACCAACACCACAGCAGCTGATCTGGCTGCTTTCCTCGCCAAAAACGAATACCCGCTCACGGTGGTGGGATTGCCCAAGACCATCGACAACGACATTATTCCCATCAAACAGTCACTCGGAGCTGATACAGCAGCAGAAATGGCCGCAGGGTTCGCCAAGAACGTTCTGGCTGAACACAACTCTGCCACCCGCCACCTCATCGTGCATGAGGTCATGGGGCGTCACTGTGGGTGGCTCACCGCCGCTGCTGCACGGAAATACCGTGACTGGGTCAAGGACTCCCAGTGGTTGCCGGAGATTGGGTTGAGCCAAGAAACATGGGATATCCATGCGGTGTACGTACCCGAGGATGACTTTGATTTGGATCAGGAAGCAGATCGCTTGGACCGACTCATGGACAAGGTGGGCAACATCAACATCTTCCTCTCGGAGGGGGCTGGTGTGGAGAGAATTGTTACCGAGATGGAGGAAGCAGGGGAATCAGTCCCCCGCGATGCTTTCGGGCACGTACAGCTCGACAAGGTGAATCCTGGATCATGGTTTGCCCGCGAGTTCTCCCACAGGATTGGTGCTGAGAAAGTCATGGTTCAAAAGTCGGGATACTATTCCCGATCAGCTCCTGCTAATGAGTACGATCTTAAGCTCATCAAATCCATGACCGATATGGCTGTGGACTGTGCCCTCGAAGGAAAACCCGGTGTGATCGGCCACGATGAGGAAAACGGGGACCAGCTCACCTCAATTGCCTTTGACCGGATTGCTGGTGGGAAACACTTTGATGTCACCCTGGATTGGTTCACTGGGTTGAAGGAAGAGATTGGGCAGTCAACAACCTAGCCACAGGTGATGAGCTTAACTCGATTGTCTGGATTCTGCGACTTCGCGCAGAATGACCGGAGTGAGTGCGCAGAATGACCGGAGTGAGTGCGCAGAATGACCGGAGTGAGTGCGCAGAATGACCGGGGTGTGTGCGCAGAATGACCGGGGTGAGGGTGCAGGGAGACGGGGAAAGGTCACCAGAGAGACGCGGTACGGTCACGGGAAGGCGGGAAAACCTACTTGGTGTGGCGTTCGGCGGCTTTGACTTGGGCGGTGGCGCGACGGTAGGCCATGGTGGTGGCTACGGAGTTGTCGCCGGCGTCGCGCTTGGCCTGGAGATCGAGTAGGGCGCGCTGGGCTTCCTTGGCGTCGATGTCATCAGCCATTTGGGCGTACGGGGAAATGATGGCGACCATCTCGGGTGTCACGGAAATGAATCCACCATCAACAGCAACAGTGTGCAAGGTACCCTCAGAATCAGTGACCTGGGCGCGACCGGGAGCGAGATTGCCGATGAGCGGAATATGGTGTGCCAGGATGCCCACCTCCCCCTCAATGGTTGTCGCGGTGAGTTGGACCGCCTCGCCCTCCCAGACGAGTCTGTCAGCCGAGACGATCTCAACCTTGAAGGTTTCGGCCATTAGCGGCTCTCCTGCTTCAACTCTTCAGCCTTCTTCATCACATCTTCCATACCACCGACGTTGAAGAATGCCTGCTCGGGTACGGTGTCGACCTCTCCACGGCAGATCATCGAGAACCCTTCAATGGTTTCATCCAAGGAAACCGTCGAACCGGGTACGTTGGTGAATTTCTCTGCCATATAGGTGTTCTGGGAGAGGAACTGCTGGATTCTACGAGCCCTGGCCACCACAATCTTGTCCTCTTCTGAGAGTTCATCGACACCAAGAATGGCGATGATGTCCTGGAGTTCCTTGTTGCGCTGAAGAATCGTCTTGACCTCCACAGCGGTGTCGTAATGCTCCTGGGAGATATATTGCGGGTCAAGGATACGACTCGATGAGGTCAACGGGTCCACAGCCGGATACAAACCACGCGAAGCAATATCACGGCTCAGCTCAGTGGTGGCATCCAAGTGGGCGAAGGTGGTCGCTGGTGCCGGGTCAGTGTAGTCATCAGCGGGAACATAGATCGCCTGCATCGAGGTGATCGAGTGGCCCCTGGTGGAGGTGATCCTCTCCTGCAACTGCCCCATCTCATCAGCAAGGTTCGGCTGGTAACCCACAGCCGACGGCATACGCCCAAGCAAAGTGGACACCTCAGAACCGGCCTGAGTGAAACGGAAGATATTGTCAATGAACAACAACACGTCCTGGTTTTGCACGTCCCGGAAATACTCCGCCATCGTCAAAGCTGACAGTGCAACACGAAGACGTGTTCCCGGTGGCTCATCCATTTGACCGAACACCAAAGCGGTGTCTTTCATAACCCCAGCTTCGATCATTTCCTCAATGAGGTCGTTTCCTTCACGAGTACGCTCCCCTACCCCCGCGAACACAGAGGTTCCACCAAAGTTGTGAGCAATACGGTAAATCATTTCCTGGATCAACACGGTTTTGCCCACACCAGCACCACCGAACAGACCGATCTTTCCACCTTGAACGTACGGGGTCAGCAGATCAAGAACCTTGATACCAGTATGAAGCATCTGTGTTTTCGGCTCTAAAGCATCGAAGGCAGGAGGTTCACGGTGGATGGGCCAGCGCTCCTCTATCTTCACCTTCGAGATGTCTTCGGACAGGCAATCACCGGTCACATTCCACACGCGCCCCTTGGCAACGTCACCCACGGGAACAGAGATCGGTCCACCAGTGTCGCGTACCTCAGAACCACGAACCATACCATCGGTGGGTTTGAGCGAAATCGCGCGAACAATGTTGTCACCCACATGGAGTTCCACTTCGAGGGTGATCTCACGCTGGGTGCCCTCAGAGGTGACATTCACCTTGAGAGCATTGAGGATGTCAGGCATCTGATCAGGGGGGAATTCAACATCCACCACTGGTCCGATCACGCGAACTACGCGCCCGAGGCCGGGTGTTGTTTTCTTAGCGTCTGTCATCATGGTCTCCTATTTTTCAGCGAGCGCGGAAGCGCCCCCTACGATCTCGGTAATCTCTTGGGTGATCTTGGCCTGACGTGCCTGGTTGGTCTGGCGTGTCAAGGATTCGATCAGTTGCTGGGCATTATCAGTGGCGGACTTCATGGCCTTCTGTTTGGACGCCAATTCACTGGCTGCAGCTTGCATGAGGTAGAAGTGGATACGGTTGCGAACATAGAGGGATAACAGTTCATTGAGAACAGTTTCCGCATCGGGTTCGAAGTCATACAGCGGACCAACTTCATGGGTTTCATCGCCACGAACAACTTGGAGGGGCAGGATACGTCGTACTCGGGGCTCTTGAACCAGCATCGACTCGAAGCGGGTATACACCACCTGGATCTCATCGACTCCGCCATCAGCCACGTCTTGAAGGAATCGCTCAATCAAGGCATCAGAGATTGCATCCGAATCGCCGTAGGTGGGTTTGTCCGAGAATCCAGCCCAGGTGGCCTCCAGTGGACGCTCACGATATTCGTAGTACGCGATTCCTTTTCGACCAGCCATATAGGTGACGACTTCGCGCCCCTCCCCGAGCAGGGTCTGGGTGAGTCTCTCCGCCATGCGAATCACGTTTGATGAGTACGGGCCAGCCAGCCCACGATCCGAGGTAATCACCAGGATCGCTGTTCGCCCGATGTTTTCCTGCTCGGTTGTCAGGGGGTGCTTAATATCAGCGTGTCCAACCACAGCGGAGACTGCACGATTCAGTTCACGGGTGTACGGCAGGGTTGCCCGCGCAGCCGCTTGTGCTTTCGTAATTCGTGAGGCTGCAATGAGTTCCATCGCCCGGGTGATCTTCTGTGTCGCCTGGACGGACCTATTGCGTTCTCGCAGCTCTCTGAGACTGGCTACCATGTCAACTAGCTTTCCCCGTCACGATCTTTTCTTGATCGATGTCGTCTTCACGTGAGATGGGTGTGCCTTCGAGTTCGTCAGCAAACAGGAAGGATCCATCGGAGGTACGGAAGGTACGTGCAAAGGAGTCAATAGCCTTCTTGGCTTCGTCTTGGGCATCGTCACCGAAGAGTTTCGATTCAGCGATACCGTCAAGCACCTTGGTTTCACGCCTGAGATAGTCCAGCATCTCACGCTCGAAACGCAGGATATCGTTGACGGGCACGATGTCGAGTAAACCACCGAGTCCCGCCCACACGCTGACCACCTGTTCTTCCACCGGATAGGGAGAGAACTGTGGTTGGCGAAGCAACTCGGTGAGCCTGGCGCCACGTTCCAACTGGCGTCTGGAGGTTTCATCCAGGTCGGAGGCGAACATAGCAAAGGCTTGCATGTCACGGAACTGTGCCAGCGAAATCTTGAGCGTACCAGCAACAGACTTCATGGCTTTCACCTGGGCGGCACCACCAACACGAGAAACTGAGATGCCCACGTCAATAGCTGGACGCTGGTTGGCGTTGAACAGATCAGACTGGAGGAAGATCTGTCCATCGGTGATCGAGATGACGTTGGTCGGAATATAGGCCGACACGTCATTGGCTTTGGTTTCGATGATCGGCAAACCGGTCATCGATCCCCCACCAAGATCATCGGAGAGTTTCGCACAGCGTTCCAGCAGACGCGAGTGCAAGTAGAACACATCGCCGGGGTACGCTTCGCGCCCTGGCGGACGGCGTAGGAGCAGTGACATGGCACGATAGGCTTCAGCCTGCTTAGTTAAGTCATCGAAAACGATGAGCACATGCTTGCCCTCGTACATCCAATGCTGGCCAATAGCGGATCCAGCATAGGGGGCGATGTATTTAAAGCCTGCCGGATCTGAAGCTGGCGCATGAACAATCGTGGTGTATTCCAGGGCGCCAGCTGCACGAAGGGATTCGCGAACCTCAGCAACCGTGGACCCCTTCTGCCCCACAGCCACATAGATGCAACGCACCTGCTGTTTCGGGTCACCGGTATCCCAGTTGGCTTTTTGGTTGATGATGGTGTCCACCACGATGGCAGTTTTACCGGTCTTGCGGTCACCGATGATCAACTGGCGCTGGCCGCGACCGATCGGAATCATGGCGTCAATGGCTTTGATACCAGTTTGGAGCGGTTCGTTCACCGATTGGCGATCCATCACACCAGCAGCCTGGAGTTCCAGGTCGCGCCTACCAGTGGAGGCAATCGGACCGAGGCCGTCGATGGGGTTACCCATAGCGTCCACGACGCGACCGAGATACCCATCCCCCACGGGTACAGAAAGGATTTCCCCGGTACGGCGTACCTCGGAACCCTCTTCGATCCCTTCGGAGGACCCCAGGACGACTACACCTATCTCGCGGGCATCCAAGTTAATGGCAATACCTCGTACGCCGTTGGCAAACTCTAAGAGCTCATTGGCCATGGCGGAGGGTAGACCGACCACGTGGGCGATACCGTCACCAGAGTCCGCTACATAACCAATTTCTTCACTAGCGGAGGCCGCCACTGAGAAATCCTTGATGTAACTATCCAAGGCTTGACGAATCTCGTCTGCCTTGATGGTTGCTTCAGTCATTGATCTTCCTCACTTCGTTGTCATGCAAATTCTCTGTGAGCGGCCTCAAGGCGAGAGGTCAAAGTCGAATCGATGACCTCCGCTCCACATTCGACGCGGACCCCACCCAACAGGGAGGGATCCACGATTTCTTGGATAATAATGTTGGTGCCCATGCGCGTACTCAAGGCAGAAATCAGGTCCTTTTTCTGCTTGGCATCAAGAGGCTTGGCCACTGACACAGTGGCTATCTGGGAGTCGACGAGCCCAGCACCGATGTCGAGGAATCCTCGCACAGCTTCATCGATAGTGCCCTGTCTCACCGCGACACTGGCAGCAGCAATCTCCACCGATGGTTCTGCCATCGACTTCGATAGCAATGACCGAACCAGTCCTTGACGATCTGCCAGGGACCTGCGGCGATCTGTGAGAGCTGATCGAAGTTCGTGGTCGTGGAATATCATCTGCGAGAAGGCGAACACCTCATCAAGACAACGATCCAATTCGTTCGATGTTTGTGCCCACTGCCAGGCAGATTTCACCGCGGTGGCTTCCACCCAGTTCAGCAGAGTTTTCGTCGAATCCCAGTTCTTCGCTAAGGCTTCTCCCAGAATCGTACGCGCCGCGGGCGAAACCTTGGCAAATGCGCGATCAATCAGCTTCGAGCGAGCAGCCACTGGTGCTGACGGGTCGGTCAGTGCACGCCCCAGTGCCGGATGCCCCTGGAGGGTAGACAGAATCAGGTTCAGGTCGGATGTGACCTGAGCATTTGTCGAACTCTGCTGGGATGGGGTGGTCATTTCTTCGCTGTTTCCTTACCCAGGGAGCTAATGAAAGAATCCACAGTCTTCTTCACGCTACTATCGTCAAGATTCTCACCCAAGATCTTGCCTGCCAACGTAGTCGCCATGGAGCCGACGTCCTTACGGAGGTCCTCCATAGCCAGATTCTTTTCAGCTTCGACTTGGACACGTGCAGAGTTCACTATGCGAGAGGCTTCCTCTTCAGCCTTCGCCCTGGATTCAGCTTCGATTTGGGCACCTGTTGCTTTGGCAGCGTCACGAATCTTGGCTGCTTCATCGTCAGCGTTGGCTAGTTTCTCTTTATAAACAGCTAGCGCCTTGGCCGCCTCATCTTGGGCTTGTTCGGCTCTCTCAATGCCGCCACGGATCTCGTCAGCTCTGTCGGTATACATGGTCTCGAACCGTGGCATCACAACCTTCCACACAACCATGTAGATGATCGCAAACAAGACCAACCCGACGATGAACTCCGACCAGTGTGACGGGAGAAGAGGCCCGAGAGGGCCTTGTCCTTCAAGGGGATTCATGATCAGTTAAGCGTAAAGGCGAATGCAATACCGAACAGTGCCAGAGCCTCGACCACAGCAAAACCGATCCATGCAGTGGACATCAGTGAGCCTTTCGCCTCAGGCTGACGTGCTGTTCCTTGGATCACCGAGGCGAAGATCATACCCACGCCAATACCGGGACCAATGGTGCCCAAGCCGTACCCAAGGGTATTCAGACTTCCTGATATGTTAATCATGGTCTCCAGTAGTGTCATGATTTTCCTTTCCTTAGTGTGTCTCGGCTTGTGCCGAGGCCACATATTGAGCTGTTAGAACGACAAAGATATAAGCTTGCAGGTAGGCGACCAGTAACTCCAAAGCGAAGATAGCGAAACTAAAGAGTACGGTGACCCCACCTGCGACATTGTAGAAGAGGTTGTTTTTCACTTCGGTGAGAAGGTATGTTCCACCCACCACAAAGATCATTACCAGCAAGTGACCGGCGAACAGGTTGGCAAACAGACGTAAAGCCAACGTGATCGGTCGCATAAAGAAGTTGGAGATCAACTCTAGGGGTGCCACCATCAGCAAGATTGGACCAGGCACACCTTCAGGGACAGTCATCCTCTTAAAGTATTGAAGGACTCCCCACTTCTTGATGCCTACCGCGTTGTAGAGAATCCAGGTGATGATCGCAAAACCCCAGACGAATCCCACTTTCGAGAAGGTCGGGAACATGAAAATGAAGAAACTGCCGAAGAGATTATTCACGATGATGAAGGTGAACATCGCCACCAACCAGGGAACGAACTTCTGGTAACCGTCACCGATCATGTCGCGGGCAACACCATTGCGGATCATGTTGTAGAGCCACTCCCCCACCCACTGCCTCTTGGTGGGAACAACTTTCGGTTTGTGGGAGACAAAGAGCCAGAAAACAATCACGAGGGTTGCACCAATGATGGCCTGCAGGATGTGATTGGTGACCCAAATGTCACTCCACACCGGTGGAGCGGTCTCACAGATGCGCTTGACCTCAGCAGTGAGCTCGCCCGTGTGAGGATGGCAATCCAGCCATTGCTGTGAGGGAAAAACAGGTGAGGAATCAAAGCCACTCACTCCGAAGGTGGGCGCTTCAAAGAGGGTCAGCCCTAAGGGTCTGATGCCCATCGGCGCTCCTTTCCTCGAGCACATTCACGTCCAAGAGAAGCCGAGTGACAACACTGGCATCTACGGCTTCTGGTGTCATCCTAGCGCCTTGAGTCACATCCTGCGCAAGTTAGTTCCAAACTATGACACTGCTCAGGCGGATCGTGTCTATTCCTTGGACTTTTGCTCAGAAAAATGCAGAAGTCTCACACGCGAATGAGCCACTTTGGCCCCAATGAGGTATCCCAGGCTGGAGACCGCAACACCCGCCAACACCCACTTCATATTCACCAGGTCAGAGGTTTTAGCCCAGGAGAGCAGAACAAACAAACCAAAGGCTGCTAACCCCATCACAGCCAAAGCAACTAGCAAGGTGATCGATGGCGAGAGTTTCTCGACAAGAATGAGAACAATTTGACTACCAACCAGGGCAACCGTCACAGCCACTGCCCCGATTAAACAGCTGACTCCAGCAGATCCCCCTGCAACCAGGGCAAGAAGCCCAGCTGTGACACCACCACACACCGCACCTCCAAGTGCGCCACCAGCAGCCATTTTCCACCCGGCAACGGACAGGGAATCTGTATGAATGGGTTTTCTTTCTTCTGGCATCTCAGCTCCTAAGCATCTTCGGGAGTAGTTTTGCGACCGGTGAAAAGAACAAAGACGAGGGTGGATACCAGGGCAACCCCGGCAATAATGAGCGTCAGCCATGACGGGAATAAGCCAAGGAACATCGCTGAATAGGCGAGAAGGGCAGTCCAGGCGTACATCATCATCACGGCGCGAAGATGGGAATGGCCACGCTGGAGGAGCCGGTGATGGAGGTGTTGTTTATCAGCAACAAACCACCACACCCCCTCCCAGGTACGCCGGGTATAGGCCACGAACATATCCAGGAAAGGTAAACCGAGTGCTACCAGTGGAAGAACCAGCGGAATGTAGGCAACGAAGAGTCCTTGGCCTCCCCCACTCAAAGTGGTGGGATCAATCTGACCGGTCAGAGAGATTGTGGAAGCGGCGAAGAGCAATCCCAGCAGCATCGCTCCAGAGTCACCCATGAAAATTTTGGCTGGATGGAAATTGTGCGGGAGATACCCCAGACAGATTCCGCACATGGCGATGGTGACGAAAGCTGAGGTGGTTGCACGAACCAGCCCCTCCCCCACCGTCAACCAATAGGCATAGATGAAGAAGGCACTGCCAGATATGGCAACAATCCCTGCAGCAAGACCATCGAGCCCATCAATGAGGTTGACAGCATTGGTGCACAGGAAAATAAACAACAAGGAAATAAGGATTCCTGCAGCTTGATCGAGAACAATGATGCCTGACTTCCAGGGAATCCACCGCATCTGCACCCCACCGACAACAAGGATTCCGGCAGCCAACATCTGGCCAGCGATTTTCATCATTGCGTTGAGCTCTATCACATCATCGATGAGCCCGATGACACACATCACGCCAGCAGCAGCCAAGATGAACAGCGAGTCACCCAATACATTGGGGTAACGGCTCAGGAAGGGCATCTTGGATGCCATGAGGTATGCCGCACCCAAACCTCCCAGCATCGCTAAACCACCAAAATAGGGTGTTGCCGATGAGTGGACATCGCGACCACGAACCCTGGCAACCGCACCCAGGCGCAGTGCTAGAGATCGACAGGCCGGTGTGAGACTAAAACAGACAGCAACACCGATGAGAAAGACTATGCCGTACTCACGCATGGGTTTCTCCTGCGGTTTCCATCACCTGTGCACGAGTAATGCTTCCCACCCGAAGAACAGTGATGTCTCCAGTGGCGTCCACCACAGTGGAGGGGCTTGCCCCAGTAGTCGGCCCACCATCAATATAGAGTCCCACGTCATTACCGAATTGGCTCATGGCCTCTTCAATAGTGGTTGCTGGCTCATGGCGATGTTTGTTTGCACTGGAAACAGCTAAAGGCCCAGTGGCACGAAGAAGGCCCCTGAGTAACTCATGGTCGGGGACTCGCAGACCAAGTGTACCCACTGAGGATGCCAGCGACAGATCCAACCGCAAAGCAGGAAGGATGAGTGTCAATGCTCCTGGCCAGAACTTTTCGGCAACTCGACGAACCGGGTCACTCACCATGGTGACAAGTTTCCATGCGTCCTCAATTTCGGCAACAAGAATTGGGGGTGGAAAAGCATCCGATCGCCCCTTGAGTTTCTGCAAGGTGGCCACCGAACCAGGAGAGTTACTGCGAGTTGCGATCCCATAGACCGTGTCAGTGGGCAAGACGATGCACCCTCCGGCATCGAGCACACTAGTTACCCGAGGAATCAGGGTGGGATCGCCAAAATTGAGCACAGTGGCATCACCTGATGACTGGGGGGCGTCGATGCTCATGGGTCCATCATTGCATGTTTGGCTTCATTGCCGTAATGAAGCGGGGTCGATTATTGAGGTCGCAGTGACTACTGAGATGGACGAAACCATGGTCGGAAAAGATCGCAGAAACAATCTGGGATTGATCATCTCCATGTTCGCACCCCAACACTCCCCCAGGTTTCAGCAACCTACGTGCAACCCTAGCAACGACAGGAAAAAGATCTTCGCCTTGATCGCCAGCAAAGAGGGCTTCCCAGGGATCAACGAGAACATCATAAGGGAAATCGCCACCATCTGGCTTGGGCGGGAGGGGAAGATAGGGGGGGTTAACGACAAGCACATCAACACCGCCATTCAACTCAGGTAGCGCAAACTCCATGTCTGAACACACCCATTCCACGGGTGTGCCCTGAAGGTTGTCGCTCAGATAAACACATGCATCCTCAGATTTCTCCACAGCCCATTGCTGGCATTGCGAAGCCTCCTGGTGAATCGCCAATGATAGTGCCCCAGAACCTGCACAGAGTTCCACAACTTTGTCATCTTCCTTGATGTGGTCGATGGCCCACCCTGCTAACAGTTCGGTTTCTGGACGGGGAATGAAAACTCCCGGCCCCACTCGTACCTCACTATGGCGAAAAGGCGCAGTACCTATGATGTGTTGCAGCGGTGTGCCACTCAGACGTTGTTGAACGATCTGGTTCACCTTGGCGACTTGGTCATCATTGACCGCAGTGACGAGGGGAAACTCTCCTGGGGAGATTCCCAAGACAAAAGAGACGATAGTACGCCCCTGAGCTTGTGGCGAAACAATTCCTGCCTGCTTCAGCTCCTGGACGCTCACCCGCAACACCTCACGCAGGGATGTCATGAATGGCCTTGGGTTGCTTCAGTGAGTCTGACAGCAAGGTCGGCTTCCTGAAGCGCTGTCATCAGTGGGCCAATATCCCCGGCCAACACAGCATCAAGATTGTGGGCTTTATAGCCAATACGATGGTCGGCGATACGGTTCTCAGGGAAATTGTAGGTCCGGATTCTTTCTGATCGGTCAACCGTACGGACCTGAGATTTACGCGCCTGTGAGGCACTTTGTGCCGCCTCCTCTTCGGCGAGGGTGGTCAACCGTGCTCTCAGCATCCGAAGGGCAGATTCCTTATTTTGGAGCTGGGATCTTTCATTTTGGCAGGACACCACAGTTCCAGTGGGAAGGTGGGTGATTCGTACCGCAGAATCGGTGGTATTGACCCCCTGGCCTCCAGGACCTGAGGAACGAAAAACATCGATTTTAAGTTCTGCAGGATCAATGACCAGCTCGGTGTCATCCATCTCAGGCATGACCATCACCCCTGCAGCCGAGGTGTGAATACGCCCCTGGGATTCGGTGACAGGAACTCGTTGAACCCTATGAACTCCGCCTTCAAATTTCAACGCTCCATAGGGTGCGTCCCCACTCGAGGTTCCTTTCACAGCAAAAGTGATCGACTTCAACCCGCCCAGATCGGTTTCCTGGGAATCCAGAACATCCATCGACCAGGGTTGAGAGTCGATGAACTTGGTGTACATGGTGAAGAGATCCTTAGCGAACAGTGCAGATTCTTCACCACCCTCCCCTGATTTGATTTCCATGATGGCATCGTGGGAGTCATGAGGATCTCTGGGGGCCAGCAGTTTCACCAGACGCTCATCTACGGCTGCGAGCGTACGTTCGAGAGCAGAGATTTCTTCAAGAAACACTGGGTCCTCTTCGGCCAGTTCGCGAGCTGCTTCAATATCGGCGGACAATTGGTCTTTTTCACGCAATCCCGACACAATCGGGGTGAGCTCTGCGTAGCGACGACCTAATCGTCTCGCCAAGGAGGCATCGGCGTGAATGGTAGGATCGGCCAGGCGGTTTTCAAGGTCGAGAAACTCCGTCACGAAGTCTTGTGCACCAGCCATAGCGTTCTTTCTGTGGGTACCGGTCAGTCTCGGGTATCAATCCCGAGGAGTCCGCCTGAAGCTATTTGGCTTTGTCTTGGCTGTAGCGACGTTCGAAGCGTGCCACGCGACCACCAGTGTCCAGAATCTTCTGCTTCCCTGTATAGAAGGGGTGGCAGTTCGAGCACACTTCGGCATGGATGGAACCATCAGCCTTGGTTGAGTAGGTGGTGAAACTATTGCCACAGGTGCAACTCACCTGTGTGACCACATAGTCAGGATGAATACCTGATTTCATTGTTTTCTCCTTGTTACATGCCGGGTCGGGAGTACGTGAACCGGCACCGAGGACTCATTATGCCAGGAAGCACCAGCACTTGTCATGCTCAGTTGGGGGTGGTTCTCGAAATCTGGAGAAGGAATTCGTGGTTGGACTTGGTTTTCTGCATCTGTTTCAGCAGGGTCTCCACAGCAGCCTGATCCTCCATTCCTGATAGTGCGCGACGAAGTTTCCAAATAATGCCGAGTTCTTCACGACTCATCAGCATCTCTTCACGCCGCGTACCTGAAGCATCAATGTCGATGGCGGGGAAGATTCTCTTATCAGCCAGGTCACGGCGAAGACGAAGCTCCATGTTCCCCGTACCCTTGAACTCTTCAAAGATCACCTCATCCATCTTCGACCCTGTTTCGATCAGGGCTGTAGCGAGGATCGTCAAGGATCCACCATCTTCAATGTTGCGTGCAGCACCAAAGAATTTCTTGGGCGGATACAGTGCAGCGGAATCCACACCACCAGACAGGATGCGGCCCGAGGCTGGTGCGGCGAGGTTGTATGCGCGCCCCAACCGGGTGATGCCGTCGAGAAGGATCACCACGTCTTTGCCCATTTCCACCAGGCGCTTTGCGCGTTCGATAGCTAGCTCAGAGATGGTGGTGTGATCATCTGCTGGCCGATCAAAGGTGGAGGCGATGACCTCGCCAGAGACCGTACGCTGAAAATCGGTGACTTCTTCGGGGCGCTCATCCACCAGCACAACCATGAGATGAACCTCAGGGTTGTTCTCGGTGATGGCGTTAGCAATAGCCTGCATGATCATGGTTTTGCCCGCTTTAGGCGGGGAAACAATCAACCCGCGCTGCCCTTTGCCGAGGGGGGCCACCATATCCACGATGCGCCCGATCATCTGGGTGGGATCAGTCTCCAACCGTAAGCGATCCTGAGGATACAAAGGAGTGAGTTTGGCGAACTCCGGGCGATTTTTTGCTGTCTCTGGGTCTTGGCCGTTGACAGTTTCTAAAGCAACAAAGGGGCTGAATTTTTCTCGACGGTCCCCTTCTTTTGGTAGACGGATAGACCCGGTAACAAGATCACCTTTACGTAAGCTATATCTGCGGACCATCCCGAGAGGCATATACGCATCATCAGGGCTGGAGAGATATCCCGTGGTACGAACGAAAGCGTATCCTTCCATGATGTCGACGATCCCTTTGACTGGTGCTAGGACATCATCTGCACCCACCTGCGGCTCAGATTCCATGCGATCCATTCCCCCACGGCGACGGTTCTGCCGGTCACGGTTTCGACGGCGACGGTTTCTTCGTGCATTGGCTGAATCATCATCGTCACGAGAGGAATCCTGTGAGCGCTGATTGTTGTCTGAGCGCTGATCTTGCTTGCTTGACTCCCCGGAGTCCATCCCCAAGGCTGTCAAGCGAGCACCCACCTCCTGGGTGACACTCGCGTTGTCGCTTCCGGAGGGATCTCGCCCGGCACGACCTGAGCCACTTGAGGTTTTCTCCTGTATCTTGGCCAGAAGTTCTGATTTCTTCAGACCCGCAACCTTGTCAATTCCAAGGTCAGTGGCAGCCTGACGTAATTGCGGAAGCAACATGCCTTCGTACTGTTCGGACATGGACGTCCTCTCCTTATTCTCGATAAGTCCAAGCCTGGGGAAACCCAAAGACACTTCCGGGACCACGAGGTATTGTGTTGGGGGGTGTGACAAGTGATTAAAATCATTCACCCGGCAGAGCGAATCGCTCTTTCCACCAAGAGCTTATCACGAATAGTACGACACTGTGTTTCCCCCGGGTTCAAATAAGAAGTTCAACCGCGATGTTATTGGTGGATTGTTGTCACAAGAGTGTATCTACCTGTGTCCACACCGTTGCCAGGAAACTCAAAGTGCTGAAGAAGACCGGTCAAATCGAGCGCCTGGGCTCTGAGCGTTCAGGTCACTGGCGAGTCAGTGATCAAGGGTAGCTTGATGAGTGCAAGCAATAACCATCTGTGTCCAAACACTTTTCTACCACCCACGGGTGGAAACCTCGATCAGGACTTGTTTGAGCTGGTCATAGTCGGTTACAACAGGGAGCTGAGGAAACTCATCGACAACCTTCTGTGGCGGACAGAAGAGGAATCCTTGTTCAGCAGCCAGGAGCATGCGGGTGTCGTTGTAGGAGTCCCCGACGGCAAACACCGAAAAGTTGAGGGATTGAAAGGCACGTACTGCTTGTTCTTTTTGGTTGGGCAAGCGCAGATGGTAGTCCACGATCCTGCCTGAAGAATCGATCTCCAAGTTGTGGCAGAACAAGGTGGGGAACCCCAGCTGAGCCATCAGTGGTTCAGCAAATTCATAGAACGTATCGGAGAGGATGACCACCTGGAAGTGTTCATGGGTCCACCCAAGAAACTCTTGGGCACCGTCCAAAGGGGCCATGGTCGAAATCACCTGCTGGATATCTGCGATCCCCAGACCATGGGCGTCCAGGGTTGTCAACCGATGGGTCATCAATTCGTCATAGTCTGCCATGTCCCTGGTGGTCAATCTCAACTCATCAATACCTGTTGCCTCGGCGACATTAATCCAGATCTCTGGGACAAACACACCCTCCAGATCGAAACATAGGACCTCCATAGCCATGGGTCATACCTCTCTTTCTACCTCGAAACCAACGCCAATTTCCCCCTGATCAAGCCTCAGAAGGTCATCGAGGGTTTCCCTGCGAAGCATCACCTGTGTATCCCCTTCAACAACACCAACCACAGCAGGTTTCAGTGCATAGTTGTAGTTCGACGCCATCGCTCGTGAATAGGCTCCTGAGGCTGGAATAGCCAGGATATCTCCCAAGGCCAAGTCATCAGGGAGATACACATCCTTGACCAGTACGTCGCCGGTCTCGCAATGAATTCCCACCACTCGTGACAAGGTGGGTGTGGCGACGGAGGTACGGTTGGCGAGGGTGGCTGTGTAGTCTGCGTCATACAAAGCGGTACGAATGTTGTCGCTCATTCCCCCATCCACCGAGACGTACCTGCGCGAGAAACCCTCACCAATGTCCACATCTTTGATAGTCCCCACAGTGTAGAGAGCCACACCGGGTGGCCCGCTGATGGCCCGCCCTGGCTCAATAGCGAACTTTGTTTCTGGGATGTCGTAATAATGACACCCTTTCTCCACATCTCTGATCAGCACATCACTGAGACGTTCCATTTCCCATGGTTCATCACTTCCAACGTAGGCGATGCCGAAGCCGCCACCCAAGTTGACTTCTTGAATGGAGTCATTGGTGGCGTCTTGGAACTGAGAGACCAGGGATAAGGTGATCTGAGCTGCCCGAGCGAACCCTTCGACTTCAAGGATCTGCGAACCAATGTGTGAATGGATTCCGAGAAGGTCAAACTGAGGTTGATCGTGGCAGATGAGTAGCGCCTTCAGCGCTTGACCTGATTGGATCGACAACCCAAATTTTTGATCCTCGTGACTGGTGGCAACATATTGGTGGGTTTCAGCATGGATTCCTGTGGTCACCCTGACCATAACAGGTACGGGCCGCCCCAGATCATCAGAGATAACGCGAAGCCGGTCGATTTCATCAAAGGAATCCACGACAATACAACCAACCCCTGCTTTGACTCCATAGCGTAACTCCTCGCTGGTCTTATTGTTTCCATGCAAGGAGATGCGCTCAGGGGGAAAACCCACCGACAAAGCGACAGCTAATTCATTTCCGGAGCAGACATCAAGACACAGTCCTTCTTCGTTGATCCAACGGGCAACCGTACGGCAGAGGAAGGATTTTCCTGCATAGTGGATACTCCACCCAGGGAAATGCTCAGTGAAACTGCGAGCACGACGGCGAAAGTCTGCTTCATCAATGACATACAGAGGTGTGCCATACTGGGCAACCAGATCACTGACCTGGTGGCCAGCCAAGGTTAGTTCACCACGACTATCCCTGCGTGTTCCCCCAGGCCAGAGCTGCTCCTCCAGGGTGGAAAAATCCTCGGGTGGCTCCAACCTCGGTTCGAAAGAAACAGGTGGACTCTCAATGTGCATGAGATAACCCTACCGCCCCTGGTACGAGGAGGTGATACAGTGTAATAGTCCCATGCCCCCATAGCTCAGTGGATAGAGCGCCGCCCTCCGGAGGCGGGTGCGGGCGTTCGAATCGCCCTGGGGGTGCTATGAGTTCACTCACATTTTTCGGGGAATTTACCGCAAAAATCGTTAATAACGTGTGTGACATTGCCGTAAAACCCTTGAAAAACCCTCCATCCCATGCCATTCTTGTACGGTTGCTGACCATGAGCGATGCACTGACTGCCCTCAAATAAAGGAGGATGATGGACTGGCGCCATCAAGCAGCTTGTTTGACTGAGGACCCTGAGCTGTTCTTTCCCATAGGTAATACTGGTCCTGCCTTGCTCCAAATAGAGGAAGCAAAGAAAGTCTGTGCCGCCTGTTCTGTCAGAGATCTCTGCCTGACGTGGGCTTTGGAAGCCGGCCAGGATCATGGAGTTTGGGGCGGGTTGAGTGAAGAGGAGCGTCGATCAATGAAACGTCGCGCTGCACGCTCACGGCTGAGAATGGGTTAGAGCGGAACCCTCACCACCGCTCGTGCACCTGGCCCCTGCGGGTTGGGTATCAAAGAAAACTCCCCGTGAAGATCATTGACCAGTGTTTGCACGATAGACAGACCCAAACTGGTTCGAGTTTCTTGGACATCAAAGTCATCAGGAAGCCCCTGCCCATCATCAATGACCAGCATCTCCAAGGATGCGTCTTCGAGCCTATTAGCCACCACCGTAACACTGCCCACCTCGCCCACCAAACCATGTTCAACCGCGTTGTGGCACAGCTCCGTGACCACCAAAGCCAGTGAGGTTGCCACTTCTGCGGAGATCTCCCCGAAGCTTCCTTCGCGCCTTGTTGCCAGATGTCCGCGTACGGAGGCAAGGTCAGCAGTCAACTTCAACAGACGATCGGCCACATCATCAAAGACCACTGACCCTGGCATCGACTGGGATAGAATCTCATGGACCACCGCGATGGTCTGGACCCGAGCCATGGCTTCCTCTAAAGCTAAAGTGGCCTCAGGGGAGGTCATTCGACGCGATTGGAGACGTAGGAGAGCGCCCACTGTTTGAAGATTATTCTTCACGCGGTGATGGATCTCTCTGATCGTGGCGTCTTTGGTGACGAGTTGACGTTCTTTCTCGCGAATCTCGGTGGTGTCGCGGCAGAGCACCACTGTTCCAACTCTGGCCTTCTGAGTGATCAAGGGAATGATCCTCATGAACAACACTGCGTCACCAGCGACGATTTCTGCCTCATCGGAGTGTGGGGAACGAAAATGGCTCGCCAAATGGGCATCCACAGGGTGACCTGTTTCCTGGATCAACCCAATGGTCATCTCAATGATGTTCTCGCCCACCAAATCAGAGGTGAGACCCAGATTCCTATATGAGGTGACAGCATTCGGGCTGGCATACTCGATGATCGAGTCAGGGTCGATCAAGATCAGTCCCTCCCCCACTCGTGGACTGATTCCTCGCAAACGACGATGTCCTGGGTCTGGGAATTCACCGCGAGAAGCCATGTCAAAGACAATGTCGGCGATAGCCCGATAGTGATCCTCCAATTCCCCTGGTGCACGTACCCCCATCTGATTCGTATGCCTTTCAACAATCCCCCAGCACTGGCACTCCACCATCAGTGGGATAGCACTAATATCGGCAGGTATCCCAGCTTGAATCTTGTTGTCGGAGGTTCCGCAAACCTTCTGAGAGAGGTACGCCTGGGTCACCATGTGAGAAGGATCATAGGAAATTGACTCCCCCACGATATCTTCCTCCAGAGCTGATGGTCCTGTCGCTGGACGAATCTGGGCTATGGCATAGAACTGATGGTCATCCACCCCGGGAACCCACAAAACCAGGTCAGAGAAAGACAGATCAGCCAGAATATGCCAGTCATCAATCAGTGCCTCCAAGAAGGCAACCTGTGTCTCCCCCAGCGCGAGGTGGGGGCGTACGTCCGCTGGGATTCTCAACATACCACCAGCCTAGCCTTCCACAGCGCCCCACTCGACTTATGGGTGTGCGCCTCGCCGGTGAATATGGCAGACTTAGGGGTCGCAGATGATCATCCAAGGAGAATAACAATGGCAAAGGCTGGAAGAAGACGCAGGGCTCGCAAGAACTCTAAAGCCAATCACGGCAAGCGACCACACTCCTGAGTGGTTAAGCACTGTCCTGCTCAAGGGCTTGGATGCGCGCTGTCACCTTCTCTAATAATGACACCGGGGCCGGATCAGGAGCATGTGCTTCTTTGACCTTGGTGCGAATCATGGTCCAAATCTCAACTTCATTGAGACATTCTTCACACTCCGACAGATGGACACGCATCTGGTCGGCCACCTTTTCATCAAGTTCGTGATCAAGGAATGCATTGATTCTCATCATCACAAAACTGCACATCTGCGAATAATCAGCCATCTGTCTCCACCTTGATGTCGGCAATCTGCTGAAGAGCCCGTCGAAGCCCTGTCCTACCTCGATTGAGACGTGACATCACCGTACCAACAGGAATACCAAGAATATCAGCGATCTCCTTGTAGGAGAAACCCTCCACATCAGCAAGATAAACAGGATATCTATACTCTTCTTTCAGTGATTTCATAGCATCTACGATTCTGGAATCTGTCAGCCTGTTTAACGCCTCCATCTCTGCTGAGGGTGTCGGTGTCACTGCATGTGTTTCTGCCTTGGCCAATTGCCAATCCTCAATATCTGGTGAATCAGAAATCTTTGGCGATCGTTGCGCCTTGCGATAACTGTTGATGAAGGTGTTGGTCAAAATCCTATAGAGCCACGCCTTGAGATTTGTTCCTTCCTGGAACTGCTCAAAACTAGTGAAAGCTTTCGTATAGGTTTCTTGGACGAGGTCCTCAGCATCAGCTTGGTTGTGTGTGAGTTTGAGGGCTCCCGCATAGAGAAGATCAAGGAAGGGTAAAGCATCACGTTCAAAGCGTTGCGCTTTGTCACTGCGAGTTTCTGATGTCATATCACCTTCTTGCCAGTGACCAGACTACCGCATTTCGTCTTCAGCAGTTCTCAGGTGTGGTAGAAAAGACCCCATGAGATTATTTCGCTTCCTTTCTCGATCCTTGCTTGCTGGTTTCTTTATCGTTGATGGCCTGAAAGCCATACGTGATCCTGAGCCTCTGTTGGATGACGCAACACCCTTGGTCGACAAGGTCAGCGATGTTTCCGAGAAGTATCTCCCTGATGAATTGACCCGGTTTCTCCCTGAAACCACGGAGGGTTTTGTTCGAAGCCATGGGTTTATTCAAATCATTGCCGCTCTCATGATGGCAACAGGTCTTTTTGGGCGCCTGGGTGCAGCAATCTTGGCTTGCACCTATGCACCTAAGGTTGTCGCCTCTTCACGCAGCCTTCCACCCAACCTGGATTCCTGGCGTGACCTGGCACTGCTCGGAGGGGTTCTTGTTGCTGCCAGTGACACCCAAGGAAAGGCGCGTACTGCCTGGATGAAGGCTTATGCCAAACAAACAACAGCCCAGGTACGTTCCCAAGCGAAACAAGACCTGGCACTCCAACGTTCAGCGGAGAAAGAACACGCCAAGTACGCCCGCAGTCGTACCCAGGCTCTGCGCGACATCTTCAACCCGATAGGTCTTTCATGAGTTCGTGGGTTGCCCCCCAAGCTACCCATCCCATCCAGGCCACCATTGATGTCCCCGGATCGAAGTCGGCGACTGCACGAGCCCTCGTTCTGGCTGCTCTGGGGGACACACCATCAACTATCCGTGGAGGATTACGTGCACGCGATAGTTCTTTGATGATCGAGGGTTTGTCAGCCCTCGGTGCAATCATCGACGACCACAACCCGCAGGTGTGGACCATTTCCCCCATCGCATCCGATCGTCAGTCACCAGAGATAGTCATTCAGTGTGGATTGGCTGGTACGGTGATGAGGTTTCTCCCCCCTGTGGCCGCCCTGGGGGCCCAGAAGGTGATGTTCACTGGTGACGATCAGGCACGTCACCGACCTGTGGCACCCCTCCTGAACGCTATGAGTCAGCTGGGGGCTCAGGTGGAAGGATCGGCGCTACCATTCAGTGTGTGCGGTCCGATCACCTCACGAGATGTTCTCATCGACTCCTCGTCATCCTCTCAATTCGTCTCAGCTCTGCTGCTCAGTGGTGCACAGTTTCCTCAAGGTTTGCGCCTGACCCACCAAGGCGACTCCCTGCCATCACTGCCTCACATCGAGATGACGATGGAGAGTCTGTCTCGCCATGGGGTGGATGTCACCTGGGCGCGCAAGAGCAACACCCTCACCTGGGAGGTCCCTGCCACCTCGATCGGTGGCTGTGACGAGACTATTGAACCTGACTTGACTACGGCAGCGGTCTTTCTTGCTGCAGCGGTGATCACCCAGGGTGTGGTTCGCATCCCGCGCTGGCCCAGCCACACTACCCAAGCAGGCGCACAGTTTTTAGATATTCTGGCTCGCTTCGGTGCCCAGGTGAATGTGGAAGATGGGTATGCGCAAGTGTGTGGTGTCGGTGAAATTCATGGCATCGATATTAATCTGAACACCTGCAGTGAACTCACGCCGGTGGTCGCTGCACTAGCCACCTTGGCTAACTCAGAAACCCGTATTCGAGGAGTGGGGCATATCCGTGGACATGAAACTGATCGTTTGGCTGGGCTCAGCACAGAAATTGCCAGACTCTCCGGGGTCTGCACACCCACCGAAGATGGACTGATCATCACACCAGCACAGCTCAAGGGAGGGAAAATCCGCAGTTACGCTGACCATCGCATGGCACATTTCGGGGCACTGATTGGTCTGAGAGTCCCTGATATTCGCCTCGATGACGTCACCTGCACATCGAAAACCATGCCCGACTTTGCGGCCACCTGGCAGGAGATGGTTCAATGAGTCAGTCCCTCTTTGATGATGACCACACGGGTTTCGGTCGTCCACCAAAGCGTACCCGCCCCAGAACCAAGGACCGTCCCGACTATAGTTCCCTTCCTGTGGGACGTGTGGTGACCATAGATCGGGGGCGCTATCGATGTCTGGTTGATCACCGAGAGGTCACCGCGGCCAAAGCGCGAGCCCTGGGGCGCAAATCGGTGATTGTTGGTGATCTTGTTCGCCTTGATTCAGATATTTCAGGTACGCCAGGTAGTTTGGCCCGGATTGCTGAGGTTGAACCTCGACGTACTGTTCTCAGGCGCACTGCCGACGACGATGATCCCTATGAGCGCCCCATCGTCGCCAATGCGGACCAACTGGTGATCGTGACTGCACTCGCTGATCCTGAACCACGGATGGGCATGATCGACAGAATACTGGTGGCCGGGTTTGACGCAGGGCTCCACCCCATCCTGGTTTTGACGAAGGCTGATCTTTCATCACCGGCATCACTGGTGGCTGCCTACGAACCACTGTCTATCCCCTGCCTTGTGGTGGAACCCGGGGCCGACTTGGATCCCCTGCGCAGGCAACTCGCTGACCAGGTATCTGTGTTTATCGGGCATTCGGGTGTGGGAAAGTCAACACTGGTTAATGCTCTCATCCCCCAGGCTGACCGGCGTACTGGTGAAGTCAACGATGTCACCGGCAAAGGACGCCATGTCTCCACCTCAGCTATTGCTTTAGAATTACCCTCGCCTGGTGGCTGGGTCATCGACACCCCTGGAGTACGATCCTTCGGACTGAAACATGTTGACCCAGACCACGTGATTGCTGCCTTTTCCGATCTCTATGAGATCTCGGCCAACTGCCCTCGTGGATGCACCCATCGAGCCAGTGAACCCGAATGTGCCCTGGATGTGGCCGTACAACAAGACCAACTCTCAACACCTCGATTGGAATCCTTCCGTCGCATGGAGTTAACAACCACCTGGTAGGTGGTATTCAAGACTTTTTCTCAATTCTGGACTCAATGACCCACTGCACCCACTAGCCTTATCCCATGACCGATAACCTTGTCGATGACCTTCGACTGGCCCACATGCTGGCTGATTCAGCAGACTCCATCACGATGGACCGCTTCCGTGCTGGAGACCTGAGCATCACCATCAAAGACGATTCGACGGCAGTCTCCGATGCAGACACCGCTGTTGAGGAAGCCATACGTCGCACCTTAGCTAAGGCCCGACCGCGAGATGGATTCCAGGGCGAGGAGACTGGTGAGACTGGTTGGGGCCCACGGCGATGGATCATTGATCCTATCGATGGAACCGCGAACTATGTCCGCGGGGTTCCTGTGTGGGCCACCCTCATTGCCCTGGTGATCAAAGACCAACCGGTGGTGTCCGTGGTGAGTTCCCCTGCTTTGTTCAGACGCTGGTGGGCACACGCTGGTGGTGGCGCTTTTACAGGTAAAACCCTTCTCACCGGCAAACCCATTGAGGTGTCCTCAACCCAGTGGGTCTCCCAGAGTTTCCTGTCCTACTCATCGCTGGGGGGCTGGGTGGATTCCGGTCGAGGCCGCCAATTTGGGGACCTTCTGCGTAGTGCGCAGCGTACGAGGGCTTTCGGTGATTTCTGGTCCTACATGATGGTAGCCGAAGGGACTGTTGACATTGCTTGTGAACCCGAGTTGGCGCTCCACGATATGGCTGCGCTTGTGCCGATAGTGAGCGAGGCTGGAGGAAAATTTACCTCACTTGATGGCGATCCGGGCCCTGTTGGCCCTGGAGCTCTGGCCACCAATGGCCGTCTCCATGAGCAGGTCATCGACATGCTCAGTGTGGATCACGACGACGACAGAGAAGACTCCTTGATCATCCCCCGCCACGCCGTGTAAGTGTTCTTACGCACGTGAGATGTGGGTGACACGGATAGTCTCAGGAAGACTCTCCAGTTCACCGAGTAACTCATCGGTCATGGGCGCATCAATGTCGGTGACGGCATATCCCACCGTTCCGCGGGTGGACAACTGTTGGGTTTCCACATTGACGCCGTGACTTGAGTAAATAGTGTTCACCTTGGCTAGGACGCCCGGAACATTGGCATGGTGGTGGAGGATACGGCTCACCCCGGATGTGTCCATGTGGACCTGGGGAATATTGACTGACATGCTGGTTGCCCCAAAGAGGCTGTAGTCGACGAGTTTGCCGGCAACATATTGTCCAATGTCCTCTTGGGCCTCAGCAGTGGACCCACCAATGTGGGGGGTGAGAATGACATTGTCGATTCCCTGAAGTTGACAGACAAATTCATCCCCAGAATTCGCCGGCTCCTGCGGGAAGACATCGATAGCAGCTCCAGCGATGTGGCCCGACTCTAAAGCCTCTTTGAGCCCGTCCATATCAACCACCATGCCGCGACACAGATTCATCAAGAAGGCCCGCGGTTTCATGGCATTAATCATGTCCCGAGTGAAGAAACCAGTATTCTCTTTCCTCCCATCGACGTGGAGTGAAACAACATCGGAGATTCGCAATAATTCGTCGAGGGTCTCACAGCGCACGGCATTACCCAACGCAAGCTTGTCGGCAATGTCATAGAAAACAACTCGCATACCCAAGGATTCAGCCAAAACAGAAAGTTGGGACCCGATATTCCCATACCCCACAATACCGAGGGTACGCCCGCGAACCTCATGGGCACCCTTGGCTGACTTCACCCATATCCCTTCCTGCATCTTGGTGTTTTGATCAGTGAGGTGGCGAGCCAGTGCAATGATCTCACCAATGACTAGTTCTACCACTGAGCGAGTGTTCGAGAAGGGGGCATTAAACACAGGAATCCCTGCCTGTGTTGCGTGGGCCACATCGATTTGGTTGGTTCCAATGCAAAAAGCCCCGATGGTTTTCAGCTGGGGACACGCATTGATGACATCCTTGGTGACATATGTACGCGAACGTATACCCAGAATGTCGATTCCATTGAGAGCCTGGATCAGTTCCTCACCCTCCAGAGCACCGTCAAGCGAGGTGACCTCAATCCCCCGCTCGGTGAGCAGGTCGAGTGCAGCTGGGTGGACATTTTCAAGTAGGAGAGCCTTCACGATGGACTATTGTCTTCCATGAGCGCACCCTATGGCAATTTTTCCGCCCACCAGGTGAGCTTTCTTTTCACGAATCCAATCGGGGAACAGCGTTGAGCAGTTCACGAGTATAACCCTGGCGCGGATCATTCATCACAGAAGAAACAGGCCCTGATTCCACCAGTACGCCCTGGTGGAGGACCCCCACATAGTCACAGGTGTGACGAACAACACCCAGATCGTGGGTCACCATGATGAGCGTTAACTCAAAGGAGTCAACCAGCGTGTTCAGCAAATTGAGCACCTGTGCTCGTACAGATACATCGAGAGCCGACACAGGTTCGTCGGCCAGCAAGATCTTGGGCCGGGGGGCTAATGCGCGAGCGAGAGCTATTCTTTGGCGCTGACCCCCAGAAAACTCATGCGGGTAGCGGTCAGCAGAATCCAGGGGCAGACCCACTTCACTCAGAACCTCATCCACCCGAGCGCGCATATCGGTTGGTACGTCGGTTCTGCCTTTGAGCAGAGGGGATCTCAAGGGTTCACTGATAATGTCCGAAATCTTCATTCGGGGGTTTAACGATGATCGAGGGTCTTGAAAGATCATTTGCACACTGGAGCGCAAAGAAGCCATGGTGGCCCTATTGTTCAGATCGAGGTCTCTATCAAGGAACTGGACCCTGCCCGATGTGGGAGGCATCAAACCAGCAAGAATCTTCAGCAGGGTGGTTTTCCCAGAACCAGATTCCCCCACGATCCCCCAGCGCTGATTCTGGGCAACTGTGAGGCTCAAGTCACTCAAGGCATTCACCTCTCGTCGACGCCCCCCGAAAACCTTGTTGACGTGATCAAGCAGAAAAGCAGTCATGACCGTACCTCCTGGGAAGGATCAAAGAAGTCTTCGATCACAGGAAGTCGCTCACCTGGGGTCACAGCATCAATGTTGGCTGTAGCCACCAAACCAGCGGTGTAAGGATGTTGGGGGTCATGGAAAACCTTCGCGGTTGGTCCTGTTTCCACTATTCGCCCCGCATAGATCACTGCCACATCCTCGCAGAGACGAGAGACCAGACCCAGGTCATGGGAGATAAACAAACAAGCGGCATTGACACGGCTGAGTTCCTCATCGAGCAAGGTGAGAACCTTTGCTTGAACAGTGGCATCCAAGGCTGTCGTGGGTTCATCGCAGATGATGAGGTCAGGATTATTGACTAAAGCCATGGCAATGACCACTCGTTGGCGCTGACCACCAGACAGTTCGTGGGGATAGGCTTCAGCTATTCGAGAGGCATGGCTCAAACCCACTTGATCAAATATTTCTTCAACCCTCGTCCTGGTTGCTTTCGGGGAGGTTTGTTGGTGTAGTCCGATGAGCTCTCCAGCTTGTCGACCAACTTTCATGGTGGGGTCGAGGGCAGTCATGGGTTCTTGGAAAACCATGGACATCTTCTGTCCTCGAAGAGCAGAGAATTCCTTATCTCTCATCGTGGTTAATTCTTGATCTTGAAAGACAACCGACCCCATGACATAGGCATTGTCGGGAAGAAGACCCATGACCGCTGAGGCGAGAACTGTTTTCCCTGATCCTGAGGCTCCCACCAATCCCAGGCGCTGTCCAGGTTCAACGCTGAGACATGCTTGGTCGAGCACGCGAGTACGGTTGTGCCCGAACTCCACAGACAAGTCAGTGATCGAAAGAAGACTCATCTCACCTCCCGCAGTCGAGGATCAAGATAGTCGCGTACCCCATCACCGAGAAGATTGAAACCCATCACAGCCACAGCGATAGCAATACCAGGGATAACCGCTTGGCCAGGGGCGGTGTAGATGTCGGCATCACGGAGCATTCTTCCCCACGCAGGGACAGCCTGTGGAGCTGATAGCCCCAGATAAGCCAACCCAGCCTCAGCAAGGATCGCCATCGAGAAGGATGCAGCAGCTTGAACTCCCAGTAGTGGGGCGATATTGGGCAAAATATGGCGTAGAGCAATGATGAAACGCGGTGTTCCAGCAACTTCAGCAGCCAAAATATAGTCCTGGCTCATCACCGTCAAGGTAGCTGCCCTGGCCATTCGCTGAAAGATGGGGATGGTGGCAATACCAATGGCCACTGTTGCCGTCATCACGGAGGCGCCCACTGCTGCTGCCAGCAGGATCGCCAGGAGCAAGGCGGGTAAGGCATAGAGAATATCTGAAGCCCGAGCCACCACTTCCCCGAGCATCTTGTGCCCCATGCCCACATATATCCCCAGCGGAACACCAATAACAGCAGCAATCCCCACAGCAAGGATACCCACCAGCAAGGTGGTCTGAGCCCCAGTCATCAACCGTGAGGCAGTATCCATACCCAGCCCATCCGTACCAAGAATGTGAGGCCACGACAATCCTCCATAGCGATGGGTGGAAACCTTAGTGGGATCGAAGGGTGTCCACACCAAAGAAACCAGGGCAACCAGGACAACAAAACCTGAACAGACCAGACCAACAATCAGCGTTAGTTTCTTCATGCGGTCTTCCCCCTTCGCAATCGAGGGTCTATCCACAGATAGAGCAGATCCACCAGAAAGTTAATAGCTAAGACCGCAAACACCAGCAACATCACCACTGCTTGGACCACCATGAGATCCCTACTGCCCACCGATTGAACCAGGAGACTACCTAATCCAGGAAGGACAAAGACCTGTTCGATCAGTACGGCACCAACCAGCAGAGAAGACACCTGCAGCCCCACGACGGTCACGAGGGATGTCGCCATATTTCTCATTCCGTGGCGAATCAGACCCCTCCACTTCGTCCACCCGGAAGCCCGTGCCGTCCGGTAGTAATCTTCGGAGAGTACATCAATGAAACCAGTACGAACATAGCGAGCCAGGAAGCAGCTTTGGACGATAACCAGGGTGCCTACAGGCAGAATCATCCTCAGCGCCCACTCACCAGGTGACTGAGCAAAACTTCGGTAACCATTAGCGGGAAGCCACTGCAATTTCACTGCAAACACCATCGAAGCGACAGCACCCAAGAAGAACACCGGCAGAGCCAAACCCACATGACTGAGCGCATTAATCAAGGCACCCGAGGCTCTCCTGCGCAACATCGCTGAGGTGAGGCCCATGGGGATCGCGACCAGTAAAGACAGGGGAATCGACAACCCCACCAGCCAGGCAGTGACACCCAAGCGGGGTCTGATCTGATCGACGACCGGTTGGCCTTTGACCAGCGATGATCCAAAATCGAAGTGAAGCATTCCACCCAGCCATTCGAAGTATCGCACAGCCAGTGGACGATTAAGACCCCAGGTTTGGCGCAACTCCTCTACTTTCTCCGGTGATGCTCCCATCCCCAAAGCAACCTGTGCGACATCCCCAGGTAGGGCCTGCATCATCAAGAAGATGACCAGCGAGGCAACAAGCACCGTACCAAGAAAGACGGCGAGTCGGCGCGCAGCAGCCCTGAGGACTACCATGAGTTAGTCCTTCGACGAAATGGTGGTCACATCAAAACTCAAGGTGGTCATGTTGTGCCCAATTCCTGTGATTCCTTCACGAGCAACAATCAGATTCGGGAAAACAAACAGCCAATTAGCTGCAGCATCATCAGCGAGCATTCGCGCAGCAATCTGCATCTGGGGAACGAAATCTTGGGGAGTTGACCGATCAGCTAAGGCAATCTGAGCCTGGAACTCAGGATTGTCATATTTCCAGTAGTACTCTCGGTTCGCGAAGTTCACGATGTCGCGAGCCTCAACATGGGCAACAATGGTCATGTCATAGTTGCCATCGCGGTAGACCTCCTCCAGCCAGCGCGGAAAATCGAGTTCCTCAACCGTGACCGTAATACCAATATCGCCGAGTTGGCTGGCGATAAAAGTGGCAGCCTTCGGCCCGTACGGCAAGGTGGGAATCCTCAAGCTCAAGGAAAGATCACTGACCCCTGCTTCAGCGAGTAATTGCTTGGCTTTCTCAGGGTCAAAAGAATAAGTATCAGACAGATCTTCATAGTAAGGGTCGGTGGGTACGGTCATCGTACCGATGAGTTCACCTTTTCCACCCCACACGGTATTCACCAAAGCAGCACGATCGATCCCATGGCAAATGGCTTGGCGCACAGCCAGGTTCTTCATATTTTCCCTACTGTGATTGAAACCCAGGACAACTTCACCATTGGTGGTTCCTTCAATAACCGTGAACTTTGATTCATCTGAGAACAGGGACAAAGAATCAGGACTAGTCATCTCTCCAGCAATATCGAGGTCCCCCGACAGCATCGCTGCCACCATGGCATTGGGGTCAGGAATGAAGCGGAAAACCACGTTTTCGAAGCGACCGGGTGTTCCCCAATACGACTCATTCTTCGCCAAGGTGAGACGATCTCCACTGGTCCACGAATCAAATTGATAAGGCCCCGATCCTTGAGGCTTCATAGCAAGGTCGTCCGACGCCGGATCGAAGACAATCCCTGCCACACCGGTCATGGAGTAGAGCCAGAAATTACTGGGCTCTTTGAGTGTGACCACAACCAGATCAGCACTGGGGGCTTCCACGGATTCAATGACTGCCATCTGGGATTGCAGGGTCTTGTTCGGAGATTGGCGAATTCTGTCGATGCTGGCCACTACGCAGTCGGCATCCACCGGTGTTCCCGAAGCGAATTTTGCTTTGTGATCGAGCGAAAAAGAGTAAGTCAAAGAATCAGCGGAAACCTCATATCGACTAGCCAACAAGGGATGTATCGCACCTTGGGAATCAAGTTTCACCAATGTTTCGTACACGTTGTAGAGCAGCATCTGTGGAATCGCAGCAGCAGAGTCTGTCGTGAGGTCGAGGGTGGTGGGTTCAACAGTGATCCCAATAGACAATTCTCTGACAGAATCCGGTGAGGGAACACAGGCCGAGAATATCCCCGACAGTCCCAACACCAACCCCAGGATAACTCCTGATCGAACTGACATCATCACATTCCTTTCCCATGGCGACCAGTTTCGCCAATTCGCTTGGTCCACCTTACTTGACGTTGGCGCTATCGTGGCGCTGGCTCCCGTTAGGCGGGATGAGGTGTCGGAAGTTGGTCTTCTTGAAAAAGAACCTGTGTCATTTTGGGATCAGACCAGCTCTCCGGTATGATGATCAGACCGACGCGGGATGGAGCAGCTCGGTAGCTCGCTGGGCTCATAACCCAGAGGTCACAGGTTCAAATCCTGTTCCCGCTACAAAATCTCAGGCAACCTGTTGAGGTTCACCGTATGTCACTGGCGAAGAATCAACTCACGTACTCAGAGCTAGCAACAAAAGTATTACACGTCAGCGGGGTGTTGGAACTGAGTCCTTGTCTGCCCCACCCGGTGAAGTTGGCGTTTGTGCCATGGTCACCTTCGTAGGGTGGGCTGTCCATGTATTCTCTGTGGACTTGTTCTACACCTGCGCGGTCTTGGGAATTGTATCCAAGTGAGTTCAAGGTGAGACCACTGAAGCACTGCGCCTGTATTTCCAAACGACGTTGTGACTCTAAGGCTTCGCTTGGGCTATCAGCGTGGTTTCGCAGATAATATTCGGCGTCCATAATCATGGTGTGATCTTGAATGGCGTGACCGAATTCATGGGCAAATACGTCATCAAAGGCATAACGCGCCTTTTGCACCTGTGGTGAAAACCCAATGATAAAGGCTCGCGGAAAATAGATGGTGTTATTAGCGCTGCAGTAGTGGGCAACGTGAGTTGTGATGATCCCGCAAGAACCAGTGACCTCTTCTTCATGGAAAACCAGGTCAGGCCGGCGAAGAGAATGGTCATCATATTTGACCACATCGCTCCATATTTCCATCAAACAGTCCAAGGTTTCTTCCATTTGCTGTTCAATGACACTGGCCGAACTATTGACAAGATCAACGGCCGGTGTCGAGCAACTTGCTGGTGGAACAGTCAGGGTATACAGAGAATTATTTCGTACGATGTCTTGTGCTTTTTCTTCTGATACTGGGTAGCGCGGTCGATTGTTGGCAGGGGCAGATGGGCTCTGAGGTTCTTCTGTTACCGGTGGTAGCGGAGGTGGTTGGTAGGTTTGTTTATCCTGGGTAGCGATTATTCCAACAATGACCGGTATCGCAATGAAAAGCAGGAGACACCCGAACACGATAGTTTTCAGTGGTGATTTCTTCTTGGGGGGTTGGCCTTGAACCCAGGTTGGATGGGGCTGGTTGGCACCTGGTTGCTGGTAAGGCTGTTGGTGTGCCCATGATTGTGGAGGGTAAACCTGTTGTTGTGGTGGGGGGAACCCCTGAGGATGGACTGGCTGTGCCACAGCCGTCGCAGAAACAGGTCTTTGACTGATCATCGTGATCCCCCAAACATGAGTACGACTCACTTGTTCGTTGTGAAAGAATTCTTCACTTCAGCAATATTGTACCAGGTTTAGTCTGTTCTGACTGATCGGTCCTAGAGCCCGAGCAGACCATGCACGGTAAATAGGGGGATAAACAAGATAGCCACCATGTTGACGACCTTGATCAAGGCATTGAGAGCGGGACCAGCAGTGTCCTTGGTGGGGTCACCCACAGTGTCACCTACCACGGAAGCTTTATGAGCCTCACTACCTTTTCCACCAAACAAACCATCAGTCTCGATGAGTTTCTTGGCGTTATCCCAGGCTCCACCAGCATTATTCAAGGTCAAAGCTAACATGAGCCCCACGGTGATGATACCAATGAGCAACCCTGGCAGTGCTGCTGACCCCAAGAGAACACCCACCACAATCGGGGTGAGCACAGCAATCGCCCCAGGAAGAATCATCTCCTTCAATGCTGCGCCAGTGACAATGTCGACCGCGCGTGCATAATCGGGGCGCTGTTTTCCTTTGAGGATTCCAGGGAATTCCTTGAACTGGCGGCGTACTTCCACAACCACCTTCATGGCAGCCTTTGATACTGCCTGCATGGTCACAGAACTGAAGACAAAGGGAAGCAAACCACCAATGAGCAATCCAACAAGGATGACAGGATTGGTGATCGACAAGTCAACGCTCGCCTCCCCTGCTTCCTCAGCATGCTTCATCATCTTCCAGTAGTAATCCGTGAAAAGAGCCAGCGCACCCAAAGCTGCCGAACCAATCGCATACCCCTTGGTGACAGCCTTGGTTGTGTTGCCCACACCATCGAGAGCGTCCGTGATCGCGCGTACCTCTTCTGGTTGTTCACTCATCTCAGCAATACCACCAGCATTGTCGGTAATTGGTCCATAGGAGTCCAGTGCCACAATCATGGCTGCTGTAGAGAGCATCGCCATCGCAGCAATAGCAATCCCATACAAGCCATTACCCTCAGGCCCCCCACCGATATAGAAGGCGGCCAAGATACCAATGACGATGGTGACCACGGGAAGGATCGTGGATTCCATACCGACTGACAAACCAGTGATGACATTTGTCCCTGCTCCATGATCGGAGGCTTCAGCAATAGATTTCACCGGGCGATGCTCAGTGGATGTGTAATACTCGGTCATCATGAAAATCAAAACAGTGATCACCACACCAACGATGGTCACCCAGAAATATCTCATCTCACCAAAGATCACATAGGTGATCCCAGCAAACAATATTGTCGAAATAATCCCAGCGGCATAGACCCCCTTGTAGAGAGCAGTCATGATCTTTTGGGACTTACCCAGCCGTACGACAAAGACTGAAGCAATACAGGCCAGGATCGCAGCAGAGCCGAGGGCTAAGGGGAAGACCACTTCTTTGGCAGCAAAACCCTCAGTGGAGACCATCGTCCCAATGAGCATGGCGGCCAAGAGTGTCACGGCATAGGTTTCAAATAGATCGGCGCCCATTCCAGCGCAGTCACCCACATTGTCCCCCACATTGTCAGCAATCGTGGCAGGGTTGCGTGGATCATCCTCAGGTAGACCAACTTCAACCTTGCCCACAATGTCAGCTCCCACATCGGCAGCTTTCGTGTAAATACCGCCCCCCACACGAGCAAACAAGCTCATCAGGGAGGCACCCAAGCCGAAACCAATGATGATGTCAGTGTCCTGGAAGATGATGTAGCTGAGGCTCACACCCAGCATGGACAAACCCACCACAGCAAGTCCGGTCACCGCTCCCCCATGGAAGGCCACGTCGAGAGCAGCCTTGAGGGAGGTACGCGCGGCAGCGGCTGTTCGCACATTGGCTCGTACAGACACATTCATGCCAATATAACCGGCCACACCACTAGCGATCGTACCGACAACAAAACTGAGGGCAAGTTTCCAACCAAGGGCAAAAAATATGCCAACAGCAAGGACTCCAGCCACCACACCGATCGTCTGATACTGGCGCTTGAGATAGGCCATCGCCCCTTCTTGGATGGCCAAAGCGATCTCCTTCATCCGATCATCACCAGCATCCAAGCGCAGGATACGCCAAGCGAGAAGAATAGCCACCAGGACAGAGATAACACCGGCAACCGGCGCTGCATACACGAAGTACATTAAGTTCATCGGAACATCTTTCTCAAGAATCTTTGCTTCATGTTTCGGCATCGTTGCCGAAACAAAGAGCAGTAGGCATAGGCTACTGCTCCGGTTGTGCGCTGGTTAGTATATCCCACTATCTGTCGGTTCCGAGTCACAGCCCTTGCTCACCGCAGGCTAACACCCACTCCATGGAGACACGGCCACAATCACCGACCATTATCTAGTCTCAACGCTAGACTGACCTCAACGATCGAAAGGACTGATGTACGTGAACGAGATTGAAGCCGGCATCTTGGGTTTAGCTATTGGTGATGCCTTGGGTGTCCCGGTGGAATTCACCAGTCGCGCGCAATTAGAGGCACATCCTGTTGACAGAATGTACGGTCATGGGACCTACCGCAAGCCAGCAGGAACATGGTCTGATGACACAAGCCTTACCCTTGCTCTAGCAGACTCACTGTCCAGTGGTGAGATCGACTATTGCGACATGATGGGAAGATTCATTGCCTGGTATCAAGATGGGGCTTACACCACCGATGGGCATCGTTTTGATATTGGTACAACCACGTTGACAGCTTTTCAACGTTTCCTCCAAGGAGCAGAACCCACGGACTCCGGCGGATGTGCCGCCAATGAGAACGGTAATGGTTCCCTGATGAGGATCCTGCCCATCACCTATTACCTGAGAGCTCGTGACGGTCTCATCCTCACCAAGGATGGAGTCGATATCATTCATAATATTTCTTCTCTCACCCATGGTCATCCCCGTTCACGGATCGCCTGCGTGGCCTATTGCAATGTTGCCCACCAGATTCTTGAAGGAAGAGACCTGATCGAGGCTGTGACCACGGGTTTGACCGAGGTCATGGAATTTTATTCCGACCAACCCACCTATGCTTCAGAGCTTCACCGGTTCACCTGTTTCCATACCGACGAAAACGGTGATTTAGTCTCTTTGACGCAGATTGACAGAGATGATATTCGTTCGAGCGGTTATGTCGTGGACACCTTGGATGCGGCCCTGTGGTGCCTGGTCAATCATGAGGGTTACCCCGAAACCGTACTCGCCGCTGTGAACCTCGGTAGTGATACCGACACCACAGGTGCTGTATGTGGATCACTGGCTGGGCTCTACTACCAATTGCGTGATGATCCTTCCCACAAAATTCCCGAAGAATGGCTAGAGGAATTAGGCAACAAGGAAGGAATACTAGGGGTCTGTCGTCTCTTTGATCAGGCATGTGAGGACCTTAAGGAGGCCAAGAATGCTTGATTCCTGGGAGGCTGCGCGCACCTATCTGCCCATCTTGATTCCAGCAGCGATCATCCAACTGGGGCTGATGGTTGCCTCACTGATCCATCTGGCCACTCATCCAAGGGTCAAACTCATGCCTCGCTGGGTGTGGTTGATCATCATTATCGTGATCAACACCATTGGTCCCATCTTGTACTTCATTGTTGGGCGCACTGATGAGGAGGATCAGTGAACGAGGTTCTGTCTATCCAGAACCTTCACAAGAGTTTCGGGGCCGCGAAGGTACTTCAAGGCATTTCCCTAGGAGTCCCTGCTGGTTCGGTCTATGGTTTTCTCGGAGAAAATGGAGCAGGGAAAACCACCACCATGAAAATCATCCTCGGGTTGCTTCAAGGTGATCGTGGCCAGATTCACGTCTGTGGGGAAAAGGTACGATTCGGTCACACCACAACAAATCGTTTTCTTGGATATCTGCCCGATGTCCCGCAGTTCTATCCCTACATGCGCGGCCGAGAGTATCTGAAGTTTTCTGGGGAGGCTGCTGGGCTCAGCCACTCGCAGATACACCAACGCAGTGGTGAACTCTTGGAGCTCGTCGGGTTGGGGACAGTGAAAAAGAAGATCGGGGCGTATTCCCGAGGAATGAAACAAAGACTAGGTATGGCCCAGGCTCTGATTCACCAGCCTGCGGTGCTGATCTGTGATGAACCCACCTCGGCCCTCGACCCAACAGGGCGGCAAGAGATCCTGGATATTCTTCGAGCTATTCGCGCCACAACCACTGTCATCTTCTCCACCCATATTCTCGGTGATGTTGAGCGCATTTGTGACCGTGCAGCTGTCCTACACCAAGGGCGAATCGTGTTAGAGGGGAGCCTCGGGGATCTGAAAGCACGACAGGGGTCCCAGGGGTTGCGCCTAGAATTTGCCAGCCGAGAGGACTTAACACGGTTCTGTGAAAGGGTTTTAGATGAGTTTATTGAACTCATCTCCCAAACCTCTGTCATTGTTCGTACCACCGACATCCGCCAAGAACACCAGGTGATAGGGATGCTTGCTGACGCCACAATCGTTCCGTTGAGTTTAGAAGCCATATCCCCCACCATCGAATCTCTCTTCCTGGAGGCAGTGCGATGAGAGGATTCATGGTTTTCTGCCGAAAAGAACTCACCGAGAGTTACCGTAGCTACCGCCTCGTGATCCTCCTGGTCGTGATGGCGCTGATGGGAATCATGAGTCCTTTCACAGCCATGATCCTTCCTGATATTCTCTCCGGTTCTGATTTGGGTGGCGGGCTTATCCTCGAATTACCTGAACCGACGTCTTTTGACTCCTGGACACAGTTCTTCTCCAATGTCTCCCAGATGGGGATGCTCGCGATGATCCTGGTTTTCGCTGGGCTCATGGCCAGCGAACTCAGCAAAGGAACCCTGATTCCGGTCCTCACCAAAGGAATCCCTCGTGGCACAGTTATCCTTGCGAAGTTTACTGTGGCCACTATTCTGTGGAGTCTTGGGTACGCAGTGAGCTGGATTATCTGCTGGGGTTACACCATCTACTACTGGGGAGCCCAAGATTTTACCCACCCATGGATAACCTTCTGTGCCCCCTGGCTTGTGGGCGAACTCTTTCTTGCTCTGATGATTCTTGGTGGCACACTGGTGAGCAACTGGGGAGGCAGTCTTGGTGTCGTTGCGGTGGTCGTCATCACAGGCAACCTGGTGAATCTTCTTCCTGAGGTACGCCCGTACAATCCCATCACCCTTGCTGCTGGCACCCTCGGATTACTTGATGGGTCTCACAGTGTGGAGGATTTCACACCCGCCATAGCTATCTGTGTGGGAGCTATTGTTCTGTGTTTGATTCTGTCTATCGTGGTCTTCAAGCGCAAACAGCTGTAGGTGAGAGATAATGGACCCTGTGTTTGAGAAACTGAATCCTGTTCCAGCAGTGGAGCGACCAGACCTCATGGCGGAATCCACCTTCCAAGCTCTAGAGCTCATTCCACAGGCTCAAGTCTTTGAGATTGATCCTGAGCTCTCCGAAACCGAGTCTGTGTGCCAAACCTTTGATCTTCCCCACGACATCATGGGTAATGCTGTGCTGGTCATGGGTAAACGTGAAGGCGAGGTTCGGCAATGCTGTTGTATGTCGTTGGCGAATCGTCGAGTCGATGTCAATGGTTTTGTTCGCAAGCAATTGAACGTACGCAAGGCTTCTTTTGCGCCTATGGAACTTGCCGTGGAGTCCTCTGGAATGGAGTACGGTGCGATCACGCCAGTGGGTTTGAGTAGCGACTGGCCGGTGTGGATTGATGAGTCTTTGCGTGATGTCCCATGGCTCATCGTGGGTTCGGGTGTGCGCCACGGCAAACTCATTGTACCCGGTGCTTCACTACTGAACCTCCCCGGAGTTCAACTGATGGAGGGGCTCACCAGCCCGGTATCAGTCGATTAACGCTGGGAGGTGCCCATGATGACACCACGGCCAATGGTGTGTGGGATGGCAGTAGCTAAGGCGAGGTCTGGGGCCGTACGTCGTCCATGGGGAAGATCCAGCTGCTCAACATCAAGACTATGGACAGCGAAATAGTAGCGGTGGGCACCATCTGACTTCGGTGGGTTAGCTCCAGCAAAACCCAAGGTCCCGCGATCATTGCGCAGATCGAGCGCCTCATCAACACCAATCGAGGATGCCGGCCGAAAGAATCGACTAGCGAGAGCTTTCACCATGGTGGTGGACATCCCAGACACCACTGATCGTACTGTCAGGGGAATATCGACCACCAACCACAGGCACATTCCGCCTTCTTTCGGGGAATCAGGGTCGAGACAGGTGAGCATAAAACTATGGGTATCTGAGGGAAATCCAGACCAGGAAAGCTGGGGTGAAATAGACCCACCCTCGGCGCACTGAGCGGGGCCCAGCGGTTGACCATCAGTAATATCGTCACTGACCAGTGTGAAAGACGGCACTGGCGGAAGAAGTGAATAGGGGTCATCCACTGACGGTCGATTCTTTGGTTTCGCCACCAGTATTCCTCTCGTGAGTTTGGGTCCTGTGTCAACCTCTGGGTCGATTCATCTCTACAGCCCACCCATCTTACATAATCTTGACCATGAATGAGGACAACATGACAAACGGGCCCGGTATGAACTGTCACACGCATGACGAGGGGACGGTCTCCCTGTCGCCTTTCCACGTCTTCCTGTCCGCTTTCCCCGTCTCCCTGCGCGAAGTCGCAGGGTCCAGAACTTGTGGTTTCGCAACTGTGGAGTCTGGATTCCGCGACTTCGCGCGGAATGACGGATGGAGACAGTTGTGGGCGGTATTGACTGTCACGGTGACAAACACCCCGTCCCCTTTTTATCCGTCCGGTGACAAACACCCCGTCCCCTGTTCATACCGTCCCCTTGTCACACTCGACTCCCTGTCGCCTTTCCACGTCTTCCTGTC
>WRIC01000005.1 GCA_009782915.1 Propionibacteriaceae bacterium | reverse complement strand
TTTGG
This sequence comes from Propionibacteriaceae bacterium, assembly GCA_009782915.1. Lineage (GTDB taxonomy): Bacteria > Actinomycetota > Actinomycetes > Propionibacteriales > Propionibacteriaceae > WQYJ01. The sequence goes on along the minus strand of WRIC01000005.1, from coordinate 104,892 downwards.
CAAACTTTTCCATATCTCGGGGTTTGGCCTTGTGGGCCCCCATTTGTCCCCTGCCGGGTTGCATTTTTGGGGGGGGGGGGGGCATCCTTATAGAGGAGCATTTGCTCGACACAGTGTCGTGGCGACACCAATGCCCAGGGAAATACCGAGGGGAAATCATGTTCAACCAAGACGCGCGTACGTACGCACGTGCTCGTCTTTTCGCGGACTGCGAATTGAGCTGGCGCGCTCTGCAGTCCCTTGCTTTCCGTCATTCCGCGCGAAGTCGCGGAATCCGGACACCACATTTGCACGACTGGGGAGTCTGGGCCCTGCGACTTCGCGCAGGGTGACAGGGCTGGGATCAAGCCGGGTGACGATAATCCGACAACAATGAAGGAGAAAATGATATGAAAAAGGTACGCGCAATTCTGCCAGTGATGGTTCTTGCCCTGATGGTGGGTACGTTGAGTGCTTGTGGGGGTGCAAGGTCAGCCCCGGAACCACCGCAGGATAATGATTCACCCAGTGTTCAGGAAACCGCACGGAAACCTGAGACTTATCCATCAATGCCAGCAGTTAATCAACTGGGGCACCCTTTGGTGTACGACAATTATGGTGTTTTCATGTACGCGGGGGGTATGGGCTACACGAGTGAACACTTCGCAGGTGGTACCAGTATTACCTCGTATTCGCATTATGGGAATAACTCCGAGAATTACCGTACTCTTGAACTCAAAATTGCCAAGGTTAATGGGGCCTCAGGTACTGCTACAAGATTACACGAGTTTTGGTTTGGAGTAACGTTAAAGCCGCATACACAGCCACCTGATAAAGTGAGCTGGGTTGATGGAGACAGAACTATTTACCAACGTGTTTTCGATTTGCCGACAATTGAATACCCGGATGGTGACGAGACAAGGATAAGAGTTGATCCCAATGTCGATTATTTTGTCGAAGGGGAGTATTGGATATATGACGGGTACCGTGAGGCCTTTTTTGGGGAAGAAGACAGGGAAGCCGCCGACCTTCTGGATTGTGGGACTTTTTCCTTTACCCTTCCCGCTGGAATGGATGCATATGGCATCCGTACTGATGAAGTCTGGACTTCCACGAAATGATCGGAGCTTAGCTGCCGAGTGAGCACGGGTCAATCACTGTGATTCCGCAGTCGGTGAAGTCTTTCGTGTTCCGTGTGGCAAGAATAATCACGAGAAAACCTCGCGCTGCTCTTCATGGATGCGTTGGGTACGCTCGTTGAGATTGCGTACTGTAATCACTGCTGCCATGGCAGACTTCTCCCTTCCCGTCATTCTGCGCGAAGTCGCAGAATCCAGAAACCATATTCACCACCTGAGGGAGCCTATGGATGAACGTCAACCACGGCAGACTTGTCAACCACCGTTGATTGTCTGGATCCTGCGACGCTCCGCGCGCAGGAAGACGGGTGAGGGGGGGGTATGCAGGTTTTCTCAGTGTTGGTTCATGTGGTCGTACATTGTGTCTGATTTTATGGAACCTACTGAAGGTGACCAGCTGACCCTGTAAGGTGATAGATGAAGGAGACACCATGAAGAGAACAAAGGTAGCCTATTTGCTGGGCAAAAGTTCCACGGAACTCTTGGCTTACGACGATAAGGACAGTAAAGGTTCAGGTAAGTGGTTCACTGATGATCCAATCATGGCTGAAGAACATGGTGCTGACCAAGCTAGCGAAAAAGCAGCCAAGGAAGGACTTGAGGTGTTCCTTTGGCAGGTCACCTATGACACGAAACAGAAAATGATCACTGGTGAAGAGTTGACGTCGATGGGATCATGAATCCATGGACACCCCGCTACTGATCTTCCTTCACGGTCCTGGGCAGTCACCACCAGTATGGCAGGACGTGGTGAGCCATATTAATCCTGATCAGCACATGGTTGCCCCCTGGCTGAAGGGACTGAAACCCACCGAGCATGCTGGGTTCTCCATGGATGTGGCTGTTGGTGCCGTACTGGATTTGATGGAGGCTCGCGGCGCCGAACAAGCTGATCTGGTGGGTTATTCCTTGGGTGGTCTTGTTGCTTTGCGGGTAGCTCTTCAACACCCGGAGAAAATTAAACACATTGTCCTGGTGTCCACCCCGATGGTCCCAACCCAATCTGTTCTCACCCGCCAACTGTGGATGGCCCGTTTGACCCCGTCGTCTTTCTTCAAAGAAGTCAGCAAGGAGCATGTCGTCGCAGCGTTGGAAGCCCTCACCGAGTCGGATATGTGGGTGGATCTCTCGGATTTGAGTACGCCCACCCTCGTACTGGCTGCTGATGGGGACCCGATGGGCAGAGCCAGCGCCGAGCAAGCTGCCGCGCATCCGATGGCCACCAAGTATCTTCTCCCCGGTACGGAAGGAAACCTTCTCGCGACCCAACCAGAGAAACTAGCCCAGCTCATCTCCGACTTCTGTGGTGACTTCCTGGAGGTCTGACATACCCGCGGTATTGCCGTCACCCTGCGGAGCACTGCGAGTCGCGCTGGCGCGCTCCGCAGCACAGGCTCCGCGACTCGCAGGGTCTAGAAACCACAGTTGTTCAACTGGAATATCTGGATTCTGCGACTTCGCGCAGAATGACGGTGTTGGGTGGGCGCAGGGGTTTTTCTTGGCGGCGACCACGGGAGGCTGATTTTCCGGTGATGCTCAGGTCGAGCCCCGCCAGAGTTTCCTGATAGTCGGCGGGGTTGAGTAACCCCAGCAGGGACTTTGCGGTGGTGTCGTCGCACACCACATCAGTGATCGTACGCGCACGCAAAGCGCCCAGCAGAGAATTCGCTCGCGAAGGATCAGCCACTACGCCGATGCGTCGAGGGATGGCCTGCAACTCTTGGGGGGTGAGCCCGGAAGCACGCTTGTTCAACGAAATATCCTCCCAGCTACCATCCTCACGGAAAAGCACCGTGTTCACATCACCAACAACACCCTCATCGCGCATGTTCTGGGTTTCCTTCTCGTCGAGAAACCCCGCCGAATAGACGTACGACGGGACCTTCGCTCCGATCGAACCCACCCCAAAGATCGCTACATCGATTTTCTCCTGTAAACCCAGGACGTGGCGTACCGAACTCTCCGACCACATCGCTTCCCTTGAAGTGGGGTAGTCGAAGAATGCCGGAACAGGGAACTGGATGATGCGGGCATCAAAAGTCTGAGCGAGCGCCTGAAGAATCGCAGCAACATGGCGGGCAGAGGAATCGTGATAGTTTGTGCCACCATTCATCTGAACAATGGTCGCATCATGGAGAGGATAGCGTTCCAGGTAGGGAACAATGTTGGACACTGTCACCCCCCAGGCGACACCAATGAAGTCACCATCCTTGACACTGTTGCGAAGGATAGCAGCAGCCAGACGGGAAACACGCTCGAAACGAGTGGTCACCGAGGCTGCTTCACCCACCTGGGCCATGTGTACCCGTACCCCAAAAATGGCGGCAACCGCTCGGGCAATCGGGGAGGATGATCCGCCAGGGGCCTCCACAGAAATACGGACCATACCGGTATTCCGGGCCTCAGCTAGAAGCCTCGAAACGGAGGATCGAGACAGTTTCAGGTAGCGGGCAATCGACTCCATGGTCTCGTCTTGGATGTAGTAACGTACGCATGCTTCATGCATAGCGTCGTAGCGCGCGTGCAGTGATTTCGGTTCCATCTGCACATCCTCTCACGCCCTAGAGGAAATACCCAGCCTTGGGAAAGAATGAGGGCTCCGACTATGAGGCACCAATGGAGGTGCCGGAAAGAGAGAGCTCATGCTTCTTGCAGCTACCCTAGGACAGATTTTCCTGTCAGAGTTCATGGGCACCGCCATGCTGATCCTTTTAGGCGCCGGTGTGTGCATGAATGTTTCCTTCAACAAATCCAAAGGCCAGGGTGGAGGCTGGCTTCTGATCAACTTCGGGTGGGGGCTCGCAGTTTTCTCTGGTGTTCTTGTGGCCTTCCAAACCGGCGGTCACCTCAACCCTGCTGTGACCCTCGGTATCGCCGCATCCAAGGTTGGTGAATCGTCCCCCTGCTTCATCGCCTCCGAGGCCGGCTGTGTTATCCCCGTCACAGCAGGTGTGATCACCTTCTACATCCTGGCCCAAATGGCGGGCGCTTTCGTGGGCGCTGGTTTGGCGTGGCTGACCTACAAGAAGCAGTTCGATATCGAGCAGCCGGAAGGTGCCAAGCTTGGTGTCTTCTCCACAGGTCCAGCATCGCGCTCGTACGGATGGAACCTGGTCACAGAAATCATCGCTACCTTCGTCCTGGTCTTCGTTGTCCTCATTTCAGGATATCAGAACGGTAGTGCTGGCGGGCTGGGATGGTTGAACGCCCTGGGTGTTGCCTTCCTCATTGTCGCAATCGGCGCGTCCCTGGGTGGACCAACAGGTTATGCGATCAATCCGGCTCGCGACCTGGGGCCCCGACTCTGGCATGCGGTCATGCCCTCCAAGGGAAAGGGGGACTCCGATTGGAGTTACTCCTGGGTGCCAGTTCTGGGTCCCATCACCGGCGGTGTCCTGGCAGGTCTGACCTTCCTGGCTATCTCCGGTATCGGGTGGACAGTCTAATCATCTGTTCACACTGGGAAGGGGGGTGCCGGGTCTTACTCTAGGTGTGTCCGGCACTCCCACCCTCCACAGACAAAAGATGAGGTACGGAAACCCCACCACCCAACGGCGGGTCGAGGATTTTCCTTCTCATCACTGATCAACGAAAACTACAATAAAGCTACACATGGAGAAAAAATGAAAGAAAAATACATTCTGGCAATCGACTCGGGCACGACCAGTTCCAGGGCCATCGTCTTCAACCACGCCGGACGAATTAAGGGAAGCCACCAGCTCGAACATGAGCAGATCTTCCCGCGCGCCGGGTGGGTGGAGCATGATCCTGTTGAAATCTGGACCCGTACCGTCCAAGTGATCACGGGCGCCCTCAACGATGCCAAGGTCACCAAAGACAATATCGCTGCCATCGGTATCACCAACCAGCGTGAAACCACCGTGGTGTGGGATAAAACCACTGGTCAACCCGTCTATAACGCTATCGTCTGGCAGGACACCCGTACCCAAGCTATCGTCGACGAGTTGGGTGGCGGGGATCAAAACAAGTACGCCTCGCGGGTGGGTTTGCCCTTGGCGACCTACTTTTCCGGGCCGAAAGTGAAGTGGATCCTCGACAATGTTGAGGGTGCTCGTACCTCTGCTGAAGCAGGCGACCTGCTCATGGGCAATATCGACACCTGGCTGATCTGGAACCTGACTGGTGGTGTTGATGGTGGTCTCCACATCACGGATGTGACCAATGCGTCGCGTACCATGCTCATGGATGCGCGTAGCCTCACGTGGGCATCCGACATTGTTGCCGATATGACGATCCCGGAGTCGATGCTGCCCGAGATCAAACCATCGTCCATGGTTTATGGCGTGGCCACCGAACCCGTGGTTGCGGGACTCCCGGTGGCCGGTGACCTGGGTGACCAGCAGGCTGCCACTTTCGGGCAGGCGTGTTTCGAGGTGGGCAAAGCCAAGAACACTTATGGGACTGGTTGTTTCATGTTGATGAATACTGGTGAGAAACCAGTGTTCTCCAGCAATGGTCTGCTCACAACCTTGTGTTACCAGATTGATGGCCACAAACCGATCTATGCCCTTGAGGGTTCGATCGCTGTCACGGGTTCGCTGATCCAGTGGCTGCGCGACAACCTGGGTATGTTCGACTCCTCCCCCGAGGTGGAGAAACTCGCCTTGTCTGTGGACGACAACGGTGGAGCCTATTTCGTACCCGCCTTTTCTGGGCTCTTCGCCCCGTACTGGCGTGGGGATGCCCGTGGTGCGATCGTCGGTTTAACCCGCTATGTGAATCGTGGCCATATTGCGCGCGCCGCTTTGGAGGCGACAGCTTTCCAAACCCGCGAAGTACTGGATGCCATGGAAGCAGATTCGGGTGCGAAACTCGCTGAGCTGAAAGTTGATGGTGGTATGACCGCCAACAACACGTTGATGCAATTCCAGGCCGACATGGTTGGTGTTCCCGTGGTACGCCCCGTGGTCGCTGAGACCACCGCTTTGGGTGCCGCCTATGCCGCAGGTATCGCTGTTGGTTTCTGGGATGGTGAACAGGATGTCATCGACAACTGGGCTGAGGATTCCCGCTGGGTCCCCGAAATGGAAACCAGTGAACGCGATCGCCTGTACCGCAACTGGAAGAAAGCCGTCACCAAGACCTTCGACTGGGTCGACGACGACGTCACCGCCTGACAAGGGGACACCGGATGTGACAAACGCCCCGTCCCCTTGTCACAAGGGGACGGGGCGTTTGACACACCGACAAGTATCCGAACAATGATGTGCCCTGGGAAACCGGGGCACATCTTTTGTCCATCACCCGGTCATTCCGCTGGTCAGTCCGACTCCGTCATTCCGCGCGTAGTCGCGGAATCCAGAATCCACAGTTGGAAACTGGGTAGTCTGGACCCTGCGAGCAGGTGTTCCTCGCTTCGCTCGTCACCCAGCCGCAGGGTGACCGGTGGTGGGTGAGGTAGTACCGTCCCCATCGACCGCAGGGTGACGGTGGTGGGTGTGGGGTGTACGATCTCCTAGCGTTGCCGGTTTTTGCGGCGTTCGGCGGACTCTGCTCCCCAACGGTAGGACGGGTTGTCTGAACGGATTTGTTGGTCGATGCGTTTCCCATCAGAAATGACATCAATGACTATGACAACACACAGGATGAGGATCTCTGATTGGCCTGGTTCCAGGTCGACACGGTATTCATCTGAACAGATCTCACTCGCAGTGGTGGCGACAGCTGTGGTGTGGGTGATCCGTGCATGAGTATCGCCCTGCTTGTCGGTGACGATGTAGGTGAGCTGTGTCGTGACCAGGTTGCCATCGAGTGGAACCTTCTCCATGTGACTGGTTACCACCCAGTCTGGCCCGTTCACAACCAGAGCAATGCCTGTGGTGGAAGGGTCGCGTTGAACAGTCGCATTCAGTACGCCATCCTGGATCACCTCGAAGGTGAGTATCCCGGGTCGCTTTCCCAGACGGGGACTCCTCACTTGAGCCAACCGCATACCTTCACTATCGCTGAGAATAAACCCTTGCCCGATTTTCGGTTCCACCAGGTAGTGAGTCTGCCCTTGTTCATCTTGAACAAGATAGTTCTGCTTCAACAGAGAAAAGACTTCTTTCACATAGTATGTTTCCACTGGTTCCCTTATCTTTATTCGTTCTCACCGTCATTGGCCCATTCGCCATGGGTGATGAGAATACACCCGTCATCTAGAGTGATCTTGACCCACTTCCCACCCGACAAACATATGAGGACTGTTGGTGTTTTCTGCCACGAATTGAACCAATCCATGTCTATATCAATATCTTTGACTGTTTCTCCACTCACGAAACTGTTGAGATTCTGGAGTTTATCCGGGTTGTCAGGCTCGCCTATCTGCGTGGTGTTGTCCATGAAGACATAGGCGTTAGTGATGTGTAATGTGACTTGGTCGAATTGGATGTAGAGGTGAGTTTCCTCATAAGAGATTTTATTGTGCGACATATCTTGCCCAGAATGGGTGGTATATGTTCTCGTCATCTCTTGGATTTCTTGACCAACGACACCGGCAATGTCGCGTAGCAGCGATTGATTTCGCTGGGCTTCGATCATGGTCTCCCACTGCGAGATCTGGTCAATGGTCGGATCAGCTCTCCAGTGGTCATCTGCGTAATCCCAGTGGTGGTTGATTCTGGCTCGCAGCCTCTCCCACTGCAGTGTGCTGGCTTGCGGGTGAGCACTGAGAATCTGCTTGATAATATAGAAAGGGTCGTCGCCATAGTTCTCGGACAACGACATATAGGTGTCAATGAATACGTAGAATCCTAGGTCGTGTGCATCAAACCCTCGATCAACAAACAAGTCATATATCTTGTTGGCGAATTCAACTGGAACATGGAACCTTGGGGGTAATTCGTCACGAGAAAGATCGGCATACATGCTTTGGGAGTATTCGGGACCAGCAGCATCCCAACATGAAGAGTGGTACGTGCTCAGTAGCCGGCCAAGAAAGGTGTCTACCTTAAATGCCTCCCAGTTAAGGTCCCGTAAGTCGAAGTCCCACAACATAGCTGGTAACGCTTGACGATCAAGAAAACACGCATGTGGGTTCGCGCCTTTGTCGAATGCGTCAGCCAGGTCGACCAGAAGCTGCGACCAATCATCACGATAGTAATAAGCTTTCTCCGCTAGTTCTTCTTCGAGACCAGTGGGTGCGTACTTGTTCATGAATCAAGTACACCACACTATTTCCAAGTACGGGTACGTGTGTGCGTGAGGATTGTTATCTTTTGCGGTCCTTGCGGCGTAGCATGAAATCGGCGATGGCACTTTGAGTAGGGTATTTGTCAACCATATGCTGGTGATGTTTCTCAACAGCCCTTCGTGAATCCTCGATGTAGTCGATGGCCAGCGCAGTACTGAGCAGGAGTATGTCAGGCCCGCCTTCCTCAATGTCCATGCGATACTCATCAAGGAATCCATCATGACCCTGGTGGTGAAGAAGTGAGATGATTTCTCCCCCATTGGTGGTGATGTCGTACTGAGTCTCTGTGGTACGGGTGACCGTCCAGTGTGTGTCCTGAACGGCGAGAAGAAACTCATCCTCGAATCCATCTTTGGATTGGAGGCTGGCAATGATCACACCATCTTGAAAAATGTCGACTGTGATGGCACCGCGCTTTTTCAAGGTTTGCATCTTGATGTGAGCCAGTTCTGTGTCCAGGGTATCTCGCAGATAAACCCCGCCAAATAACGTCATCTTTGCTGTGTAGTGTTCCTGACCATCAGCATCCTTGATGCCGTAAAACTTGGCCATACCTTGGACAGATTCACTGAGGGAATACGACTTCACCCTCTCATGATATCAGACTGTTGCTGCGTACGGTGGCTGGAGCTGTTCTTGGTGACAAAAACACCTTCGTCCCGCTTTGTCACCGGTGCAGTACACAACCCAGAGCAATGCTTTCCGCAGGGTCACTGCGGGTTCTTGACCATGTCACAGATCGGTTGTGTTCTTGTATACGTGGGAACGATGCCCAACTTTTAAGACAAGTATTGTCAACTGCTGATGTTGAGCCGTGAACAGTATGCGGTAGTCACCAATCCGGAATTTTCGTTTGCCAGGTAACCCAGTGAGAGGTTCGGAGGAAGCGAGAGGGCTTGCAGACGACACGACCTTGTCCAGGTAGTTAAAGATTCGTCTTCGTATCGGAAGATCGAGTTTGTTGATCTGCTTCAGTGACTTTTCAGTGAACCTAATCGCCCAACCCGACATAGGCCTTCGCTTCCTCCATTGAATATAGAGGCTCTCGACCAGCTTCGATGTCTTCTTCTAGGGTGAGCAGTTCTTGAGCAAGTTCATATCTCTCGATCTGAGCTTCAAGAGCCTCGCATAGAATTGATTCTTCGGATCGTTGCGAGTGTTCAACCATAGCGGTCAAACGCTCGCGTAAAGATTCTGATAGAGGAAGTTCAGACAGAATGGGCATAGCACCAGGGTACACCGTGAAGCGATGCTGGCGGAACTTTATCATGGTCTCAGAGTCAACCGGTGATCGCGGACCACAGCCAATCGAGCAGGGCCAGCAGGGAGGCACCCACCCAAGGGAAAGCGATACACACCGTTGAATAGTCGCATTTAGTACGCCATCCTGATACACCTCGAAGGTGAGTATCCCGGGTCGCTTTCCCAGACGGGGGCTCCGCACTTGAGCCAACCGCGTACCTTCACTATCGCTGAGAATGAACCCCTGCCCGATTTTCGGTTCCACCATGAAGTGGGTGTGACCTTGCTCATCTTGAACAAGATAGTTCTGCTTCAACCGAGAAAAGACTTCTTTGACATAGTACGTTTCCACTGGCTTCCCTTATCGTCGGCGATCTTGCGGTTGTTTTCGGGGTCCAAATCGTGTTGGAAGCCGCTGATAATTCTGGGATGCCCGAAAACAGAAAGCCACGCAGAAGAGGAGGATTTCTGGTTCGCCATCCTCAATGTCGATCCAGAAATTGGTGGGGAAAAAACTATGGGTGTCTGCTGGGTCACCGCTCCAACCAAATCCGAGACTCCCCAAGAAACCCGAATCACCACCGGTAGTTTCATCCTCACCGATGTCGGTGTGCACCAAGACATCCGAGCTCCGCTCCGAAGAAGCGCTGAGTCCTGTGTGACGTATCCGCGCGATGATTCCTCGAGCAGTGTCAGCAATGTCGTACTGCGAACCAGTGGTGTTGCCGGTAATAGCCCAGTGGGATTCGCCAACAGTGACGAGGCCCTCGTACTCGAAACCCATCTTCATTTGGAAGGTCGCCGCATGCACACCGTCCTGTGAGATGTCATATGTCATAGTACGGCTGGGCCAGAAGTCGGGTGTTATCTGCGCTAGCTCTGTTCCAGCCGTGTCCATCAGAAACAGGGACAGCCCTTTCAGAAGTTGAGGTCTGATCACGTAACACTCGCGGTGATCGGAATCGGTGATGCTACGCCACCTGAGCAGGTTCTTGGTGTACTCACGCAGATAGAACGACTTCACCCTCTCATGATATCAGACGACTGCCCCCGTACGGTAGGACCGGCTGTTTCAGGCTCCGTGTGTGGAGAAATGTTTCATCATGAAACAAAAGTCACCACTCGGCGCTGATTTGGGCTTGGAAGGGGAAAGGAGCATGTGGGTCACTTGGTACCGTCCCCACTGACCCATGGTCAACCGGTGATAGCGGACCACAGCCAATCGAGCAGTGCTAGCAGGGAGGCACCCACCCAGGGGAAGGCGATGCACACCGCAGCAACAATAGCGACAACGAGGATGATCTTGATCCAGGTTTTCAGGAAATCCTTGATGACACCCAGTACGAACAATCCGAGCAGTACCACGACTGAAATGATGAGGATCGTGTGTACGGTGGCAGGCATCGAATCCCATAGGGCAGTAGCCTTCTCCATCCATTGCGAATACTTGTCAGGGAATTTCATGATGATCCTTCGTACGGGTTGCTCCCACCAGTGTAGCGGTAGGATTTCACCATGAGGACTGATGGACCCTGCGACGGAGCCTGTGCTGCGGAGCGCGCCAGCGCGACTCGCAGTGCGCAGGGAGACAGTGGGCAGGTGCATGTACTCGCGTCATTCCGCGGAACACCCTCTCCTCGTCATTCTGCGGAGCGAAGCGACTCGCAGAATCCAGACTCCACATTAGAACAACTGGGGTTTCTGGACCCTGCGAGTCGCTTCGCTCCGCAGGGTGACGATGGGGGAAGCTTCGCTGCGCAGGGTGACGGTGTGCGACCAGACCCGACCCCGTCTTTCTGCGCGAAGTCGCAGAATCCAGACTCCAGCCACCGCGTGATTCTGGTGTCACCGCGGGGGTACTGTGCGGGGGTGGATCGGGCGGTTGCTACGGTGGAGAGGGCGTTGGAGATTCACGGGCCTGGGGTGTTCGTACGCAAAGAAATCGTTCACAACAAACACGTGGTGAAGACTCTGAAAGACAAGGGTGCGATTTTTGTTGATGAGGTCGATGAAGTACCCGAGGGTAGTGTGGTGGTGTTTTCGGCCCACGGGGTGTCCCCAGCGGTACGTACTGCCGCCCAGCAACGCAACCTCATCGCGATTGATGCGACCTGCCCATTGGTGACAAAGGTACACAAGGAAGCCCAGCGGCTCGCCAAAGCGGGCCTGGAGATTCTGCTCATTGGTCATGCGGGTCATGAGGAGGTGGAGGGCACCCAGGGTGAGGCGCCCGATTCGATTCGGCTGATCGAAAACGCACAGGATGCGGCTTCGATTGAGGTGAGTGACCCCACCCAGCTCGCGTGGCTGTCGCAGACCACGTTGAGTGTCGATGAGACCCGCCAGACTGTTGAGAGTCTGCGCGCCCGGTTCCCGCAGCTCACCGATCCCCCCAGTGATGACATCTGTTATGCTACGCAGAACCGTCAATCAGCGGTACGCCAGGTTGCTGCCGAATGTGACCTTGTTCTTGTAGTGGGCTCAGCTAATTCCTCCAATTCGGTGCGCCTGGTTGAGGTCGCACTCGATGCTGGCGCCAGTGGTGCCCATCTCATTGATGATGTCACCCAAATTGATCCTGCATGGTTGACCACGCCTCGTACCATTGGTGTCACCTCGGGCGCATCCGTACCCGATTATCTCGTACGCGAAGTGGTGGTTTTTCTCCAAAGCTCCGGCTTCAACGATGTCATCGAAAACCAAAACATCGACGAAACCCTCACCTTCGCCCTACCCCCCGAGGTTCGCTAGCGCCACTCCCATCTGCATATGCGCGGCCCCCCGCGTCTTCATGCGGCAATAACCACCCAACCGTGTCATTTCGTGTCTTACCCAAGTCCGTCATTCCGTGTCTTACCCAAGTCCGTCATTCCGTGTCCTACCCAACTCCGTCATTCCGTGCGAAGTCGCGGAATCCAGACTCCACAGTCAAACAAATATGGTTTCTGGACCCTGCGAGTCGCTTCGCTCCGCAGGGTGACGGGGTTCGTGTCTTACCCAAGTCCGTCATTCCGTGCGAAGTCGCGGAATCCAGACTCCTCAGCAGTGCAAATCTGATTTCTGGACCCTGCGAGTCGCTTCGCTCCGCAGGGTGACGGGGTTTGCGGGAACTTCGCTGCTGAGGGTGGCGCGACCCCCCGCGTCTTCCTGTGGCAATGATCACCCACCCGTGTCGTTTCGTGTCTTACCCAACTCCGTCGTTTCGTGCGAAGTCGCGGAATCCAGACTCCTCAGCAGTGCAAATCTGATTTCTGGACCCTGCGAGTCGCTTCGCTCCGCAGGGTGACGGGGTTCGTGTCTTACCCAACTCCGTCATTCCGTGCGAAGTCGCGGAATCCAGACTCCACAGTCAAACAATTGGGTGGACTGGACCCTGCGAGACGGTCGTTGCCGTCCGCAGGGTGACGAGGAGTTGGTTACGCAGAATTCGTTGAGTACTTTCGCAGGTACATCACTGCGCTGACCGAGGTGGCGAGGTTGAGACTGGAGACCTGGGGTTCCATGGGCAGGGAGACAATATGATCACACAGGGCGCGTACTGAGGCTGATAAACCAGCACGCTCGGAACCGAAAGCGAAAACAGTGGGTCCAGTGAAATCGCCGGGTACGAAGGGTTCACCGTCAGCATCGAGACCCACAATGGTGAGTCCGCGCTCAGTACGTACGCATTGGAGATCGTCGACCAGGGTCTCACTCGACCAGCAGGGGATCGACCACTGGAGTCCAGCGGCACCGCGTACCGCCATGGGGTTGAAGAAATCCACGTCACCGTTGGCGAGTACGCCCGTTGCACCTACGGCTGCCCCAAGTCGTACCACCGCACCCAGGTTCTTGGAATTGCGCGGATCATCGAGAAGAATCGTTGGTTGATCGGTCGGCAAACAGGATTCGAATTTCCACTGGGGTGGCTCAGCGAACCCCAACACATGGGTGGGTATCGGCTGTGTCGAGCGCTCCTTCGACTCAGTCGCGGTCATGGGCTGGATCCGCTCACGCAAAACTGGAACCAGATCAGGACAGATCCCCTCAGCTAACCCAAGAGCCCGATCCTTATCATCACTGTAAATCTCGGCGACATTCGCTCCGAACCGCAGAGCATGTTTCACCGCGTGCAACCCCTCCAGCGCAACCAGTCGCCCCGCGTGACAACATGGGGACGGGGGTGTTGTTGTCACGCTCATGGATACTTCACTTCATTTTCTTGAAACCGATGACCACACCAATGATCACCAGGGTAACGATGATGGTCGCCCCGACCAGATAGATAACCCCCAGTACGTTGGGATCCCACGAAGAAAAGTCCATGGGTTTATTGTCTCATGAGTAGGAACGACTCCAGCCATACCCACGACCGTGGAAGCTCATGGACCCTGCGACGTTCGCGCGGGGAGACGGGGAAGTCGCTACGCTCCGCAGGGTGACGGTGATGGGTGCAGGGTAACGATAGATTGCACTACTAGTCTTTCTTGGTTATCTTGGGTGACGAGTCTGCCACGGCAGTACGGGTCACAGGCTGGTCGATGACCTTCACTGGTTCACTATCCTGGTCGTCGAACCACTTCTTCATCAGATCGGAGACATCAAGCCCGGTGGCTGCTTTGATGATGGCGGGAAGGTTCACCAGCATGTCGGTTGATAGCTTGGTCAAACCACTAGCTGAACCAGCATCACCAATGACCGTGATGTTGTCCACATCACCCAGTGGTTTCGCAGCAGCGGCAAGCATCTCCGGCATGGACTGCAACAGACGATCAATGACAGCCTGCTGACCGTACTTCTCATAGGCCTCAGCCAGGCGTTCCTTGACTAGTGCTTCAGCCTGGCCCTTGGCTTTGATGGCTTCCGCCTCGGCGAGACCCGCAGCCTTGATAGCTTCGGCTTCCGCCAAACCAGCAGCTTTCACCGCAGCCGCACGACCATCACCTTCACGGGTCAAACGGCTCTGCTCAGCCTCAGCCACCGCGGTTACCTGGACAGCCTGGGCTTTGGCCCTCTGCTCGGCGGTATAGAGTTCCGCATCCGCAGCTTTCTCAGCGGCATACAGATTCGCATCCGCTTGGGCGCGTACCTCAGAATCCAGCTGCAATTTGGTCAACGTCGCCACCTGCTGTGCGTTCGTCTGTTCAGCCTGGGTGATGAGAGCATCCTGGGCGGCCTTCGTCATTGGACCCACCGCCTCGGCTTCGGCTTCAGCTTGTGCTGTTTCTTTCAGGAAGTCGGCTTCCTTCAACTGGGCATCCTTGTTGGCTGATGCGATCTGGATGCGCGCTTCTGCTTTCGCACGGGCTGCTTCCTGATCATTGTGGGCCTCAGCTACCTCTGCAGCCTTCCGAACTTGTGCAGCTTGGGGGCGACCCAGGTTCGTGATGTAGTCCACCGGATCAGTGGTGATCCCATTGATCTGCAGGGTGTCCACCCGCAGACCAGCATCAGATAGGGCCGAAGATGCGGCATCCTGAATCTTGGTGGCTAAACCCTCGCGGTCGCGCAGCATTTCCTCGATAGTCATGTTGCCAACCACCCCACGCAGGGCGCCAGCGAGAATCGACTGGATGATGCGTGGAATCTGATCCTCGCGCCCCAGGAAACGCTGAGCTGCGGAGCGTACCCCAGAAGGGGTGCCGTCGATTTTCGCCAAAGCCACAGCGTCAACCACAACCTTGATGGAGTCCTTGGACACACCCTCGGGAACCTGCATGGTGATCTCGGTGGCATCCAGGGAAAGAATCCGGCAACGCTGAACGAACGGGATAATGAAAGCGCCACCACCCATGACCACTTTGAGGGCTGCCGACCCATCAGCTTTCTTGCCTTTCGCGCCAGTGATGACAAGCGCCTCGTTGGCGTCAGGAATCGTGTAGCGTTTGGCAATCGCGAAAATAATGAGCACGACCGCGATAACAGCGATGACAATACCGATCATGGTGATCGTTTCGGGAGCCATTCCTTCGGTGTTCATTTGAGATTCCTTCCATAGGTGTCAATGGTGGGTACGACGATGACAGTGTCCGGGCCGAGCACCTCGGAGACGGCTACGGATTCACCGGTGGTGAGTTTGACGGTTGAGGTGAACGAGACAGTACGCGGGGAGGAGAGGTACATGAGTTGGACGAGCCCTCGTTCCCCTGGTTTCGCACCCGCTGTGACAACGCCGGTCGTACCCACGAGACGATCGAGCGAGAACTCCTCTTCACTGACCTCGGATTTGCGCATCAACCGATAGAGCACCACTGCAACAGCAGCGATAGCAACCCCCACCAGGATGCCAAGCAGTAGCGAGAAAATGAATGGCCATCCTTGTGAGGCCCCAATGATTCCCCCGCATCCGAGTCCGGTCAAAAACCCCCCGAGTGAAGCACCCGAGAAGACCCCTGATCCGAGAAAATCGAGGTGAACAGCATCCAGAATTCCATCGAAAATCAAGAAAACCAGGAGAAGAATGAAGCCTATTGCGGCTACTGTGATGAACCCAACCATGATGAGTCTTTCGCTAGTTTATGTCTAACCATTTTATCAGCAAAACACCCCATCAGTAGTGATATCGTTCCCCACCCCCGTCACCCTGCCATGCCACGGATGCCTCAGCCCCCGTCACCCTGCGGAGCACTGCGAGTCGCTGGCGCTCCCGCAGCACAGGCTCCGCGACTCGCAGGGTCCAGACTACCCAGTTGTTCGACTGTGGATTCTGGATTCTGCGAGTCGCTCCGCTCCGCAGAATGACGGGGTGAGGGTGCTCCGCAGAATGACGGGGTGAGGGTGCTCCGCAGAATGACGGGGTGAGGGTGCTCTGCAGAATGACGGGGTGAGGGTGCTCCGCAGAATGACGGGGTGAGGGTGCACCCCAACCTGGATGGTTTATGCTCCTCTCACCACGAATTTCTTCGGGGGAAGGTTCTTGATGAAAAGGTCATGCAGATCGGCGGGGGTTCCGTAAAACTCCCCGAGAACGCACTTCGTGGATACTTATTAGTCATGATGACGAATAAGTATCCACGAAGCGGGCTAAACAAGGGGAAATGGGTCCGTACAATGGAACTTGATGAATCCGTACGCTGAGCTCCTTGCCGAGTGGTTTGTTGCCCATGGGCGGGATCTGCCGTGGAGGCGAGGCGACGTCACACCGTGGGGGGTTCTCGTATCGGAGGTGATGCTTCAGCAGACACCGGCTGCGCGGGTGATACCGTCCTGGGAATCGTGGATGGGGACCTGGCCGGAACCTGAGGATTGCGCTGATGCTCTGCCCGCGGAGGTGATCCGCGCTTGGGGGAGATTGGGCTATCCACGAAGGGCGTTAAGACTCCACGAGTCGGCCAAGATCATCGTGGAGCAGTACGGCGGGGTCGTACCTGACAGCGAGGAAACCCTGAAAACCCTTCCTGGGATCGGGGATTACACAGCGGCGGCTGTGGTGGCTTTTGCGTATGGGAAACGAAGTCTTGTTCTCGACACGAATGTGCGTCGCGTTATTGCCAGGGTCCATCAGGGGGAGGCTCTCCCTGCACCCCACCTGGCAACCAGCGAGCGTTCACTCGCCTGGGAGTTGGTCCCTGAGGATACCGAGGATTCAGTCATGTGGAACCAGGCAGCCATGGAGTTGGGGGCACTCATCTGCCAGGTGAAGAATCCGGACTGTGGCTCATGCCCACTCGATACCCTCTGCCAGTGGCGTGGAGCCGGTTACCCTGCCGACATCTATGCTGGTCAGCGCAAACCCCAGGGGTACGAGGGCACCCACCGTCAAGCACGCGGACGAATTATGGCCCTGCTACGCGAAGCCGAAGGTGACCTCGTACCCATCGAAACCCTCATGAACCTCCCGTCGAAGAATTCTCTGCTTGCCGAGGCAATCGAGTCCCTGGCCACTGATGGTCTAGCAGTACGCGCCGATGAGGCCCTGCGACTTCCTTGAGGTCAGCAGGACAAAACAGTACCGTCCCCAACTGTCCTACCATCTGTGTTGGAACCGGGTATGATAGTCCCTCGTTGGGCGAGATCGCATAGTGGTCTAGTGCAGCCGCCTTGAAAGCGGCCAGGTGTCACAGCCTCCAGGGTTCGAATCCCTGTCTCGCCGCTGGTTAGCCTCGAACGGTCAGGGAGTTCATCATTGTGCGACAGTCCTGGTAGTCATCGTCGGAGGTTTTCTCGGTGAGAATACATCGCATCTTGTAAACCGACTGCCCATTGGCGAGATAAACCGTCCAAGATTCCGAGACCCCGGAGGTGGTGGTGTACTGCCATCCCGTGTAACCAGCAGCTTTCGCATCCTCGATCTCGGACACCACGAAACCCATGTCTCTCATCAACGCATGATCCGATTCGGCATAGAGTTTCGGGGTTTGCTCGCTCGTGGCGAGATGGATCACCTCCAGGGTGAGACTGCCTGAGCGGGATTGAAACTCTTGATCAAAACTGGAATCCTTCTGGATAATCCACCCGGGTTTCGGGATCATAAAAACCTGGAGAGGGGTCGGCGTCGCAGTGGGGCTCTCAGTGTCTGAGGAAGTTGACTTGGTAGCAACAGGACCATCACCTGCGCCCAAGGTGGATATCACTGTAATGGCGGCTGTTCCAACAATGAGTACCCCAGAAATAATGATGATTTTCACCAGAGTGGGGATGCCCTTCACCAGTGCAGGGATATCCGTGATCAAGGTAGGGATCGCCCTGATCGATGACCTCAAAGACCGCCACCAAGTAGAAACTGTTGTCCTCACCTTGGTGAATACGGAGATTCTGTCCTTCACTTCCACCGCAACATCTTCAACCGCAGGCGGGTATCCAGCTTCACGGCGTACGCGTTCCTCCCACTGCTCAATGGACTCTTCGCCAACCTCGTACCCACCGTCGTCAGGGACGTCAGCAAAGGGAACATTCTCGTCATAGGAAGGGCTACGACCATAGTGGCTCACCGGAGCATAAGTGTTCTCCACCTCCCAGGGCAGTGGCCGCCCGCAGGCCGCACAGTAATAATCGGTGTCACGATTGAGGACGCGACACGATTCACATCGTCGTTGTCCCATGGTGTCCTTCCGAGCTGGTCGACGTTCAAGAATATCGTGTCTGGCTTCAGTCAGCTCAGTCGAATGGATTCAGCTAATGCTTGACAGTTGTCGCCCACCCTCGTCACGGTCGCAGGATTGTCCAGGGGGGTGGAGCATTGAACATCAAAGGCATCGGATTCATGCTGGAAGGTATACACAACCACGTATTGCGCGGTACGGGTGTCGCTGTAGGTGAGACGCCAGCCTTCCTGCCCAGCGATCGTGACAGGGGTGACCTCGGTGGGGGTGTCGTCACCCAGAAAAAGTTTCACTCCGTTAACACGGTCATCAATGTAGGTCGTCTCGCTGCGCTTTGACCAGTATTCCTGACCTACACTGATGGTTGAGGGGCCTTGCAGGTAGAGCTTGGATTGGGCTCTATCGACTTTGACCCACCCTGCAGGAACAACATACACAATCCCATATGTTTGCCCCCCGATCTCGGGTAGATCTGTGTCAGGGTTCGGATCAAAACCTTCAGTTTTATGTATGTTGATGTAATACCGTGAGTCGTTGAAGGTGATGGTTATGGTCAGCAGGTTGCCAGGATCTTCGGATGGTTTCCACAACTCTATGTCACCCATGAAAATGTTGTAGCTCGGGTATTTAGTGAGGGTGTAGCCGTCTTTATCTAGTAGAAAGCGGATGTATTGATTTAGATCGCTTTGGCTGCTCACATTGGTGGCGTCGTAGGTCAAAGAGATGGAGGCATATCCGTACCCACTATCGCGTTGCTCACCTTCTGTGAGGGTACGGGGTTCTTTGAGTACGAAGGGGATTGAGGGGATTTTGTCTGACCCGAGTTCGAAATAATCCTTACTGCCGAGGTCGCCGGTGGATCCTGGCTTGGGTGGACTCGAGATCATGGAGATGGCAACAATGATGAGCACAACAGCAAGCCCCACAGCCGTGAGTCCGACAATCAGCGGGGCCTTCGATTTCTTTGGTTCGGTGTTGAACACCACCGGTGGTTGTCCGGGTTGCCCAGGGTACGGCTGCGTCCATGCGGTTGGGACTGGTGGGTTCTGCGGAGCCATGGGTGGGGGGTACGCGGCGGAAGGTGCAGGAGGCATTGCGGTAGCGGGCGGAGCAAAATCGGGAGCGGGTGGTGGCCCATCCTGGCCGGGTGTCCATTGAAAGACAGAGTCGAAAGGCACACCGCAGGAGCGGCACTGTGTTGCTGATTCTTCGCAGATGGTCTGGCAGTTTCCGCAAATTTTGTCCACCAGTATCCTCCTTCATGATGGGTTGTCCCCAACAAATAATGGTCTCACCTTTCACACCCGAAAGGCAATTTGGGGACTCGGTGCAGTCCCCAACTGTCACATTAGGTGATGCGTATCGTTTCGGCGAGTGCCTGGCAGTCCTCTTTGGCTTTCTTGGTTTTCTCCAGGACCGTACCTGGGGCAGAGCACTGGACAACGTACACCTGAGACTTGTGATCCGCAATATAGGCGATAACTTGTTCTGCTGAGATCCGATCGTTGTAGCCGAAATATGTTGCCTCCTGGTCGGCAAAATGCCACGGACCGAGCTCACCACGTACGTTATGTCCCAGATTGTCACTGACTCCTGCTACGAGTCGATAGGTCACAAAGTCTTGGACGTCTGTGGTCCAAGGCCGGGAGCTCACTGTAATAATGAGGTCGTCGTGGAGATAAAGCTTGGATGTCCAACCGTACTTGGTGATGGGGACCCACCCCGCAGGAACAACATATTCAATGCCTTGAAGGGAGTCTGCGGTCTCGGAAGGATCGGTTCGAGGATCAGGGTCGTATCCTTTGGTTTTGTGAATCTCAACAGAGTACTGCGTGGCGGTGTAGGAGAGGATCATCACCAGAAAATAGTTGCGGTCTTCAGACGGTTTCCACAGCTCAATATCCTCTCTGAGGCGATCTGCATCACGTCTCCCACCCGGCTCTGCTAAACCCGCGTATGCGACAAGATGAAAACCCTGCTCTTTGATGAGATGGTGAACATAGGTTTGCATACCGGGGAATACTTCTCTTTCCGGGTATCGATGTTCGGTTGGGTCAACCTCAGTGGTGAAGGACGCTGTGATGTAGTGGTGGGTGGAGTCTCGTGAGCTGGCTTCCCCATCGATGAGAGTGTGCTTATGACCGATGACAAAGGGTAGCGAAGGGACCAGGTCCGATCCAAGAACATGATATCCACTCTCGTCGAGCAGTTCGAGTTTCCCAACACTACCGGGGCCAATAATCATCCAGGAGCCCACGCCCACGGCAGATCCAACCAGAGCGAGCACCACCAAAGTAATAATGAGTGGTGCCTTGGATTTCTTTGGTGCCATTGGTACGTTGCCTGGATACTGCCCTGGGTACGTGGGCATTTGTTGACCGGGAGTCATAGGCACCTGCCCACCTGGGTACGTCGGCTGCGTACTAGGGGGCGTGGGTGGTGTATTCGATGGAACCATCCCCTGCGGTTGGGGTGTCATGTTCGGTGGAACTATCATCGCGGGTGAGGTCATCCCAGGAAAGGCAGTTCCACAGTTGGGGCACACAGCCACAGTGTCGTCGCACACCATGTTGCATCGTTGACAATTTTTTCCCATGGTTCCCCTCTTTAGTAGCCGTGGCGGGAGCGGGCTTCCATCTCTTGGGTTTTGAACAGGTTGAATCGTGGCAGGAACTTGTCCCAGTCGATGCGGTGGGCTTCGAGCTCGGGTCCATCAACGCAGGCGTGCTTACGGACCAACTTGCCTTCCTCCTCGTACGGGACCATGCAGGCTCCGCACATTCCGGTGGCATCCACCATCAGTGCGTTCAAACTAGCCTCAGTGAACACCTCGAAGGGTTTGGTCAGATCGGAGACCCCACGCATCATCATCGGCGGACCAATGGTCACTACCTTGGCGATCGGGTGGTTGGAGTCGAGCATTTCTTTCAGAGGTACGGTCACGAAACCCTCAATGCCATATGACCCATCATTAGTGGTGTAAATCACCTCAAGCTGGTCACCGTACTCAGCTTCCAGGCGTCCCACATAATCATCGGCGCCCGTCCAGAACATTAGCTCCTTGGAGCGGAAACCAGCGACCAAAGTGACATGGTTGCCCAAACGCAGATGTTCTCTCATGATCGGGTAGACAGGTGGCAACCCCAAACCACCAGCAGTGAACACTACCGTTTTGTCCTCAGGGGTTTTCTCCAAGTGTGAGGGGCGGCCCAGCGGACCAGCGATTCCCTCGAAGCAGTCGCCCACCTCCATGGCGTTGATCTCGATCGAACTGACACCCATGGCTTGAACCACCAAAGTGATCCAGCCCTCCTCAGCGTTCCAGTCAGCAAGAGTCAGTGGAATGAGTTCACCACGATCACGGGGATGAACCCGAACAAATTGCCCGGCCTGGGCTGAGGAGGCAATCGCAGGGGACTTCACCTTGAATTCAACAATCCCAGGAGTGAGTTCACGTTTCTCCATGATCACCGGGAGAGTCTGGGCCCGCTCAGTGAACTTCAGGGCTTTGCGACGGTTACCGGGCAACCCAGTGGCGGCCATGATCTCTTTGGCGGCACTCTGCCCATCCCCGGCGGCACGAATAGCGGTCGATCCGCCACGGGCCGCATCCCCACCAGAGAACACACCATCCATCGAGGTTTCTTGTGCATCCTTGCGCAGGATCACGGTCCCCCACTTGGTGACATCCAACCGCGGTTCTGATTCTCGAATGATCGGGTTCACTGAATTGCCGAGAGCCATGATCACCAAGGAGGCATCCATGGTTTCTGATCCGCCAGTAGATTCAGGACGGCGGCGACCCGAGTCATCGGGCTCACCGAGCCTCATCACATCGAGGATGGCTTTCTCCACGAAATGGTTTTCGTTGCCCAAGAATTGAATCGGGTTGCGCAACTCGGCGACCTCGATGCCTTCCTCTAAAGCGTGGTGGAGTTCCTCTTCGCGGGCAGGCATTTCCGCTTTCGTACGCCGATAGACGATCGTGACCTTGCCACCCAATCGTCGAGCAGTACGCGCAGCATCCATGGCGGTGTTGCCACCACCGATCACCAGAACACTGCGCCCTTCCACGTACGGCAGGGGGGTCTTGTATTCGTGAAGGTTGGCGTGCATGAGGTTGACCCGGGTGAGGAACTCGTTGGCGCTCATCACGTTGAGTAATTCCTCCCCAGGGACATTGAGGAACATCGGCAACCCGGCCCCCGATCCCACGAAGATACGGGAGAACCCAGCGTCTTGAAGGTCCTGGAGTGTGGCGGTTTTGCCGACCACAAAGTTGGTGACGAACCGCCCACCCAAAGCCCGAATCATGTTCACCACATCGTCCACGAGTTCATTGGGCAGACGGAACTCGGGGATACCGAAGCGCAGGACTCCACCGAGTTCATGGAAGGCTTCAAAGACGGTCACCGGGTGGCCAGCTCGTGCCAGCAGGTACGCATTGATGAGCCCAGCTGGTCCTGATCCCACGATGGCAACCGGCGGTTTCGTACTGGCAATCCACGGGTCCTCGAAGTCCTCCAAACGCTCCAAAGCCGCGCCAGGATGGGCTGCCTTATCCCATTCGGGAAGGAACCATTCCACTTGGCCAATCGACATGGGGAACTTGTGGATACACACACCTTGACATTGGAGTTCCTGGGGGCACACACGCCCGGTCACATTCGGTAGAGGATTCGAATCCTCCAACATCGCAAGAGCTTCATCGAACTTGCCTAAACCGATCAGCTCAAACATGGTGGGGATGTGAATCTGCACCGGGCATCCGCCCTTGCGTTCCTCCTTGCCTTCGATGAGTTTGCCGATCTCGCAGGGTTTTTCTGAACACTGCTTGTCGCGCAGGGCCTCCAACCATACGAAGAGTTCCACCTCACGCAGAGAATAACCGATCTCCATGTATCCGATGTAACCCTTGTTGACCAGGTCGAAGTCGTTGGTACGTTCTTCAGCGCTGCGGATATAGGGGCCCATTCCAGTGGCTGCCGGCCACGACTGGGACAACCCTGCAAACATCGGGTAACGCCCAGACAGGTGAGCATCAACCCCGCGTAACCACACACGCTGTTTCGACACAGGTAGCTGCCACAGGAACCTCATGAGCGTACTAGCGGGATCCCCGCCAGCCAACAGAATCTCCCAGAGACGCTCCACAAACTCTTTGTCTAGTTCTGAGGAGAACTGGGTGGCAACATCCTGGATGCCATCTTTGATGAACATGTCACGGAAAGCCCGCGGATCAGCATCCAAACGGCGGGCGATCAGCGCTAACTCAGCAGTGTGCGGGCTCATTGGATGATCTCCGCATCACAGGTGTCGCGAACCCGATTCATCACCGCTTCCATTTCTGGGGTCACCTCCAAGGAATCAAGTGCACCTTTCTTCATCTTGGAGACATCCTGGGCTTCCCCGTCCACCACGATCGTGGTCTGTTCGAAGATCGCCGGTAACTCCTGGTAGCAGGTAGCGCAGTCCGTACACTTGGGAAGGTCCTCTTCCGCTAACCAGATAGGTACGCCCTCAGGTTTCGGGCCAAGGCCGGAACCACTGGGGGCAACCGGGGTTGCGGTCGAGCCAGCAGGGGCAGCAGGGGCAACCCCTGAAGCAGGTGTAACGCTGTCAACTGCGGGAGCTGATTGGCCAGCACCAGTCTGGCTGAAAGTGGGCATGGCCACCGCGGAAGGATCCTTAGCTGTTGCCAATGAAGCCAGGGCATGAGCAATCGCATCAATGCCCTCCTCACGCTCAGCGCGGGCCTGATCGAGTTCCTCACGCAGAGCCTTCACAACCTTGTCAGCATCCTGGGCTTGGAGAGTGGACTCTTGACCAGACAGGAAACGCAACAACTGCCAGTGGGCTTGGCGTTCCTCCACCAATTCAACAATCGAAGAAGACACTTCAACCTGCTTGAGGCCCCCCTGATCAGCGACCACAATAAATGGTGTGCAATCGCTTCGCGAGGTCTCATCGAGTTCCACATAGTCAGAGATTGGTGTGGGGTTGGGTGCAGCTGCACTCAAGGGGCGGAATTGCTTGGCGAACCGTACCTCATCATAGGCAAACTCAGCTGGAGTGAAAGGTGTGGGGAGCACCTTGGTCTGCCCTGAATCGTCGACATACTTGAGGTTCCTGGTTGCCCATGGCTTGTCGACCTCCGGGTTCCCATCCAAGGAGATACGCTCAGACAAGGTGTCGCCACCAGCAGGATCATGAACAAACAATGGCGCCATCCGTGAGCGTACGGCATCGTTGGCCCGCGCATTCGACAGATCATCAGCAAAACCCTGCTCGAAACCGCAGGGAGTGTACACCTGCAAAAGCCCCGACCCTTGGCCATAGGCGATCATCTTCGCGCATGCAGTGAGGAAGTGGGAATGCATCGCGGTAGAAACCGATGCAACGAAGACACCCGGATGCAATGCGGCCAACAGGGCTAGCTCCTTGCGCTTCTCGGTCTTGCCCGGATGGGTTTTCCCATGGCGGGCCAGGTCAGCATTCTGCCCAGTGAAGGAAGCCGTCGAGGACTGACCACCAGTGTTCGAATATCCACCAGTGTCAAGAACCAGCATCTTGATCGGAGTCTGGGCAGCCATCACCCTCGACATGGCACCGAAACCAATATCGTAGGCAGCCCCGTCACCCGAAATGGTTAAAACCATCGGCAGTCTGCCCATTTCCTCGTCAGTGAATTCACGCCAGGTGAGAGTAGCCAACCCCACATCATGAACACCAGGGGTGTATTCATCATCCAATTCGAGTTTCGCAATCCGGCAGGCCTGAATCTCTTCCAGATACTGCGAAGCGATCCCCTCAAAAACACCCACTGCACTGGCTTGGGCGTCCTGGAACAACGAGTTCACCCACGGCTGGGTGAAGGGATTGAACGGGAAAGTTGAGGCGTACACCGAAGAACAACCCGTCGAGTTCACGATTACTGCCGAGGAGGGACCTTGACCTGTCGGACCAGCCTCATAGCGCCACAGACTAGCCTCCAGGTGTTCAATGACACGCTCAATACGCTGGGCGCGGATCGGTTCGACTGCGGAGATCTTGGCTGTCAGCGAGTAGATCATCGAGTTGAGGTACGCGATATGCTCGGCGCGTTTCTCCTTGGAAACCGACTGGGCGAGAGCAGTGAGCAGATGGGTGGCGGTGACCTCACCACACCCCTTGCAGGCACCATGACCACCAGCCAGAGCATAGTAGTTATCGTGATCCATCAGGACACGTTTGGCATCCCCACCAGGAGCAGCTGCACCAGCAGTGAACCTCTCGGGGGTGTTCGGCATCTTCGTGAAACGAGCGAAAGTGGCTTCCATGCCGGCGACCAACAGATCATTTTGCTCGGTCGCCGACAAAGCCCCCGGTCCGCAGACATCCACACATTGCAGACAACCCGTACACTTCCACGGGTCAATGACCACCGAATACATTGCCCCAGTGCCGGACTGCTTTTTCTCCATCGCATCAAAGATCGGGCGAATCCTGGCAACAGGGTAGGCAGCTGTCTCAGCAATGATCGCATCCAGATGGGCCAGCGGGATGCTGGGTACGGTAGCGGCTGTACGGCGAAGAACCTCACCCAAGGTCTTGGTGGTCGTGTCCTCAAGTAGAGCTGCGCGAACCTGCTCGGCCCACTGGTCAACGAAACCCAGAAGATAAGCCTTATGTTCGTCTTGGAGACGGGTTGCACGGATGGCTCGTGCGATCACATCAGAGATCTCGTGGGCCTGATTAGGGATCGCAGAATCAGGGCAGGCGATCGCACACTCCAAACAGGCTGTGCACTTCTCCATGTCAACGACAGGAACATCGCGACGGAACAGTCCCTTATTTTTGCCTTTCGCTGTTCCCGAAGGCAGGAAGAGCCCCGTACCGGGAAGAACAGGCCCGTCCCCAGGTTTTCCTTCAGCAAAAGGACGACCCATGATGTCTTCAAAATATTCGGGATCGTAGAGCCGTGCCGGGGTGAAACCTGGCGCAGGGCCAACACGCGTCGACAGTACCGGAACCTTCTGAATAGTCTCAGACTCAGCTTCCCCAAACTCCGGTTGGCCGTAATCCACCCGAATAGTGGCAGCGATAGCGTCAACAATGGTGGACATGTTGCCCTCCACCACAGCTCCACCCTTCGAACCAAACTTCTTCTCCAGTTCACGGCGAATGAGAGTTTGGACCTGCGAAAGCTCGGCTCCACGCGAGATGCGATCCACGTGGCCGAAAGCAGCCCCAATGAAAGCGATACCCATCATGCGGGTTTCCAAACTCGCATTCGGGGCATTCTTCTTCGCTACCGCGAAAGCATCAATGACCAGGAAACGGATGTTCTTGGCTCGGATCTCCTCACGGGCATAAGTGGGAAGAGACTTCCACACTTCCAGCGGTGGACGGTCTGCTTGGAGGATGAAAGTTCCACCCTCAACCAAGCCACGCAGGGGACGATCATGCTCAAACACCCTGTGATCAGGTGAAATAACAACCTCAACCTCCTCCAACATGGCATTAGTGAACAAGACCTCCTCAGGGGAGAGCGTGATGTAGAAGTTCGTGGGTGCCCCCGACTTCTCGGAGCCGTACTTGGGCGATGACTTGGAGTGCATTCCCAGCATGGAAGCCAACATGTCGGTGAGCAGTTTCCCGGTGGCCACCGTGCCGTACCCACCAACGGAATGGAAACGAATCCGCAAGGCAGACTCCGGGAGAAGACCAGGGGGATTCTCGCCAGTGTCCAAAGCCATCGCTTCGGTTTCCGGATAGGCCTCCTTCATCCTATTTTGGATTTCCTCCAAAGCTGGGGTGGCAGGGTTTTTCACGAAAAACTGTGAGCCAACATAAACCAGGGGAGTCTTGTTACCATCCACCATCTTCTTCACCACCGCGATCAGGTCGCGCGGTTGAACATCATGGGAGCCGAGTCCGAAGATCGCTGTCGTGAGGTGGAGGTCGCGTGAGGAGACACCCACCTCGAACAGGGCTTGTTTCACAGCAGTGGTCAGAACTGTGTCCTCGCTGCGCTCCAAGACGGTGACCTGGCGGGCTCCGCGAATAGCGTCAATGAGTTCCTCGGTGGGGAAAGGTTGTAGGAGCTTCACCGAGACCACTGCGACACGGATCCCCTGGGATTCGAAATAGGGCAGGAGTGCGCGCGCATCATGGGTGATCGATCCCAATCCAATGAGCACCATGTCCGGGTTCTCCGGGCCGTACCTCTGCACGGGTGAATACTCGCGCCCAGTCAGTTCGCCGTATTCCGCCATAGCTTGGCGTACGAGGGAGGGAACCGCTGAGGCAAAATGTGTACGGTGGTCGGCAGCACCAGCCTGGAAATCTGGTTGGTTTTGAACCCCACCGGCCAGACCGGGGTTGTCCGGGTCAACAATAGCGGGCACACGTTGGCGGGTTCCCTTCGACCAGGCCCCCCTCCAGGCGCGCTTCCATGCGCTACGCAAAGACTCGGGAAGATACTCCTCCACCTTCGAGATCAGCTCACCATCGTCGTCAGCTTCAATCGCCTCCACGTTTTGATTCAGGATCAGATGGAGTGCAGTGAAATTCTCGGCACTCAAATCATTGCGGTGTTCCTTCACCCACTTGGTGAGGTATTCCACCCGACCCTTCGCGCCGAAAAGAATATCTTGGGCCACCGTGGGGCAGGGGATACGCCCAGCAGGATCACCCAAATAATTGGCCAGCAGCTCAGGTTCGGGTAGGCGTACCTCACTCATGACGTGGCTCGTGGCGAAACCATCCATGGCGTTCGCCACAGGAATCAGCGACAGTGAGCTTGTGCGGAAAGCAATGGCTGCAAGGTCGGCTGCCTCTTGGGGATCGGAACCAAACAGTACGGTGTAACCAGCAGGCAGGAGGGAATAAATATCGTCATGGCCGGCCATGACATTGAGCGAATGTTTAGTCACCACGCGGGCAGCAACCTGGAGGACAAAACCACCAATCTTCTTCCCGGCGGTGACATAGTGTGATTCAAGGGCGTAAAGGATTCCCTGAGCAGAGCTAGCATTCGAGATGTAGTTGCCCCCGGTGAGCGCCGCGCCGAGTGCCCCCGACTGGGCTGAATGCTCCCCTTCTGCTTCCACAAAGAACGGATGCTTCCCCCACACATTGAGCTGTCCCTCGGCTCGAGCGGCCTCAAAAATCTCAGCGATCTCCGTTGAAGGCGTGATGGGATAACCGATCACACCACCACAAACATGCCCCATAACATAGGCGACTGCTCCATTGCCATTGATGACTTCGGGAATTCCGGGGTATCTGGGGCTCAATTCGCTCATCACAATACCTTCCTGGTGGGTTGTTTTAACCAGTAGTGACTTTACGTGACTTTACCACTTTTTCCCCCGCGCCCACGTGCGTGACAAAAAAGGGGACGGGGCGTTTGTCACACCCTATGTGACAAACGCCCCGTCCCCTTTTTGCCCGGGGATAGAATCATGGGTATGAATGATCGGTTGCTGTTCATTGAAGATGATGCTTCGATTGCGGACATGGTGGTGGAGGTACTCCAGGATCACTACACGGTGGATCATGCTTCCACCGGGGAGGATGGGCTGGAGATGGCCCTCCATACCCACTATGACCTGATGCTCATGGATCGCCGTCTGCCGGGGATGGATGGGGTGGAGGTGATTCGTTCGGTACGCCGTGCAGGGATCACCACCCCCGTACTGATGCTGACAGCGTTGGGATCCATTGATGATCGTGTCTCAGGTCTTGATGGTGGAGCAAATGACTATCTGACCAAGCCCTTTGATTTTGATGAACTTCTGGCACGATTGCGGGCCCTGCGCCGGGGGTTTGCTGCTGAGACTGGTAAAACCTATGTGGGGGACTGGTTGCTGGTTGCTGAGACACAGTCGCTTTATGATCCCTATGGTGAACGTGTGTCGCTGACATCCACCGAGACCGCTTTGCTGGCTTTGCTCGCAGAATCCCCAGAACATATTTTTTCTCGCACCGAAATACTCTCAACGATTTTCTCCCCCGATGACACCCCAGGAACCGTGGACACCTATGTTCACTATATTCGGCGCAAAACCGATCATGGAATTATCGAGACTGTCCGCTCGCAGGGTTACCGGCTGGGGTTGGGTTCATGAGTGATGCTCGGTTGACCAAGAGGCAGGCGCGGTCATTATCCGCCTCAGAGAACCCCGGTTCTAAGAAAAAGAAGAAAATCCACCCATCCACCGACGATGAGAAGGTACGCGAAGCAGCCCTGTCTGTGGGTACGGCGGTGGCTGCTGCCACGGCTTCGATTGTTCTATTAGGGTGCTTGGCTTTGATCGCTATTGCGGCAACAACAGCCGTACCTCTCGAAATCCCTTCCGACCCTTCGAATCCTCCCCCACCCAAGTACGGCTGGTTGAGCGCTAATGATGTGATTTGGACGGTGTCTATCATTGCCCTGATCTCTTTGGTGTTCACTCCTTTTGTGGCTTGGATGATGGCCAGACGCGCTGTTCAACCCCTGGGTCAAGCACTTCGGCTCCAACGCCATTTTGTGGCTGATGCCAGTCATGAACTGCGTACCCCTTTGACAACGTTGTCGTCGCGGGTGCAGATTCTGTCGCGGCGGTTGGAGGCCGGCAAACCCCTTGATGAGGTGATTGACCAGCTCCAGCAGGACACCATCAACATGGCGAATGTCTTGGACGACATGTTGCTGACTGTGGAGGGTGAAAACATCGGACCAGAGGTGAAAACCTCGGTGGGGGAGGCTCTGGCCACGGCGGTCAAGTCACTGGATGCTCTCGGAGAACAATCTGAGGTGAAGATCCAACTCGGCGACATCGACAATGTTGAGGTGGCGGTCCCCCCTAATTCACTCAATCGTGCCGTGGTGGCGATCATCGACAATGCCATCCAGCATTCCCCGGCCGGTTCTGTGGTGGAGGTGTCTTCTGAGATCTGGGATACCTCTATTGTGATTCGGGTACGTGATCATGGCCCAGGGATCTCAGGGGTAGACCCCGATCGACTTTTTGAGCGTTTCTCCCATGGCAGGGAGTCCGGGCACAAGCGCAGTTTCGGGCTGGGATTGGCCCTGTCCTCGGAGGTAGCCCAGCGTTTCGGCGGGGATCTTGTTGTGGAGGAAACCTCCGACCTTGGTACGACCTTTGCGCTGAGTTTTCCGGTGTTGTGAGATTAATCCTCGGTGATAACTATGGATCCTGCGACTTCGCGCAGGATAACAATGGCAGAGACTCTCCACCGGTGTTGTGACTATTAATCCTCTGCCATTGTTACCTCGATGCCGCCCATGACGACGGCGGTGAGGTTATAGAGGAAGGCGAAGATGGTGGCCAGGGCTGTCATGATGACGACATTGACCGCACCCACGAGGGCAGCAAGTGCTGTGGCACGGGTGGTGTTGATGTATTCGCGGATGTTGAAGTCTTCAGTACGATCCGGGGAGGCAAAAATCTGGGCAACAGTGTCATTAATGGCTTCATAGAGACCAGTCATATCCAACACTGCGAACACAATCCATGTGGCAACAATGAACATGATCCACCCGGCAACCCCAAACAACAGAGCGGTTTTCATCACCGACCAGGGGTCGACTCGCGAAATCCTCAAACGGGCACGACGAGTTTGGCGAGTGGTTTTCGAAACAGTCGTGGAAGCCACTGTGGGCTTGGGTTCCCTCGGTTTTTTGGGTTCTTTCGGTGGTTTCTTTTCAGCAGTTTTCATCTCAGGTGGAGGATCCATCAAACCAGTGGCCTCCGCAGTTGTCGCCTCGGAAGCCGACTTCAGGCCACCGAGAGTGACTGCTGGGGCAACATCAACCGCAGGGGCAGACAGATTGGGTTGCCCCAGAGGTGAAACCTCAGGTGCGCTTGGGGAAGACACCGCTGGCGCCTCAACGGGTGTGGCGGCAACGGCAGGGGTGGGAAGATCAACACTGGCGGCAGGAACCTCGACGGGTGTTTCCGCGGGAGCAGATGGTGGAGCCACAGGGGAAGCCATCTCAATCTCAGGGTCAAGGTCACCCTTCATCCTGTTCACGCGATTGATGAAACTCTGGGTGATACTCTTGCCGACGCCACCTGGCTCGGTTGAACCCGTTTGCCCGCTATTCATCACAGAACTCCTGCTCTTCCAGTGATCATGTCACCACTGTGGTGATTCAATGTCCATCGAAAACCGGGTCAGTTCGAACCGCGGCATTTCACGACTCTACCGTATTCTGATCTATATCGCCTTGTCCAATGCTCACCTGAGGGTCGTCACCGCCGGAGACACTCTCAGTGTCGCCAGCCCCATCCTCAGGGCTCTCATCGTCGCCATCCTCGATACTCTCGGAAGTGTCTGGGTACAAAGCAATCGCTGCCACCTGATCATCGCCTCGCAAACCCACGAATTTCACGCCCATCGTGTCGCGGCCTTTGACAGCAACATCCTCGACACAGGAGCGAATAATCTGCCCTGAGGTTTTGATCGCGATCACTTCATCGGCCTGCTCGACAATGAGACCACCCACCAGTTGTCCGCGGTCCTCATTGAGTTTCATGGCCTTGATCCCCAGACCCCCACGGCCCTGTCTGCGATACTCGGACACTGTCGTACGTTTCGCGAAACCACCATCGGTCACCGTGAACACAAAACGATCATCCTCGCCCGTACCCGAACCGACAACAGCCATCGACAACAAAGCATCGCCTTCGCGGAATCTCATGCCTGTGACCCCAGAGGTGGCGCGACCCATCGGACGTAATTGGTCATCATCAGCGGTGAAACGAATCGACTGGCCTTTGATGGAGATGAGGAGAACGTCATCGTCGGCATTACACAATCCAGCGCCAATGAGCTCATCATCCTCGTCACGGAAATTCACAGCAATGAGCCCAGCCTGGCGTGGGGAATCATACTGAGTGAGATCGGTTTTCTTGACCAAGCCTCGACGAGTGGCAAGCAAAAGATATTGGGCATCGGCGTACGAGCCCAGAGTCAACACCTGGGCGATCTTCTCATCGGGAGCGAAACTCAACAAACCAGCGACATGACCGCCCTTGGCCTCCCGTCCGCCCTCCGGGAGTTGCCACACCTTCGTACGATAAACCCGGCCCTTCGTAGTGAAAAAGAGCAACCACTGGTGTGAATTGGTGGTAAACAGGTGGGCAACCTCATCATCAGCTCTCAACGTGGCACCCTTGACGCCTTTGCCCCCACGCTTTTGGAGACGATACAGATCAGCCTTGGTTCTCTTGGCATATCCACCATGGGTGATCGTGACCACCACATCTTCGCGGGGGATCAGATCCTCATCCGACAGATCACCATCAGCAGAGATAATGCGCGTACGACGCTCATCGCCGTACTTGTCGACAATGTCCTGCAACTCTGAACCAATGATCTGACGCTGACGCTCATCGGAGGCAAGAATCTCGCGCAAATCAGCAATCACACGCTCCAGTTCAGCAAGGCGATCGATGATGCGCTGGCGCTCCATCGCCGCCAAGCGACGCCACTGAAGATCAAGGATTGCTGTGGCCTGATCCTCATCAATGTGGCGCTCTTTGCCCGTGGCAGGGTCCACATAGGTCAACAGGTCCATGAGCCCCTGTTTGGCGATCTCAGCATCCTTCGATCCGCGGATGAGCGCGATCACCGCATCCAACTGGTCGAGGGCAGCGACGTACCCCCTCCACAAGTGGGCGTTGCGCTCGGCTTGATTAATACGGAATTGGGTACGGCGCTGAATGACCTCGATCTGGTGTTTCACCCAGTAGGAAATGAACTGATCCAGGCGCAGGGTCCGCGGGACAGCGTCGACTAGGGCGAGCATATTGCAGCCGAAGGTGTCCTGCAGGGGGGTGTGCTTGTAGAGGTTGTTCATCACCACGCGAGGTTGAGCATCCCGCTTGAGCTGGATGACCAGTCTTTGCCCAGTACGCGCAGAAGTGTCGTCGCGAATGTCGGCGATACCCGTGAGCTTCCCCGAGTTCACCAGTTCAGCGATCTTCACCGCCAAATTGTCGGGGTTACACATGTAGGGCAACTCGGTGACCACCAGATTCGTGTGGCCACCCTCCTCTTCGATCTCAATAACCGCGCGCATCGTGACCAAGCCACGACCCGTACGGTAGGCATCCTCGATGCCCTTGCGTCCCACGATCAGACCAGCACCAGGGAAATCGGGTCCCTTGATTCGAGCAATAGCAGCGTTCAGCAATTCCTCAGTGGAAGCCTCGGGGTTGTGCAGGAACCATTGGACAGCGTCATTGACCTCACGCAGATTATGGGTGGGAATATTCGTGGCCATCCCCACAGCAATGCCCGTACTGCCGTTGACCAGCAGATTCGGGAAACGTGCAGGCAATACTGTGGGTTCTGATTCACGGTTGTCGTAGTTGGGCTGGAAATCAACAGTATCCTCAGTGATATCGCGGACCATCTCCATGGCGAGAGGGGCCATCTTGCACTCGGTGTATCGCATAGCAGCCGCGCGGTCGTTACCCGGTGAGCCGAAGTTTCCTTGACCGGCAACCAGCGGATGACGCATCGCCCATGGCTGCGTCAGGCGAACCAAGGTGTCGTAGATCGCCGAGTCACCGTGAGGGTGATAGTTACCCATGACTTCACCAACCACACGCGAACACTTATGCCATCCACGATCAGGGCGATAACCACCGTCGTACATGGCATAGATCACACGGCGATGCACAGGTTTGAGCCCATCGCGTACGTCCGGAAGGGCGCGACCAACAATCACCGACATCGCATAGTCCAGGTAGGACCGTTGAATCTCGGTGTTCAGGTCGATGGCCTCGGTCTTTCCGGTGAGAGCCGAGGCCGACAACCCCTGGTCTTCAGCTTCGGGGGTTTCTAACTCATTATCGAGATCCAAGGGATCATCAGCCATGTTGGAATCTTCTTTCTTCACTCAGATATCGAGGAAACGGACATCTTTAGCGTTGCGTTGGATAAAGGAGCGGCGTTGATCAACATCCTCACCCATGAGAATGGAGAACATATCCGAAGCCGCTGCTGCATCGTCGAGGGTGATTTGTAGCAGGGTACGGCGCTCAGGGTCCATGGTGGTCTCCCACAGATCTGAGGCATCCATCTCGCCCAGCCCTTTGTAACGCTGAATGGGATTGACTTGGGGGAGTTTCTTGCCCGCAGCTAAACCGCTTTCACGAATCTCGTCGCGCTCATCATCGGTGTAGGCGAGCTCGTGGGGTGAATTCGTCCAACGAATCCTGAACAGTGGTGGCTGAGCTAAGTAGACATGACCTGCGTCGATGAGCGGTTTCATGAACCTAAACAGCAAAGTGAGTAAGAGCGTACGGATGTGGGCACCATCCACGTCAGCATCCGCCATGAGAACAATCTTGTGGTAGCGAAGTCTGTCCGGGTCGAACTCCTGATGAACCCCCGTACCCAGGGCGTTAATGATCGCCTCAACTTCGCGGTTGGCCAGGATCTTCTCCATCGTGGCTTTCTCAATGTTGAGGATCTTTCCCCTCAACGGAAGGATGGCCTGAGTTTTCGGGTTACGCCCACCCTTAGCTGAACCACCAGCAGAGTCACCCTCGACAATGAAAATCTCACACTCTTCAGGGGAATTCGACTGGCAGTCGGCGAGTTTGCCGGGAAGAGAACCACCACCAAGCAAGCCTTTGCGGGAGCGGGCCAGATCGCGGGCCTTCCTGGCAGCCAGGCGGGCCGAGGCTGCTGCTTGGGCTTTGCGAATAATGTCGCGACCCTCATTGGGGTTTTGTTCAAACCAGTCACTGAGACGGTCGTTGACCACTTTCTGTACGAAAGAACGAGCCTCAGTGTTGCCGAGTTTGGCTTTGGTTTGCCCCTCAAATTGTGGGTTGGACAGCTTGATCGACAAGATCGTGGTGAGCCCCTCGCGGATGTCATCACCTGAGACACGATCCTCACGTTTCTTGATAAGCCCCCAGGTTTCCCCCCACTTGTTGACAGTGTTCGTCAACGCAGCACGGAAACCCTCTTCGTGGGTTCCCCCCTCATGGGTGTTGATCGTGTTCGCAAACGTGTGGACCGATTCGGCGTACCCATTAGCCCATTGCATCGCCACTTCGAGACTCATGTTCGCTTCAATATTCTGAGCGTCCATGGCAATGATCGTCGGATGGATAGTCTCCTTCGAGCCAGTGAGATACTGCACATAGTCGGTCAGCCCACGGTCGTACCTAAAAATCGTGGCAACCTGGGTTCCATCCTCATCCAAATGGTCGCGGCGTTCATCGGTGATCGAAATCGTCAAACCCTTGTTGAGGAAGGCCATCTCGCGGAAGCGTGTCGCCAGTGTTTCAAAAGAGTACGTGGTGGTCTCGAAGATGTCACCGGAGGCATAGAACTCGATGGAGGTGCCTGACTCATCGGTGGGCTCCCCACGTTCAATGGGCGCATCCGGGTCACCCAACTGGAAGGACTGGCGCCACACGTATCCGTCGCGTTTCACTTCCGCCACCAGTGATGTCGACAGGGCGTTGACCACGGACACCCCGACCCCGTGGAGGCCGCCGGAGACCTTGTATCCTTCACCAGAGAATTTTCCACCAGCGTGGAGTTTCGTCAGCGCTACCGTGAGGGCAGAAACCTTTTCAGTGGGATGCTCCGAGACAGGGATCCCACGCCCATTGTCAGTGACCTTGATCCCCCCACCCGGGAGGATGCGTACATCGATCTGGTCGCAGTAGCCGGCGAGAGCCTCATCGACAGCATTATCCACCACCTCATAAACCAGGTGGTGCAGCCCACGTTCACCGGTTGAACCGATATACATGGCAGGGCGTACGCGGACAGCTTCCAACCCCTCGAGGACCGTAATCGCATCAGCATCGTAACTACCCTCATCAACCTTGGTGGTGATTTGTTCGTCACTGAGTTGAATAGTGTCATCCACCTCGGTGAACTCTTCCCCATCCTCGCCAGTTGTGGGCTCTGATTCTCTCGGCATCTGTCTCCTGAAGTCGCGGGTTTTCCTGGGGAAATCTAACCCCCATATTCTACCGGAAAACAGTGATCTATGTTGGTTTTCCACAGGCTTGTTGACCTTATCTCCCCGATTTCTGGCTGAAATCCCCAATCTGAGCCCATCAAGCACGTGATACGTACTTCCCTACCTCTCCCCGATTCCAACCCCTGAGAACCAAACCGAGTGATAAACAGGACAGGCACCAAATCACACCGACCCCATTCGTTGTCATTCCGCGGAGCGAAGCGACTCGCAGGGTCCAGACCACCCAGTAATCCCGACTACCTCTGTCACCCTGCGCGAAGTCGCAGGGTCCAGACTACCTAGTAGTCGAACTGTGGATTCTGGATTCTGCGACTTCGCGCACACGAGAAGAGGGGACGGTCCTCTCCGAGAAGAGGGGACGGTCCTCTCGACCTCCTCGTGGTGTTCCTCACTGCGTTCGTCAACCACTTCGTCGGTCTCGGGAGAGCATGCAAGCATCCAAGGCGCTTCATTGAATGGTGAGACACCGTGGATGCTTGCATACTCTCCTCTCGACCTCCTCGTGGTAAAATCCGATGCGGCTAGCGAGCAGGTAGCCGATTGCCAAAAAACAAGGATCATCCATGGGTCGTACTCTTCGGGACATCTTTCGCGACAACTGGGTTTGGCGTACACAGATTTGGCAGTTAGCGAAAACCGAATTACAAAAACAAGTACGAGGTGCAGCCTTGGGATGGGTGTGGTTGCTGATCACACCGGCGGTGTATGTCTTTGTGTTCTGGTTTGCGATCAGTGTTGGTTTAAGGAAGGGAGACATATCTGGTGGAGTGCCGTTTATTGTGTGGCTGACTGTTGGACTCATGCCGTGGTTTTTCATGCAGAACATGCTCACCTCCGGATCAAACGTCTACACCCGCTACACCTATCTAGTGAATCGGCTCAGGTTCCCCATCCCGGTAATCTCCAGCTTTTTCGCAGCCGCGAACTTCCTGATTTTCCTCCTCACCCAGATCATTGTTCTTATTCTCATCGTGCTGATGAAATCCCCGATCACGATCTACGCACTGCAAGCCCCCATCATCGCGATCGTAATGTATCTTTTCTGGACAACATGGTCGATGGCGACATCACCACTGTCAGCGATCAGTCGCGACTTCCACAATCTCATTAAAGCCATGAGCATGCCCCTATTTTGGCTGTCGGGCATCATCTTCAATGTGACAGATATTGCCATACCGTGGGTTCAGTGGGTGCTGGCGTTCAACCCGGTGACTTTCTTTGCCACGAGTTTCCGCGCTGCACTGTGCGACCAGTATTGGGTTTGGGATAAACCACAGATGCTCTGGCCTTTCGTTGCGGTGTTTACCCTGATGTTTATCTTGGCGATTCGGGTCCAGTACCGTTTGGGACCGGAGGTGGCCGATGTCCTCTAGAGGAGCCACAGTTATCCAAACCAACGATGGGGATAACCCTATCGCGGTGAGATTTTCTGATGTCACCAAAACCTATCGGCTTTATAAAAATGATCGGGTACGCCTGCTGTCGGCGATCTGGCCGAAAACCAAGTACGAGAAGGTTCATGCCAACAGTGGCCTCAGCTTCACCATCAACCGTGGTGAGTCCGTAGCTTTCTTGGGTTCCAATGGTGCAGGGAAATCTACTGCCCTGAAAATCACCACAGGGGTGACCTACCCCACCTCAGGGACAGTGGAAGTCAATGGACGTATCTCTGCCCTGCTTGATCTGTCCGCTGGTTTCGATCCGCAATTAACAGGTCGAGAAAACCTGATGTTGCGTGGTCTGCTGTGGGGGCTCAACACCCAAGAAATCATTGACCTTCTTCCTGAGATCACCGATTTTGCCAACATCGGGCAATACATCGACCAACCCATGCGTACCTATTCTTCGGGGATGAGGGCCCGACTTGGTTTCGCTTTCGCCTCCGCGCTGCGACCGGAGATCCTGATCCTCGATGAGGTTCTTGCTGTCGGTGATCGCCGTTTTTCGGAGAAGAGTCTGGCACGCATGAAGGAGATCATCGAGGGCGACAACGTCACCTTGCTTTTCGTTACTCACTCGATGCACGCGGCCGAGCAATTCTGTAAGAGAGCGATCGTGATTGACCACGGCAAACTCCTCTTCGATGGCCCTATTGCTGAGGGTATCGAGTTCTACACCAACAGTACGAACTGAGCGGTCCGATGAGTTCACCCATGGTGTCTGTGATCGTCCCCATGTTTCAGGTGGAGGACTACATTGGGCAGACTATTCAATCCTTGCGCTCACAAACCCTCAGCGACCTAGAGTTCATTCTGGTGGATGATGGGTCAGCTGATGGCACTGTGGCGCGGGCAACCGAGGTCATCGGGGATGATCAGCGTTTTCGCCTACAGAAACGAACCAACCATGGGCCCTCGGCTTCGCGTAACTTTGGGCTGAATCTGACCAAGGGAAGGTACGTGTGCTTCCTTGATTCCGATGATCTTCTGCCCGCTGATGGTTTGGAGCTCATGGTTGAGGCTGCTGAAACTCAACAGGCCGAGTTGGTGACTGGCACCACGTTGAGGTTCGATGGCACCAAACAGTGGCCTGTTCCGCTCTACACCAATTATGGGGTCACTCGCCCTGGTGTGAAAACCCTCACCACCCACCCAGAGTTGATGCTTGCCCTTGGCCCGGCTGCCAAGCTTTGTTCCCGTGACCTTCTGCGAGGGATCACCTTCCCTGAACACATCCGCTTGGGGGAGGATCAACCTTTCGTACTCCAAGCCTTGGTGAGGGCTAGGAAGATTGTCACCATTGACGGGGTTGTCTACCACTATCGCGTACGCGAATCTCAGGGGGAATCTCTCACCCAGAAAGCCATCAGTGACCCGCTTCCAGCCCTAGCGGACCTCTATGAGATGGTGGAGATTGCCCGAGGTATTCTCACCGATCCGACCCTTTTTCGCTACTACCTATCTCGGGTGGTGGCCTTCGACATCTGGCCGAGGGTACGCGCGGGCATCAAGTCGGGTGATGGTGAGGTGCAGTCCCGCGCCATGGAATCGCTGAGCATATGGCTGAACCAATTCGATGCCCAGGATTTCGCCCGAGATTTCGATCCGGGTTTGCGGGTTTGGTTGGGGGTCACCCGTCATAGGGCACAGATTCTTCCCGGCGCCCAAGAAGAAGCACGCCGTCTTAAGAGCGTAGCCAAGGCCCTTGCGACACCGGCCGGCTACCTTCACTTCCTCGGCTCCGGGTTACGTCACCTGAATCGAAGGGGGAGTCGTGGGTAGTTCACCGGGAACAGTGTTGACATCGATTCGGCGCAACCTGACTTTCCTGCCTCGACAACTCCTCTTCGGGTTCTTCAAGCTTTTGCCACCGACCAAGACTGTGGTTTTCCTCTCCTATCGTTCCCAGGAACTCCTTGGTTCCTTGAAGCTGTTGCATGCCCAGGCACAGACCTATCCCAGGTGGACTGTGATCGCCCACACCAAGGATCCATTGCGAGGGTTCATGGGTACGGTGAGGATCTATCATGACTGCGCGCGAGCCCAGGTGGTTTTCCTCGACGACTATACCTATACCCTGCGTGGACTCAAACCGCGGAAGAATTCCCAGATCGTCCAGGTGTGGCATGCTGCGGGTGCCTTCAAGAAATTTGGATTGTCGGCCCTGGGGTCCTCTGATTCAAATTCGAAGCGATGGGAGAGATCCAATCACAGCTCCTACACCGCAGTGATCGCGAGCTCCTCACAGGTGCGCCACCATTATGCGGAGGCTTTCGGCGTACCAGTGGAAGCGGTTCTTCCCTTGGGTGTGCCCGCCACAGATGTCTTGTCCGACGCGGATCATTGCCAGAGGGTACGCGGCGAGCTTCTCCAGAAATATCCGTCCTTGGCGGGGAAACAGATTCTCCTGTATGCACCCACGTTTCGCGGTGGACCTAGTCAGCGAACCCAGTTCACGTGCGAACTGGATTTATCGATGATGAAGGAACAATTGGGCCAGGATTTCCAGCTGGTGGTTAAACTTCACCCCGCCGTGAGTCAATCCTGGGAGGTCCCGACCGACCTCCAGGATTTTGTTCTCGATCTGAGTCACGAGGATATCCACGAGTTGCTGATTCTCGCTGATCGGTTGATCACCGACTATTCCTCGG
Source organism: Propionibacteriaceae bacterium (assembly GCA_009782915.1). GTDB lineage: Bacteria > Actinomycetota > Actinomycetes > Propionibacteriales > Propionibacteriaceae > WQYJ01. The sequence goes on along the minus strand of WRIC01000005.1, from coordinate 64,208 downwards.
TGATTTTCGACTATAGCCTGCTTGGCCGCCCCATGTTCTTCTTCGCCTACGACCTTGAGTCCTACGAAAGTGAGCGAGGATTCTATGAGCCGTACGAAACCTTCGTACCTGGCCCGGTGGTATCAACCACAGCGGAACTTGTTGCAACTCTCCAACAAGGCAATGGCGATGCCAAGCGCATCAGAACCTTTGCTGATCGATTCTTCGACCACCTAGAAGGAGCATCAAAGAGAATCCTCGATCACTTCCTCGGAGAGCAGGGCGGCACCTCGTAGCAGAGGGATTGTACTTCTCGTTCGGGCCTCGATGCTTTCGATCCTTGGCTGGAGTCGTCCAGCACCTTCAAGCATTGAGAAAATCAATATCAAGTATAATTTGGAATGCGTGGACGAAGTCAAGGAATCCTTCGGGGGTGTTGCTCCTACTCTTTGGGTAGAGCCTGTATATCGTGTGGTCATCGAAGCATACTGAAAGAATCCAATAATCGATGGGAGGTTCTGGCCAATCGCTGGGGGGTTGGCGGTAATCGGTGTGTGACCATGTGGGGAGCCATTGGCTGAGGAGTTGGTCGAGTTCATGGAGCGTTTCTGTGGAAACTGGGCGAGTGGGGGCGTCATTTGCCGAGTATAGGAGACCTCGATCTTTCGTACCGATGAGCATTGTTTTAGTGTGAAAATCAATGTACACCTCTCCTTGTTGGCTTTCGTCGTCAGAGAGGTCCAGGTTGACACCGAAATTGAGATGGTGAAGGTTCCCATACGAGGTTGGTGCCTGGATTAGGGAAGGGTTATGGGTCATGAACGTGGTAGCAGCTCCATGTTTTTCCCTCCATCTCTCGAGCATGTGATGGATTTGGGTTGGGTTCTTTCTTGTTGGCTGTTTTTCTTGGAGGAATTGAACGAGGTTAATCATGTAGGTATCAGCTGGTTCTAGCTCGCATTGTTGTACGAAGTTGGGCACAACGGTGGGGTCGTAGGGTGCGGGGTCTCCCTTGGGCCAACCGTCCCAACAGCCCGGCAGGGTTGTTATCCGTATCACTGTGGCTGCCATGATGAGTGCTACTACTGTGATTCCGATGGTCCATCGTGGGCGTTTCTTGGGTGTTTGCTCGGTCATATGTGTTTCGCCAATCTGTTGGCTACCTGTGTTGCATGGGGAAAAATTTGCTCTACTTGTTCCTGATCCGAGTGGCTGGGGATCGTGCTTTCCAGGTGAGCACGAACGTCCCCACCGAGGGCGCTACTAATGGTTTTCCCATCTACGGTGTACGTGTCGGTGACTGTTCCTAGAGGTTTAGCGAAATCATCAATGGCATGCCCCATTTCATGGAACAAGGTGTAGAAAGGACCATTGGGATCAGCGTAGTCTGAGTAGAAATCCACATTTGTATAGTTGAAAAATTCGTTGTCATGGTTCGTTCCAGGGAATGTGTCCGATGTTTTGTGCTTGAAGCTCACATTGTCAACAGCGTTGAGATAGAGTCGCTTGTACGGCTCCTGGGCTTGAGCCAAGATGAGCGCAATATAGTCGAGGGATCGTTGTTGTTCTTCTGGAGTCAGACCTGATTTTGCTTTTTCAACTATGGCCTCATCAGAGCTGTTTTCATGGTGCATGGCAATCGCAGTGAGACCGGTTGCAGCAGCTCGCAGAAAACTCGTCGAGAAACTCCCCATATTCGATGAGCGAGGTTTCGCACCGTTGTTCATGCTATGAAAAGCAGTCATCGAATACCCATCCGGCACAGCGCTCAACATCCCCACTGAAGCACCACGCACAAGAGCCTGATCCACAACAATGTCAGACACAACATTCCCCTCTCACATTGCTTTTCTATCATACCCAACAGAGTAGGACAGCTCCTTGATCACTCCCGTACGTTGTTGGCGCTGGTAGTCTGGGTGGGTAGGGTCACGGTTGAAAAGAGGTGATGGTGTCAACAACAGCAATTATCATCGCAGGTGGTTCGGGTACGCGCATGGGTCTCGAAGTGCCGAAGCAGTTTCACCTGGTTGAAGACAAACCGGTTCTCCTGTATACCCTTGAGGCTTTTCAAGAACATCCCAGTGTTTCCTCCATTGGGGTGGTGTGCATTGATGGGTGGCATGAGATCCTGCAGGACTATGCTGATCGGTTTAGTGTCACCAAGCTGGATTGGATTATCTCGGGTGGGGAATCCGCACAAGAATCCATCTACCTCGGTGTTCAGCAACTTGAGGGAACCTGCGCCGATGATGATGTGGTGATCATTCATGATGGGATACGCCCCCTGGTTGATCCAGCAGTGGTTTCCGATGTGCTTGCTGTGTGCCACCGCCACGGGAACGCCGTCACCTCCCTGCCGTACAATGAACAAATTTTCCGCATTGACCCACAAGACGAAACCTCCACCATCGAATATGTTCCTCGTGAAACCCTGCGACGGGTCTCAACACCGCAGGCCTATCGCTACGATCTGCTCTCCACGAAGTATCGGGAGGCTTTCGAAACAGGTGTGGGCATCGGCGGTTCCTCGTATGCGAACACCATGATGGTGGATTTGGGGGTACGGCTGTATTTTGCAGCGGGCTCCGATAGAAACATCAAGTTGACTACACCAGATGACTTGGCTCTCTTCCACGCCTATGTGGTGGGCAGAACTCTTCCCAAAACTTTGCCCATCAGCGGTGAGGAGACCTGATGGACTTGCTCGATCATCCCACCTATCTCGGCGACCTCGCTGCGGTTGGTGGCCTCGACCTGCCCTGGGATCAGTTGAAGGATGCCACGATCGTTCTCAGTGGCGCCTCGGGAATGATCGGGAGTTTCCTGGTTGATGTTGTGATGTGGCGCAATCGAACCCATGCCATGAATTGCCGGGTCATTGCTGTGGCTCGTGACAAGTGTCGACTGGAAACCCGCTTTGCGCCGTACCTGGGGGACAAGAACCTCCAGATTCTCGTTCACGACCTGGGTGCAGGCCCTCTCCGCCTTGCTGAAGCCGACTTTGTGTTTCACGCCGCCTCCAACACCCATCCGGTTGCTTACGCTACTGATCCGATTGGCACGATTGTCACGAACGTTCAAGGAACCACCGCCATGCTTGACCTTGCAGTACGCGCTGGGGCTCGCCGTTTTGCTTTCCTGTCCACTGTGGAAATCTATGGAGACAATCGTGGTGGAACCCAGAGGTTCACTGAGAAAGACATGGGATACATTGACTGCAACACTGTTCGGGCGGGATACCCTGAATCAAAGAGAACAGGTGAAGCGCTGTGCCAGGCCTACGCCATCCATCATGGCCTCGAAGTGATCATCCCCAGGCTTCCGCGGGTCTATGGCCCAACCATGAAACCCGATGATTCGAAGGCTCTGAGCCAATTTCTGCTCAAGGCTGTGGCGGGCCAAGACATCGTACTCAAGTCTGAGGGCAACCAATTCTTCTCCTATCAACATGTCGCTGATGTGGTTGGTGGTCTCTTGACCTGTGTGCTGCTGGGTGAGGCAGGGCAGGCCTACAACATCGCCCACCCGTCGGGAGATATCCTGCTGAAGGATTTGGCTGTGATGGTTGCATCCAGTGTCAATCGCCAGGTGGTGTCTGAGCTTCCCAGCGACACAGAGAAACAGGGGTTTTCTGCCGCCACTGTGGCTGCCTTGGAGGGCAGCAAACTCGCGCAGCTGGGTTGGGAACCACTCTATGACCTGCGGGTTGGTGTGGAGCGTACCCTCGATGTTCTTCAAGCGATGGCCCCGCGAGGCTGAAGATGAAAGAACTGATTCCTGACCGGCTTGTCCCGCTTGTTCAGCGCCTGAGGTGGATCGGCTATCTTCTGATCTATTCAGTGGTGTGCCGGGTGAAACCAGTGAAACCCAACCGCGTGGTTTTTGTTTCGCGTCATGGGGATCATTTGGGGGAGAACCTTCGCTGGATTCGCCAAGCCTTACCCGAGACCGACTATTCGATCATGGAGTTCTTCCCGGCGAGTGACCAGTCGCGGGGGAAGAGAATCATCGACCGCGTCCGCCTGGTGGTGGCTGTGGCTCAGGCACAATACATCCTGCTTGATGACTTCTCCCATCTCCTTCATGCCATCAAGCTCCGCTTGGGGGTACGCCTTGTTCAGGTCTGGCATGGGATGGGGGCGATGAAAAAGATGGGGTTTTCTCGGGTGGGACAGGGTTTCGGTGCACCGGCACGTACCTCTCTCACCCACCGCAACTACACTGATGTGATCGTCAGCTCTGAGGCCATGAGACCACATTTTGCCGAGGGTTTTGGGATTCCCCTGGAGAAAATCCATGCCACTGGAGTGCCACGCTCAGATTTCTTCTTTGATGGTGATGCCCAGGACCTTGCCCGCGATCGGTTGTTTGCCCAGTTCCCTCAGCTTCGAGACCACCGCATCATTCTCTTCGCCCCCACCTACCGTACTGGGGTGAATAACCGTGTCGGTTATCCCTTAGAGTTTCTGGATCTTGACCGCATCGGGCAGACACTGGGTGAGGGGGATCTCTTCATCATCAAGAATCATCCACTGGTCGCAGAGTCCTGGGAGATTCCCCCGCAGTACGCGGACAAGATCCTTGACCTGTCCAGCTTTGAGGAGTTCAACCATCTTCTTTTGGTTAGTGATCTTCTCATCACCGACTACTCCTCGGCGATCTTCGACAATGCCCTGTTGAAGAACCCGGTGGTGTTCTATACCCCAGATTTCGAGGTCTATGACGGCGCTCGTGGTTTCTATTATCCCTTTGATCAGTACGTCTATGGTCCGGTGGTTCACGACCTGGATTCGCTTGTGGCCTTGATTCCTGGTGTGGACATCGATGAGCCGCGCTGGAGTGAATTTTGCGAACTCTTCCTCAACAGCTGCGATGGCCGAGCAACCCAGAGATTCATCGAAACAGTGTTCTCCCCCAGTGTGTCACAGCGGGAAGGTGAGGGATCATGACCCGGCTGAAGCGCTCGTTGATTGTGGTGGCACTATCATGTGCGAAGGGTTTCGCTCGCGGACTCCATGGGTTGATGAAGCTGTTCCCCACACGCCGCAAGGTCGTCTTTATCTCTCGCCAATCTGATCAGGTTCCACTCGATTTCCAGTTGCTCATCGACTCCTTGCAACAGAAAACACCCGAAACATCCCTGGTGGTTCTGTGTCGAACTCTCGGACATGGGCCGTGGGCCATGGTGGGTTATCTCCCTCATTTTGTCCGTCAGGTCTATCATTTGGCGACCAGCAGGGTTGCCGTCCTCGATTCCTATTCCATCGCGGTGGGTATCCTGCGCCATCAACCAGAGCTGTTCATCATCCAACTTTGGCATGGGCTGGGGGCTTTCAAAAAATTTGGATACAGCGCTTTGGATGTTGCTGAAGGAAACACCGGCCGAAGCTCCTTGGACCCTCGCACCCTAGCTCAGTTGATGCATCAACATGAGAATTATGACCTGGTCATCGCCAGCAGTGAGCGCAATGTCGAGTACTATGCCGAGGCTTTCAATATCGACCCTGAGAAGTTAATAGTGGCTTCTTTGCCACGTACGGATGTGCTGAGTGATTCGACAACAATGGGGGAGATTCGTGGGCGTGTTGAGCTGGCTCATCCGCAGTTGGTGGGCAAGAAGAACATTATCTTTGCCCCAACTTTTCGCCGCACAGGGTCTCTCGATGACCAGGTACGAGCCTTGGCAAACGAAGTGAACTACGAGTTATACAATCTCATTGTCCAGGTTCATCCACTGACCCCGTTGGCCGACCCGGATCCCCGTACTGTGGTCATCGGTGACTTCTCAACCTTGGAGATCCTTTCGGTGTGTGACGCTATGATCACCGACTACTCTGCCGTGGCTTATGAGATGTATCTTCTCGGCAAACCAGTCTTCTTCTATCAATTCGACTCCGAGGTCTATGAAACAGATCGTGGATTCTACACCCATCCCAGGGACTTTCCCGGCCCGCGCTTCACCGAGGCCAGTGAGGTGGTGGCTGGGATCGAAGCTAACCAGTACGACCTCAGTGCCATCGAATCGTTCATCGACTCTGAGATTGAGCACCGGACAGGCAATGTCGACCGATTGACGTCATTGATTGCAGAGAAACTCCCCACCACCTAGATGTGTCAAACGCCCGCGACGGTTCCTTTTTGACACATTCAGAGAAACTATCAGCCAACTAACTGGTCACGAGAACAATTTTTCCTAGGTTCTCCCCTGATTCGAGATGCGCATGGGCAGCTGCAGCTTCAGCGAGTGGGAATGTTGTCATAGCGGGCAAAGGAATCACGCCCTCGGCAAACAGTGGCCAAATCCTGTCTTGGATGGAAGCCACAATCTGGGCTTTCTCCTGCGCTGGGCGAAAGCGGAGACTTGTTGCTGTGATCGTTGCTGCTTTGTTGAGTAGTTTGCTCAGATTCAGGGTTCCCTTGGTTCCCCCCTGCATGCCGATCACCACCATGCGCCCTGCTCGGGCAAGAAGATCAACATGGGCCTCGAGATATTTCGCTCCCATGATGTCGAGGATCCCGTCCACACCCCGCGGACAGACTTCGCGTACCTGGGTAGCCCAGTCGTCGTGATAGTCGAATACTTCATCGGCGCCTAGCTCACGGGCATGGTTTGCTTTGGCTTGGGTGCCCACCGTTGTCACCACACGCAACCCACAGTGTTTGGCGTAGGGGATGGCAAAACTACCGATGCCACCAGCACCACCGTGGATCAAAATAGTTTCAGATTCTTGGACCTTGATGTGGTCGAAGTTCGAGACCACGGTTGCAGAGATTTCCATGATGGAGGCTGCTTGACTCATGGTGAGACCGGGGGGAAGTGGCGCGCATTGTCCCTCGGGAACCACTGCTAATTCTGCGTATCCTCCACCAGCGAGCAGAGCCACCACCTCATCGCCTACCTTCACCGTGGAACACTGATTGACAGACTCGACCACCCCAGCCACCTCCAAGCCTATGATGTCGGTGATCCCTGCAGGTGGTGGGTAAAACCCTTTCCGTTGGAGAATGTCAGCTCGATTGACCCCAGCAGCGGCAACGGCGATACGTGCCTCCCCCACCTGGGGTTGAGGGTCTGCCATTTCGGTGTATTTCAGTGCAGCAGGCCCACCGGGTTCCTCAACAATAATCGCATGCATGGCTTAATCATGTCACGAATGTCTTGCTGGTTGACCCTCAGCTACACCGATCTTGTGGGGGCTCGCACTACACTGAAGTTATGATTCATGCTGCGATTGATGGGTCATCACTGGGAAATCCTGGTCCTAGTGGATGGGCCTGGTACGTTGACGACTCTTGTTGGGCTGCTGGCGGATGGGCCTATGGTACGAACAACAAGGGGGAACTCCAAGCTCTTATTGAACTCTTGGAAGCAACCAAACATAGCGAGGAACCACTGCTGATTTATTGTGATTCAAGGTACGTCATCGATTCTTGTCAGAAGTGGATTCCCCAATGGAAGAAACGCGGATGGCGTACTGCGGACAACAAGACAGTGAAAAATCTTGACCAGATGAAAGCCATCGATCTTGCAGTTAAGGGTCGCGATTTCACTTTCCAGTGGGTTCACGGTCACACCGGACACCCGCTCAACGACAAAGCCGATGGTTTTGCTCATGCGGCAGCAACGGCTTACCAGGATGGCACTCCGGTAGCTAGAGGTCCCGGGTTTCCTCGGCCTGTGGGAGCGGTTGAAGTGCCCGAGGGGGACCCTGAACCACAAGATGACACCACCGACCACAACAGTCCACGACCAGAGGTCGCTGAAGCGCTCTCAGTCACCCAACCGGAACTGGACGGGTTCAACGGCTGGGATCCGGGACAGGCGTCACTGTCAGTTGACCTGACTGAGCTCACCCGTGAACTCATGGGTGATGAGATTCAACTTGATCGGGAACGCCTCAGTGAGTTGCTTCACCCAGAGTTTGTTGCCCACCTTCCCGAGGGAGCGATTCGGACCAAGGGTTCTATTCTTGCTCGCCCCGCCTCGCTGATGGGGACAGTCCATCTAGATGTCTATGGTTCAGATAGACTCGCCGATGACGTAGTTTTGTTGAGATTTCGCATGGAGCAGAATTCCCAAGACTTCCTGTGTGCTGTTCTGTGGCAACGAACCCAGCAGATGTGGCAGGCACGATTCCAACACGTGGCCGTCGTTGGTTAATCCGGAGAGGTTGTTATGCAGTCAAAGATCGCTAGCCGCATTGCGATTTCCCTGTTTTGTCTGGTGATTGTCTGCGCTGGGAGTGTTGTGGGCGCGTCAGCCTGGGGGCTTTTTACCTCGACACCGCCCGGGATCACCAATTCCGATGATTTTGTCCAACCTCTTCCTGACCCAGCAACCCCAGCAGGGGGAATCGAGGGACTTGATTATTCAGACACCTTTGATGGAGGAAATCTTCAACAGCGTCTCGATGGGCACTCGGGATCAGGCAGCATTGGTTACGCTGTGTATGACCTCTCCGGGAAAAAGGTTGCCTCTCGAGCGTCAGACAGTGCCAAGACCCCTGCGTCATCGTTTAAGACCCTCACCTCCTTGGGGGTCCTAGCCGCCTATGGCCCGCAGCATCGTTTCACTACGAGGGTGGTGTCCTCTTCTCAGGGAATCATCATTGTTGGCGCGGGTGATCCTTTCTTAACCGCTGGAAAGAAATTCCACCCCTGGCAGGCATCCGCTGAAGATTTGGCCGATCAGGTTGCTGAGGCGCTCAAGAAAAGCCAGAAAACTTCAGTTGCTCTTGGCTATGACACCTCTCTTTTCGCTGCTCAACAGTGGAATCCTGGATGGAATGCTAGAGGTGATGAGGGTTTCATCACCTCCATCACCGCCTTGTCGATTGATCCGAAAATGTCAACGAGAGGTAATGCCACCCAAGAGGCAGTCAACACTTTTTCCAACCTGCTTTCTGCTCGTGGAATCACTGTGACAACAACCCAGGAAGAGAAATCCCCAGAGAATCCCACCACCCTCGGTGAGGTTGACTCATTACCTTTGGGTCTCATTGTTCAACGTACCATGGAGGTCTCCCACAACTTTGCTGCCGAGGTTATGTTCTATCATGTGGCAGTTGCCGCTGGCCAGCAGGGGAGCTACACCAACGCCCAAAAAGCCATGGAAGCCTATTTGAAGTCGGCTGATCTATGGATGGACGGAATGTCTATTTATGATGGGTCGGGATTAGCGCGAGGCAACCGTGTCCCTCCGGCCGTACTCGCCAAAGCCGTGTTGGTCTCCATCAAGAATCCTCAACTTGCTGATGTTGTCAGGGGAATGCCCGTGGCAGGAGTAGAGGGCACTCTCTCCTCGCGTTTTGATGACCGAAACGAAGCCGCTGGTCGTGGAGTTGTTCATGCCAAAACAGGAATGCTCACCGGGGTTCGTTCCCTCACGGGGGTGGTCAGTACGCAATCAGGCCATGTCCTGGTCTTTTCGTTCATGGTCAATGATGTGACCAACGACTATGCCACCTTGAATTGGCTTGATCGGGCTGCTTCTATTCTTGCGGAGTCTTAGCTATGGGCCGTCGCGCTTTGTCGCCTACCTGTCTCTTGCTGGTGCAGGCTTTAGAAAAATATGTCCCGGAAGCTTTGGAGGGGCTCGATGTGCACTCCTGCCGTATCGGCTTATCCGGGGGGGCGGACTCTCTCGCCCTCACTGCTGCTGCAGCTTGGGCCCGTGATTGCCGTGAAGGACCTTTGGCGGGCGTAGGGTTGTCGGCGCGGATCATTGATCATGGGCTTCAAGATCGATCCCATGAGATTGCTGAGAAAGCCGCTGTTGCCAGTGAAAGCCTGGGTGTGAGTGCTGATATCGTGGCAGTGAGCGTAGACCGGCAAGGCCAGGGTGTTGAATCCGCTGCACGTGAGGCACGGTATCGCGGATTGAATCACGGCGAGGATGCTCTGCTTCTTCTGGGCCATACCCTCGATGATCAAGCAGAAACGGTTCTTCTTGGTTTGGCGAGAGGCTCTGGTACGCGTTCATTGGCGGGAATGCCTCGATGTCGCGATCGCATTGTGCGCCCCTTCCTTCATCTGAGGCGTCGTGACACTGTTCAGGCCTGTCAAGATTGGGGTTTGACCTGGTGGGAGGACCCCATGAATACCGACCCGGCCTATACTCGTGCTCGCCTGCGCCAAGTGATGCCCACCTTGGAGGAAGCACTGGGACCTGGTGTGGTGCGGGGGTTGGGGAAAACCGCGGATCTATCGCGGAGGGATGCTGACTATCTGGATGAACAAACCGAGAAAGCGGGCATTGATGTGGAATCGAAAGAAATGCCGGTGGCTGTTCTCCAGGAACTCCATCCGGCTCTACGTCATCGAATTATTCTTCTGTGGTTACGTCAGATTGGTGACGACGCTGTGACCAAGGACCATGTCGAAGCAGTGGATTCCTTGATCACCCAATGGCACGGGCAGAAATCGATCTGCGTGCCATCTGGACGCGTCGTACGACAATCCGGTGAGCTCATCATGAGCTCCGAATAAGACTAGTTACTTGTTGTATGTAGCTAGTGGCGGGCGACCAGGCCTGCGAAGTGGCTGCACATTGGCGGGCAAACGGTTGGCCTGAGCCAAATCGTCACGAAGGAGAAGCTCGATATGCGAGTTCAGGCTTCGCGAATCCTCGACTGCCCATTCGGCGAGTGCCTTGTGGACCGCTGGGTCCAGGCGGAGGAGCATTGCCTTGCGGGTTGGTGCTGTTGTTGTCATTCCATTCGTCTCTCTACTTAGTATGGTGTTCTTGAAGTTTTTTATCGTCCTTCAATCCCCTCGCCTACTTTACACGGCATAACCATGAAAATAGGATACTAAAGGGTTTGATCTCTCAAAGTTCCCGGTGGTTCTCCAGAGCTCTTTCAGTGATAGTACGACCATAGCGCATTATCTGGTGACCATCAATTCCGAAAAGGCTAATTCAACACCATTCTCATGGGTGTCAAAGGCCGAACTGTGAAACCAGCTTTCTCGTAGAGTCCCTTCCCCATAGCCGTGGATTCCAGATCGACGACATCGAGATCAAGTTCGCGGGCCTTGCGCAGTGCTGCTGCGAGAACTGCCTGTCCGTACCCAAGGCGCCTGAAAGCAGGGAAGGTATACACATTGATAAGGGTGGCATTCCTTCCTCGTGGCATGGCCGTATTGGCTGGCATGTCACGAATAGCCATGAAGACAGTGGAAGCAAGTTGTGAGTCGACAAAACCGAGGACAGCTTCGAAAGCGCCAGTGGCCATCGCTTGAGGTAGGTAGACCCGAAACTGCTTGGCCAACTCCTCATTTCTTCCATGGTCGTGTGGATGTATCTCTTCGTTGAACGCCAGACGTGCATGGATGAGATGCTCAATGTCCTGCTCGGTTGCGTAACGGATCTCCATGAGAAGGCCTTTCATTCCACAGATCAGTGTACGGCGAGTTTCCTAGAAGCCTCTACTTCAGAGACGGGCTAGCGGAGGTGAGGTTGCTCCCAGAACATGCTGAAGAATGGTGGTGGTCTCGGGGAATACATCCACACAGAGGTTTCGAGCATTGCGGATAACCCAGGAGGCGAGGCGCTCGACTTCGAAGCGATTTCCTGCATTGTGTTCGGTGAGAATACGCACTGCCAGGAGGCGTTCATCTTCTGGTGCTGCCACGAGCGCTCGACTGGCAACCCATCGTGCACCATCAATATCGTTTCGTTCCAAACAGCGGTGGGTGGCAACAACACCAATGTCGCGGATGAGTGAGACCATGTCTGTTCGTAGCTCCTCTGCCCAACCCCATTGCCCAGGGGTTGCATCGGCTAGTGGTGCACCGCGTACGAGGCTGAGCGCTTGAATAAGGTCATCAGTGGACACCTCCTCGATGCCGTGACCAATAATCATGCGCATACGATCCCAATCGGAACCCACTGCTGCATCCAACCAGATCCGGCCCGAGTATGCTTCAGGAAGATAGGGTTTGTTTTCATCGTCGTGGCCTAGCCACCCACGCAGACGGCTCATGTTTGATCGACGGGTTCCCTCAGAGACCACCAACCCCTGCGCCATCGCCATCGCAGTGCACCCAGGATGTTCGAGCAGCCAACCGCAGTATTCCATGCAGGACCTTTCCGCGCGCAAGGGAGGATCTCCTCGGGCTCCTTCAAGGGCAATAGGGCCAAGCAATTTCAATGTGGGGTGATTGAACAAGGTCTGGGAACTCATCCCAGACTCGGTCATCACCAGTGGGCTGTCCATGGTCTCGGGGTACCTTTCGCTGACGAGGGCAGGAATGGAGGTCGAAGCGACCTGGGGGGTCTTCTGGTGGAGAAGATCATCATTGAGGTCATGTGCTGACCACCATGCGGGTGTTGTTTCAACACTCAAAGAAACATCGAGGAGCTCTTGCAGCTCTCGACGCGGTGTGAGTTGATGTGGGTGCACGTACGTGTTGAAAACATTGACGGTGGCATGGTCACTTGATTCGATGCTCATGTCTGCCTCAAGGGCAGTGTCACCAAGGTCATCGGCGAGCATGGTCACCATGGCTGCCACTCCGACATCTGGGCCGGCGAAGGATTCAGCCAATGATTGGTAGTCCGCGTGGCAGATAGGATCAGTGACAATGAAGATGATGGGGCGCCATGCCTCCTGAAGTGTGGGGTCATCCCTTAAGTCATGCCACGAGTTGTCACCCAGGTGTTCTTGGCGAATGCCAATGATTTCCGCGATGCTGGTCAGGGCTGTGGTGAAACTGCGATGACAGTGAACACTTTCGAAGGTGTCAAAGATATCAATCCCAGTGACGACATGGAGATCCATGGCACCGACACATTCTTCGGTGGCAATGTTCATGGCAATCCCACACATGACATGCATCAAGTCACGGTGATCTCGACCTGTCACCAGGAAGGGAGAGCCCCCACTCACCTCTGCTATCACTGGAAGTCCTCGTTCGTCTTCTCCTATGGAAACAACAACTGTTTCCCCATAGTGTAAAAGACTATCCAGGTCAACAGGCTTTTCGGGATTGCTCACATTCTGATATGCGATCATTGGTTCACCAGGGTCGCACAAGCCTGTTTCGGTTGCGAAAACCTCCCCATCGCTTGCCTCATCGCAGGTGATTGCTCGTGGTGAAGGCACTGGGTTTCCCAGACGACCAAGTACTGAAGCGTAGGTTTGACTTGCCTGGGTTGGATGCACAATTCTTCGACCAACAGGGCGAGCTCGCAGTTGCGCTAGACGTCGACGCCCGAGCATGAGTGCCATGCCTCCCGCCAGGGCCGTACTCACACCAATGGCCTTCGACCACTGCTGTGTTCCATCCTCGTCGGCTTCCAGGTCAATAACCACAGCGGTGTCTGGCGTCGAGTGGTCAAGGGCTGACTCACCCTGCGATTCTTGCAGAACCCCCGAGGAAACAGTGGTGTCTTCATCAACCTCTGGGTGGGTTTCTTCACCGTGAAGATACTCTTGGGGAACCAGTGATGGTGGGGGGGACTGCTGAGAGGGTTCATGGTTGGGATCACTGGGAGGTTCCCACACCTCACAGGGGAGGTCGAGTGTCCAGCCGGGTTCAATGTGGTTGGGGTGGGAGATTTGTTGCGGATTAGTCTGTGCGATTTGGGACCAGAGTTGCCCATCACCGAGATGCTCCTCGGCAATTCCCCACAGGGTGTCCCCCTTCTCAACGACAACGCTCTCGGCATCGCAGGTGTGGGGTGGTGGGGTATTCGATGGTATCTTGAGCTTCCATCCCACATGGATCACATCGGTGACTCCCCCAAGAAGATCCTCATTTGCCACAGCGATCCTCGTCCATTGCCCACCATCTCCGTAAACCTGTTCAGCAATCAACCATAGGGAATCACCTGGTTGGACCTGGTAGATGTCTTCTTGTGGGCTCGCAGTCACCGGAGTGTTCGCGTTCGGCTCCAAGATTTCAGCAACAGAACTCAGGTGCCACAGCACCTCAGGTGACTCCTCAGGGGTGAGTACGTCGTCCTCGTCGTCGCGTTGATCAACGGTCACAATGGCGGGATGGGCTCCATCATCTGCTGTTGCTTGGATCCCTCCACCAATGACAATGAGGGCAAACACTGCGGAAACCAGTGGACGTACGATAGCTCGTCCCCACCGCAAAACTCGGGCAGGTTCCGCGCTAGTTTTGCCGGCAACCAGACGAGAACGCGCGGCATGGACAACCTCGATGGCAATGCTGCACACGAGTATGACCCAGGCAATCACGCCAGCAAGGGTGAGCACCCCAAGAACAAGATGCCCATCATCGCGCTGAAGTAACCATGAGGGGGAAGAGACAATGATGCGAATCTCATCCCAGGCTCCCCAGGTGAGCAATATCCATGGAAAGACACACACCATGACACCCAGTGCCACGATTGCACCAAGCGCCCGGAGAATACGGAGAGCCGACCGAGGTGTTTTCTGATCGGGAGGATTCCTGTCCACGTTTTTCCTTTCCAAGAGTAACTATGGGAGTTTTTGGAAGGGAAATGTAGGTTATCCACAGGAAAAGTTTGATGAATGAAAGTTATCCACAGATTCAAAGAATCATGACACTTGTGGGACGGAACTCGCCATTGTTCGTAGTGAAGGAAATCCCTTCAGTCGCGACGTGGTTCTTGCGCAAGCACCACCAGACAGTTCACACAGGCCAGGAGGTAGTCGCCTAAGTTAAAACAGAATAGATCGAGCGTACGGCATCTTCGTAGCGAAGCGAATCAACAGCAACGACATGCATGGACTCAGCCGATGAGTCGAGAAAGACATCAATTCCTGCTTCAGCCAGGGATTGATTGATGGCGGATGTTGTCTTAGCACGTGGCAGGGTACCGGTGGTGACGACACCAACCAAGGCGAGGTTCTCACGGACCTCCATGGAATCAGGGTCGAGGCTACCGATCTTGGCCATCACCGATTCCTTCGTGGAGGTGTCCCCACGAAAGATAAAGGTCCATGAATCAACGCTAGTGACCACGAGGTCCACAGCAATGCGAGCCTCGTCGAAGAGATTCAGTAGTTGGGCTCCAACACCCAAGGAGCCACTCCATTGAACCTTACGTACGGTCAGTGCTAGGCAATTGGTTCGTCCAGCAAGACCAATCATTTTTTGTGGTGTTGCTGGTGAAGCATCAGCAAGGGAGCTTCCTGCAAAAGGTTCCCCCTGAATCCAGGTTCCCGGGTCCTGGGGCTGATTCGTATTGCGAATGTGGGTGGGGATATTGGCTCGTCGTACGGGATAGATAGCGTTCTCATGGAGGACCGAGGCGCCCAGGTAGGTCAGTTGGCGCAACGCAGTGTAGGAGATACGTGGGATGGGTAGCGGATTGTCAACAATCCGTGGGTCAGCTGTGAGAATCCCCGACACGTCGGTCCAATTCTCATAGACACTGGCCTGGGTGGCGCGTGCCACGAGAGCTCCAGTGACATCGGAGCCACCGCGAGAAAAAGTCTTGATCTCCCCTGATGGTGTCGCGCCATAGAAGCCCGGAATCACCGCATGATCATGGGTGCGCAGAGCCTCTCCCAGGAGATCATTTGTTTCCTCGGCCAGGAATTCACCAGAGTCTGAGAATCGAACCACCTCAGCTGCGTCAATAAACGACCAACCCAAGTGAGCGGCGATGATCATGGCATTGAGATATTCCCCACGCGAAGCGCAATAGTCCACACTGGTGTCAGGCCCCAGGTGTGAATCAATCTCCCCCAGAGCAGAGTCCACCTTCGAAGCATCAACACCAAGGTCCTCGGCGATCTCGGTGAAGCGCAAACAAATCTTCGACCAGGTGTGTGCATAGTCCCCACTGCGTTGCTCGTACAACTGATAGAGCAGGTCTGTGATCTTCTCATCATCAGCGGAACGCTTGCCTGGTGCCGACGCGATCACATATTTGCGATCAGGGTGTGCCTGGACAATGTCCATGCACTTGCGGATTTGCGATGCGCTAGCCAGGCTCGTACCGCCAAATTTCACTGCTCGAACACCCATGATGTCACTCCTTATCCAAACCCAGATCTGCCAGGTCCAGGGCCGCCCTATAGGTCAACCCTTCGGCCTCAATCACTTCCTTGGCCCCTGTTGCGCGATCAACAACCACAGCCACACCCACCACGATGCCCCCACCACCGCGGACAGCTTCGACGGCCCTCATCACCGAACCACCCGTGGTTGAGGTATCCTCCACCACCAGAACGCGGCGCCCCTCAATGGATGGTCCCTCAATCTGGCGTTGCATGCCGTGAGCTTTGGCCTCCTTGCGTACGACAAACCCGTCCAAGGTTTCACCGCTGTGAGCTGCGCAGTGAAGCATTGCTGTGGCAACAGGGTCAGCTCCCAAAGTCAGACCACCCACACAGTCATACTCCCAATCAGCGGTGAGTTCGCGCATGACACGGCCCACGAGTGGAGCAGCATACCCATCGAGAGTGACCCTGCGCATATCAACGTAATAATTAGCTTCGCGCCCCGAGGCAAGAGTGACCCGCCCATGGACGACTCCATGGGTGCGAACAGCATTTATTAGCGCATCACGATCAGACATGCACACCAGTCTAGTGGGAGCCGGGAAGACTGAGAGACCCTAGGGTGAGGGCAAGACTAGTTCACCGATGACAACCACTCGCTCAGGGGAGGGGAGCCATGTTGCCGCCGTGGTGAGAGTAATGAGCGCCTTGGTGGGGCGCCGCTCCGGGTCCCCAGGAACACCAGCCAAAACATCGTTATCCGTGCTCGACACACTCGTGGGACCCTTGATGACAGTGTAGGTGTAGCGAGTGTCCTCGATCGTTACCCAGATCTCATCACCAGCCTCGAGAGAACCGAGCCGGTAGAAAGGTTGGCCCCATCCGAGTCGGTGCCCAGCCAGAGCGAAATTCCCATAGTTGCCAGCCTCCCCGGTCCCCTCGTACCATCCCACTCCGCTACGCAAAGAAGCCAAGGAAGTATCGGGCAGGATAGGGATGGCGTAGCTGGAGCCAAACCGTGGAATCTCTAGTGTTCCCATGGTGTGAGGTGAGGCGATCACCGCTGGGTAGCGGGCCTGTGCGATGGCGTTCGATGCAAGGAAGACACCAGCTCCGCTACACAACAACAGGAAGGTGGTGATCAGGACAAGCGGAACCCCCCAATACTTGCGAGGTTTGTCATCGGCTTTATTCTTGGACACCTTTGTCTTTTTCGTCTTCTTCTCCACCGTTTTGTCTGGTGTCACAGGGTTGTCACTGAGAGGTTGGGAATCCACCCACGTCGTGGGGATGAGCGAATTGAGTTCCGGGGTTTGTGGTGGGAGGGCAACCGTGGTGTCCACGGGTGGATGAAGTGGCGCGGGGTCCGGAGATTTCTTAGCTTCCTGCCGATGGGTGGACTGTGCGGTTTTTGCCCGAGTAGTTTTTTTTGCCAGACGCAAGGCTTTCTTCAACTCCGCATTGTTGACACGACGAATGATCGGTACGACCACCGCTGACTCAGGAACATTGCCTGACAGCTGATCGAATGTGTGACCTGTGGTGTCCACCATGGTGTCCATTGTTGCATATCACCCATGCCGTTCAACGGAACAACTCAACGGAACATGGGTGGGGAACCCGCCTTCGGTGAAGACTCGCAATCCTGATCGGTGAATGGTTGTGCCTTGCCCACCCACCTGGCCAGTTCCAGGCCGTAGATCAATCGGTACGGAAAAACACCTCCGGCTGCTGTGCGCCCAAGCAGATGAGGATCGATCAAAGGACCAGCCCCAACAACGAGATTGCCGAAACGCCGTCCCTTCCAGGTGGAGGGTTCAGCACCCACAACAACCCCAGTGAAGTGGTCAATAATCCCCGCCAGGACTCGTCGCGAATAAGCGAAGGGGGCCAGGTCGGTGAGGTTCATGATCAGTGTCCCTTGGGCGGTGAGGACCCTTGCCACTTCGGCAAACCATTGCACTGTTCCCAGGTCAGCTGGCACAGCTGAACCAGCGAAAGCATCAACCACGATCACATCACTGTAGTGGTCTGGAAGTTTTTTGATTCCGGTACGCCCATCCTGTGCACGTACCTTGATCCCGCTGTGACGCACAAGGGGAGCCACCTCGCGTACTGCCTGGGTGAGGGAAGCATCCGGCTCGAAAACGACCTGTCCAGACGTGGGGCGAGTGTGGGTAAGATAGCGCGGGATCGTCATCCCGGCCCCACCCACATGGATGGCTGTGATCCGTTGTGGCGCCGGGTAAACCAGATCAATGATGTCAACAATCCGCTCTACATAGTCGAACCCAAGATAGGTGGGGTCGTCGAGATCCACGTACGACTGATCGATGCCCTCCACCTGCACAATCCATCCGTTTGTGCGTTCACGATCACGGATCAGGCGAGGGTCCATGTCATGACTGTACGGCATTTCGAGTCATCAAGTTCATGGTTTCACCTCTGGGGAGGGTATTCTTTCTCTGTGACTGAACAGCCCCTCACTTTCGAGCCAGCAGACCTCAATGAGCAGATGCAGGTCCGCCTCGATAAGCGCACTCGCCTGCTGGATCAGGGCACGTCGCCTTATCCTGCAGATGTGGAGATCACCCATTCTTTAGCTGAGGTACGCGCGCGGTGGGGCCACTTGGAAGCTGGTGAGGAGACCCAAGAGGTGGTGAGTGTTGCCGGGCGAGTGATCTTCCTGCGCAACACCGGCAAGCTATGTTTCGCCACTATGCAAGGCGGGTTCACTGCTGAGACTTCCGGTGAGCGGTTGCAGGTGATGATTTCTTTGGCGGAGGTTGGGGAACAGCGCCTGGAGGATTGGAAGTCGGATGTTGATTTGGGCGACTTTGTTTCGGTGACTGGTCGAGTGATCGCCTCCAAGCGTGGTGAGCTGTCGGTGATGGTCTCCACCTGGGCGATGGCATCGAAGGCTTTGCGACCTTTGCCCGTACTGCATAAGGATCTTTCGGAGGAAACCAGGGTTCGTCAGCGTTACTCCGATCTGGTGGTACGCGAGGAGTCGCGGTTGATGGTGCGCCAGCGTTCGGCGGTGATGAAGGCGATCCGTGAGACCCTGGACTTGGAGGGATTCTTGGAGATTGAAACCCCTGTTCTTCAGCTTCTTCATGGTGGGGCAACTGCGCGACCCTTCCACACCCATTTGAATGCTTTCAATATCGATATGACGTTGAGGATCGCTTTGGAGCTCTACCTGAAGAGGGCGATGGTTGGTGGAGCGGAGCGGGTGTACGAGATTGGGCGTATCTTCCGCAACGAGGGGATCGATTCTTCTCATTCTGCCGAGTTTTCGATGCTCGAGTTTTATGCAGCCTGGGGGGATCAGTGGACGGTGGCTGACACCACGCAGAGGCTGATTCAGAATTCAGCTGATGCCGCCTTGGGGCATAGGCAACTTGAGTTCGGTGACTCGGTGATTGATTTGGATGGTCAGTGGCGCCGGGTGAAGTTTTTCGATCTGGTTTCTGAGGCTGTTGGTGAGCATGTCAGCGCGGATACCCCCCTGGAGCAACTGCATGCCTATGCTGATCGACTAGAGATCACCTATGATCCGAAACTGGACCAGGGCAAGATGGCGATGGAGCTCTATTCAGAGCTCGCTGAGCATTCGTTGATTCAACCCACCTTTGTCTATGATTTCCCAGCAATCGCCCAACCACTGGCCCGGTTGAACCCTGAGGACCCTCGTTTGGTGGAGGCCTGGGATTTGATCATTGGTGGAGTGGAAAGAGGTACGGGTTTCACTGAGTTGATTGATCCAGTGATTCAGCGTGAACGACTCGTGGAGCAGTCGTTGCGCGCTGCTGGTGGTGACCCGGAAGCAATGCAACTTGATGAGGATTTCCTGCGGGCCTTGGAATGTGGCGCACCACCCATGGGTGGGGTAGGGGTTGGCATGGATCGGCTGATGATGTTGCTCACTGGTGTGGGTATCCGCGAGACTATTTTGTTCCCGCTCCTGAGGCCCGCTGGTTGAGGATTGGTGATCATGGGCCAAACACATCCGCGGCGATTGGGGACAATGGTCTCCCTGATGGTGGCAGCGCTGATGGTGGTGTTTCTGTCAGCCTGTGTTCCTGATGAGGTGGAAACCACGGTTTCCCCGACCGCTATTGTTCCTACTGTTTCCGCTGATGATCTAGTTCTTACTGCAGAGATTTTCCACGACTGCTTGTCTGAGGCTGAGCTACCGGTTGCTCTGGTGAACAACCATGATGGTCACCCGGCTGTTGTCCAGTTCACTGGTGATCACTGGCTGATGGTCCGTAGTCCCGAGGGTGGCACTCTTCGCTGGTCGGAAACTCATGGGTCCGAGGATGACCCTGTTGCTTGGGCGGCAGCTCAAGAATTCTTCTCCCATGGCAATTCCCCTGGGCTGATGCTCGATGGTGTCGATTACACCGTTGCGTACACGATCTGTTTGGAAAGATCAGGCTACGATTCTCATGCCGCCTGGGGAACACTGTCGATGGATTCTTTCCTTGTTCTCAAACAGGTGGAAGCTAATAATCTGTGGGCGGATTGTGCCAGAAACCACGGCTGGCCGATGGTGGAGGATTCCGAGGCTGTGGAGGATCCTGATGTGAAGGATTGGCCTATGGTTTCTCTGCCTGTCACGATCACAGAGAAAGAACTGCGTTCCCTACTGGGTTCCTGCCCGAATTTTGATCCCCAAAGCCAGGAGGCCCTCAACCAGTGGTGGCACACCGACTCCAGTGGTGGATACCCGGACGACTACCTGCCCGACCCGAGTGTTGATTTCTTCATCCCCTCCCTCAAGGGTTCCACTAAACAAAATGCTGTACCCACCCCCGAGGAGCAGGAAGCCCTCGACAACATCACCAACCTCTACACCATCCTCAACGAAAAATCAGCCCAATACTGGCAGACCCGCATCGACATCGGTAGCTAGTCCACCGTCATCGAGTCACCCGCTGGTCATTCCGTGCGTAGTCGCGGAATCCAGACTCCACAGTCACCTGCTGGTCATTCCGTGCGTAGTCGCGGAATCCAGACTCCATAGTCACCTGCTGGTCATTCCGTGCGTAGTCGCGGAATCCAGACTCCATAGTCACCTGCTGGTCATTCCGTGCGTAGTCGCGGAATCCAGACTCCACAGTTGTTCAAATGTGATTTCTGGACCCTGCGACTTCGCGCAGGGTGACAGCGGTACGGCCGTACGGTGGCAGGGCGACGGTGGAGCAGTGGCAGGACGGAGCGGCGGTGCGGTGGCAGGGAAACGGCGGTGTGTCACAGGGGACGGGGGTGTTTTGACACACTGCCAACTCCGTCTCCCTGCTATGCGCAACCCAACCCCGTCTCTCTGCGCTCCAACCCCGTCTCCCTGCGCTCCAACCCCGTCTCCCTGCGCTCCAACCCCGTCTCCCTGCGCGAAGTCGCAGGGTCCAGAAGTCCTTCTACTGAGAACGATAAAACCCATCAATGGCGACGATGTCGCTGAGTAGGGCGTACGCGGTTTCTTCGCGACCGGCTCCGGGGCCGGAGATGGTGACTGGGCCGAGATATTTAGTGTCGAACATGACCGCATTAGTGGCCCCGGAGATGCCAGCCAGGGGGTGATCGCTGGGGAGCATCTGGGGACCAACCGAAGCAGTGATGTTTCCTGCTGCGTCGCGTTGGGCTTGGCCAATGAGTTTCCAGTGGGCACCCTGGGCGGATGCTTCTTCGATTTTCTCGTGGGTGATCGAGGTGATTCCCTGGGTGGGGACATCCTTGGTGGTGAGTTCTGTTCCCCACAGTTCATTGGCGAGAAGGGTGACCTTCAATCGGACATCCGATCCACCAATGTCTGCTGTGGGGTCAGCTTCGGCGTAACCCAATTCTTGGGCTTCAGTGATCGCATCACCTTGGCTGAGCCCTGACTCCATGCGAGTGAACACATGGTTGCTGGTTCCGTTGAGGATGCCCGAGAAACCCCTCACCCCCACACCTTTCATGGGCCCGGTCGCCAAACGAAGAACCGGCGTACCACTCATGACAGCGCCCTCACACTCAAAGCGGACACCATTCTTAGCAGCCAGGTCGCTCAGTTCCCGAGCAGCAAAAGCAGCTGGTCCCTTGTTGGTGGTGCAGACAGACTTTCCCGACTCCAAACCCCACCGTACGTGGGACAAGGCAGGTTGTCCGTCTTCGGGGTTGGTGAACGTGGCTTCAACGATGATGTCGGCAGCATCGCTGGTGATGATCTCCTGGTTGTTGCAGGTTTCCTGACCACCGTCCAACACCGCAAAGGTTTCGCCCGCACCAAGGGCGAGCGCACGATCGAGGTCCACTCCGTCAGGGTTGACCACTGAGCCGAACCGGAGGTCTGTGATGGCAGTAACACGAAGAGTGAATCCCAGTTCCTGGGCAAGTACGTTGCCATCGCGTTGAATGATCTCCGCAAGAGTACGGTTAACATTCCCAAATCCGATGAGCGCAAGATTGTAGTTGTATTCCACTGGTCGACCTCCTTCACATCCTGAGTCTTTGGTAGTTCGTGTTCTATTATCCCCTACTCAGGCGACTAGCTGACAACAAAGGGGACGGGGCGTTTGTCACCAACACCCACCAACAAAGGGGACGGGGCGTTTGTCACCAACACCCACAGCGTCTCCTCATCTATCTCGCTTACTGTCACCCTGTGCGAAGTCACAGGGTCCAGAATCCATAGCTGTTCAACTGGGGAGTCTGGATTCCGTGACGTTGCACGGAATGACACATCGGTTCCATTGGTCACACACCTGAACAAGAATGTGTCGAAAAGGAACCGTCCCCCACTTGTCCATGTTGGGTCGAATGGGGTTGTCGGGTAGCATAAGGGGGATTAATTGCGCGCTGGTGCGCGTACACGACCTCAAGAAAGGAGGATCACGGTGAGAGAACCCATTTTTCGCGGAGCAGCCACTGCGCTGATAACGCCTTTCACGCCCACTGGGGAGGTGAATACTGAGAAGCTGGGAGAACTACTTGAGTTCCAGATCACTGAAGGCATCGATGCCGTGGTCATCCTGGGGACAACAGGGGAATCCTCCACGATTCTCACTGATGACCATGTGGCCACCATCAAAGCGGCGGTGGAGTTTGTGAACGGACGGGTGCCGGTTATTTCTGGTGCCGGATCGAATTCGACCGCCGAGGCGATGCATCTGACAAGAAAATGCGAGGAGGTCGGTGCTGACGCCATCTTGTCGGTGACGCCGTACTACAACAAAACCTCGCAGGCGGGCCTGGTCGCCCACTACACAGCGATCGCCAAAGAAACCACATTGCCGATCATTCTCTACAATGTGCCGAGTCGCACGAAGCTCAACATTGAGCCCGAGACCGCCGGCCAACTCAGCAAAATCGAGAACATTGTCGCGGTTAAGGAATGCAACACTGAGCAGATTGGTGCGGTACGCAACGCCACCGAACCTGACTTCCAGCTGTACACCGGTGAGGATGGTCAGATTATTCCTCTGCTCGGATGGGGTGGAATCGGTGTCATCTCTGTGCTGAGTAATGTCGTTCCACGCGATGTTCACACCCTGGTCACCAGCTGGTTGGAGGGCGACTACGAAACGGCCCGCCGCCTGCAACTCAAAGCACTCCCCCTGGTGAAGGCCCTATTCAGCGAGGTGAACCCAATCCCGGTGAAGGAAGCCTTGAACATGCTGGGGTTCGATATTGGTCAGCCGAAGCTTCCGCTCGTACGCGCGGGTGAGGCCACACGCCAGATGCTGGCAACGGCCCTCAAGGAGTACGGGGTTCAGCCTCGTTAAGGAGTGCCAACGTGGACTCTCACCAGGTGACCGGTTTTGGTCACAAACTCGACTATCTCAAATCATTGGTTCGCGCCACTGATGGGGAGATCGGGAACAGTGTGGGTGTGGTCGCTTCACTGGTGTGCCGGTGGCGTAGTGGCGAGCGAACACTCGATCGCGGGCGGGACGGTCGAATGCTGGGCAATTGGCGCAGTTTTTCTGGATCGAGCTGTGGTCACCCGTACCCAGGACTCTTCGATCTCGTAGAAACGCTCCATGACCTCGTGTGCATACTCGATGTCCTTCTTGCGGTAACTCAGAAACAGACGAGCCGTGAAAGCCTCGGAACAATCCCGACCATGACTACCCCGCACCCTCCGAGAGTTCATTCGTGTGATGACTTAACCCTCATGATGGGGGTTAAGTCATCACACGGACGTCACAGTGAGGATGAGCGGGCGCGAGTGGATATCGTACTCACGCGGTAGAATAGTTCCTCGGTGGGTGTGATTGCCCACCTGAGGAGTATGGAATGTTTGAAAGATTTACTGATCGGGCCCGTCGCGTGGTTATTCTGGCGCAGGACGAAGCCCGTGCCATGAACCACAACTATGTGGGCACCGAACACATCCTCTTGGGGTTGATCTCTGAGGGGGAAGGCGTAGCCGCTAAGGCACTGTCGCAGTTGGGGATCACCCTCGAAGCTGCCCGCAAAGAGGTCGAAGAAATCATCGGCAAAGGTTCGCAGGCCCCCGCCGGGCACATTCCTTTCACCTCGCGGGCCAAGAGGGTCCTTGAGTTGTCTCTGCGTGAGGCTCTGCAGTTGAACCACCCCTATATTGGGACCGAACACATTCTCCTCGGTGTACTGCGCGAAGGTGAGGGTGTGGCTTCGAGCGTACTGATCAAAATGGAGGCCGATCTCGGTAATGTCCGCGAAACTGTGTTGTCGCTGCTCAGTGGATTCCAGCAGACCAAACAAGCCGCGATGGCTGGGGCGCCCGAAAGATCATCCAGTCAATCTAACTCCAAGATCCTCGATCAGTTTGGGCGTAACCTCACCCAAGCAGCGCGCGAAGGCAAACTCGATCCTGTGGTGGGGCGCCTAAAAGAAATCGAGCGCGTGATGACCGTCTTGTCGAGGCGTACGAAAAACAACCCTGTTCTTGTTGGTGAACCTGGTGTGGGGAAAACCGCTGTCGTGGAGGGACTCGCTGAAGCGATCGTACGTGGGGACGTACCCGAAACCCTGAAAGACAAGCAGATTTACACCATCGACATGGGTGCGCTGGTTGCTGGTTCGCGCTATCGTGGCGACTTTGAGGAACGCTTGAAGAAGGTGCTGGCCGAGATCAAGCAACGTGGCGACATCATGATCTTCATTGATGAGATTCACACCCTGGTCGGCGCTGGTGCTGCGGAGGGCGCTATCGACGCTGCCTCCATCCTCAAACCCATGTTGGCACGTGGAGAATTGCAGACCATTGGTGCGACCACCCTTGATGAGTATCGCAAATACATTGAAAAAGATGCGGCGCTCGAACGCCGATTCCAGCCGATCAAAGTCGATGAGCCCTCCATTGCCCTGACTATTGAGATTCTTAAAGGGTTGCGGGATCGCTATGAAACCCACCACCGAGTGACGATCACTGACGCAGCACTCACTGCGGCCGCTCAGTTGGCTGACCGCTATGTGTCTGATCGGTTCCTGCCCGACAAAGCTATCGACCTCATTGATGAGGCGGGTGCTCGCTTGCGCATTAAGTTGATGACTGCTCCAGCGAACCTCCGTGAAATTGATGAGCAGCTCGCTCAGATTCGACGCGAACGTGAAGCAGCAGCAGAATCCATGGACTATGAGTCAGCCGGTACGATGCGTACCCAAGAAATCAACTTGCTCGCTGAGCGCGAGCGCCTCGATGTTGAATGGAAAGCCTCCGGTGAAGCCGTGCCAGCCTCCGTGGATGAGGAACAAATTGCCGAAGTGCTCAGCGCCTCCACAGGTATTCCTGTGTTCAAACTGACCGAGGAGGAGAGCTCCCGGTTGCTGCAGATGGAAGCCGAAATCGGCAAGAGGATCATTGGTCAAACCGATGCCGTCCATGCCCTGTCGAGGTCGATTCGCCGTACTCGCGCAGGGCTGAAAGACCCCAAGCGCCCCTCGGGTTCCTTCATTTTCGCGGGTCCCTCGGGGGTCGGGAAAACCGAACTGTCGAAGGCGCTGACCGAATTCCTGTTCGGTGATGAGGATGCGCTCATCACCCTCGATATGTCGGAGTATTCCGAGAAACACACCGCCTCCCGCTTGTTTGGTTCACCCCCAGGTTTTGTTGGGTACGAAGAGGGCGGCCAACTCACTGAGAAGGTCAGGCGCCGCCCCTTCTCTGTGGTGCTCTTCGATGAGGTCGAAAAAGCACACCCCGACATCTTCAACTCGTTGTTGCAGATCCTCGATGAGGGTCGTTTGACTGATGCTCAAGGACGAGTCGTGGACTTCAAGAACACGGTGATCGTGATGACGACCAACCTGGGGACACGTGACATCTCGAAGGCTGTGGGTCTCGGGTTCTCGAAGTCGAATGACTCTGAGTCCTCCTACGAGAACATGAAAGCCAAGGTTTCCGACGAACTCAAGCAACACTTCCGCCCCGAGTTCCTCAACCGTGTTGATGAGATTGTGGTCTTCCATCAGCTCAGCCATGAGGAAATCGAGTTGATTGTTGATCTCTTGGTTGCACAAATTGAGTTGCGTCTCGCTGATCGTGACATGGGCTTGGAGCTCACCCCAGCAGCCAAGACCAAGATCGCTGAACGAGGATATGACCCCACGTTGGGTGCTCGACCCTTGAGGCGTGCCCTGCAGCGCGACATCGAGGACTCTTTAGCGGAGAAGATTCTCTATGGGGAGCTTCATGCTGGCGAAGTGGTTGTGGTCGATGTTGCCGAAGAAGGCGCTGAACAACCGTTCACCTTCACCGGGACACCCAAACCTGAGATCTCCGATTCCGATCTCGAAGAGCTCGCTACTGCGGATGACAAAGCATAAGGCAACAAGGGTCTGAGGGGGATTCGATGAGCGAGTACGGCAATGGTCACCCAGGACCAGGGTTTGCTCCAACAGGCGACTATTCGCCCTTTGACCCAACCCGACCAACGGTCGCCCAGCAACCACCGGCGCCGAGATTTTCTCCACCACCAGGTTCGCCTCCGGTGGTGCAACCACAGGTTCCACCGCAGCAACCTTTTCCCCCGCAGGTGGCTACACCCCCGCCACAGGTTGGACCACCTGTTGTTATGCCCCAGCCCTACGCCCCGTACCCCATGGTGCCTGTGTATCCAGTCATGCCGGTTTATTCCATACCCCTGCAGCCGGAGCATCCACGGGCAGGAGCTGTTCTTGTCCTAGGGATACTCGGGTTGTTCGTCTTCTGGCCCTTAGGTCCGGTTGCATGGATTATGGGGCGTAATGCATTAAAGGAGTGCAATGCTGGTCAATACAGATCAACAGGGCCACTATCAGTCGGGCATGCCTTCGGCACAATTTCAACGATCCTTGTCAGTATTGGACTCGCCTTCTTACTGATTTACTTCATCGGGGCTATCATTCTGGTGTCTTCCTTCATTTGAGCTACAGAACACTACCAATCCACCTGAAATGATTGGTCGCAACGGCGACAACCAGACCAGCTACGACGATTCCACAAGCGATCAGCAGACATACCGCGTCAGCCCAACCCACGGTTGATGGCCGGGCCCACGAGCGTTTCCCACGCCCGAACCCGCGTACCTCCATCGCTGTTGCTAAAGTCGAACCGCGTCGAATGGCGGTCACCAGAAGAGCGAAACCCATGGTGGCGTAGCGGTGGAGTCGGCGCTGGTCACCGAGTCCGCGAGCGCGGCGGGCCAACGACATGGTTCTCCAATCTTCCCCCAGTCGGTTGAGGAGCCGTACTGATGCGAGGGTGCTCAACACAAAGCGGGCTGGAAGATGCCACACCTGGGCAAGCCCATCGGCCATGTCTGTGGGATCAACCCCCGTCAGGGTGATGACAACAGCCATGCCGAGAGCAATGACGCGCGCAGTCACAGCGGCGGCGTAACTCAGCGATTGCTCAGAGATGACGATGAACCCCCAAGAGAAAAACACCTCACCGGCAGGTTTCCCGTAGAGCGCAAGAGACAAACCCGCCAGGGGAGCAGCGATCACAAAGGGGATGGATCTTTTGACGAGAGTACGCAGGCGTGGCCCAATATGTCGAGGAGCGAGAGCCAACCACACCACCAATTCCAAGGCGATCACCACCACAGCACTCACCCAGTCCAAGGATATGAGCAACGGAAAAGTGAGGACCATCGCCGCCCCCAACCGAGTCACCGGATTCACCCGATCAAGAGCCGTGGGGACAGGCGCCGCTGTCCAACTTGGCTGTGACAAAACGGTACCGTCCCCACTGTTTTGCGCTGTCATCGTTCCCCCAGATTGATGTGGTGGTCACCGAGGGTGTCGAGATAGGCCTGGTCATGGGTGACCGAGATGATCGTCGTACCCTGATCTCGCAGAGACTCAACCATGGACACCATGGCCTGCCAGGTGAGGTAGTCCTGTCCGAAGGTGGGCTCATCCAGGATGATGACCTGCGGGTTAGCTGCCAGTACGGTGGCCACGGAGAGTCGGCGCTTCTCCCCACCCGACAAGGTGAAAGGGTTAGCGCGCCCCAAGTGGGTCAGATGGAACTCATCAAGCAGCGAGTTGACCTTTTCCTCGATATTCTCTTTGGGATCGTGTGCCCGGCGTGACAGCGGTTCTCGGCCTCTCTTCTCCCCCCGGGCTTTGAGGCCGATGGCGATCTCATCGAAGACCGTACCTGCTACGAATTGGTGTTCGGGGGATTGGAAGACTGTACCAATCCGGGTGAGCAATTCCTTTGAACTCCAGGTGTGGGGGTGTGGGAGGCTCGAACCGGCGAGGTTGTCACTGGCGATGACCTTTCCGCTCAGGGGGGGAAGAAGACCAGCCAAGGTTAGTGCCAGAGTTGTTTTCCCTGACCCGTTCGGTCCGGTGATGATCGTGGACTTCCCCTGCGGAATATCGATAAAGAGATTTGTGGCTACTGCTTTGGTTCCGTACCCGATGGTGAGATCCTGGGTGGAAAGTATCGGGTTGTCCGAGGAGCAAGGTTCATTCGGGGTTGGTGTGGTTTCTGGATTCTGCGACTGACGCGCAGAATGACAGGGTAGGGGTTGTGCAGAATGACAGGGTAGGGGTTGCGCAGAATGACGGCTTTGGTGGTGTGCCACGGAAAGACGGGGTGAGTGTCGTGCGGAGAGACCAGATGCGGGTGGGTCAGTAGGTGCCGTACCTACTGACCCATGGGTTGGTGGTGGGTCACAATGCTGTGCACATTCCCCTGTGCCGTCTCGCTGCGCACATTCCCCTGTGCCGTCTCGCTGTGTACATTGTCCTGTGCCGTCTCCCTGCGCGGAGTCGCAGGGTCCAGAATTAACAGTTGTCGTGCGGGGTGGGACCCACACTCCCATGGCGGCGAGTTCGTCACCGCGGGAGGTGAATACCTCGTGGGGGGTGCCGTCGGCGATGAGCCCCTCGGCGCCGAGGACGAGGACTCGATCCACCAGGTCAGCCCACACATCGCAACGGTGCTCGACGACAATGAGGGTGTGTGAGGAGCAAGGTTGTGTCGGGGTTGGTGTGGTTTCTGGATTCTGCGACTGACGCGCAGAATGACAGGGTGAAGGTTGCGCAGAATGACGGGGTGAAGGTTGTGCAGAATGACGGGGTAGGGGTCGCGCAGGGTTCCGGGGTGGGTGTTGCGCAGAATGACGGGGTGAAGGTTGTGCAGAATGACGGGGTAGGTGTTGCGCAGGGTTCCGGGGTGGGTGTTGCGCAGAATCACGGGGTTGCGGTTGTGCAGAATGACGGGGTGGGTCGTAACGTTGCACATACTCCCTTGCGCCGTCTCCCTGCGCGTAGTCGCAGGGTCCAGACTGGGCAGTCGTGTGACAGTTGCTCCGTTCCTGCAAGAGTTGACCGATACTGGTGCGTACCTGGTGGACACCGGCGGGGTCGAGGTTGGCTGTGGGTTCGTCGAGGAGGAGGAGGTCGGCACCCATGGCGAGTGCGCCGGCCAACACCAGGCGCTGCTGTTGGCCACCGGAGAGATGATCGCTGGGGTGACCCAGGGGCAAGGCGAGTCCCACTGACGACAACCCCTGTTCCACACGCGGCCAGATCTCTTCAACCGGGACACACATGTTCTCGCAACCGAAAGCCACCTCATCGCCGATGCGTGCCAAAACTATCTGCGATTCGGGGTCCTGCATCACCAAAGCAGCGTGGCCTCTCAGATCACGCGGAACCAAACCATCAATCAAAAGAGACCCGGATTCCTCACCCTCGTCACCATCGCCTAGAACCCCAGCAAGACCAGCCAACAGAGTTGATTTCCCCGCGCCGGATGCCCCCAAGAGCAACACCCGTTCCCCCGGTTCAATAACGAAATTGAGATGGCGAACAGCCCAGGCACGGCGACTGGCGTGCCGCCAACCCCAGTCCTCAGCAACGATTCGCCCAGACATCGCGACCACCTGCTCACACGAGCTGGCGTACTTCACGTCCCGATTCGAAACGGTCCAAAGCCCCAGTACGAGCCAAGCCACGCACTATGAGCCACCCGAGCAAACCAGCAAGAACAGCTCCCGACACCATGAGTGTGCCACCCAACACTAGTTTGTGCGGCCACACCCACCCGGCATACCAGGCAATAAGTTCAAAAACCCATTCGAACCCAGCAGCGACAACCCCAGCCAACATCGCCACTGGTAGTTTCCACACGCGATAGAAGAAGAGCAGGAACACTAGTTCAGCGCCGAAACCTTGAAGGAATCCACTGATGAGAACAGTCAACCCCCACTGACTGCCCAGTAGTGTGGAAACCAGGGCAGCCACCATTTCCACAAAAATAGCGGCCCCCGGTTTGCGGATGACTAAACCGCCGAGGATGCCCCCGAGAAGCCACACACCTCCAACCAGTCCTTTCAACGGAGGATAGAAGGTTTTCAGCAGGCCGCCAAGTGAGTTGCCAGCGAAATTCCATCCGAAGAAGACGAACCCGATCGCGACGCCTAAAACAGCGGCGACGACAATATCGACAACACGCCAGCGCAAGCGACGTGGGTTGGATGTGGATGACATGTGTGCCCTTTCTGTGGGGCACGGGTGACCGAAGTCAGAGAACTTCCCTTCGCTGGTCCTAACCAGATCAGGTTCATGCGGTCGAAGGCCCTCGCCTTCCTCTCAGCCCAGGTGGGCTCCCGTGTTTTCTTTGATTCTATCAAGGTCGATGTACGTCTGCGCTACTGATTCACTATGATGAGAACCATCGCCATTCAAGGAGTAGCTATGCAAGTTGTGGTTGTGGTGTACAGCGATGATCCAGCAGTACGCGCTGATGTGAACAGGGCATTGGGCAAAACCATGGGCGGTCTTGACGTGGAGGTACGCGAGGTTGCGACGCAAGCGGCCGTACTGGCGCAACTCGATAAGAAAGATATCGACTGCTGCATCTTCGACGCCGAGGCCACACCCTCAGGGGGTATGGGTTTGTCTAAGCAAATCCGCGACGAATACCCTGAATGCCCTCCGGTTCTTCTGCTCATCGCACGATCCAGTGATTCGTGGTTGGCGACATGGTCGCGGGCGGAGGCAATCCATCCTATGCCGATTGATCCATTCACTTTGGCGAAACAGGTTGAGGATCTTGTTTTCATTGATGATGAGGCGGCCTGAGTGCACAGTACGCGGTTGGGTCAGTGGGCCTTGTAGTTGTTCAGGTATCTATCAACCACGAAAGCGTCAAATTCTGTTCGGTTGGCTTCCCGATCGGTGAGCCCAAAATATCGGTTCACATTGCCACGGACCTGCTCCCAGATATTGGAATTCCAGGTGGGGTCGATCACGCGCCACTGGCTCCCGAATTTGGCTTTAATCCATGCGTGACCCACCCCGGAGTCATCAGCGTACCCGGTGATGATCATGGTTTCGAGTCCTACTTCGCGTGCGAGGAGCTGGAAGGCCGCAGCGTACGAGGTGCAGACGCCTTTCCCGTCCAGGAGTACGCCTTCGGCATCCCAGGAGTTGGGGAAGGCTTCCACGAACTCTTCTCGGGTGTGCGATTTCTGGGAAAACTTGTAGGCCCCATCGTCGTAGACTGCGTTTTTGGCGAGGTATTCGTTGATGGCGAGGGCTTTGGCACGATCGTTCATCCCTGGGCTGATGATGGAGGCGGCCACTGTTTCGACTTTGGCTTTGATGCGTGCAGCGGCTTGGCTGCGTTCCTGTGCGGTCATCTCATAGTCCACATAGAGGATGTTGTTGAGTACGCCGACCACGGGAAACATGTCGGTGATGTAGGGGTTTTGGAGGAAGGCCTCATTGGTGGCATCAATAATGAGCGGGGCATCAGGGGTGAGGAAGGCGGTCATGTCGATGGCTTCTTGCCCAGCAAACATATTGGCCGCAATATAGGTCACCATCTCGGAGGTTCCCCACCAGGTGAAGGGGGATTCCGGTGCCGAGGTGGACACTTCTCTGCCCGTGGAATAGTCCTTGACTTCTCGTGGTGTCATCATCACGAGGTCTTGCGAGAAGTGTTTTTGATATTGCCGGGGCACCCCGCTTTTTTCTCCCAGAGAGGTGACAGCTGAATAGGTTGCGCCCGCTTCCGTGCTGACGGTTTCGGTCAGCAGGGTGCCTTCACCGCCATAGGTGATCTCGGCCTCATAGTTGTCGGGGTGGGAGACAAAGGTCAGGGTTTGGCTGGGGACGAATGTGGTACGGCAGTCACCCATGGTGACCGGGAAGGTCTCGGGCAGGTAGTTTGCTCCTTGGCCTGATTGTTCGCGCATCCATTCAAGGGTACGTGAGGCAGTGGCCACCGGGGTGTCGGCAACCACTTTCTGGCCGTCGGCAAAAGTAGCGAAGGAGGTATTGCCACGGTTGTCAACTGCCACAACAGAGAAACTCGGATAGGTGTAGTTTGTGGTGTTGTATTCGGGGGGGCTGTCCTGGTCGTAGACGGCATCTTGGGGCTGACAGGGGACCCCTCTTTCCGGATCGAATGCCACGAAGGCCGAATTGTATTGACTGGTTTTTTCCCCATTTTGGCGCTCGTTGTGATAGTCCAGGTCTTGACTGGAGGCGTACCATTTCGTCGTCGATCCCTCAACCCATCCGATGATGTCGGTACGGGTGTCGTCGTTTCCTTGGGTGGTGGTGGGGGCTTTGCGAATAATGTAGTACGCCGATGCGCCAGCCACCTCCGTCCACTCGAATACTGGAACCCCCGCGTCGGAGGCCTCCATGGTGTAGTCAACATGGGGTAGGGAACCTGCATGTGGTTCCACGGTGTAAATGTGGACTCGTGGCTTCTTGAGCTCATACCCCAGCAGTGAGTTCCTCTGAACGACGTAGTAGGTTCCTTCCGGCCACATTCCTTCCGTGCCCAGTGTGGGTTCTTCACGATAGTCAGGAAAGGTGAACCATGGATTCAGGTCGGCTTGACTGGGGGTAATGGCCAGGCGCTTGATCACAGGAATGGGCTCTTGGGTGAGCTGTCTAAAAGAAATGGGGTAGGCCAGCTCCGGATCAGAGTAGACCTCGATGATCGTATGCCAAGGGTTTCGACTGTTCGTGGTGTCCTGCTCAACACCGATCAGTGGTGCAGTCAGCGTCCAGATGCTGTCGGGTTCAACAGTCGTACGTTCGACAATGTCGTACCCGTAATCGGATGACTCCCAACTGAGACGCGGTATGAAGACGAAACCGGCAGCCACCAGAGCTATGACTAAGGCGGTGATGAGAAACCCGCGAAGAGCTTTTTTCCCCCGTTTCTTCCCAGTACGCCCGGGGGGAGGTGTCGGCATTTCTGGCGATGAATCGGGTGCGGCCCACTGGGTGTCAACCGGTGAATAAACCATCGCCGGGCGCTCAGCGGGCAACCTTCCACCTGCCTGTGGGCGCGACGGATGAGCCCACGGGGAGGACTGCAACCAATCATCTCCAGACATGGTGGCTCCTTAACTCAACTCACGCACGGCTTTAGATTTTATCACTGAGTATGGTCGCATTTCGGAGCTGGGAAAGGTATCCACTATGCTTGTTATCATTCACAGAGGGGAATCACGATGAGTTCATACGATTCTCAGGGATGGCCACCTGTTCAGCCTCCCGCACCACAGGCACCTGCGCAACCCCCGGCAGAGCAACCACCAGTGGATCCTTCCGCTGGTCAAGACCCTCAACCCTGGGGTGCCCCGCCAGCCGCACAACCCGTTGGAGTGGCCTGGAACCCTGGAGTACCGCAGGGATATCAGCCGCCACCTCCTCCTGCTCACATACCTGAACCTCAAGTTCCTCAGCCGCCCGCCTACGATCCGGCCTACCCCCAGGCGTACGGTCCGGCCTACCCCCAGGCGTACGAGGCGCCCC
This sequence comes from Propionibacteriaceae bacterium, assembly GCA_009782915.1. Taxonomy (GTDB): domain Bacteria; phylum Actinomycetota; class Actinomycetes; order Propionibacteriales; family Propionibacteriaceae; genus WQYJ01. The sequence goes on along the minus strand of WRIC01000005.1, from coordinate 30,021 downwards.
ACCCGCAGGTTCCTCAGGCGCCCTACCCGCAGGTTCCTCAGGTTCCCTACCCGCAAGCTCCTCAAGCCCCCTACCCGCAGACTCCCGTACCCCAGGTTCCCTACGCGCCACCTCCCGTACCTCCAACTATTCCGGGACCACCAGGGGGATACCCTGGCATACCGCAGGCGCCCACAGCTCCTGTGGCAACCCCGCAATGGGCTACTGGTCCAACCCAACCAGGTGAACCACCGGCACCTCCCGTTGGTCAGCAGTGGCCACCACAACAGGTTCCCGGGGTGCCGGTTCCCCCCTATGTGGAACAGGAACCCGCCCCTGCTCCTTCATGGACTCAGCAAACCCCACAGGCGTACGGTGCCGTACCGCCTGTTGAACCAGCTCCTCAACCCACGGCTCCTCAGCCTACCGACATCCCCGAGGTTGCCCCTGTGACCTGGGGCGAGGAAGCGCCAGTGGCTGAATCCACGTGGGGAAGTGAGGCGCCATCCTGGGGAAGTGACGCGCCATCCTGGGGAGAACCAGCACCTGTGGCTGAATCCACGTGGGGGGCTGTCGACCCACAGCCCGCACCATCAACCCCTGAACCTTGGGCTCCTGCGCCAGCAGAAACCCCACAGGTAGCACCTGTGGTTGAGGGCAGTCCCTGGGGCACACCACCTGGTGAAGGTAATTCTTGGGGCACACCCGATCAAGACCAACCCGCTTGGGGGGGTGCCAATGATGCACCTCCCGTCCCAACCCTCCCCCCGGAACCGTCTCCAGGGTGGGCAGCGACCCCCGCATTTCAGACCGGTGATTTGCCTGAACAAGCACTCGAATCGGAGCATCCATATGAGGTGACATCCCCACCAGCAACAATGGGTGGCTTCCCCCCAGTCGATGTACCTGCGGTTCCCACTGCGCAGGCATCACAGTTCCTGCCAGCGGAAATACCTCCCCCACCACCAGTGGAGGGTTATGTGCCACAGATACCGGAGCCACCCCTTCCCGCTGCAGAGATCGCTCGCCCACCAGAGCCCAGGTCGCCAACCTTCCAACAAGACATGGTGTATCCCCCCGGACCCAATGATCCAGGACCAGCGCCAGTACCGTACGTCGTTGGACCCACGGTGATACAGAATGTTGTCGTGGAGAGAGGCAATGGGATTGCGGTCGCCTCCCTTGTTTTAGGTATCGTCTCTATCATCTTTGCGGTCATTCCACTCATTGGCATCCTCATCGCCAGCCCGTCCTCCCTTCTTGCCTTCATCTTCGGCATCATCGGAATGGTGAAGAGCAGCAAAGCCAAGAAAGGTCTCGTCCCTGCCATCATCGGGTTCGTCTTCTCGATCATCAGCAGCGTGATGATGCTGCTTGGCGGTGGAACTATCTGGTGAACCGAGGTGCTTACCCTCGATCGCCGAGAGTATCGGTGTCGATGACAAAGCGGTAGCGTACCGCAGAATTCACGACCTGGTCGTAGGCTTCGGTGATCTGTTCCCCACTGATGGTTTCGATCCTGGGAAGTACGCCATGGGCTCCACAGAAATCGAGCATCTCCTGGGTTTCGGCGCACCCACCAATCTGTGAACCCATGAGGGTACGTGCCGGGCCAAGGGCGGGAAGCTTCAGTTGAATCGAATCCCCTGGAAGACCCACATTAACCAGCACACCTGTTTTTGTCAGGGAACTGAGATAACTGGAATAGTCATCTGTTGCGGAAACCGTGGAAAGAATCATGTCGAAACGGTTACGCAAAGCAGGGAAAGTATCAGGGTCACTGGTGGCATAGTAATCACTTGCCCCGAAAGCAAGACCATCGGCTTTCTTTGCTAACGTGTGAGACAGTACGCTCACCTCTGCTCCCATGGCTGCAGCGATCTGCACCCCCACATGCCCGAGGCCGCCCAAACCAACGATGGCTACTTTCATCCCCGGTTTCACCCACGCTTTGAGGGGGGAATAGGTAGTCACTCCCGCACACAGCAGTGGAGCCGCCTGATCCAGGGGAAGAGAATCCGGGATACGGAAAACGAATTTCTCGGTGACAGTGATCGACTGGGAATATCCACCCTGGGTGGGGTTGCCCTCCCAATCGAGACTGCCATAGGTCCAGTTGGTTTTCGGGCAGTACTGTTCACGACCGGCCAAACAATAGTCACACTCTCCACAGGAATCGACCATGCAACCCACGCCGACACGATCACCTACCTGGTAGGCACTAACACGCTCGCCAACCTCGCGTACGATCCCGGCAATCTCGTGACCGGGGACCAGTGGGAATCGTTGTTGCCCCCATTCCCCGCGTGCCGTGTGAATATCGGAGTGGCAGATCCCGGCGTACTGGATGTCAAAAACAACATCGAGCGGGCCCGGGGTGCGTCGCGTGATCTCTATGGGTGTGCAGGCACTGGTGGGGGAGGTAAAACCATAGGCATGAGTGGAGGGCATCAGCAGTCCTTTGTTCGGTGGTAACGTACTACTCCATTGTGCCAGGTGTTGGTACCCAGGTGGTGGCACTGGTCGAAGGTATCATGTGGCTTCGCTATGCTTTGTGTTGAGAGAAGAGGTGCGATGAAGAACTGGTCCAATATTATGTTGGCAACAAAGGCCTTGGTGGATCCTGCGACCACCTCAGCTGATCTCATGGATATCGCCAAAGCTCACCAGAGTTTGTGGACAGATATTGTTGCTCATCCGAAAGCCGACCCAACCCTTCTGCGTTGGCTGGCTGATGAGGCATACCATCCTTTCATTAGTGCCCTAGCCACCGCGCGGCTCCCCCTCGAATCACAGTTAGCGAATCAACAGCAGCCAGCGCCTCTTCCCTTCTTGGGGATTGGTCTAGAAAAACCTGCACCTACACCACCAGTGGAAACTCCCGCTTCTGTTCTTGTGGACCAACCTGTTGTCCCCACCGCACCACCTCGGCCTGCCGAGACCCCCACGCAGTCGCCGGCGTCCTCGCGCTTGGATGTGGATGCCCCCTTTATTGCTCCCCAGCCACGAACTAAGCCACTTGTTCCCTCGTGGTTGCTCGTGATATTGATCGGTGTTGTCCTGGCTCTCATTGCCTTGGTGCTCGGCCTTCTGTTGTCAGACGGGCAGGTCACGGTGGCTCCCACGACTGAACCCACGCCGACCGAAACCATTGATGTTCCCCAAGCCAGTGATGTGACGCTGTCGACCGATCAATTCGTGCACCTGGTCACGGGAGGCAAGGGGTATGACGGTGATCGCGGATGGTGGCAGATGTCGGTCCAAGAGCAGAATTTCATTGGTGAGTACGCCGACATCCGGCCTCGGGTCATTTCCCAGGCGGCGGATTTCCGTGGTGATGGGGTTCCGCCAGCTGATTGGCCGAGTACGGTCAATTATGGAACAGTGTCGAAGGCTGTCACAGCTGGGGTGCGTACCTATAATTCTGATCCGGCGACCGCAGAATATGGCCAGGTGGTGCTCAGGCTTTTCACCAATAGCGAGAATGCTTTCGGGTTTTGTGAAGGATGGGCAGAAGCGCGATTTGCTGGTAGCGATTTGCATTGGGACTTCGAGTATTTCGATGGGGTCATAGTCTGGTGGTTGACTGATGAAACCAGTGGCGCTCTGTCGAATATCGCAGCACAGTATGGCAATGTCGCAGTAAGTTTCGACTCCTATAGTCCCACCCGTGACGAACTCACTGACACGATCGATATGTTCCGTTTCGCTGTCGATGAGGCTGCCGACTCCGAGGAAGAATGATTCACGAACGCCATTTCTGCCATGGTTGTCCGAAAGGCCAGGAGTAGTTCCTCAGGCAATGCTTCTTGGCCGCCATGAATACACAATTGAGTCAAATTATCGGGATACCGCTGCTGATCATCATACATTCTCACTAGTCGTAGCGTGCTTGCTGCCCTGATCCACTGGTGGCCCAGCTTGCCCTTAACTAGTCGAACGCAACGACTTTCAGGGCACCCCAACACGGAACAGCGGCTCCCAAACCCTCGAACTCCACCAGCAATACTCTCGCAGATTGCACCGATGGCACCGTGGAAGGTGGCGGTTCTCGAATGCGGTACTGAGGCTTATTGGCTGTAAAGCTGAGAGTAGAGACCTTGGAGTTCCAATAATTCCTCATGCATTGGATTACTGAGTTCTTATCCGAAAAAGCCGTTCGTGTACACCCTCAGCCCCCCTGAGTGGGATAAAACCGAGTGAAACCGCTGTGAATCGCCTGTTTTCGCACCTCAGGGGGTGCAAATCCTGTACACGAACGGCAATTTGGGATAGGAACTCGCTTTTCCCATGTAAGAGAGCCACTGTTTACCATCAAGTTGAGCTCGGGTTCGCAGATATGTCACCCGTAGGTGATCTCCCTCGGTGCGTGAACTTTTCGGAGCATAGCCACTAAAATCCCTTATCAAACCCAGCATCAATAGTCTCGCAGATGGCACCTGGGAAGGCGGTGGTTCACGAACGCGGTTCTGAGGCCTGTTGGCTGTAGAGCTGGGAGTAGAGACCCTGGAGTTCCAATAATTCCTCATGGGTTCCGGATTCTGCGATTTCCCCGGCTTGTAGAACAATGATTCGGTCTGCGTGTTGAACAGTGGACAGGCGGTGGGCGATAGCAATCGTTGTTCGGTTTTTGCTGGCCTCATCGAGAGCTTCTTGCACGATGCGTTCGGAAACCGTGTCGAGAGCGGAGGTGGCTTCATCGAGAATGAGGATGGGGGAGTCTTTCAGGATGACTCGCGCGATAGCCAAGCGTTGACGTTCACCGCCAGACAGGCGGTATCCCTGTTCACCAACAACCGTCTGGATTCCATCAGGCATGGCATCAATCGTGTCGAGGATATTGGACTTCCTACAGGCGGTACGCAGTTCCTCGTCGGTGGCATCAGGCCGGGCGTATCGAAGGTTCGCGGCAATAGAGTCATGGAAGAGGTAGGCCTGCTGGGAGACGATGCCGATGTGGTCGATGAGGGAGGCTTGAGCCAATTCTCGTACGTCATCCCCAGCGAAAACAACCCGACCTTCCCCGACTTCATGAAGCCGAGCAATGAGATAACCGATGGTTGTTTTTCCTGCACCAGAGGGCCCGACAAAGGCCACAAATTCACCGCGGTTGATCTGGAAACTCACGTTTCCTAGGGTGGGTCTTTCATCGTCGGTGGCATCGGGGTAGCGGAAACTAACAGAGTCGAATTCGATCTCACCGACTCGTTCCTCGTTGACCACCCGCGCATCAGGTCGATCTTGAATGGAGGGAACCATGTCAAGATACTCGAATATTCGAGCGAATAGGGCCGCTGAGGTCTGAAGGTCGAGAGCCACCCTGAGCAATCCCATCATGGGCATGAGCAAGCGTGCTTGAACAGCGGTGAAAGCAACCAGGGTTCCTGCGGTGATCTGCTCATTTCCGCGTACGATAAAAAACCCACTGAGGAGATAGATGAGTGCGGGAAGAAGAGAGACAAAAACCTGAACCAGTGCAAAGAACCATTGACCGGTCATCATCTGCTTGACCTGGAGTGCGATCTGATTGTCGTTCTCTTGGGCGTAGCGTGAAGACTCATCCTGGGCGCGTCCGAAAGACTTCGCCAACAAAATCCCCGATACCGACAGGGACTCTTGGGTGATGGCGGTCATGGTGGACAAGGATTCTTGGGTTTGACCGGCTACCCGTGCCCGGATCACACCGACCCGCCGCTGAACAAACACCAGTATCGGCATGAGCAGGAAGGCAATGAGGGTGAGTTGCCAACTGAGAATGAGCATCGTGATGGCGGCAGCGATGACAGTCACTGTGTTTCCTACCACCGAAGACACAGTGTTCGTCAACACAGTGGCCACCCCACCCACATCGTTGGCGAGACGGGATTGGATCACCCCTGTTTTGGTTTTCGTGAAGAAAGCGAGCTCCATCTTTTGGAGGTGGTCAAACAAGGTGACCCTCATATCCCCCATGACACGGTTGCCGGTCTTTGATGTGAGCCAGGTCTGCCAGATTCCGATGAGGTTCGACGCGACCAATAGTGCGACCATGACCCCGAGCAGTCGATATAAATGAGGCATATTTGGGGCTAGGATCAGCCCCGCAGTGTTGGTGGGGAATAACCCTTCATCAAAGATCCGCTGAGTGATCAGGGGAGGGAAGACAGAGATCAGAGCGGTGATGAGCACCAGGACAATCATGACCGTGATAGAACGGGTATAGGGCTTGAATAAAGCCAGGATTCTTTTCTTCAGGTTGGCGACCTTCGGGGCAGCTGCATTGAGTGCTTTCTGCGCCTCGATATCACCAGACGATATTCGGGCCGCACGTCCACGACCACCACCCATTCCACTCATAGGTCCAAGTAAACCACTCGCAGCGCCAAACTGCCTTCCCCAAGCCGTTAGGCGGGAATAGGATCAGAGAAGTCCATGGGGGGAAGAAAATCGGTGACCACTGTTGCCCCAGGAACAGGGCCAACAGCTTGTCGGACCTGACCAGCCACACCCAAAGCGGTGAGGCGCCCAGCAAAATCGGTGGCTTCGGTTTCGCTGGCGAGCAGGAAGGCAACTGTGGGGCCAGAGCCTGAGACTATCCCACCCAGGCACCCAAGACCAAGACCGGCCTCCAATGTTGCGGGCAACTCGGGGGCAAGGGCAAAGGAGGAGTGGTGAAGATCATTGGTGAGATTCAACCCCACTCGGGTGGTGTCACCAGCGGTCAAAGCCATCATGAGTTCTCGCGGAATCTGGGGAGGATTCAGTGGTGACTTCGAGGTGTGGAGTTGGTCGAATTGCCTAAAAACCTCAGGAGTGGACAGCTTCGAAGCTGATAGGGCAAGAACCCAGTGGAAACTACCTCGGCAGAGCATCGGGGTTAGGGTTTCCCCTTTACCAAGTCCGACAGCACAGCCACCCATGAGCGGGAAGGGTACGTCAGCACCGAGCCTGGCCCCCAGCGCCATCAGATCCTCCAGAGATGCCGGCAGTTCCCAGTAGCGTGCACAAGCCAGCAGAGCTCCAGCGGCATCGGCTGATCCCCCAGCCATTCCCCCAGCCACGGGGATGGTCTTGTCGATCCTCAGGCGGACCCCTTCACTGACGCCGTACTCATTTTTGAGCAAGCGAGCCGCACGATAGGCAAGATTCTCATCACCGGGCCCAATGTGGTCGGCCTGTGGCCCGAACACCTCACAGGTGATCTCTGCAGAGCCACTGGCAGTAACTTCGTCAAACAGGGAGACAGCTTGGAAGAGAGTCGCGAGCTCATGGTATCCGTCTTGTCGGGTTGCTCCCACACACAGAGCCAGATTGATTTTGGCTGGTACGCGAACACGGACCTGATCTGTGGTGGAAGGGCTCATAGACTTGAGCGTACCTCATAGGAACTTGGTTGAAACACCAACGATCAAAGGTGGGCAATACACCTGGTAGGTCACTTCTTCTTTTTGGTACGGAATTGTTTCTTCGTGGGCGGGGGAAGTGGGGGAAGAACATCACCGAGAAGAATCTCATCAAGTGACTCATCAGCTGGATTATCCTGGGTGGGGTTTTCCTGGGGTGTGTCCTCGGGTTGGTCACGTGGTTGTTGTGGATCCTCCGGGTCTGTTTCATCGGTCGGGTCCGGTGTGGTGAGTTCTGTCTGGTCGTCCCGGGTTTCATCGTGAACAGGCTGGTCGTTGGTCTCGTCTGCTGGTGGCTCGCTGGTGGAAGGTTCCTCAACTAGTGTCTGTTCGGTGGCAGTCGCTTCGCTGCTGACGGCATCTGCGTGGAACAGGCCACGCATCCGGGAATACCAATTCACAGACAGGGATGGATACTCTTGGACGGTGTCCTGGGGTTCTGGCACGTCAGTGTCTTGTTGATGAGTAGTCTCCAGGTCGGTTGCCCCAGGAAGGCCGGGCGCATCTGTGGTGTCGTGGGTAGGAGGAAGGTCGCCTGTTTCTTCCAAGAGTGCTCCTGCAACCTCAGCAGGGTTGGTTTTCAGGAAACGGGTCATTCGTGAGAACCAATTCGCTGGAGGGGTGTCAGGTGCTACTGAGGTGTTGGTCTCACTAGCCTCTGGTTCCTCGTCTCCATCATCCTCGGTTTGTTCACCTAGGGTTTCTTCAATTTCCTCGACATCCGTATCATCGGCTTCGCTGTCTTCGGTCTCCTCAACTTCAGTGTCCTCGGATTCGCCAATCCCCGTGTCCCCAGTCTCGTCAAGGTCAGTGTCCTCAGTCTCGTCAAGGTCACCCTCGGTTTGATCGACTGTGGTCTCCTCGGTGGGTTCAACCTCAGTTTCCTCAGCGTCAATACCTTCAGTGTCTTCACTGAGGTCCTGGTCCGGTTCAGTGATTTCTCCGGTTTCATCTACTTCGGTCTCGGCGGTCTCATCAATAGTTTCTTCCTCCACTATTGTCTCTTCGATGGTGGGGCCACCCGAGATTTCCTCGTTCAGGGATTCTTCGCTGGTGACAGTATCTTCCTCTTCACTGACTTCTTCTTCGTCACTGACTTCAGGAGTTTCATCACTGTCTTCTTCTGACTCTTGCTCTGGTGGTTCTTCCACTATTTCTTCGGACTGGTCATTATCCTCCGAGTCCGAGTCACCGAATTCCTCTGGCTCATCTGATTGTTCAGCAGAATCGGTGTCCTCGGGTGTTTGGTCAGTCTCCAGGAGTAGGTCGTCTTGGTCGGTGAGTAACCCGAGGCTGACCTGAGTGATGTCGATCAGGGGAGCCTCAGGAGTCATGTCGAGGGTGTGGTCGTCCTCCTGTGTGGTGAGAGGATTGAGTGAAAGCTCAGGGGGGAACCACCGAGAAAGAAGGGTCCGTGTGGATGTCTCTACCTTGTCTAAGGTATCTGGTGACTCGGGGGAGATAGGTTTGTGTAAATAGGCGACCAAACTACGACCTGAGTGTTTCGCTGCATGGAGCGTGGCATCCCTCAGGCGAGCTGCCTGGCGTTCGATGTATTCGATGAACCTCATGAGAGGATCGTCATCGTTGAAATCCTCGTCGGCGATGGAGTCTGCTGGTTCCGTGGAATCATCATCGTCGGCTTCTTCTGTTTCCGCAAACTCGTCAGTCTGCTTGGACTCCTCGACCTCCCCAGTCTCCCCAGATTCCTCGACATCCTCCATATCCTCAGATTCAGTGGTCTCTTTGGTCTGCTCAGATCCGTCGGTCTCTTCGGTCTCCTCAGTCACCACAGATTCGTCGGATTCGTCTGATTCGTCGGTCTGCTCAACCTCTTCGCCCTGCTCGCCCTGCTCGCCCTGCTCGCCCTGCTCGCCCTGCTCGTCCTCCGCAGTCTCCTCGGATTCGTTGGTCTCCTCAGTCACCTGAGATTCGTCTGACTCGTTGGCCTGCTCGTCCTGCTCGACATCCTCGGGCTCGTCGACCTCCCGAGGTTCGTCGGTCTCCGCAGACTCCTCGGATTCATCGGCCCTATCAATATCCTCAGATTCATGAGTATCTAGGTCGTCTTCTTGATCAGTTGATTCGACGTCCTGGGCGACCGATTTTTCATCCCCACCAGTGGATTCGGTGTCCTGTTCAGTTGGTTCATCGTTCTCACCTACTGATTCGCCGTCCTGCAGCGAAGGTGATTCCTCCCCTTCCTGCGTATCACCCCAGTCTTGGTTGTCGTCCAACACTGGTGGAACCAGTGGCGTCAGGCGTACTGGGGCCACCGCTTGCGTGCGCATGTCTTGGCGACGTTTGATTTTTTTCAAACGGGCGACTTCTTGGGCTGACTTCAGTCTTCCCGAAATCTCCTGGGGTAGAAGGGCGTCATCCTCCTTGATGGTGGGTAGCCATACGAGATTGGCGATCGTCCACAGGGTAATAACCAGGGAGAGGATCGCTGCTGTTGTTGAGATCAGTGCGACACGTGTTTCTTCAGGGGAACCATGACCGAGGCTACCGAAAACCCAGGCGATATCTGCAGTGACCAGGGTGAGGGTGGTTCCAAGAGAAAGAAGTACCAACAAGGAGATGATTCTCACAGTCTGCTGGCGTAACCCACGATCGATAGCGCGGTACTTCGGGAAAGGAAGATACTCGTCTCGTGCCACCACAGCGATGATGCTCAGTGCGCCCATGATAAAGATGAAAGGGATGACCACACACAGTGACACCGTATAGAAGGACCCGACAAAGGGCTCACGAATCCCCCACCCAAAGATGCCACCATCAGACCAGGATGTGGTGTAGCTTCGATCACCGGGACTAGCTTTGCTCCCCGCCCACAGCGAGAAACCGATGAGGGTGGCCAAGATGACCAAGGTGAGTCCCAATATTCTTAGTGGAAGAATCGACCCGATATACCTCCAATGGAATCTTTCACCCGTCGCCGTACTCGATGATTGAGCATCGGCAGTACGTCCCAGGAGAATCCAATCGGCACTGGCAACGATGGTCAGAGCAACAACCGCACCCAAGATCGGGGCGCTGAGAATGAGTTGGAGGTGGGCTACCGAGAACGTCACCCCGACACTGAGAAGAACCCCCACGAGAATCGCAACAAGACGAATTATTCCTGTGACCCTCATCACGTGCGGTAGACGTTTATAGTGAGTCAACTTCGGGTATCTGCTTGCGCGCAATCCCATGGCGATGAGGAAAAGAAAGCTCATCACGATGATGGCTCCGACCACCCAGCTTCCCAGCAGGGATGAAGGCGTCATCTTTCTTCCTTTTCGCATGCATCAGTGGGCCTGCGAACATGCGTTGCATCGCGGTGAGATGTCAGTGGCAATGCACCCAACCGGCAATCCCCCTCCGATTCGTGCGCTGTGCTCGAAAGTCCCGAAGTTTCCAGTATCGATTATGTACGCTAGAGAGGTTTGAGTCAAAACAATGACCCCACACTGGATGTCTTCCAGTGGCTACATCGACTCTGGAGCTTGGATGCCCAACAAGTTCAACCCTGTGGCGAGCACCTTCTGCGTGGCTCGACACAAGACCAGACGTGAGAGTCTTTCCTCAGATTTCAGTACGGGACACTGTTCGTAGAAGGTCGACAACTGTGTCGCCAACTCAAACAGATAGATGCAGAGTTTATGAGGTTGGAGCCCTTTCTCCACCTCCGAAACAACCTGCGGAAACCGACTGAGTGCCAAGGCAAGGAACTCTTCGGCAGGTTCAGTCAGAGAATTGATCTCTGCTGAGGCGTCCACGACCACATCCCCCTCAGCCCCGGCTCGCCGAAGAATCTGGGAGACCCGCGCATGGGCGTACTGGAGGTAGGGTCCGGTGTCACCGGTGGTGGCTGTCATCCTGTCGACATCAAAAACATAATCCTTGTGGAGGGCATTAGCGAGATCAGCATATTTCACTGCTGCCATGGCAACCTCGGGGGTGGCGGCCTCCTCGGCAGCATCGAGAAGGGTGTTGAGTGTCACCGCTTTCCCGTCACGTGTTTTGAACATCTTCCCATCGGCGCCCAGAACCGAACCGAAACCCACATGCTCGGCGCGTACCGTGTCCGGGAGCCACCCGGCCTTGGTTGCCGCTGCAAAAACTTGGCGGAAATGATGAGCTTGAGGTGAGCCTACAACGTAGATCAGCCGATCGGCTTGTAGGACATCGATGCGGTAACGGATCGCAGCGAGGTCGGTGGCAGAGTAGCCGTACCCCCCATCACTCTTGCGTACGATCAGGGGTGTCTCGTCGTCATCGAGGAAAACACAGAGCGCCCCCGAATCGTGGACAGCAATCCCCAGGGTTTCCAGGTCTTGGGCAACAGAATCGAGCATTCCGTTGTACATGGATTCTCCAGCAAGATCCTCATCGGTGAGGAGAACACCCAACCGTGTATAGGCTTCGTTGAATCCGACTTTGGATACCTCAATGAGGGTTTGCCAGATTGCTACTGTTTGTTCATCCCCACCCTGGAGTGCCACCACCCTGAAGCGGGCCGCCTCAGCGAAGGACTCATCATCGCGGAAATGGGTTTGGGCACGCTTATAGAGCTCAACTGACGAGTCAAGGGTGAGGGTGGACGGATCGGTGCCCTCGTGGAGAATTTGTTCAACGAGCATACCGAACTGGGTTCCCCAATCCCCGATGTGATTCTGTGGGATGACCGTGTGACCACTGGCCCGCAAAATGCGCACGAGGCAATCCCCAATAATGGTGGATCGAAGATTACCCACATGCATGGGTTTGGCGACATTAGGGGCAGAATAGTCCACGACAACCTGCTGGGGTGATTCCGCTTGGGTGATACCGCAATGAGGGTCGTCGAGTAGGGATGTGACCGCTTCCCCGAGTCGGTCAGCGCGGATACGGATGTTGATGAAACCCGGCCCAGCGATCTCCAGTGGTTCGCACAGGTCACTGAGGTCGAGGTCGGCCACGATCTCTTGGGCGATCTCTCTGGGGTTTCGCCCAGTGTCTTTGGCTAGGCGCATCGCAACATTGCACTGATAATGACCGAAAGCCGGTTTGGTAGACAACCGCAACTCAGGATCCACATTCGTGACCTCTTGTATGCGAGCAGAGATAACCTCAGGAAGACAAACCATGCCCCCTATTCTATGACGGTGTGGGGACTGCCACGAGTCACACACCTTCGTCACCCTGCGCGAAGTCGCAGGGTCCAGACTATCGAGCTGTCCTGGCGTGTCAGCTGCCCCAGCTTCACCAAGGTAGCGAGTCGCCACTGTGGGATACTGTCGTTATGACAGATTCAACGCTGCTGGCAATGTCTCAGGACTTCACTGAGTTTCTTGAAGCATCACCATCGCCGTACCACTGTGTAGCCGAGGTGAAACGCGTCCTCGATGAGAACTGCTTCATTGAACTGAATGAGCAAGACCCATGGGAGGAGATTCCTCCCGGGGCTTATGTTGTCAGAGATGGCTCGTTGATCGCCTATAGTCACGGCGGGGGAGTTGACACCAGCAGTGACGCCGCGATGAGGATTCTTGTTGCCCACACAGATTCACCGGGGTTTAAACTGAAACCCCACCAAACACACGTCTCCCACGGGTGGAAACAGCTCTCCATGGAGGTGTATGGTAGTCCGCTTTTAACGACTTGGTTCGATCGGGAGATTGGGTTAGCAGGGCAGGTCATTGGTCACGATCTGCAGAAGAGGTTGGTCCTTACTGGCGCACTAGGAGTCATACCTTCGCTAGCTCCACATTTCGAATCCTCATCTGGTCAACCCGCGGTTATGGACCGGCAGAAACACCTCATGGCGGTCTATGGAACACATCAAACGGGCAGCAAGCCGGAGAGCCTTCTTGCCTATTTCAATGATGTTGGCTCCACGGTGGCTGGTCATGATCTTTATACTTTTCCCATAGACCCGCCACGGCTCTTCGGTGATGAGGACCAATTCCTTGCTGCTCGAGGACTTGATGATCTCTCGAGTGTCTACCCTGGTTTGCGAGCATTCCTTCGTACAGACCCTCAAGGCTCTGACATGACCATGGTTGCCTTTGTGGACCATGAGGAAGTGGGATCACAGACCTACAGTGGTGCAGGTGGAACCTTCCTGGCGCAGACGGTTGAGCGCCTCCTTCGAGGGTTAGGATTGGGTGAGGATAAAATTTCGCAGATCAAAGCGAATTCGATCATGATTTCTGCCGATGCCGGTCATGGCATTCATCCGAACTATCCAGACAAGCATGACCCAGATGCTCAACCCATGGTGGGCGGTGGCCCGCTCATTAAAGTGAACGCCCAACACAGATATAGCACCGATGGGTGGGGGCTGGCCTTGTGGGATGGTCTATGCCGCAAAGCCGGTGTGGAATATCAGATCTTTGTTTCGAATAACTCGGTGCGCTGTGGGACAACAATAGGTCCGATCCTGGCAGCAGGGATCGGTGTCAGCGCTCTTGATGTGGGGGTTCCTATCCTCGCTATGCATTCAGCTCGGGAACTTTGTGCCCCCAGTGATGTGGACGAGCTGCGAAGAGTTTTCGAGGTTTTCTTTAGTGGTGGGCCCCGGTGAGTTCACCGATCACCACGATGTTGGTGGTGGAGGGTCCACTGTGGGGTTCCACCGCACAGGTGAGAAACACCAGCCGCCCAGGTATGGACTCCCACAGGGTGGCATCCTCCCCTATCTGATCTTTAGGGATTTTTGTGGTGCTGACCACTTGATAGACCAGGTCACCCACGATGATCTGTTCACCTTGGTTCACAGTGATCTGCTGTTTGTTCTGAATGAAGTTGCCGGGTGATTTCCCGCCCGCTGTTGAGTGAGCCACCAGGAAGACGGTTCCCTGTGAAGCTTCCCTCAGGCTCACCCCACGATTGCGTACGTGAAAAACGGAGTCATAGTTGGGGGGATACATCACCCCGTCCACATCCAGGATGGAACCCAGTGGTGCACTCAGCCCCACCGAAGGAATCTCAAACTGGGGGCCGGACTCTTCTAACACCATGGCGATAGCTTCATGGTTGTCAACCGGAACCTCCTCGTCGGGCACCACACGGTGGCCACTCATGTCAGTGAACCCTTCACTGGACCCTTGATGCACCACCACAAGGACCAGAGTCACTGTTAGGAAGCCAACCACACCAGGGATCCACCAGCGCCTTCGCCTGATAGCCCGACGAGGCCGACCAGGGCGGGCGGCCATCACCTGCTCCTGTTCTTTGGGGGGTTGTCAGCAAGTTTCATTCCCCCTGTAGGTACGTGGATCCCGGACAGGGTGTGGGTGGTTTGTGCCACCTGCCCCACGGGATGCTCCACCCTCACTGGGGTCTCCATGGATTCCCAGGTGCCGACTAGTGTTTCCCCATAGGAATAGCAATAACTGGGATCACCGCGAGGAATCACAAATGGGCCGGCACCAGGCAGGATGGCTACACCCTGCTCGTCGAACAGCTCAGGATCAAGGCCCATCTCATAGATCATGACTGTGGTGGCATTGCCCCAATTCGAAGATGCGCAGGAGCCATCTTTCGAGGCAGTACGCACGAGCACGCCCTCCATCGTCCACGTGAGCTCCTCACCATCAACCGGGTCAAAGTGAAGGTTCTCGATGGTGATCGTGTCGACAATCTGTGCCCCTGGGGCAGCACGCTGATCGGAGATCTGAGTGACAATGGTGGGCAGATCACTGCGAACAAGGGTTGTCTCAAGAGCCTCACCCATGGGATGGTCGGCTTCCATGGGATCCTCATCATCGAAGGCGGTAGTCCCGGTGAGGGTCACCACATAGGTGTAGCAGTACGCCGGTTGGTGGCGGGGGATGAGGTAATCACCGATAGTGACCTCCACTGTCCCATCAGCGTTGATGGTGGTGTTGTCGAGGTGGTGGGTGAACTCCCACACTTGGTCTGCTTCACCCCAATCGATGTTTTCACAGGTGTCACCCGTGGCAGTGGCACGGTGGATAGCTCCAGTGATGACCCAGTCCACGGGTTGTCCATACACCATGGGTACGAGCCCTTGGGCAGACACTGTGTCTCGAATTGTTGATCCGGGTTGGGCGCTTTGGTCGGAGATCCGCGTACTAATGCTGATTTCTCCGCTCGCTAGATAGACCACCGCAGTTGCCCCAGAAGCACTGCGAGAACCATTGAGTAGCATGAGTTTTTGCGGAGGTGAACCTCCACCAGTGAAGGCCCGCGGGTATCTCTCGGGTATCCCGCTGATCGACCAGGACACCTGATAGCGACCTTGGAGCTGGGGGTCGGTTTCCAGCTCGATGGAGGCTTGTCCCGCCCCATCGGTCTTGGCGGTGATGGCTTGCGAGGATCCATCTGGTTTCTTCACTGTGAAAGTGATGGTGTTACCCGCGGGAACTCCCGGCAGTTGTACGGAATAGTTGATCTGTTCTCCTGGCCACCGAATCTCATCAAGATTGTGGGTGACGTTGGCGGTCGTACCATCCCATGGGGCAGCATGAGACTTCGCGTACGCCACCAAGTCGAGACTCTTCTGGAGGATTCCCAGGCGTGAAGCCGCCTTATTAATAGTTGACCCAGGTACGGTGATGTCGAAATTCAACCAGTAACCATGACCCCCATAAAGTTCCTGGTGGGTGAGGCCCAGCACGGTAAACAGGGCCAGCTTTGTAGCCGCGGCGTCATGGTGGGAGCGGGAGCTGGAGTTGAACCACATCATCACAGCAGAGGCCTGCGCTAATTGGGTGGGGGTCATCTTGGTTCCCTGACGGTTGGTCCAACTGGTCAACCACGCTGGATCATTACCGCTTTTTCCGATGGGGCTCACTCCACCAGGGTCGATACAGAAAGCAGGCCCCCTCGACGTGTTGTAGACACCCAGCCAGATGTTGCCGTACCCCGGAACCGACACCATGTAGCCGGGGCCTCGGCTGGTGACACTGGTGGCGGCTTGGCTGTGTGGCGCCCCGGTGAGGTTGAGAGCAATCACGAACAGGAGCGTCAACACAAGTTGGCCGGTGCGTCCGCAACGCGGGTGTGAGTGGTGGGGGATCATCTGTGGTCCTTTCGTTTTCTAGAGTGTGTGTTGTCCGAGCAGTGGTAGCCCGAGTCCGGCGAGGACTGTGCCGGCAAGTAGCCAGGGGCCGAAAGCGAATTCTCGTGCTCGATTGATGAGCGAAAACCCCAGGGCTAGCAGACAGGAAACCATGAGCCCCGTGAAAACCGCGGTGGGGGAAATCAGCCCGAGCCACCACCCGCAGGTCATGACGAGTTTGACGTCACCGAAACCAAGGGCTCCGCGGCTGAGCAGGTGCAGGATCAGAAACCCTAACCCACACAACAGTGCAGCAACCAGGGCAGTGAGCAGGGTCGCAGGGTGGTTCCACGCTAGGGCCACTCCAGCCACGAGTGAGGTTCCCGCCAGTACGAGTTGCCCTGAGTCAGGCAGGCGGCGTACGTCAACATCGATGACAGCCAACCAGAGCCCGATGACACACAGGGCAAGCCAACCGAACCCGGTGGCCGCGTAGGCAATGGTGAGGGTGGGTTCTAGGATCCCTAAGACGAGGGCCCAGCTCCCAGCCAGTACGGGCGGTATCCACCACCGTGGGCCTGGGTTGGTGAGTTGTCTCTCATCGGTGGTACCGGACTCATCTTCCCAGGCCACACGATAGGTCAATTGGTTGAGCCTACGGCGCAGGATTTCCCCGCACATCAGCCCCAGAATCGCACCAATTGCTGCTGCCATGAGTCCTTCTTTCTTTTTCGGACTCTTCTATCCTGGTTGGCAGACAGGAGCGCTGGGAGCTTATCCACAGGTTTGTGTTGTCCATCCACGGTGTGGTGTTGTCAACATCAGCAGTTCGCGGTGGGTTGCTTGGGTTTGCTAGACTGTTCAATGCCCAAAGCGCCTGTAGCTTAATGGATAGAGCATCTGACTACGGATCAGAAGGTTGGGGGTTCGACTCCCTCCAGGCGCGCTTAATGCGAGGCTCCCCGGTTGGTTTTCACGGCTGGGTTTGACAGTATTAACAGTGTCTATTCCTGAGAGATCAGGAGTAGGTCATGGCACACGACCGTGTCCCCGACTGTACGCATGCCCGCCCTCACAATCACGGGAATTACCTCACCTACCAGGTTCATCACTGTAAATGCTCACTCTGTCGCAGTGCATGGTCGAAGAGAGTACAAGCCGACAATTTCAAGCGCTACCAGGGCAGATCCACCTACACCCCGGTCACTGAGGAACTACTGGCGCATCTGGATCATCTTCTCGAGTATGTTCCCAAGCGTGTTCTCGCTGACAGGTTGGGAATATCCCATGCAACACTCGTTCGGATTCACTCCAGAACAAAACTGAAAAGCTCCATGGTCGATGAGATCACCGCTTTATCCCTTGGCATGTTCAACACCTGTGTTGGTGCGCAACGAAGAATCCAAGCCCTGTGTCTTGCTGGGTATCCCCTTTCATTCCTTGCTACCCACTCTGGTGTTAAAACCCGAATGTTGACGGGGATTCTAGCCAATGAGCCACACAAGATTGTTATCTATGACCGGATCCAAGAAGTCTTCGATCGGCTATGGGACCAACCACCAGAAACCATGGGTGTCACCAACAAATCAGCCAACAAGACTCGTCGGTGGGCATCGAAGCAGAATTGGTATCCTGCACTCGCCTGGGATGATGACACGATCAATGATCCCGAAAGCCTGCCGGCAGGAGTCGATGAGGATCGATTTCGCTTCATCGATCAAGTAGAAGACCTTGAATCACTACTGGCACAAGGATTACCGGTTGAACGCGCAATCGACCAGTCCGGATGGGACACTCTCGACAAATTCATTCGCGAATGCTACTCACACAATCGTCTCGATCTTGTTGAACGCGCATCAGGTGCAGATAGTGACTTTGGTTTCTCACGGCGCATCGAAAACTTGGAGTTCCTCTTAGATTGCGGTACACCCATCACAGAAGCCTTACAGCGTTGCGGATGGATCAAATGGGATTCCTTCCAAAAATCCTGTAAACGACATGGGCGACGAGACCTGGTTCAACAATTGAGTGTCAAGCTCGAAAACAGTGACCGGCATTGGGCAGAAGGCTTGAGCTGGTCAACGAAATGATTTTCCTCATCACCACCACAATCCCCCCAGTGGGGGTGGTAGTGATTTTCCTATCGACAGTTATTACGTGCCTGTCAAACCAGTGGTACGGAGCTGCTAACTCCCATACACACACACACACAAAGGGGGTGTGTAACGTGTAATGCCTAGTTTACCCGTACCTTCACAGTCGGGAGAGCAGCAGTCCACGAGTGGTGGGCGCGATTCCAGCGTATTTTCGCCGGGAAACTCCCCCGGACCCAACATTAAGCAGTTTTGTATAAACACCAAAACCGCTATTTCTCGACGTTCCTATTACCGTTCCAAGGATTGTCCTCGGAACATGACCCTAAGAGTCGTGACCCGCTCCACACCGAATGCTCTATGGATTCCTGTGACCAGGAACAAGAAAAACCCAGTGTGGTTCTCTGCACAGATTTTCCAAAAGCACGTAGTTCGTGCAGTGAACAGTAAACACGGTCAACTAGTGCTGGCATCGCATCATGTGTCACGTGCGACCTTCCTCGATTTCATTGCTGTTGAAGCCTCAGTTGTTGATAGAACCACCGGGCTGTGGGTGACCACGAGTCATAAGACTGTCGCCACAACCATGGGATGCTCGGTCTCCACGGTGCGCCGATGCCGGGATGTCGCCCAAGCCCTCCACCTCACACGAGTAGCATGGCAAGGCAACTGGCTTTCTACTCACCAAAGACGCGCGGCCTCTAAGCAATCAGGAACACCGATCAAGAAACTCGCCTCAGTACGCCAGCTGATTACCCCAGATATGCTCCGACATCTGCGAAATGAGCACCTATCACGTAGTGATATAGAAAGTATTAATACAACAGAAGAGTTTTGGGTACCCAAGAGCACCTCACGGCGCATGGGGGCCGCTCCGCGGCCACCGCCACAACGAAATACCAGGGCACACCGCTTGCGCCCACCACTGCCAATTCAACGATTAGCTGCCCACCTTGAACTTGCCATGCCGTGGCTAGGAAGAAGTCACCTGTGGAATCTCTGCCATGCCCTGGTATACCTCAACATTGATCCGCAAGTATGGAGTGCTGAGGACATTGTTGAAGTGATCAGTGCCCACAACAAGCAACAAAAATATGATCAACCCACTCATCCCCGCAACCCGATTGGTTTGTTCATTCACCAGCTCCGCAACGCCCTGATTATCAATCCAGAACCACCCAGCCGTTGTCCCCTAGATATTCCGTCATCCATGCCAGATCCCATTATCGAATTAGAAACCTGTCAGGATCCCCAGTGGATCACCCGCCAAGAAGCAGCACGCCAGCGACTAAGAGAACAACTCGGTCGGCACATCCCCCGGTTGCCTTCTCTGCATTTGCCACACAGCACCACCGAAACAAGCTCAAGCGACACTGCGAACTATGTTGTGACAATCATCGCTAAACACCAGCCTTATGAGAGTAAGTGAATAGGTTTTGTATAGACACCGAAAATGCACCCCAAACCCACTATAACTGAAATGCAATTATTAGGGCTTATAATTAGTGTTCTGAATATCCAAGGTTGATATCCCAGGTTTCAATGTCATCGATGAGGTTTTCAAGATCCGTCTTACTGTAGAAACGAACCCGCTCACTGTTGAGGGAATCTCGAACAATATCCAAACAAGTTCCGGTCGCAACAAACCCATATCCATCGCACTCTATTTGTATAGGCCACGGGACCCCATACCCAACTGTTGGCATGTACACCCACTCATCACACAGTGTGTCAGGATCCCATCGACGACGTGACACCCACCCCATCCGGGATTCTAGGAACTCGTTAACCTCATCATCGAAAAGTGGCCCAGGTGTGACGGGTTGCACTCTACCTCTCATAGAGTCCAGTCTCCCATGTCCAAGTTGTAGTTGTTTATTGAAAGATCATCGTCAGGTGTTTCCAAATCTAGGAAAGTACGGTTAGACATTTCATTGACCAACGTCACATTCATACCAGCAAGAACCTCCCCGATTCTTGTGTCGTAGCTCGCACTTGTAGCCAATTCCGCGCGGAGCTGATAACCCGTAGATCCCACAGGAACCCCATCTGGATCCCGTGCTGTCACATGAGCCATCGTTCCCTCAACAATCCGAGCCCACGCCACACGCTGTTCTTGCTCCGACCCACCTCGCATCACGTACCCAACATTAAGAGACTGGGCCATCTCAACAGCAGACCTCATAGTGGACACAACCGGCTCCCGGCAACACCACACCTCAATCCCAGGATATGTACTCACCAGGAATCGTTCAACCTCGAAACCGGGATCAGGGAAATCATCAAACCTGGGCACCACTGACGAATCAAACACACCAAGAAAGGGTTCCAGTCGTAAAACAGCCTCACGATATGACGGGGCCACAACACGGTAATCCTCGTCCTCCAAAGACACCTTCACCTGAGCAGCCATCACACCCTTTCGCATCGAACCTCACATTACTCGTGACAGAAAACTAGTCCCCCACCCAGACACCCACCACCAATGGACCACGACCAAGGACTGTCTGATTTGTTTGGTACGATGGTTACTACCGCGATGGAGCACGACCCCCGCAGAGACCATTGAGACATTGGCGAAAGCCCCCTCGGATGGAGAAACGGACAGTAGTGGTGAGGTGACCAAAGTTCGTCTTTGAGTTATCCACCCCTTTGCGGTCGTCGTTTTCTACTCGCTGGCGTCGCTTTTGTCGGATTTGTTTGGTACGATGGTTCTACCGCGATGGAGCACGACCCCCGCAGAGACCATTGAGGCAGTTGGGCTAAGAACCCCCCCTCGGATGGAGAACCGGACAGTAGTGGTGAGGTAATCCGCGTTCGACGTGAGATACACACCCCATCGCGGTCGTCGTTGCTACAGGCCAATTCCCTCATCACCTTTGCTCAAGTAGGGGGTGCCTAATTCACTTTCTCCTGGCGGATCGTCAACATCAAGGCATAGTCGTGATCGCTCGCTGATAAGTTGGATGCCCCCGATAGTTTCTGCGAGAGAGTAACTATGTGTAACTGGTGAGTCGGTTTCGGGTAAGGCAGTCATCTTTTGGGTGGCCTCCACCATCGTTTGGTGAAGAAACTCGGAAAGTGCAGTGGGTGGGTGTGCGGTGATGGATACTTGTTTCCTTTGAGCAACAGGAAGGACGCATGCTTCCATGAGTTCAAGCTGCGCTGCAATGTACTCTAGTCTTGCAGGATCTTTTCTCATAATCGATGTGGCGATCGCATAGGAAGCAATGTCCGGGATCCACAAATCATGAATGACCTTATCGTTTCCGTGCGCTACATCGACATTAGGGTTTTCCTTTCGTTTCACTAGGGCGTTGATGGTGTCGAAATCTATCCGATTCTGCCGCTCTTTTGGTGTTTTCGATTTCGCAGAAATGCCTAGGTTGTCTCTAGTGTCCAGGATGAACACTCTCGCGTTGGTGTTTTGGGTGATATGCCGAAAGAGTGTGGCTATACATCGCTGGCGCGCATCCTCGAAAGTCGTTCCCCTGGCGATATTGCTGACCGCACATACAAGATTTACAGCAGGACATTGGCCTACTGCAGTTTCAGCTTTCAGTAGTGTTGCAGGATCCTTGTGGGCGAGTTTGGTGGCATGCAATAACCGGCTTGGTTGTTCTGATGCGAAACGTCTCATCGTTGTTCTCAAATCATTGAGGCTGGGGTCTTCCTGGTTGATGATGGCAGCTGTCATGAGGTAGAAGCCGCCATCCCGCGATGACCCGCGCTCGGACTCATCTATGTAGGTGATGAGTCGTTGATCGGCCATGTGATGCTCCTGGTGGTGGTGTTCCAAGGTTACAGTGCAGTTACGACAACACCACTATCCACGGAATCTATTTATAAGCCCTAATAATTGGATGTCAGTTGTGTGTCCGGTGGTGTTCGTATAGTTCCCTGTATGGCTAAGAGACCGACACTAACACTTGATTCTGATACTACTGGTCCTGGGATTGTTGCGGCAATGTCGCGAACATCAGGTAGTACTGAGGTTCCCATCGAGGACGTATACACCAATCCCTCCAACCCTGAGAGTCGAATACTTCCCAGCGAATCGCTGGAGAATATGGCTGAGTCCTTTCAAGAGATCGGCATCATCCATCCTCTGGTCGTTGTCACCACAGCGGACGGGCACATGGTGCTTGCCGGTAACCGCAGGCTTGCAGCAGCTCGACTTGCTGGATTGCCCACTGTTCCAGTGATTGTGCGCAATGATCTTCGTGGACGCACAGATGAGGTGATGCTCGCCGAGAATGGTGCCAGGTTGGATCTGACTCCGCTGGAAGAAGCCACTGCCTATCAACGCTTGATCGATGCGGGTGTTTCCCAAGTGAAGATCGCTCGTAGTGCAGGGCGATCACAGGCTCATGTGTCGCAGCGGTTGACTCTGCTTACCCTTCCACAGGAAGTCCAAGAGCTCATCAAGGAAGACCACGTGTCCGCATGGGATGCCTACCAACAGCGCAACACAGACCCAGTGATCCTCAAGGAGGTAGCCCAAGGGTTACGCAAAGCTACTAGCGGACCATCCTTTGTGGAGCAGGTCACCGTGGCTCGGCAAGCGAAGTCTAGTGAGAGCACTCCCCCGCCGGCAGAGAAGCGCAAAGAAGGCCCAAAGAGTGAGCCTGCGAAAGCATCAATAGAGTCGATGCGGGGAACTTTCCTGGTGAAACTGATGAACACGGATCCGACTGTCGAAGACTGGGATCTTTTCATGTCCATGTTTGTTTGCGCAGGGCTGAGCATTGCCGAAGTACAGCATTGGTCGAAAAACACTGCCTGGTGTGAGGGTCTTACCCTGGCTGAAGAGATGGTTAAGACTCCCATTTCCTCCCTGAGTCCAGTACGTGCATCATTGCTGTTGTTCTACTATGAACAACTTCAAGCAGTCGGGTACAAGCCATTC
Organism: Propionibacteriaceae bacterium; assembly: GCA_009782915.1. Taxonomy (GTDB): domain Bacteria; phylum Actinomycetota; class Actinomycetes; order Propionibacteriales; family Propionibacteriaceae; genus WQYJ01. The sequence goes on along the minus strand of WRIC01000005.1, from coordinate 6,663 downwards.
AAAGAAGAACAGGTCGTTATCAAGCAGTGGACCATCTGTGCCACAGCACCCTCACACGCTGACAAGGAGATGAACTCATGACCAAGATCGTTGCTATCGCCAGTGGGGGAGGATCCACCGGAAAAACCACGACTGCTGTTACCCTCGCCACACTGGCAGCAGCTCAAGGATCATCAGTGGTTGTAGTAGATGCTGACGCTCAGGGCACGGCTACACGATGGCTAGGTGTGGACCCCAGGGAATGCCTGTCAGATGTTGGCGATGTCCTCCTCCACGGCGTGCCCATTATTGACGCAATAATTCCCAGCACTGTGCCAGGTGTAAGTCTCCTGCCAGCAGCTGAGGATCTTGAAGGAGTCGTTGTGCAACTGAGTGCAACCTATGGTGGTGAACGCAAACTGCGTGCAGCATTGAAACCGCTGACACATGACCTGGTTATCGTTGATAGTCCAGGTTCACTCAATCTAGTCACGTGCGGAGCGATCGTTGCTGCGAACCATGTCATCACTACGACTTTCCCCACCAACAAGGAGTTGCGTAGTATCCAAAAACTGTATAGTGCAGTGAACGAACTCGCGCAAGCACACGATCTCACTATTAGTGTAGATGCGATTATTCCGTGCATGGTGCCACCGGTTAACGCTGGCGGGCACTATCAAGATGCGATGAGTCTCCTGCATAACCAGCCCTGGGATAACATAACCCCCAGTGTTCGCCGGAGTGTCAAAGTGGCGGAGTCTTTTGCAGCGCAAATCCCGTTGCCCTTGTACTGCCCACGAGAACACGTGAGCGTGGACTACGGCCATGTACATGACCATCTCGTGCATGCCAGAATCCTGTAAATAAAGAAACCTAAATATTAGGGCTTATATTTCGATTTCAGGGTCGTGTGGTTGGTTTTCCCAGGGATATTCATCATGGTCGCTCACGTCAAGCAGGACACTTCGATTGGGTGGTGAGGACTGCTCGTAGGTAACATCAGGGTTGGGTAGCTGGTCCTGGTTGTTTTGTTGAGTGATCTGATCATTGACATCTTCGAGTGCTCTCCGTGCAACGCTGAGTTCTTGTGCTTGTGGAAATTCACCATAGTTGATGGTTTCGTTGACTCTGATGCGGTGCTGGAGTTCCGCGATTTTCGCTTCGACCTTGGCTTGCTCATTGGGGAGATCGTCGATCATGTTCTCGATACGAGTCACCATGCCAGTGAAAGAGATTCCCCCATCGGGTTTGTTGGGTATGACCCGAGTCACTGATGGTGCCTCCTGAAGAGATAGTTTCGTTGAGTGGATGGGGCTACCGTACTTTGTGTACCCGGTGGTCACTTTTGTAGCGTTGATGCCGTGCCCGCGGTGGGTCATGATCGTTATTGGGTGCTGGCTGTTGACGGCCCCGAACCCAAAGAATAGCTGCAGAGCATTGGCTGCTTTCGTGCGGGAATCAACACTTGGGGAATCCCTGACGTACTGGTCTGAGTCCAAGCTTCGTAAATAATTATGCACTGCTACAGTGGCTTCAAACTCCTCTCCTATGGGTTCAGTCAAGGACACAGCCTGCGTCAATGATCCCAGTAGCTCCGTGCTGTGGGTGAGGCCTGCTTTGTCCGACACGAGGGTTTGTTGTATTCCTTGGATGTTACGGCGGTGCGCGCGCTCCAGCGCGGTCAGACGCGCAACATCCGAGGTGAGCTCTGCTTGTTTCATCAACAGCGGATTGTCTGTGGCAGCGGCTTTGAGGGCCCCGAAGAGTGCTGTGTTCTCGGAGATGTCGTCCACGTCCTCTGCGACACGATCGGTGATCGATCCGTCCATGAGTTGGTGAATGAATTTGGCTTTGCGTTCCACTGTTTGCCACATCAGCGCATCATAGGTTTTCTTGACCACCAGATAGGTGACATCCACCTCCTTGTTCTGGTTGCCTTGGCGAATGATCCGACCGTTTCGCTGATCGACTTCACCTGGTTTCCACGGTGAATCCATGTGCAGCAAATGCACGGCTCGTTGTTGAATGTTAGTGCCGACACCCATTTTCCCGGTGGACCCAATGATGACAGCTACGTTACCGGCACGGCAGTCTTCAAAGAGGCGTTCCTTCTTGGTGCTGTTATCGGCTTCGTGAATGTATCGGATCATCCCTGAGGGCACACCTCGCGCTTTGAGAGCATCCTTGAGACCGTCGTAGACGTTCCATTCATCCTTGGGTACACCCAGGTCGCAGAACACGATCTGGAGGCTTCCAGGCGTAGGGGAAACCGATCCGTCTTCCTCAAGATACTGGTCATTTCTATGTGCTTGATAGGTGTCTGCGAGAATGTCAGCTGCAACATCGATCTTGAGTCCACCATGGGCATTGGGGTTCCGCAATCGCATATCGAGGCTGGCGTGCCGGCCGTCACCAATAATGCTCAAAACGTTGTCTTGACCCTTCTTTCCACCACTGCCCTTGACCTTAGTGAGCCGATCGCTGAGATCATCAACATACTGGGCGAGCTCGTCATCTCGTTCAAGGACCACCATGCGTGGTTCACGGGCACCTGTCTCAGGGTTGATGGTGATGCTGGGTCGTGACAGGTCGAGTTCTGCGGCTGTTTTGATATCACCGAACTCGTGGAACATTCCCACCAGCTCTGGCAGATTAATGAAACGAGCTAACCGTGTTTTGACGGTCATCTTCTGTGAATCGTTACCCAGCTCCAGTTTTGTGACCAGTTCCGCGAACGTCGCAGCCCAAGCATCAAAATCTGTGACACCAGCTTCTTCGAGCGCATCGGGACGGAAATAGTGTTGCATGACATACATTTCTTGCAGTGAGTTACTGATGGGCGTACCTGAGGCCCCGATGAGGGTGTGCTGATCGCCGTACTGTTCACACAGCCACATCAGTTTCATATCCAGGTTTGTTGCCCGTTGTGAGCTCCGACCACCAATGTTGGGTATCGCTGAGTTGAGTTGTAAATTCTTGAACTCGTGGATTTCATCAACCACCAGCAGGTCCACACCCATTTGTTCGAAAGACAAGGTGTTATCACTCTTGGTATCCAGTGATGCCTGTATCTTCGCCAGCTTGGTGGCTTTCTGTTTCTCCAAATCTTTAATGCTCCGTCGCGCATCAGGATTCTTACTGGCTCGTAGACTGTCGAGGAATCGATCAACCTCTTGGATCTTAACCTTCTCGTAGTTGGCTGATGTCTCGGCAGATACCGGGATCAGCCCGAAAGCAGTTGTGGTGATGATGATCGCATCCCAATCGTTCATTGCTGCTTTAGAAATGAACGCTTGCCGAGAGTGCTTGTCAGTGTCTGCTTTGTCTGCCGCAAATAGTTTGGCCTGAGGATACAATCGATACCATTCGGAAGAAAACTGTAGCAACATGTGATTCGGCACCACCACTAGTGGTTTGTTCACCAATCCGAGGCGTTTCAATTCCATTGTGCCCATGATCATTTCAGCTGTTTTCCCAGCACCGACCTCATGGAATAAGCCGACTGATGGTTCGGCGAGTATTCGCGCTACAGCGGTGCGTTGCCAGGGGTGTGGTGTAAACGAGTCACTGAGACCAGGAAAAGTCTGCTGGGTTCCTTCGACTTCATAGGAGCGGGCAACCTTCGAGTTGAATCGACGATTGTATTCCTGGGTTAACCGTTGTGCTCGATCCGGGGAACTCCACAACCATTCCGCAAACTTTTCTTCAATCTCGCTTGCTTTGGCTTGAGCTGCAATGGTTTCTGTAGTGTTGATCCCTCCCTGCTTTTTCTTTCCATCTTCGTAGTACGAATCTCGTACTTCGATGGGTTTGTTCTCGCAAATGTTTTTCACGATCTTGTGGAAAGGCATCTGTCTTGTTCCCCAGGTGGACACTGATTCTGGTCTATCTGCCAACCAAGAATTTACTGAAATATCCCATGATGCCGAACCCTTTTGTACACATCGATCGGGTGCACGCCCCAGTACGTCTGCCATGAAATCGTGGACGTCAGTGTCAGGAATCCACACCGCGCCCAGCCGTGGTCGAATATTTCCCATGGGAATATCCACTGGCAGCACAGCCTCTAATGCTGAGACATTGCGGGAATATTGAGGATTCTGGGCAGCCATGACACGAGCCTCATCAAGCTTGGCACGCACATTCCCGGATAGGTACACCGCAGAGGTAGCCCACTCGTTAGTAGAAGGATCATGGAAAATCTTGTCACCCAAAGCATCAATGATGTCCTGCTTTGGTTGTCCGCTCAGCAGTTCAGAGATCCGTTCAAGATCAACCCTCCCACCCGTTTCTGCTAGCACAACCGCGAGACCATCAGCTGGGGTTTCAACCTGCTCAACTTCCTGGCGTGGAGTGAGTTGCCTGTTCAGGAGTATCCCTGCCGGCCGTGGTTTATCCCACCCCTGCTTGTAGATTTCCAGTCCAGTGATCCGCGCACCAATCGGATCAGTGAGAAACCGCTTTACAGCCGGCGGAACTTTCGCATACTCTACAGTCTCTTGTTCACCGGTTACCTTGTCAGTAATAGTTTTCGTCGAAATAGTGACCCTCGTTATCGCCTCATACTTGGCAACATACTTTTCCCAGTTTTCCTTCAACTGATACCGTTGCTCATCAAGATCGCCGGGGTCACTGGTGGGAGAATTCTCCGCATCAATCAATGTGCGAAGTTGGTCACGTAATTCCATCAGATGCTTGGTTTCAACAGCTTGTGCTTGTGGAACAGACAGCTCCATCATGACCCCACCGCGCACCTGGGTGAACCCTTGGTCCTTGCTCCACCGGATCTCACCATCCAGTAAAGACGGGTCGGCCACAATAATCTCAGTATTCTCCGCTTCAACAGCAGGCGCGAACACGGGGTCAGCTGCTCGATGGAAATCATCAAGAACTCGCATTGTGATTTGTTCGCTCAGACTTCCCTCCGATGCTTTGGCGACAACCTCCAGCCCTGCAACACCATGCATGCCAACCGTGATCTGTGTGGTGCCGAGGATATTGTCAGGATGCGAGGCCCAATAGTTGTTCAGCTGGTATTGCTCAAGGGCACCCTCCTTGTTGGGTATGTCGACGACGTCGCTCTTCACCCACTCGGGAAGATTCTGTTCTATTGACCAAACGATCTCCTTCTCTGTGTCTTTTTCTGGTTCGAGGCGTCGCTGGAACACGAGGAGATCCGTAACCACATCAGTGCCACCAGCAGTTCGATGAGCTCCAGTGGGAAGCCGCACAGCTGACACCAGGTCCGCCATGTCCGCAATTCGTTCCCGGGTGTCGGTGTTCAGCGAATCCATGGTGTACGAGGATGTCAGGACAGCGACCATTCCACCTGGTTTGGTTAGACCAATAGACTTCACAATGAAATGATTGTGGATAGACATTTTGTTGCCCGGATTCCAAACGGGATCATAAACAGGAAAGTCACCGAATGGAACGTTACCGATCACTAGGTCAAAGTACTCAGTGGGAAGGTTCGTGTCACCAAAAGACTCTGCCCGAATACTCGCATCAGGATACAAAGCTCGCGCGATTCTCGCCGACACAGGATCGATCTCCACACCCACCATGTGCGCGCCAGGTGGGGCAAACCCAATGAAATGCCCTGTGCCACAACCTGGTTCCAACACGCGCCCTTGCTGGAAGCCAGCCTCCTGGACTACACCCCAGATAGCTTCAACAATAGAAGCATCGGTGTAGTTGGCATTTATAACGGTCGCTCGGGCTGCAGTCCACTCTTCCTCGGTGAGAAGCTCCCTCAACTGTGCACGCTCGGTTAGGAAATCTTCTCGGCTGTCATCGAAAATATTCCCCACACTTGCCCCACCCCACCCAGCGTAGTGTGCGAGAACCGTCTGCTCCTCGGCGGTAGCTGGACGCTTTTCTTCTTCCAGTGTTCTCAGCACAGTCAGTGCAGCAATATTCGCACGGACCCTGCTCACTGCGCCAGATGGTGCAAAATCTTCTTGGGTTCGTGGCCTGAAAACAGGAGCAGTTTGTTTCGTTAGATGGTCAGTTTCTGTTGAAAGCAGCGGGCGGGATTCTTCTTCTGGGATGACCTGCTCGGGGATTCCATCCAACTGTGATTGCGGGGGAGTAGCTTCCTGCAATGTGTCAGCTTCGCCCACTGGCGATTCGAAAATGTCGAATCGGAAACTGGGTTGTTCCCAGACTCTTGTGACCATGTTTCCTCCTAGTGCTGGAAACAACTCTAGGAATGCCCCCGGACACTTCCATGAAGTAAGAGGACATCAAAGAGAGCCCGACCACCTCAGTGTCTGGGCTAGCTGTCGATTTCGATGCACTGCTCAGGGAGCATACGCATGAAGATCCGTTGTACCTTTTCGTTGTCTCGTAACCGGGTGGCAGTAGGGTCTGGATTTGCAGCCAGACGCGCGTCTTGGTTGTCCCAGCACTCGATAACGAAAGCTCGCATCTCAGTGATAAATGCTTTCCAAGAACCATATTTCGTGATCAGCCGGTCTTCGACATCATCATCATCCTCATCAGGAACCGTATCTCCGTCCTCATCAACATCCTCGCTGTCTTCTATTTGAAGCACTTCGAATGGCAGCTCACACGCGCAGTACTCAAGGACTTCACGAACTGCACGCATCCGTGTTCCGAACGAGCCAAGCATCTGAATCCCTGGATAGCAAAATAAGCACTCATGCTCATCTTCCTCTT